>NZ_JBHVDF010000005.1:337106-474931 GCF_042802915.1 Nocardia sp. NPDC057440
GGGGCCCCCTTGGGCCTGTTTCCGCCGCGTTGTTTCTGGGCGCGTGGGCCCAGGGGTGTGCCCGGGTGGGCTCGGTCCCCGGGCCGCGAACTCTAGCGCTCGGTCTCGCTGCGCTCGGAAGGCGTCATCGTGCCTAGTGGGGGCGTGGGTAGCTGAGCTTGCGACTTCGGTCGATGCGCTTCGGCGGTTGTGGAAGCAAGCGGGCCGCGAACTCATGCCAGGTCTCGCTGCGTTCGAAAGTCATCGTGCCCAGTGGGGGCGGTGATAGCTGAGCTTGCGACTTTGGTGGGCACGTCTCGGGTGTCGTGGACGCGAGGCGGGCCGCGAACTCTGGTCGTCGGTCTCGCGTCGGTCGGCAGGCGTTGTCGTGGCGAGGGGTCGCTATTCGCGGCAGGCTTGCGGCGACACACCCGGCCTGAAAATGGGCTGTGGCCTGCATCGAGTGCGAACATCACCAGCCCGTGGTCGGCACCGCCGACTACGGGCTGGTTCCGTTTTGCCTGGTTAGCACTCTTTGGTACTTGTGTGCCAGGTGATTCGTAAGCCATTCTCGAGAGTCCAGGGTACGAGGACGGGCAACGCCGCCCCCGGTTCTATGACGGGAGGCACCATGCACACGAACGGACCGATCGGCATCACGCCGTTCCAAGCTCGCGGATCGCTGCGCGGGTTCGTCATCTCCGGCCGCTGGCCGGATACCACCAAGGAATGGGCGCAGGTCCTGGTGCTCGCTGTCCGGGTGGCCACCATGCCGGGGCTACTGACCACCTCGACCGTGTTCGGCGTCCGCGAGGATCTGCCCGACGACCCGCAACCCGGCACGGTGGGAATGGTGCTGGCAGAAGGGCCGGTGCTCGGCGCGGAGGCGCTGGCTCCCGGCCGGTTTGCCGATCATGTGCCGACCGCTCTCCTGATGCTGCATCCGCCCTCGGAAACCCGGCCTTCGCTGCCGGAATGCGCGGGCGCGGCGTCGGGCTGCGTACTACTGCCCGGCGTCCCGCACCTGGGGCTGGAGCATCGAGCGGCCTGGGCGGAAGCCGAGTCGGATGGCACCATCACCTCGCTGGTCAGCCGGGTGGGACTGGACCCGATCAGTGATCCCGACACTGCGGTTCTTGCCATGCTGCTCGCCGCGTGAGGGTACCCGAAAACTGCTACGTGGATTGCCAAACTTATTGTGCGCATTGCGATTTCGATAACAGCGAGTTGGCATCCCGCTAGCACCGGGGTACAGTCGGAAGCAACGAAGGGGAGTAGCCCCCAATCATGCAGTCGACATACTGACCTGCCGCCACACCGATGGCGCGGGTCCGGCGGTGTGAACCGGCATCGATCCGGTGGGCGAGACCTTCGGCCTAGACATCTATTTCGTTGTCGGCCGGAGACGTACCCCGTTCTCCAGGCAGGCAGGCCGGAGACCCGGGAGTGCACACATGATCGCCACGATATTGCTGAGCGTCGGTATCGTCTTTCTGGCCGAACTCGGCGACAAATCCCAGCTGATGGCGCTGACATTCGCGCTGCGCTACCGCTGGTGGGTCGTGCTCGGCGCGATCGCCTCCGCCACCGCGGCGGTGCACCTGATCTCGGTCGGCATCGGGTTCTTCCTGGGGACCGCACTGCCGACCCGGGCGATCTCGCTGGTCGCCGCGATCACCTTCCTCGCCGTCGGCCTGTGGACGTTGCGTGAACACCTCGGTGCCGCAGCCGATGACACCGAATCCACGCCGCCGCGCTCGACCACCGCGCCGTATTTCGTGGTGCTCTCGGCCTTCCTGCTCGCCGAACTCGGCGACCGGACCATGTTCGCGACCGCCGCGCTCGCCACCGACAACAGTTGGTTCGGCGTCTGGATCGGATCGACGATCGGCATGGTCGCGGCCGACGCGCTCGCTATCGGAGCCGGAATTCTGGTGGGCAAACATCTCCCGGAGCACGTGATCGGAATCTGCTCCGGATTGCTGTTCCTCTACTTCGGTACCGCGACCCTGCTCGCTGCGGCGATGCCGGGTATGGGCGTGCTGCCCGGTGCCGCGCTCGCCGCCATCGCACCCGCCGCCGCCGCCGGTGCCGTGCTGCTCATGCGCGCACGGCGCGGTGGCGCACCATCGCCGTCCCGAACAGATCACCACTACGACGGACCAGATCCAATAGCGGCCCGCGCAACCCACGAAGTCCATCCAGATCGTCGGCCGCAATTCGAGCAGTGACCATCGCACTGACCGCCGCGGCGAGAGTCTGACAGGCGAAGCGCTGCTCCTCGGTGCGCGCACCGAGGACATCGGCGATCAAGGCAACGAACGACTCCTGCAGCAGAGCCCGGCGCGCCACCGCCTTGGAACCCACCGCGTAGACCTCGACGAGGAACAACCTGGCATAGGCAGGCTCGTCGGCGAGGCCGTCGAGATAGGCGGTGAGAATGCGGTCCATCCGTTCGGGATCGGGCCCAGGTCGGTCCTGGTCGGCCGCGGCCGAATCGGCGGGTGGCGCCGCGGCCTCCGCGATCCGGGACAGCGATTGGCCGACCGCCCGCTCATAGGCCGCCTCGAAACAGTCTTCCTTGGAACGGAACTGCTCGTAGAAGGTCTCCCGCGATACTCCCGCGCGTTTCAGCACCGCCGCGACCGATGTTCCGACATAACCGTTTTCGGCCATCACCTCGGCCATCGCGTCCAGGATCCGATCGCGCTGCGAGGCGATCACCTGCTCCCTCGGCAGGCCGTGGCGGCCCCGGGGGAGTTGGCGGACGGTACTGGCCGGTTCGGTCATTCGGTGGCTCCGGGTGTGTTCGGTCTGGTTCGATACTCGGTCACGCTAGGACTGTCGCTCCCTTCTATGGGGCCGCGACGGCTGGTCGGTGGTGAAGGGCGCCTCTTCGGTGCGCGCGATCTCCAGCGCCTGCGCGACCCCGCGGCGCAGTGCGATATCGACAGCACGCTGGGCGATCGGCCGGAACGGCAGCGCCAAGGCCACCCACCACGGTGAAACAACCTTGCGCTTGCGGCGGGCGATAGCCCGTTCGACCGCATCGATCGCAGGGCCGAGCGGTGCGACGCCCGATACGGTGGACCGGCCGAGGATGGCCCGCGCGGCGGCGGTGCCGAAGCCGCGGGTGGTCATATCGGTGTCGAGCTCGGCGAAGTAGGCGATGCCCACTTTGGCGCCGGTGTGCCTGATCTCGTTGCGCAGGGTATTGCCGAGCGCCTCGGCTCCGGCCTTCGACGCGCTGTATGCCCCGGCCAGCGGGAGATTCACCGCGGCCGCGAGCGACGAGACGATCAATGCGTACCCGTCCGGATGACACATGTGCGGGCCGGCGGCGCGCAGCGTGTAGTAGACGCCGAGCACATTGACCGCCAGGGTCTCCTCCATCACCGCGGGATCGCCGCCGAGCAGTGCCAACTGCCGCGCCACGCCGGCATTGGCCACCACGACATCGAGCCCGCCCAGCTCACTGACCAGCGTGGCCACCACCCGCTCCACCTGCGCGGAGTCCCCGACGTCGCAGTAACGCCATGGCGCGTCACCGCATTCGTGCGCCACCTCGGCCAGCAGCTCCGCCTCCAGCCCGAGCAGCGCGACCTTGGCCCCGCGCGCGTGCAACTGCCGAGCCAGCGCCGCCCCGATTCCGCGCGCCGCACCGGTAATGAGGATTCGCCGATCCGCGACAGACACGGAGGAGAACACGTTCATCTTGCGACGGTACCACCGATGAACATAAATGTTCGCAAATAATCTTGCCACCACAGACGGTGAGAGAGCACCGTGATCAGGCTCTCACTGTGATCGGCTCGGCGGCTGTCTCATCTGCGCTCGGCCCGGCGCGGGCTCCGCCCGGCTCTACCTATTAGGGTGCAATTGACGAAAGGCCAACTGGCTGTCACGAACGAGAGGACCATCGTGGAGATTTCGGGTTCCGCCGCCATTGTCACCGGAGGCGCATCCGGCCTCGGCGCCGCCACTGCCAAGCGTTTCGCCGAACTGGGCGCCACCGTCTTCGGCTTCGACGTGCCGCAGTCGATCGAGCGCGCGGGCGACAACGTGCCCGAGGGTGTCACCCTGATTCCGGCCGATGTCACCAGCAACGACGAGGTCAGCGCTGCGGTCGCCAAGGTCGTCGAGTCCGGTGCGCCGCTGCGCATCGCCGTGAACTGCGCCGGTGTCGGCTGGGCAGGCCGCATCCTTTCCAAGAACGGCCCGCACGACCTGGAGCTGTTCCGCACGGTCATCACGGTGAACCTGCTCGGCACCTTCAACGTCATGCGCCTGGCCGCCGACGCCATCGCCAAGACCGACGCGGTCGACGAGTACGGCCAGCGCGGCGTCATCATCAACACCGCATCGGTCGCCGCCTTCGAGGGCCAGATCGGCCAGATCGCGTACTCCGCCTCCAAGGGCGGCGTGCACGGCATGACGGTGCCCGCCGCGCGCGACCTGGCCCAGTTCGGCATCCGCGTGAACACCATCGCCCCCGGCATCATCGACACCCCGATGCTGGCCGGTGTCACCGAGGAGTACCGCAAGGGCCTCGAGGCAGGCGTCCCGTTCCCGTCCCGCCTCGGCCGCCCCGACGAGTACGCGCAGCTCTCGCAGTACATCGTCGAGCACGACTACCTCAACGGCGAGACCATCCGGATGGACGGCGCGCTGCGCATGGCCCCGCGGTAACTACCTGCCGTACAAACGCACGCACCCCGTCACTCCGGCCCGGCCGGAATGGCGGGGTGTTCGCTGTACCGGGCGATATCAGGGCCGCGGCTTGTGACCGATGCCGAGGAAGGCCGTGGTGGACAGCGGCTTATTCGGGCGGTAGTTGTCCGCGAGATATGCGCGCATGAGCGCGGCGCGCTCGGCCCAGACCTCTTCGCCGACGTTGCGGCGCGTCAGGACCATCGGTGCGCTGCTGCAAACCATCGTTTCCCACATCTCGTCGGCGCTGCCGAAGCTCAGCGAGATGGTGTGGCGCTGAATGCTCACGCCCGCGAATCCGGCCCGGCGCATTTCGGTGGCGAAGACGTCCGGATTCTCCAGGCTCACGAAGTTGGGCTGCGGCTCCTGGATGCTCGGGTCGGCGGCGGTGAAGGCGCCGAACATCATTCGCATGAGCGGCGAATCGACGACCGGCGCCCAGCTCGACACCACGGCGGTGCCGCCCGGGCGCAGCACCCGGAACAATTCGGCGAAGCCCTTGGCGCGGTCGGGAAAGAACATCAACCCGAACATCGAGAAGCCGGCGGCGAATCGGTCCGCATCGAACGGCAACGCCTGCCCATCCCCCACCTGAGCCTCGATATTGGTCAGGCATGCGGCGTCAACCGCCGCGACCAGCCTGCGGATCATCGGCTCGGAGAAATCGATGGCCTGCACCTGCGCCACCCGCTCGGCGGCGAGCAGACTCAGCATGCCCGTTCCCGCCGCGATATCGACTACCTCCGAATCCACAGACAATCCCGCCAGTTCGAGCGCGCGAGCGGAGAAGGGCTCCATGATCGCGGGCGCGAATTCGGCGTATCCGTCGGCGACGAGATCCCAAGGTTCAGCGGCCGCGAGCGGGTTTCCTGGCATTCGGACGATCCTTTCGACTCGCCCAAGGCTAGTCGCGCCACCCGCGAGACCCTACCCACCCACGCGAATATCACTGTGCGCGAAGGACTTCTACGCTGACCAAAAGGTCGGCGAACTCACCCACCATTGTCTGTCCCCGAAAGTCGACCATGTGACGGGCCCGATTGCGGCCCGTCACATGGTGCAACCCACGTGACAACTGATCTCGTGAGCACATGGGTAACTCACGGGGTACCAGCCAACTCACCCACCCCGCACCGCCGGCCGCCGACGCCACGGCCGCGGCACAAAAATCTGGCCTGAAGACGCGGAGTGGCGGGACAGCGGGACAGCGCTCAGAGCGTGCGGGTGAGCCGATCGGTGAGGATGTGCGCGAACCGGGCCGGGTCCTTCAGCTCGCCGCCCTCGGCCAGAACCGCGGTGCCATACAGCAGTTCGGCGGTTTCGGTGAGCTCGGGAACCTTGCCCGCGTCGGCGTCCTCCTTGCGGGTGTCGTAGGCGTCGCGCAAACCGGTGACCAGCGGATGGGTCGGGTTGAGCTCGAGAATCCGCTTGGTTTCCGGGACCGGCTGGCCCGAGGCGCGATACATCCGCTCCAGCATCGGGGTGAAGTCGAAGACGTCACCGACCAGACAGGCAGGAGAGGTGGTGAGCCTGCTGGTCAGGCGCACCTCCTTGACGCTGTCATCGAGGGCCTTGCCGAGCCAGGTGAGCACCTCGGCGAAGTCCTTGTCCTGCTGTTCGCGCAGCGCCTCGGAGGCCTTCTTCTCCTCCTCGGACTCCAGATCGACCTCGCCCTTGGCGACGGACTTGAACGGCTTGCCGTCGAAGTCGGTCACCGAACCGACCCACATCTCGTCGACCGGGTCGGTGAGGATCAGCACCTCGCGGCCCTTGGCCTTGAAAGCCTCCATGTGCGGAGAGCTCTCCACCTGCTGACGGCTCTCGCCGGTCATGTAGTAGATCGCGTCCTGGCCGTCCTGCATCCGCTCGATGTACTGGGCCAGCGTGGTGAGCTCGGCGCCGGAGTTCGTCGAGGCGAACGACGACACCTGCAGCAGGGTCTCGCGGTTGTCGAAGTCCGAGAGCAGGCCCTCCTTGAGGACGCGACCGAACTCCTTCCAGAAGGTCTGATACTTCGCCTGGTCTTCAGCCGCCTGCAGGTCCTTGACCGTCGAAAGGATCTTCTTCACCAGGCGCTTGCGGATCATCTGGATCTGCCGGTCCTGCTGCAGGATCTCGCGAGAAACATTGAGCGAAAGGTCCTGAGCGTCCACCACACCCTTGACGAAGCGCAGGTACTCCGGCATCAGCTCTTCGCAGTTGTCCATGATGAACACCCGCTTCACGTAGAGCTGCACACCGCGCTTGTGCTCGCGGGTGAACAGGTCGAACGGCGCGTGCGACGGAACGAACAGCAGAGCTTGGTATTCGAACGTGCCCTCGGCCTTCATCGGGATGATTTCCAGCGGATCGTCCCAGCCGTGGCTGACGTGCTTGTAGAACTCCTTGTACTCCTCGTCGCTGACCTCGCTCTTCGGGCGGGTCCACAGCGCCTTCATGGAGTTGAGGGTCTGGTCCTCGACGATGGTCTTCTCGGTCTTGTCCTCACCCTCACCCTCGGTGACGGTCCGCTCGACCTGCATGCGGATCGGCCAGGCGATGAAGTCGGAGTACTTCTTGACGATCTCGCGGAGCTTCCACTCCTGGGTGTAGTCGAAGAGGTGGTCATCCTCGTCGGCGGGTTTGAGGTGCAGCGTGACCGCGGTACCCTGCGGAGCCTCGTCCAGCGTCTCGATCGTGTAGGTGGACTGGCCGGTGGACTCCCAGCGGGTGCCCTCGGTCTCGCCCGCCTTGCGAGTGGTCAGGGTGACCTTGTCGGCGACCATGAAGGTCGAGTAGAAGCCGATGCCGAACTGGCCGATGAGCTCAGCCGGGTCATCGGCGGCGGACGCCGTGCTCTTCGCCTCGTTCAGCTTCTTGCGCAGCTCCGCGGTGCCCGACTTGGCCAGTGTGCCGATCAGATCGACGACCTCGGCGCGCGACATGCCGATGCCGTTGTCGCGCACGGTGAGGATCCGTGTGTCCGCGTCGACCTCCAGCTCGACGTGCAAATCGGAGGTGTCGACGTGGAGATCCTTATCCCGGTAGGACTCCAGCCGCAGCTTGTCCAGGGCATCGGAAGCGTTGGATATCAGCTCCCGTAGGAACGTGTCCTTGTTCGAATAGACCGAGTGGATCATCAGCTCGAGCAACTGATGGGTTTCGGCCTGGAACTCGAGTTGTTCGACGCTCTCTGTCACGTCGCGATACTACGACGCCCGAAATCGGCGAGGGCAGGAACCTCGAGGTCCGCGCTGTGGGGACCGGGTTCGCGGGGGTCCATCCACTCGCGCAGCACCATGGTGGCCCGCACATCGTCCTCGTTGTATTCCAGCAGCCGGGTGCGCTGACCGAGGTCGGGTTCGCTGTCGTAGCCGACGGCGCGGCGATACCAGCTCATCGACGCCTCGCCACCCGCCTCGGCATCCCGCCATGCGAAGCCCGCGACCGGCGCGATCTTCTTCAGACCCTTGCCGTTCGGGCAGATGAACTGGTCGGAGACGGCCTGGAACATGTCCACCCACTGTGGCCCGTCGACGAACGAGCGCACCTGGTCGACCGTCGGCACCCCGGGTCGTCCCGCGAATCGGCGCGCCGACTCATAGAGCCACTTGTCTTCGGCGGTGCGCGAATAGCAGTAGGCGGCAAAGGTTTTCCCCGCCGCGGTGGCCTCGGCGCGCACCGTCATCAGCCAGGTCCAGAACTCGCCGAAGGAACGGCCCTCGTCCTCGGTCGGCAGCGGATCCCAGGTGACGAACGGCCGGTACTGCCCGTCGAGCAGCGTGCCCCACAGGTAGGCGCCGTATTCCTGGAAACTCTCCAGGTCGACGTCCACCTCGACGTCGGCTCGGCGCACCCACACCTTGTCGACCTTGCGGACCAGCGGCGCACCGGCGAGCCACGCTCGTGCGGTCACCACGGCTTCGTCGAACGGTCCGTGTTGCCAGTCCTCCGGATCGTCGCCGACCCACGCGGCCAGGTCGTCGATGGTCTCCACACCGTGCCCGCGCAACACCTCCGCGCGCGAACCCGGCGCCACCAGACTCACGTCCCGATGTTCGGTCAACCAGCCCTCACAGCTGACGCCCTCGGCGCTGCCCTCGCCTGCGACACCTCGGCTCCACCACGGGCACTGCCTGCATTCGGGCACCTTGGAGGGCACGGTCGGCGATTCGCCGCGGACTACCGCGATCCGGTCGGCGTAGCGCCGGTCGTAATCGGCGAGCAGCAGGCCGAGATCGTGCACGAGGATGCGGTCGAAGTGATACCCGATCACGCCGCCGACCAGGGCCGGGCTGGCCAGTCCGTGGCGCTGGAGCATCCGATAGAGGTGCGCGAGGCGTTGCTGATCGCGCGGCTGCTGACGCAGTTTGCGATGCGGATCCGGTTGGGGATCCCAGTGATACAGATCCGAGGTGGTCGGATGGAAGTCGGCGGGCTCGGGCTGACGCGGGTCGGTCACCTTGTGGTTGACCACGATCACCGGGATGTAGCCGCCGCGGTCGAGGTCGCGCAGCAGGATCTCCGAGCCGCCGCGCCGGCCGGTGTCGGGCTCCTGCGGCAGCAATCCGCCCCAAATATGGTGCGTCCCTGCGGCACACGCACGCAGCGTCGCCTCGGACCGCTCCCCCGCGCGCAGCGTCGGGTCGATCACCAGCCAACTGTCCGGGTCCGCCGCGATCAGCGCTTCCCGCACCTGCGTCCGGTGCGCCGAGGCGGCCTCGCGTCGCTGCCGAACCCCGGGATCCTCGGTCACACCGGTCAGCATCTCCGGATTGGCCGCGTTGAGATGCAGCCGGTGCCTGCAGCCGATCAGCGCCCTGGCATCGACGAAAGCCGCCGTGGCATCGCGCGGCCGATCGTCGGCTGTGCCGTCACGATGGCCGCCCTCGTGATTGCGACCGTTGCGATCGCCGATGCCCGAATACACGTATGCAGTATGGTCCCTACCCCCGACAACTCCGCGAACCGCATGACCGACCTGCGCGGAGTCCGCACCCGCCCCGTGGCGAATGAACTCGGCCCACGATGCTTTCCCGACCATGGCCGTACGAGTGTCGCGAGCGCCCGTTCGCGGCCCGTATCGCTTCGGAGTAGGCGATGCTCGAAGCCCCGGGGCGGACGAGTGTCCGGCACTCGTGCAGGCGCCGTAGGCGCGAGTCCTGGCCGCTCGGAAGCGAGACCGAGGGGGCCGGGGACACGCCGTGCCGCAGGCGCGGCACATCGGACACAAGCTAGGGTAGCGACAAACGTGACATGGGGCGGACGGGCGTTCCCCGACGTCGTACTGCCATGGCAAACCAGCATGACGGAGGGCCTTCGATGGGGTTGTTCACGAAGCGCAAGCGGCGCCCGAGCCGCAAGGCCGAGGCGAAAGCCCTCAAGCACAAGGCCGGCTTGGAGGCCAAACTCGGCGCGAAGAACGATCGCAAAGCCCGGCGCGCCGAGGCCCGCACCCAGCGCAAGGTCGCCAAAGCACAGATCTCCGCGCTGCAGGCCGAAGAGAAGGCCGCATTGAAGCTGGCCGCGAAGGCCGAGCGGGATCCGTTCAGCGCCAGCCAGGTTCGCAAGTACCTCGGGGTCGCCCGCGTGCTGATCCCCGTCCTCGCGCCGCTGGCCTATCGCGCCGCGACACTGCTTCGCGGCCAGATCGATAACCGTCGCGCCCACCAGCTCGGCATCGGCATCGAACAGCTCGGCGATTTCAGCGGCCACGGCGGCAAGCTGCAGGCCCGTATCGCCAATGCCGAAGGCGCACTTGGCAAGATCGGCGACAGCAAGAACGGCGACGGCAAGACCTTCGTCAAGGCCACGCAGGATCGGCTCGACAATCTGACCGCCGCCGTGCAGACCGCGGAGCAAATGCCCGCGCCGCGCCGCCGGGCCGTGCACGCGTCGATCTCCCACGAGCTGTCCGGGATCGAGGCGGACGTCTTGGCTCGCCTCGGCGTGGGCTGACCTCCCGCTCGCGATGCGCACCGGTCCGATCACCGGCAGCCTGCGCGGCTGCCTGGTCGGCCTCGCGGTCGGTGCGCTCGCGATAGCCGCGCACGGACCGGCCGGTGGCGGCTATCCGGATTCGGCGGCGGCAGCGCTGGTACTGCTCATCGCCGCCTCGGTCGGATGCGCCGCGGCCAGGTCGCCGCTAGCGCGCAGTCCCATCGGCTTGCTCGGCGTGCTCGCGGGCGGGCAACTGGCAGGCCACTGGGTGCTGTCCGGATTACTCGGCCACGGTCACGATTCCGGCGTGGGCGCATCCATCCCACTGCCCGCTGCCGCGCTGCCCACCGGCTCGATGCTCGCCGCGCATGTCGCCGCGACGTTCGGCTGTGCGGCGCTGATCGTGTCGGCCGAGCGGTTCTATGCGATGGCGTCCCGTGCGCTCCGGACGGCGCTTGCCGCGCCGCGCCGCGCCGCGATCACCGACCAGACCCGCTGGGCGAATCCCGGCCTGCGGCACTACCGCTTTCATCCGAACGGCGCGATCGGTCCGCGCGCGCCACCGGTGCCCGCCTGATCCGCTCGCACCATTTCCCTTCGGACAGAAAGCCTTTCCTCTCATGCGTAGTTCCCTTTTGCGTGCGTCCTGCACGACCGCGGTCGCCGCGGGCCTTGTCATCGTCACCGGCGGCGCCGCGGCCGCGCACGTCACCGCCGACGCTCCCGGCGCCCAGCAGGGCGGATACTCGGTGGTCACCTTCAAGGTGCCGACCGAATCGGAGACCGCGAGCACCACCGCGCTCACCGTGACCTTGCCCGCACCCAAGAGCGCGCGCACCGAGCCCATCCCCGGCTGGAGCTCCAAGATCGAGCGCAACGAGAAGTCGGAGATCACCGCCGTCACCTGGACCGCCGACCCGGGCGCACCCGGCGTCGGGCCCGGCCAGTTCCAGCGATTCGCCCTCTCGATCGGCCCGCTGCCCACACAGGAGAAGCTGAGCTTCCCGGCCAAGCAGACCTACAGCGACGGCAAGGTCGTCAACTGGGATCAGTCGATCGGCAACGACGGCTCGGAGCCGGAGCATCCGGCGCCGAGCATCACCCTCGTGGCCAAGAAGGCAGGCGAAGACGAGCACGGCTCGACCGCCGAAGCCACGGACCATGAGACCGAAGACGCCGATGACAGCACCGCCAGGTGGCTCGGTGGCATCGGCCTCGCGCTCGGCCTGCTCGGTGTCGCACTCGGTGTCGGCAACGTGATCCGCGGACGACGCTCGTGACCACGCCGCGCCGCCTGCTCACCGCGCTCGTCGCGGGTCTGCTGCTGCTCGGCGTCGGGCTGGCCGCCGCAGGCACCGCCGCCGCGCACTCGTCGGCCACCGCCAGTTCGCCGGAGGACGGTTCGACCATCGACGCGAGCCCGGCACGGGTCAGCGTCTCCTTCAACGAGGATCTGCAGACGAGCTTCCCGTCGCTGACCGTCGTCGGCCCGGACGGCAACCTGTGGTCGAAGGGGACACCGGCCGTCGAGGGCAAGTCGGTCAGCGTCGAGGTGGGTGAGCTCGGCCCGGTCGGCGAGTACACCATCGCCTACCGGGTGACGTCCGCCGACGGCCATCCGGTGAGCGGTACCAGGAAGTTCACCCTCAGCAAGGCAGGCAACGGCGTCCCAGGACCGAAGCCGGGCGCCAAAAGCGGTGCGGGAGACGACGGCGGCTCGAATGGAATTCCGTTGTGGGTGTTCATCGTCGGCGCGGTCCTGCTGTTCGGCGGCGGCCTGGCGTTCGCGCTGTTCGGCGGCAGGGGCCGGAAACAACCGTGAGCGGTGTGACCGACGGCCGGGACGCGCGACTGCTGCTCGTCGTCCCGGCCGGCCTGCTCGGGGTGTTACTCGCCTGGGCGCTGGACATCCCGGCGCCGATGCCGGCCGAGGGCGGCGTCCGGGTGATCGCGGACTGCACGGGGGCGACCGTGCTGGGACTTGCCGCGCTCCCCCGGGTGCATCCGCGAGCGCGGCCGCCGTGGCGGCTGCTCGCCGTGCTGGCGGGCATCTGGTGTGCCGCCGAGTTGGCGGTGCTCGCCTTCGAGGCCGCCGATATCGTCGGGGTTCCGGTGGCGCGCCTGGGCGGCGGACAGTTCGGCACCTTTCTTGTCGAGATCAGCGGCGGACAGGTCGGCATCGCGATCCTGGTCGGCGCCCTCGCGATCGCCTGCTACTGCGCCATGGCCTTCCGCAAACCCGACGCCGCATCGACCGATCTCGTGCTCGTATTCGCGGCCGTGACGCTGGCGCTGCGGCCGATCACCGGGCACATGTCGCAGCAGCCGTTCGGTTCGGTGCTCGGCGCGGTGCACGCGCTGGCCGCGGCGGCCTGGTTCGGGATGCTGGTCGCGCTCGCGCTTGTGGTGCGCACTCGCGGCGAATGGGCGGTCACACTACCGAGGTATTCGGCCTTGGCTGTGCCGTTGATCGCGACGGTGGCGATCACCGGGATCGTCAACGGGCTGGTGCGTGTCGGCGGGCCCGCACCGTTCGTGACGACCGGCTACGGCCGCATCCTGCTCGCGAAAACCCTTGTGCTGGTTGTCTTGCTCGCACTCGGCTGGTGGTGGCGGCGGACCTGGGTGCGGCGCGCGGCGGACCATCGGATGACCGCCGAGGCGTCATTGCGCCGGGCCGTGCTCGAGGTCGTGGTGATGGCACTGGCGTTCGGGCTGGCGGCGACACTGGCCGTGACGGCGTGACCGAGTAGGTCGAGCGCACCGCGGTTACAGTGCTTTCATGACCGAAGTGAAAATCGTCGAGGACTGCACGGCGTCGGCCGAAACCGCTTTCGCCTATGTCAACGACTACCGCAATCTGCCGCGGTTCATCTCCGAGATCCACGAATTCACCCCGGTCACCGACCAGGTCGAGGGCGTCGGCGCGACCTTCGACGGCGTCATCAAGCTCGGACCCGCCACGCTGCATTCGCGCATCCAGGTCGTGCGCTGGGAAGAGCACGCCGCGATCGCGGTGAAGTCGATCAAGGGTTTCGAGATCGAATCCACCTTCCTGTTCCACGACAAGGGCCAGGCGACGTGCACCGTCGATGCGATCGTGGAGTACCGCGTCCCCGGCGGTCTGGCCGGACGCGTCCTCGGTAAGACCATCGAGCCGTTCGTGAAACTCGCCGTCAAGCACTCCACGCACAACCTGACCACCCAGATCGCCGAATTCCACGCGAGCAGGCAGAACTGAGTTCCGCGATGCCCGGCACCCGGCCCATCGGGTCGGGTGCACAACGTGTCCGGCCTGCTCACCACCGAGGATGCCATGGCTGAACGCACCACCCCGACCTTCCCGCAGCGGATCGGATACGTCTGCGGCCGAACGCTGCCCGCGTCGATGTCGGACTGGGTGCGCGACGATCTGACCGGGCCGGGGGCCGCGCGTCGCTATCTGACGCGGTTCCTGTTACCGGTGATTCCGGTGCTCATGCTGTTTCTTCTGGTACCGGGCCCGAAGTGGATGGGCTTGGCCATGATGGCGCTGTTGTATCTGCCGCTGATCTACTTCACGATCGCGCTGATGTATGTCTACCGGCGCAGCCGCCTGATCAAACACGGCCTCGATCCGAGCCTCGCCGACTCCGAGACCCGCCGCCGCGGCGCGGCCGAACGGCAGGCCTACGAACGCAGGCACGGGCGCGCCTGAAGTTTGCCGAGTTGCCACCGAAGGCTGGCGGTGACTTATACCACAGGCATAGCCTGGAGCTATGAAGACTCCCACGATACGGCAGCGGATCGCCTACGATCTGGGCCGCGAGCTCCCTGAGGAGCTGCACGAGTGGGTTATCCGCGACCTCGTCGGACACGGGGCCATGGAACGCTATCTCGTCCGGTTTCTCGGGCCGATCATCCCGTTCTTCGCCTTGGTGTTGCTGTTCCCCGGCCCGATGCCACTGAAGATCGGCCTCATCGTGATGATGATCGTTCCGCTGGTAATTTTCACGGTCGCACTCGGCTATGTGTGGCGGCGCTTCCGGCTGGTCCAGCACGGATTGAATCCCGAACTCGTGGATCACGGGAAGATCTCCGAGCATGATCGGGATCTCTACGAGCTGCGGCACGGGCACCGGTAACGGTCGAGCTAACCCGACCACCACGCGCGAGTCTTACGAGCGCCGGTGCGCGGCCCGGCTTGCGTCCTGGGCGAAAGCCCATGCGCCGGGAGGCGCGAGTCTCGGCCGCTCGAACGCGAGCCTCAGGGGGCCGCGAACACGCAACGCCGCAGGCGCTGCAAAAATAACCCAGTGACCGAATCGCAGAACGTTGTTGCCACCGCCGATCTCGCTGATGAAATCGGCCCCGAGATTCGCAGCTGCGACACGCAATTCATTCAGTTCGGTGGCCACGCCACATTCTCCGGGCGGATCACGACGATCCGCTGTTTCCAGGACAATCTGCTGGTCAAGCAAACGCTGAGCGAACCGGGCAATGGCGGCGTGCTCGTCGTCGACGGCGGCGCGAGTGTGCACACCGCGCTGGTCGGCGACATCATCGCCGGACGCGGCGTCGCCAACGGCTGGGCCGGTGTCATCGTCAACGGCGCGGTGCGTGATTCGGCGATCCTGCGCACGCTGGAGATCGGCATCAAGGCCCTCGGCACCAATCCGCGCAAGAGCACTCAGACCGGCAGCGGCGACCGGGACGTCCCGGTCGAGTTCGGCGGCATCACCTTCACACCGGGCGACATGCTCTACAGCGACCACGACGGCGTTGTGGTCCGCGCGGAAGACTGACCCGCCGGGAACCGATCAGTCGCCTGCCACGCGGGCTCTGTGACCGGCGATGGTGACCACGTCGCCGGGGTGCAGTTGGCGGCCACGACGCAGCTCGACCTCGTCGTTCACCCGGACCAGACCGGAGGCGATGACCGTCTTGGCCTCCGAACCGGACTCGATCAGGTTGGCCAGCTTCAGGAACTGGCCGAGTCGAATGACGTCGTCATCGATCGGCACATCGACTGGATCGGACATGGGTACATGCTTACCCTTCGACCCGGAACCACAAAACGCCAACCCCCTCGCGGTGTGAGCGACGGGACCGGAGGCGGTAGCGCAGCGTGACCACGGAGGTCCCCGCGAACACCGCCAATCGGGCACAGTGACGACTGACACGCACGTATAACGCGCCCATCACCGACATGCCCGGGCGATCTTGGAGCATCGATGCCGTGACACCGTACACACTGGTTCGGTGACCTCCACGCACGCCGAGCACCAGATAGAAACCGAGCCACCCGCGGGCAGACCCACCCCACCCGTGCCGCATCGCGGACACGGTCGGCTCAGGGAGGTCCCGCACATCGCGGGAATGATCCTCGGCGTCTTCGCCGTGCTGTGTTTCCTGTGGAGTCTGTCGCCGGCGATGCGCTATCTGACGCAAGTGCCGCGCCGCTACATCGACGCCTATTACTTCGACGCTCCCGACACGAACCTCATGTGGGCGCTCGTCGTCGGCCTGCTCGCGGGCGCGCTCGCCAGTCGCAAGCGCATCGCCTGGTGGTTGCTCGTCGGCTATCTCGCGCTGTACACGCTGTCCAATGTCATCGATTTCGTCAATGACGGCGAGATCGACGCCCTGGTGGCGATGGTGCTGCACGTGCTCGCGATCGGTGTGCTTTTCGCCGCCTGGCGCGAGTTCTACACCAAGGTGCGCCGCGGCGCGGGGCTCAAGGCGCTCGGCGTGCTGCTCAGTGGTCTTGCGATCGGCTGTCTGCTCGGCTGGGGTCTGGTGGAGCTATTCCCCGGTTCGCTGCCACCGGGCGCGCAGCGGCCCGCGTGGGCGGTCTATCGCGTGACCGCCGCGGTGCTCGTCGACAACGAACACTTCGACGGCCACCCGCGCCCGTTCGTCAACTTCCTGCTCGGTCTGTTCGGCGCGATCGCGCTGCTGGCCGCGGTGATCATCCTGCTGCGCTCCCAGCGCGCGGCGAACGCGATGACCGGCACCGATGAATCCGCGATCCGTGGACTGCTGGAGCGGTCCGATGTCGAGGATTCCCTCGGCTACTTCGCGACTCGCCGCGACAAGGCGGTGGTCTTCGCGCCGAGCGGCAAGGCCGCGGTCACCTATCGGGTGGAGCTCGGTGTCTGTCTGGCCAGCGGCGATCCGATCGGCGTCCGCGAGGCTTGGCCGCAGGCGATCGATGCCTGGCTGCAGCTCGCCGATCAATTCGGCTGGGCCCCGGCGGTCATGGGCGCCAGCGAATATGGCGCGACCGCGTACCGGAGGGCCGGGCTTTCCGCGCTGCGTCTCGGTGATGAAGCCATTCTCGACACCAGGACCTTCTCGCTGGCGGGTCCCGAGATGAAACAGGTCCGCCAGGCCGCGAATCGCCTGCGCAAGCACGGAATACATGTGCGGATTCGCCGGCAGCGCGAGATCGCGCCCGAGGAGATGAAGCAGGTGATCGCCCGCGCGGACACCTGGCGCGACACCGAGACCGAACGTGGTTTCTCGATGGCGCTCGGCAGGCTCGGCGATCGGCTCGACGGCGACTGTCTGCTGGTCGAGGCGGTCAACGGTCAGGATCGCGTACTCGGCATGCTGTCGCTGGTCCCGTGGGGGCGCTCCGGTGTCTCCCTGGAGCTGATGCGCCGCGACCCTCAAGGCCCCAACGGCGTGATGGAGCTGATGATCTCCCAGCTCGCGCTGACCTCCGAACAGCACGCCATTACCAAGGTCTCGCTCAACTTCGCGGTCTTCCGCTCGGTCTTCGAGGAGGGCGGGCGCATCGGCGCGGGGCCGATCCTGCGGCTGTGGCGCGGTGTGCTGCTGTTCTTTTCGCGATGGTGGCAGCTCGAGGCGCTGTACCGGTCGAATGTGAAGTACCAGCCGAACTGGGTGCCCCGGTTCTTCCTGTTCGAGGAGCGCAGGCAGCTGCCGCGCGTGGCGGTGGCCAGCGCACTGGCCGAGGGCTTCCTACCGCGGTTGGGCAAGGAACAGGACACCGTGACGCACACCGGCGTCTATAGCGCGGTGCCACCGGCAATGACTGGACTGCATCCCGACGGCAGCGCGCCGGACCTGGCGGACATCGAGATCGCGGAACCAGGCCATCGCCGTCCGGAGCAGGTGCGAGTGCGGATGGACAAGCTGGCCCGGCTCACCGACGCCGGGGTGGACGCCTATCCGGTCGCCTACCCGCCCACCCACACCGTCGCCGCCGCCCGCCGGTCGCCACGCGGTACCACCGTCCGGGTGTGCGGCAGGCTGCTGCGCATCCGCGACTATGGCGGCGTGATCTTCGCGGTGGTGCGCGACTGGACCGACGACATCCAGCTGGTCATCGATCGCGATCGGGTCGGGGCCGAACACAGCGCCGAGTTCACCGAATTCTTCGACCTCGGCGATCTGATCGAGATCAGCGGGCAGATCGGGCGCAGCCGTCGCGGTGAGCTCTCGCTGCTCGCCGCGGACTGGCGAATGATCGGCAAATGCTTGCATCCGTTGCCGGACAAGTGGAAAGGGCTCGCCGATCCCGAGGCGAAGGTGCGTCAGCGCTACGTCGATATGGCGATCAACCCGGAGGCCCGCGAGGTGCTCGCCAAGCGCAGCGCGGTGGTCCGATCGCTGCGGGATTCGTTGAACGGCTGGGGTTATCTCGAGGTGGAGACCCCGATCCTGCAGCAGGTGCACGGCGGTGCGAACGCCACGCCGTTCCTCACCCATATCAACGCCTACGACCTGGATCTCTACCTGCGGATCGCGCCCGAGCTCTATCTCAAGCGACTGTGCGTCGGCGGCATGGAGAAGGTGTTCGAGCTGGGCCGCACCTTCCGCAACGAGGGCGTCGACTTCAGCCACAATCCCGAGTTCACCATTCTCGAGGCCTACGAGGCACACAGCGACTACGAGCGGATGATGCACGTCTGCCGTCAGCTCATCCAGAACGCCGCCATGGCGGCCAATGGCGCGATGGTGGCGCTGCGGCCCAACCCGGACGGCTCGTTCGAGCAGGTGGATATCTCCGGTGAATGGCCGGTGAAAACCGTGCATGGCGCGGTGTCCGACGCGCTGGGCGCCGAGATCACCCCGGAGACGGACTTGGCGCAGCTGCGGGAGTTGTGCGAAAAGGCGCACGTGCCCTACCAGCACGGCTGGGACACCGGGCAGGTGGTGCTGGAGATGTACGAGCACCTGGTGGAGTCCACCACCGAGGAGCCGACCTTCTACATCAACTTCCCCACCTCGGTGTCCCCGTTGACCAGAGCGCACCGCAGCATTCCCGGGGTGACAGAGCGCTGGGACCTGGTGGCGTGGGGCGTCGAACTCGGTACCGCCTACAGCGAACTCACCGATCCGGTCGAGCAGCGCCGCAGGCTGACCGAGCAATCGATGCTCGCGGCCAACGGCGATCCGGAGGCGATGGAACTCGACGAGGACTTCCTGCAGGCGCTCGAGCACGCCATGCCGCCGACCGGCGGACTCGGGATGGGTGTGGACCGGATCGTCATGCTGATCACCGGTCGCAGCATCCGCGAAACCTTGCCCTTCCCGCTTGTGAAGCCGCGCTGAGCTTCACACGCGCCCAATGTGCCCGCTAATCTTGGACATTCGGCCCCGGGAGGAGGCCGCTACCGGAGAGATGGGGATGTATATGTACCTCGACCTGCTGACCAACGCGAGTCTGCTGGACCATACGGTGTGGGCGAGCCCGGACACCTGGGCCGCGGGCGACACGTGGACCCAGGCGCTGGATTACGCGGCCAAGAAAAAGAAGAAGAGCTACGGCGGACTGATCTTCGGTGGCATCTGCTGCCTGCTCGTCGTCGCGCTGATCATCGGCGGCATCTACCTGCTGAAGAACCGCAAGAATCAGAACTGACCGCACCGGCCGGTAGTCGGTACGGAGACGAAAGGGCCCGGGTCGCTCGCCGCGATCCGGGCCCTTCGTGGCTGTTCGGTTCGTCCGAACTGCTCAGATGGCGGTACGCGGCAGCCACATCGGCATCGAGGAGCAGTTCCGCAGCGCCGCGGGCACCGCTGGGCCTGCTCGAGTCCGCTCGACGGAGCCAGGCCCGCTTCCTCCGGCTCGATGCCCGACATCGCCAGGCTCGGGCGATGTCGCCGCCATCGAGCAGTTCGCGACATTCTTCGAGCTGCCCGCACGGCGCGCGAGGCCCGGTAGGCCGCACCCGGGATTGCCCGGCCTACGACCAGCGCAGCCGATACGGCAGAGTGGGCTGCGTGCAGTTGATTCTCGTCCGTCACGCCCAACCGCTTCGGGTCATGAACACCGACGGCCCGGCCGATCCCGAATTGGCCGCCGTAGGACTCGAACAGGCCGAGCGGGTGCCCGCGGCGCTGAGCCACCATCAGATCAGCCGCGTGGTGAGCAGCCCGCAGCGGCGCGCTCGCGACACGGCCGCGCCGACCGCCGCGAAGCTCGGCCTCGATGTCGACATCATGGACGGCCTCGCCGAATACGATCGCGACCTGCCCGCCTACATTCCGATCGAGGATGCCAAGATCGAGTTCCGGGCCGCCTACGAACGCATCAAGGCCGGTCAGCTGCCTGAGCAGGTCGACGCCGACGCCTTCCGCACCCGGGTGCGCGACGCCGTCCTCGAGATCGCCTCGGCCACTGATCCCGCCGACACGGTCGCGGTCTTCGCGCACGGCGGCGTGATCAATGTGATCCTGCAGGAAGTGCTCGACCTCGCACGGCCGCTGACCTTTCCGATCGACTACTGCTCGATCACCCGAATCCTGTATTCGCGCACCGGCCGCCGCACCGCCGCGACCGTCAACGAGAACGGTCATGTCTGGGATCTGCTGCCACGCAACATCGCTGCGCGGGACTGAGCGGCTCACAGTCACTCACAGGCGATTGCCAGTGCGATCGCACCAGCATCCCAGCGTCGGAACCTTCTATGGAACCGGTGAGCCGCCGCACCGCGACTCACGGTCCGAGAGAAAGGAATTCCGTGTTGCTCCCCAAGACACCGATCTCGTTCAGGCGTCGCCTCGCCCGAGTGGCGGTGGCCGGCGCGCTGGTCACCGTTCCACTCGCCACGCTGGCGGTCACCGCGTCCGCCGAGGCTCCAGACCCCGCCGTAGCCGCACAGGTTCAGGCGGTATCGGGCGAATCCGTACCGGAAGGAACGGAAATCAACGGCCCGCGCGGCAATCACGACTTCCCTGATCGACCGGGTCCGGACGGGCCGCGGGCGGAGTTCCGTGAACGCGGCGATCATCCCGGCCCCGGGAACGGGCCGCATCAGTTCAATCGTGTGCTGCCGCCGACTGGTTCGGCAGGTAGCAACTAGCGATCGACACACTGAAGGCCACCTCCGCGCGGGAGGTGGCCTTC
The DNA here is from genome assembly GCF_042802915.1 of Nocardia sp. NPDC057440. NCBI lineage: Bacteria > Bacillati > Actinomycetota > Actinomycetes > Mycobacteriales > Nocardiaceae > Nocardia > Nocardia sp. NPDC057440. The sequence continues at coordinate 358,078 of NZ_JBHVDF010000005.1, forward strand.
AGTGTGTCGTGCGCGAGATCAGGCCATGCCCGCGATCCAGTTGTGCATCCAGGAGACGGCGGTCTGGCCGCCGCCCACCGAGTAGCTGCCGTACAGCGTGTGGGCCTGCGACTTGTAGAACTCCTCGAGCTCCTTGGCCCGCTGCTGGTTGGCGGAATCGGTGAGCTGCGACTGCAGCAGCGGCACACCGCCACGCGCCATCAGGTCGTTCATGATCGCGCCCGCTTCGAGCTGGTAGCGCCAGATGTTGGCCGGATTCGCGTCGGAGGTCTGGGCCAGCCAGCCCGCGAATCGGGTTACGAAGTCGTCGGAGGCGGTGGCGCAGTAGAGATCATCGGTCGCGCAGATGGTCCTGGTGCGATCGCTGACCCAGCCGAAGCCGCCGACGCGCGGACCGCCCGCGCCCGCGCCCGCGGCGGGCGGGCCGACCTGAACGTCGGTGGGCGAACGACGCGGGTCGGAGATGAGACCGACGCCCGCGATCCGGTCCGGGGACACAACGCCTAGGCCCGTGCCGATTTCGGCCGCGAGATCACCGGCAGCGTCCGCGCCCTGGCTATATCCGACAAGGGCGATCCTGGTGCCCGCGCAGCGCTGTCCCATCGCGCCGACGAGTCCGCGCGCCTTGTCGGTCGCTTCCTTCTTCGACGCGCCGTAGACATCGCCTTCCCACGGAAACGCGGTCGCGGCGTAGGTCACGTAGTCGACGTCGGTGGAACGCGGTAGCCCATTGGTGACACCGGACAGCATGCCGGGCTGAGGTTTCTTGTCGTGACCGGTCTCCCAGGTGCCGGGGATGGCAACGACGTACAGACTTGGGCACCCCGGATCGGCCGTTACCGAACCGCTACCGAAGACCAAACCAGACGTCATCGCCGCGCACGCACCGAGAGCCGCGGCAACTTTCTTCAACTGCATACTGCTCCAGTTCAACTTTTGCTCCCGAGGGAGCAAACTCCCGACAAGTTGTCACTACCTATGCTGACCTCGGCGGATGTCGTTCCAGTGCACATCGGGTGAACGAAAATCACCCGCCAGCATGACGTACGCTACGCAATCCACATCCCAAGATTCGAGGCACACCGAAGATCACAATAGGGCCACGGCCTCCTCGACGCCATTCGAATCAGCATGCATGTCCGATTCCCGCCCCATCGATTGGCACTGCCGGACGCAGTCCGTCGACAGCCGCGCCGGGCCGAGCGAAGGCGAGGCAGCCGCACCGTGCCGGGCCGAGCGAAGGCGAGGCAGCCGCGCCGCGCCGGGCCGAGCGAAGGCGAGGCAGCCGCGCCGCGCCGGGCCGAGCGAAGGCGAGGCAGCCGCATTTCGCCGCCGCCTGGTTCGCCCGCGCGGCATGGACAGTCACCGCGACGGCGTCAGCAAATCTCGAGCGCACGGTACCCGACGACAAAGGCGCCTGTGGATTTCGCAATCCACAGGCGCCTTCCGCTCCGGTAAGAAACGGGTCTATCTACTCAGCGCTGCGCGACCATCGTGGGGGTGATGGGCGCGGGCAGCGCGGTTTCGCCTTCCAGGAACTTGTCGACGGCGGCCGCGGCGGCGCGGCCTTCGGCGATCGCCCAGACGATCAGGGACTGGCCGCGGCCCATATCCCCCGCGACGAAGACGCCGGGGATGTTGGTCGCCCAGTTCTTGTCGCGCTGGACATTGCCGCGCTGGTCATAGCCGACGCCGAGACCTTCGAGCAGACCCGGCTTTTCGGGACCGGTGAAGCCCATGGCCAGCAGGACCAGGTCGGCCTCGAGGGTGAAGTCGGTGCCTTCGACCTTCTCGAAGCGGCCGTTGACCATCTTGACCTCATGGGCCTCCAGGCCGGTGACCTTGCCATCGGCGCCGACGAAACGCTCGGTGTTCACCGAGAACACCCGCTCGCCGCCCTCTTCGTGCGCCGAGGAAACCCGGTACATCAGCGGGTAGGTCGGCCACGGAGTGGACGAGGCCCGCTCCTCCGGTGGACGCGGCATGATCTCGAACTGGTGGATGCTGTCGGCGCCCTGCCGGTGCGAGGTGCCGAGGCAGTCGGCGCCGGTGTCACCGCCACCGATGATGATGACCTTCTTGCCCTTGGCGTGGATAGGCGGCAGACCGTCGACGTCGGTGACGTCGTCACCGAGCTGCACCCGGTTGGCCCACGGCAGGAATTCCATCGCCTGATGGATGCCGTCCAGATCGCGACCGGGAATCGGCAGGTCGCGCGCGAGCGTCGCGCCACCGGCGAGCACCACTGAGTCGAACCGCTCACGCAGCTGCTCGGCGGTGATGTCGACACCGACGTTCACACCGGTCTTGAAGATGGTGCCCTCGGCCTCCATCTGCGCGATCCGGCGGTCGATGAAGCGCTTCTCCATCTTGAATTCCGGGATGCCATAGCGCAGCAGACCGCCGATGCGGTCGGCCCGCTCGAACACGGTCACGGTGTGGCCCGCGCGGGTCAGCTGCTGCGCGGCGGCCAGACCGGCCGGACCGGAACCGATGACCGCGACCTTCTTGCCGGTGATGCGAGTCGGGTAGACCGGGGTCACCCAGCCCTCGTCGAAGGCGTTCTCGATGAGATCGATCTCGACCTGCTTGATCGTCACCGGGTCCTGGTTGATGCCGAGGACACAGGACGCCTCGCACGGCGCGGGGCACAACCGCCCGGTGAACTCCGGGAAGTTGTTGGTCGCGTGCAGCCGGTCGATGCCCTCACGCCACTGGCCCTTGTAGACCAGGTCGTTCCACTCCGGGATCAGGTTGCCCAGCGGACAGCCGTTGTGACAGAACGGAATACCACAATCCATGCACCGGCTGGCCTGACGCTGCAGGGTCTCCTTCGGGTACCCCTGCTCGTAGACCTCTTTCCAGTCCATCAGACGCAGCGGAACCGGACGACGCGTCGGCAGCTCCCGCTTGGTGTGCTTCAGAAATCCTTGCGGGTCAGCCACGTGCCGCCTCCATAATCGCCTCGTCGACATCCGTGCCGTTCTTCTCGGCCTCGGAAATCGCGAGCAGAACCTTCTTGTACTCCCGCGGCATGACCTTCACGAAGTGATTCACCTGCTGCGACCAATCGCTCAGAATGCGGTCGGCGACAGCGGAACCCGTCTGATCACGGTGCTGCGTGATGATGTCCCGCAGCCAGGTGAAATCGTCACCTGACAGTTGCTCGACGGCGTCGGCCTGCTCGGGGTTGAGCCTGGCCTCGAAGGTGCCGTTCGGGTTGTAGACGAACGCGACACCGCCGGACATACCTGCGCCGAAGTTGCGGCCGGTCTCACCGAGGATGACGACCCGGCCACCGGTCATGTACTCGCAGCCGTGGTCGCCCACACCCTCGACCACTGTGGTGGCGCCCGAGTTACGCACTGCGAACCGCTCGCCGACGACGCCGCGGATGAACGCCCTGCCGCTGGTCGCGCCGAACAGGATCACGTTGCCCGCGATGATGTTCTCTTCCGCGACGAACTCGGCCGGTGCGTTCAGGGATGGGCGGACCACCAGGTGGCCGCCGGAAAGTCCCTTGCCGACATAGTCGTTCGCGTCGCCGAGCACCCGCAGCGTGATGCCGGCGGGGACGAACGCGCCGAAACTGTTGCCCGCGGAGCCGGTGAAGGTGATGTCGATGGTGTCGTCGGGCAGGCCCGCGCCACCGTAGAGCTTGGTCACCTCGTGGCCGAGCATGGTGCCGACGGTGCGGTTCACGTTCGAGATCTTGGTTTCGAACTTCACCGCCTGACCGCGCTCGAGCGCATCGCGGCTCTGCGTGATGAGCTGCTGATCCAGCGCCCTGTCCAGACCGTGGTCCTGCGTCTTGGTGCAGCGACGGTCCTGGCGCATGAACGCCGTCTCGACGTCGTCGAGGATCGGCGACAGGTCGAGCTTGCTGGCCTTGAAGTGCTGCTTGGCCTTGGTGGTGTCGAGCATGTCGACCCGGCCGATGGCCTCGTCCAGCGTGCGGAAGCCCAGCTGCGCCAGCAGTTCCCGAACCTCTTCGGCGATGAACAGCATGAAGTTCTCGACGAACTCCGGCTTGCCGGTGAAGCGCTCGCGCAGCACCGGGTTCTGCGTCGCGACACCCACCGGGCAGGTGTCGAGATGGCAGACCCGCATCATGATGCAGCCCGAGACCACCAAAGGCGCAGTGGCGAAACCGAATTCCTCGGCGCCGAGCAGCGCGGCGATCATCACGTCGCGGCCGGTCTTCATCTGGCCGTCGACCTGCACGACGATGCGGTCGCGAAGTCCGTTGAGCAGCAATGTCTGCTGGGTCTCGGCCAGGCCGAGTTCCCACGGACCACCCGCGTGCTTGAGCGAGGTCAGCGGCGAAGCGCCGGTGCCGCCGTCGTGGCCGGAGATCAGCACCACGTCCGCGTGTGCCTTCGACACACCGGCCGCGACCGTGCCGACGCCAGGCTCCGCAACAAGTTTCACGTGAATCCGCGCCTGCGGGTTCGCGTTCTTCAGGTCGTGGATCAGCTGCGCCAAGTCCTCGATCGAGTAGATGTCGTGGTGCGGCGGCGGCGAGATCAGGCCGACGCCGGGCGTCGAGTGCCGTACCTCGGCCACCCATGGGTACACCTTGTGCGCCGGAAGCTGGCCGCCCTCACCGGGCTTCGCGCCCTGCGCCATCTTGATCTGGATGTCGGTGCAGTTGGTCAGGTAGTGCGCGGTGACGCCGAAGCGGCCCGACGCCACCTGCTTGATCGCACTGCGCCGCCAGTCGCCGTTCTCCTCGGGCTCGAAGCGGGACGGGCTTTCGCCGCCCTCACCCGAGTTCGAGCGTCCGCCGAGGCGGTTCATCGCGATCGCCAGGGTCTCGTGCGCCTCCGAGGAGATGGAGCCGTAGCTCATCGCACCGGTGGAGAACCGCTTGACGATCTCGCTGGCGGGCTCGACCTCGTCGATCGAGATCGCGGCCCGGTTGGTGGTGTTGAACTTGAACAGGCCGCGCAGCGAGGCGAGCTGCTCGGACTGGTCGTCGACCAGCTTGGTGTACTCCTTGAAGATCGAGTACTGACCGGTGCGGGTCGCGTGCTGCAGCTTGAACACGGTGTCCGGATTGAACAGGTGGTATTCGCCCTCGCGCCGCCACTGGTATTCACCGCCCACCTCGAGCTCGCGGTGCGCGCGCTCGTTGCGGTTCTCCAGGAACGCGACGGTGTGGCGGGCGGCCACATCGGTGGCGATCTCGTCGAGCCCGATGCCGTCGAGATGCGAACGCAGACCGGTGAAGTACTCGTCCACCAGCTCCTGCGACAGGCCGATGACCTGGAACAGCTGCGCGCCGGTGTACGAGGCCAGGGTGGAGATGCCCATCTTGGACATCACCTTCAGCACACCCTTGCTCGCGGCCTTGTTGTAGTTCGCGACCGCCTTGCGGTAGTCGGCGGCCAGATCACCGGTGCTGCCGGGGACCTGGAGCGCGCCGCGCTCGAGCATGTCCTCGATGGTCTCGAAGGCCATGTACGGGTTGATCGCGCCAGCACCGAAGCCGACGAGCATGGCCATGTGGTGCACCTCGCGGGCGTCACCGGCCTCGACGACGAGACCGACCATGGTGCGGGTGCGCTCGCGGACCAGGTGGTGGTGCACCGACGAGGTCAGCAGCAGCGACGGAATCGGCGCCAGCTTCTCGTTGGACTCACGGTCGGACAGCACGATGATCCGCGCGCCGCCGTCGATGGCGGCCGACACCTGGGTGTTGATCGCCTCGAGCGCCTTGCGCAGGCCTTTGCCGCCCTTCTGGACCTGGTACAGGCCGCGCACGACCACCGAACGCAGCTCGGGCTGCGAACCGTCGTCGTTGATGTGCACGAGCTTGGCCAGCTCGTCGTTGTCCAGGATCGGCGACGCCACGGTGATCTGGTGGCAGGACTCCGGTCCCGGATTCAGCAGATCGGCTTCCGGGCCGATGGCCCGGCGCAGGCTGGTGACGACTTCCTCGCGGATCGCGTCCAGCGGCGGGTTGGTGACCTGCGCGAACAGCTGCGAGAAGTAGTCGAACAGCAGTCGCGGCCGCGACGAGAGCACCGCGATCGGGGTGTCGGTGCCCATCGAGCCGAGCGCCTCGAGACCGGTCTTCGCCATCGGCGAGATCAGCAGGTTCAGCTCTTCGTTGGTGTATCCGAAAATCTGCTGCCGGATCAGCACGCGGTCGTGCGACATGTGCACGTGCGGGCGGTCGGGCAGGTCGGCGAGCTTGGTCACGCCCGCGTCGAGCCACTGCTGGTACGGGTACTCGGCGGCCAGCTGCGACTTGAGCTCCTCGTCGCCGACGATGCGGCCCTGCGAGGTGTCGACAAGGAACATGCGGCCGGGCTGCAGCCGGACCTTCTTGACCACCTTCGCCGGATCGATGTCGAGGACGCCGACCTCGGAGGCCATCACGACGAGGCCGTCGTCGGTGACCCAGATGCGGCTGGGGCGCAGGCCGTTGCGGTCGAGCACGGCGCCGACGACGGTGCCGTCGGAGAAGCACACCGATGCGGGGCCGTCCCACGGCTCCATCAGCATCGAGTGGTAGCGGTAGAAGGCCCGGCGCTGCGGGTCCATCGTCTCGTTGCGTTCCCAGGCTTCGGGAATCATCATCAAGACCGCGTGGGGCAGGCTGCGGCCGCCGAGGTGCAGCAGTTCCAGCACCTCGTCGAAGCGGGCCGTATCGCTGGCCCCGGGCGTACAGACCGGGAAGATCTTGTCGAGCCGGTTGTTGCCCGCCTCGTTGGTGCCGAACACGTCGGAGCGCAGCAGCGCCTCGCGCGCCCGCATCCAGTTCTCGTTACCGGTGACGGTGTTGATCTCACCGTTGTGCGCGACCCGGCGGAACGGGTGCGCCAGCGGCCACGAGGGGAAGGTGTTGGTGGAGAACCTGGAGTGCACGATGCCGAGGGCCGACTCCATCCGGTCGTCCTGCAGGTCCAGGTAGAAGGCGCGCAGCTGCGGCGTGGTGAACATGCCCTTGTAGACGAAGGTCTGACCGGACAGGCTCGGGAAGTACACCGACTCCTTGCCGACCGCGCCTTCGCCCGCACCCGCCTTGCCGAGCTCGTGCTCGACCCGCTTGCGCACGACGTACGCGCGGCGTTCGAGGTCCATGCCCGACAACTGCTCGGCCGCACCCCGCGGAGAGCCGATGAAGATCTGCCGGAAGGTGGGCATGGCGTCGCGGGCCAGGGCGCCGAGGGTGGAGTCGTCGGTGGGCACGTCGCGCCAGCCGAGGACCGCGAGGCCCTCGGACTCGACGATCCGCTCCAGGCCGTAGGCGGCCTTGGTCGCCTCACGGCGGGCCTGCGGCAGGAAGGCGATACCGGTGGCGTAGGAGCCCTCCGGCGGCAACTCGAAATCGACCACAGCCCGGAAGAACCGGTCCGGAATCTGGATCAGGATGCCTGCACCGTCACCACTATTGGGTTCGGCGCCTGCGGCACCACGGTGCTCCAGGTTCAACAGAGCCGTAATAGCCTTGTCGACGATGTCGCGGCTGCGGCGGCCGTACATGTCGACGACGAATGCGACACCACAGGCGTCGTGTTCGTTCGCCGGGTCATAGAGCCCGATGGGTCCAGGGGACCTGTGGCCAGGAAGTTGCGTCATGCCTCTGCCTTCAAGAAAGTCGGCCTCGATGAGGTTGGCCTGCGTGGAAAAACGGCCTTTCGTCGAATGCCTCCGTCAAGACTGCGCCCGTACGTTCCGGATCCAGCCGCGCTGATGGTCCGGCGTGCAGTCACGTCTCCAGTTGTCCACCCGCTGGTGTTACGTAGTGGGTGCTCGGCGGTAACGGAACACTGACGAGTTCCTTACCTCCGTGCGGGTGCTCGCCCGCTAGGGTGAGCACCGGCGTGAGGTGCCCGAGCGGGCAATCGTGGCCGAACATTCTGTGTTCGGCGTAAGAGCAAACGATAAGTCAGGTCCAGGGCCCAACCAACTAAGGTTGCACTAATAACCAGGTCTAGCTGGGCTTCTTCGTGACGGTCCTCCACGTGTGCGCGTTGTCCAGTGTAAAGCAGCGGACCTGGCGGGATCGATCCCCTGGCACCGAGTGCCAGCCAATGACACCAGGTGGGTCAGACCTGGCACATAGCGCGAATAGCGCCACCAGAACCGGCCCCCACCTGCATCGAAGATGATTTCCCCTGCTCCGCGGCGGGCAAACCACCTTGCCGGCGGCTAACTCGACAAGTAGCCCGGTGAGATATTTCCGACAGGGTCGTGACGAGCACAAAACCCGATCCGACCGTCCGGACTCTTTTGCCTTTTGTGGTTTTCAGCACATTTCCAGCAATCATTCTTGAAGTGCTTCTCACCACACGGCGACACCGAAACATCTGCGCGCCACCGGAACCCGTTTGCGGGCTACGGCGCGCAGAGGGCGGTGACGGCGCGAATCAGGGCGGCCTGGTGCAGCGCATCGGCACGCCCCGAGGTCAGGACACCGAAAACGCCGGGGGCAAGCCTTTCCACGCAGTCGGGCGCGGCCAGTTCGGCGCGCTGTGCGGCCAACTGCTCGACGATGTCGACGTTCAGCCGATCGATCCGCGGGCGCACCTTCGACAGATCCGGTGCGGCCGCGGGCGCCGCCGCAGGATCGAATCGCCAGCGTGCGACCAGACCGCGCTGGACGATCTTGCTCGCCTCGATCTGACCGGAAAACACCTGCCTGATCCAGTTTTCGGGTAGGTCGAGCCCAGCGCCGAGGTGGGCCATATCGTCGTAGACCTGGGCCTCACGGCCGGGATCATCGATCGACGGCTCGGTGCCGAGCTGCTGCGCTGTCGCCCACTTCGCCCCGGCGACCGCGTCGGCGGTGTCGAGCCGATCGGCCACCAACTCGACAAGCCCGTGCAGTGACGCGGTGCGCGGCTCGGCGGGCGATGCCAGAGCACCGGCGGAAACCAGCACAGCCAGCGCCACTGACAGCAGGACCAGCAGGCCACCGCCCAGTCCCGACCTCCACGCCCGGAAACCAATCACGCGTGCCAGGTTAGGCGGCCACGCCTCGCCCAGCCCGGCGCGACTGGCGATGGACTGCCGTCCCGCAGTGCCGACAAGCGGCTGCCTCGCCTCGCTCAGCCCGGAGCGGCTAGCGGCAGACTTCCGTCGACAGCGCCGACAAGCGGCCGCCTCTGAGCCGGGAGCATTTCCGCTCGTGGGGAGGCATCCAGCAACCCAATCTTTGTGAACCTGAACACATCCACTGGGACGTGCTCGGTGTGTCGGGCCGTGGCCTGTCACGCTGTGACAACGAATCTGTGACAGTTTCGCCAAGCTGGCCACACTGACTGGGACGTAGAGGATGTGAGATCCCATGACGGTCACCGGCATGTTCGCCTGGCTCGGCGGAGGTCTCGAGCGGACGCAGGGTGCGACAGCACCCGGCACCGAACTCAATGACCGGCACGAGCACGCGAGTTACGCCGTCACCGGTGCCGTCGTGCTGCTGTTCGCGACGGTGTCCGGCGCGATAACGACGCTCGCTCTCGCCGCGGCCGACACCTGGCCGTTGCTCGCCATCGTTGCCGCGGCCCTCGTTACCGCGCTGCTGGCAGGCGCGGTCGCTCGGGCGCTGGCCACCCCGCGCCCCGGCGGTACGCCGGACCGGCTCGGGATGATCGCCCGGATAGCCGTGGCGGTATTGGTCGGCGGGTTGGTCGCCGAGCTGGCCGCGGTCGTCGTATTCGGTGGTTCGGTCGACCGGCTCTTGGATGAGAAGGCCCAGCGCTCGGTCGCCTCGGCTCCCGCGGTGGTGGCCGCCAACGCCGAGCTGGACCGCGCCCGCGCCGATCGGACCTCGCTGGATCAGGCGATCGCCACAGCGCAAACCGACATCGATCGCGCTCTTGTCATCGCGCGGTGTGAATTCAACCCGAGCCCGGAGTGCCCGCAGACCCGCATCACCGGGGTGCCCGGCCGCGGACCCGAAGCACAGACCGCCAACGAGATGCTCGCGGATGCGCGCAAGCAACTGGCCGCGGCACAGGACCGGGCGCCCGGGTTCGACCAGCGCATCGCCGACGACCAGAAGACCGTCCGCGCGGCCGAATCCACCGCGTTCGCCGACGCCGACCGCGGCCTCGGCGCGCGCTGGCAGGCCATGAACGAATACACCGGCCACAACGCGGGCGCGCTGCCGCTTCGCGTGCTGACGATCGTGGCCTTGATCTTCCTGGCCTTGCTGCCGCTGATCCTTCGGTGGTGGCGCGGCGAAACCTCCTTCGACCGCCGACTGGCCGCCCATACCATGCAGGACCGCGCCGAGCGCACCGCCGACGCCGTGATCGCCGTCAAACGCGCCGAGGTGCGGACCGAGGCAGCCGCCCTGCGCGCCGAACACGAACTCACCGCGGCGCGACTGGCCGTCGAAGCGGACGCCGCGATCGATCGGGAACGCCAGCGCACCCGCATCATCGCCGCTATCGGCGGGCTCGAGCTCGGCATCACCGAGCCGCCGCGCCGCCGCGAACTACCAGCCGCACCGGCTGGCGACCGAGAGGACACCTCCGTGTCTCACACGACACCGAACCTGCCCGCCACCGTCACAGCGGCCGCACTCGCACCGGCGACCACCGCGAACGCATCGACACCCGCCGTCGCGGCCCCCACGCCGACCACGCCCAAGAGCGACGGCCTCGAACTCCCCATCATCGGCATGGTGCCCTTCTCCGACACGGCGGCCCGTTTCATCCGCCCGCTCGTCCCCTCCTTCGTCGCGAACGCGCTCGACTCCGCGACCCATCCGCTGCGCACTGCCCGCCAAGCCTTCGAAGAGGTCGAGGAAATCACCTTCACCCTCCGCCGCACCAGGAAGGTCACCGTCGACTCCCAGGACTCGCACGCACCAGCGATGCCCGCCGCCCCCGGCGGCTACCAACTGCCCCCTGGTTCACCCCAGTGGCAGGCCCAGCACATCGCCTCCACCGTCGTCGACGCGGACTACCAGCAGCAGTACGCGCCCCCGACCGACCCGCGCTACTCCGCACTGCCACCCACCGGCGCGTACGGCTACGGCCTGCCCGCAGCGCACCCCCACGGCGAGCTGCCCGCACAACACATCCCCGAACTCCCCACTCGTCCCCAACGCGAACTCCCACCCGGCCACTGACCCCACGCCGCTCGGTGCACTAGTGCGCCGAAACCGGGTGGCGTGCCCCGGCTCGACGAGCAAACTCACGTTCCAGCGGTGTTCCGGGCAGTGCTGGTAAACCGTTGGCCGCCGGCAAACTGGACAACCCGGTGCTGCTGAGGCCACAGGTTGAGCCCACCTCCCCACCCGCGCGCAGTGGTCGCGGTGGGCTCAGCGGGTTCTGGTGCCGTCCGGAGCTGGACAAGCCGCGCCCAAGGGTTCCCGGTGGAATCTCAGCGACACGAAAGATCTGCGAGCAGCTTTCGCCACAGGCTCCGGGCCGTCGAACGCAATCTCACGCTCGGCAGGGTCATCCTGGACGTGATCACCGAGGTCGGTGCGGCCACCGCTGGCGAGGTGAAGTAGCCGATGCACCTCGGAGATTGCGGCACCGATCGTGGCCGAGGGGTCGGCCGCCACCCCGCGCTCACACCGGACCCGAGCGCCACCGAAGCCGGGCGCCTGCCCGACTATGGTGTGCGGCGCGCCTACGATCGAGCCGTCCGTAGCCGGAACGCCACCAACGCGGCGAGGAGCATCACCGCCGAGGTGCCGATGGCCGCGATGTGGATGCCCGAGACGAATGCCTCGTGCACCGAGGTCAGGAACTCGGCAGCGAGGGATTCCGGTAGTCCGCGCGCGACTTCTGTTGCACCGCCAAGGGATTCGGATGCGGTTGCCGCATGCTCGGCAGGGATCCGCGACAGGTCGAGGCCGTTGCGGAATACCGCCATGACCACGCTGCCGAGCACCGCGACACCCAGCGCGATGCCGGTCTCGTACGCCGTTTCCGAGACCGCCGCCGCCGCACCGGCGCGCGCCGCGGGCGCGGAGCTGACCACCAGATCCGACGAGATCGTCAGCGAGACACCGACACCGGCGCCGGTGAACAGGAAGGCGACGATGAATGTCACGTTGCTCGTCGCATCGGCACCGAGTAGCAGGAACAGTGCCGAACCGATCGCCGCAACCAGCAGCGAACCACTGAGCACGAGGCCGGGCCGTAGATAACGCACCAACCACGCGGACGCGAGCGCCGCGATCACGTTGGCCGCCAGACCGGGCAATAGCAGCAGCCCCGCCTCCAACGGCGAGTGGCCGAGCACGAGTTGCAGGTACTGCGAAGCGAAGAACAGCTCGCCGGCCAGCGCGAACACCGAAAGCAGGCTGGTGAGCACCGCGATGCGAAACCTCGGCACTGCGAACAGCTTCAGATCGATCATCGGGTGCTCGAGACCGCGCTGCCGATGCACGAACAGCACACCGGCGAGCACGCCGATCGCACCGATGCCGACCATTCCCAGGCTGGGACCGTGGGCAGCGCTCTCCTTGACCGCGTACACCACCGGCACCAGGGCCAGCATGGACAGCGCGGCACTCGGCAGGTCGAACCGGCCGGGATTCGGATCACGGGATTCCGGAATGAGAACCGGGCCGAGCACCAGCAGTGCCAACATGACCGGCAGGTTCACCAGGAACACCGAGCCCCACCAGTAGTGCTCGAGCAGCCAGCCGCCCAGTAGCGGACCCGCCGCCGCGCCACCGCCCGCCATCGCACTCCAGACCGCGATGGCGACCGTGCGCTGGCGCGGATCAAGGAACATCGAGCGGATCAAGCCCAGCGTCGCGGGCATCAGGGTCGCGCCGGCGACACCTTGCAGCACGCGGGCGGCGATGAGCATCTCGGGCGAAACCGACCACGCCGCGATCGCCGACGCGACCGCGAAGCCGACGCCACCCATCAGCAGCAGCCTGCGCCGCCCGATCCGGTCGCCGAGGTTGCCCATCACCACCAGCAGACCAGCGAGGACGAACGAATACACGTCGATGATCCACAGCAGCTGCGGTGTGGTCGGCGTCAGATCGGCGCTGATCGCGGGCACCGCGAGGTCGAGCACCGTGGCGTCGACGGCGAGGAGCAGCAGCGCGAGTGCGAGCACGGCGAGACCGGCCCAGTCGCGGGTGGTGGCGCGAGGCGGGGAGGTGGTCCCCGTCGCCGTCCCGACATCGTCGCGGGCGCCCTTCGTGGTCTGTGTGCTCATCGACTTTCCCGACTCTCGTCGCAGTTTTACCGTCCAGACGGTACAGTAAATTCGCATTACCGTCCAGCCGGTATAGTCACCCGGGTGACGGCAACCACCCGCGACCGCATCCTGGACGCGCTCGAAACTCTGCTGCTGGAAAAAGGCATGTCCCAGGTGACGCTGGAGAGCGTCGCCGCGACCGCAGGCGTCTCCAAAGGCGGCCTGCTCTATCACTTCAAGAGCAAGGACGCCCTGCTCGCCGGCCTGGTCAGACGCCTCAGCGAACGCGCGGAACAGCACCTGGGCGACGCCGTCGCGCACGGCACCTCGGTCGCCGAGTGGTACCTGCAGACCCCGAACCCCGACGACGCCGCGGAAGCGGTGGAACTCGAGGTCTACCGGTCCATGCTCGCGACCATGCGCACGATCGATGCCAGCTCCGGCCCGGACACCGGCGAAGTGCAGCAGGCGCTCACCGACATGCTGAACGCCTGGTCGACGGGCCTCGACGAGGAAATCGACGACCCGGTGCGCGCCGACATCGTCCGGCTGGTCGGCGACGGGGTGTACCTGCGGGCTCTGCTCGGTTTGCCACCCATCGAGCCGCAGCGGTACCGGGCCGTCGTGGATCGCCTCCTCGAACGCTGAGCCCCGCTCCGCTACCGGCGAAGCCGCCCGGCACGCTCTAGACTCGGCCCCGTGCAACCAGCCGCCGAGCAGGCCGGTGCCGTCGGGGCGGGAGATCATCCATCACCAGGGTCACCTGGGCCGACGGTGCCGATCCGTCCACTGCGCTTTCGTGAACTGCTCGACGAGCCGTTCGCGCTGATCCAGGCGAACATCGTCGTGCTGGCCTGCTCGACCGTGGTCGGAGTGGTCGTCGCCGAGCTGATCGTCGTCGCGATCACCGCAGGCGTGTCGCACCTGACGCACGGCTCCGACCAGGGCACCCGATGGGCCGCGATCCTGTCGACGGCGGCCTGTGCCTGGTTGCTGCGATGCGTGCTGCGCGGGCTGACCGCCGCCATCGGGCTCGCCAGTGTCGCCGGGTCCCCGATCGGGTGGCGCACCGCGCTGCGCAGGACGGCGACCGCGGGCCCGGCCCTGCTGGTATTCCACGTGCTGTTCACGCTGGTCGGAGTGAGTGTGCTGGCGTTGGGCAGCATTCTTGTCGTCACCTTCCCGCTCGGGCTGCTGTGGCTCGGCTATCTGCGGGCCCAGCGGTTCGTCGCGGTGCCGGTGATATTCGTCGAGCGGGCCTCGCATGCCACGGCGGTGGCGCGCTCGCGACTGCTCGTCGCAGGAGCGGAGTGGCCGACGGTGGGGCTGTGGCTGTGCCAGCGCGGCCTGACGGTGCTGCTGGCCGTCCCGCTGCTCGGCATCCCGCGGTTGATCTCGGATTTCTCGGGCACGCACCGCTGGCAGGTCATCGTGCTCACCACCTCGGCGGTGCTATTGATCGTCGCCTTCGGTGAGGTCGTCGAGGCGGCGACGCGCGTGGTGTCGTATGTGGATCGGCGTTGTCGCCGTGAGGGACTCGATATTCGGGTGCCGGAGGCACAATGACCGACGCCGAGCACCCGACCGACAACGTCACACCCGAGACCTGGCCTCCGGTGCGCGAGCCCGCTGCCCCACCGGCGCCTCGGCTCGGCGCGGCCGCGCATCATCGCGCCGCCGCCGAGTCCGCCGCCGAACACCGTGACTTCGATGCCGCGCTGCGCGAACGCTTCCGCGCCGTGCTACGCGGGCTCGAGCAGGGTGGCCTGCTGGAGGTGCGCCGCTCGCGCACCGCACGGGAAACCGCCGACGACGCCACCACCGTGCTACCACTCGAGGCCGCGACCGAACTCCATCCCGCCGCATACAGTTTCGACGAAATCGTCTACGGCGGCAGGCACGCGACCGAAGATGAATACCGCAGCCTCGAATACGCCGACCGCTACTCCGGCGCCGCGCCGCCGCCCGCACCGGAACCCGCCGAAGTGGCGGTCACCGAAAAACCGCCGCGCACGCGCAGGCAACGCCCCCCACTGCCGGAGCTGCTACGCAGCCCGAGGTTCTGGGTCGGTCTAGCGGGCGTGGTCGTGCTCCTGCTGCTGCTCTACGCGATGCTGAACGCCTGCGGTGCGCCGGACACCCCGACACCGCGGAAACCACCGCGGATGCCGCCGCCGACGCACTACCCCGACAGCCCCGACATCGACGCACCCGGTGCCGGAGCAGGCCAGGATTCCATCTTCAGCCGGCTACCCGGACCGGTCGCCTTCGGCGGACTCCAGTTCCTGATCGCCGCAGCGCTCGTGGTGTGGTGGCGGGCCCGCCGCCGCGGCGCGCTCGTCGGTGAGCCGCGGCCGGTCGAAGTCGCGGCGAACGAACTGCTCGCCGGACAGGCCGCGCTGTATCGCCGATCCAAGGACTACGAACATGTCGCGTCGAAGCTGCGCGCGGCGACACTGCGCCGCATCCGCCCGCACCTCGGCGTCACCGCCGAAACCGCTCCGGACCGGCTGATCGCCGTAGTCAGCGCGCGCACCGGCGCAGACCCGAACACGGTCGGCTCGACCCTGTACGGTCCGGTGCCCGACACCGACACCTTGCATCTCGTTGCCGCACAACTCGAATGGATCGAGGCGGAGGTCGGATGAGGCATCATCACCCAGCGCCCATCCACGCGGCCGGGTTACGGAATCACCCACACGACACCGGAGGGTGGACGAGACATCACCACCCAGCGCCCATCCACGTAGTCGGGTTGCGCGATCGCCCGCACGACCCCGGAGGGCGGACGAGACATCACCACCCAGCGCCCATCCACGCGGCCGGGTTACGGAATCACCCACACGACACCGGAGGGTGGATGGGACATCGTGGCCGAGCGCTCATACCGCCCATGGGGTGCGGTAACCCCTGCACGACACAGGAGGTCGGATGACCAGCATGACCAACACCCACCACACCCCCACCGCCGAAGAGGCGGGTGCCGCGTTCGCCGCCTTGCGCGCCGAGATCGGTAAAGCGGTGGTCGGCAATGACACCGCGATCATGTACCTGGTTCTCGCGCTGCTGTGCCGCGGCCACGTGCTGTTGGAAGGTGTTCCAGGCGTGGCGAAAACGCTGCTGGTCCGGGCGTTGGCGACGGCATTGGACCTCGAGCATGCCCGCGTCCAGTTCACACCGGACCTGATGCCCGCCGATGTCACCGGCTCGCAGATCTACGACCCGCACTCGGCGGAATTCACCTTCCGGCACGGGCCGGTGTTCACCAACCTGCTACTCGCCGACGAAATCAACCGCACCCCACCCAAGACGCAGTCCGCACTGCTGGAATCCATGGAGGAGCGCCAGGTCTCGGTCGACGGCAAGCCACGGCCGCTGCCCGAGCCGTTCGTAGTGGTCGCTACCCAGAACCCCATCGAGCAGGAGGGCACCTACCCACTGCCGGAGGCGCAGCTGGACCGGTTCCTGTTCAAGGTCGACATCCAATTGCCTGGTCGCGATGACGAATTCCGCATCCTGCAGCGGCACGCCGCCGGATTCGACCCGCGCGACTTGGCCGGCGCCGGGCTGCGGCCCGTCGCGGGACCAGCGCATATCGCCGCGGGCCGGACCGCGGTCTCGCACGTCACCATCAGCCCGGAGGTGCTCGCCTACACCGTGGACATCTGCCGTGCCACCCGTACTTCGCCCGCCGTCCAGCACGGTGCGTCCACGCGCGGCGCCACCGCTCTGATGGCGGCGGCGCGCGCGTTCGCCTGGCTGAACGGGCGCGGGTTCGTGACCCCCGACGACGTGAAATCGGTCGCGGTCGCGGTGCTGCGGCACCGCCTGCACCTGCGGCCCGAGGCGGAACTGGACGGGGTGACGACCGAGGGCGTGATGTCGTCGCTGCTGCTCGCGGTCCCGGTCCCGGTGTAGCTCGTGGTCGTCACCGGTCGGCTGGCCACCGCGGGCGCGGTGGTCGCGCTGTTCGTCGTCTTCGTCATGCCGACCTGGCTCGGCGTGGCAATGATGACGAGTGCGCTCGCCGCTGCTGTGCTCATCGATATGGGCTCGGTCGCGCGCCCGCACGACGTCTCTCTCAGCAGAGAACCACTGACCGTCGTCCGCCTCGGCCGCAGCGCCGAGGTGGAGCTCGTTGTGCTCAACAGCGGGACCCGCACGGTACGCGGCACCCTGTGGGACGACTGGCCCGACAGCGCACGCGCCGCGCACCGCGCGCACCGACTGGATCTCGCGCACAACACCCGGACGCGCTTGCACACCACGCTCACGCCGACCTACCGCGGCGATCGAGCGGCGGGCCCGGTCACGCTGCGTCTGATCGGCCCGCTGGGCATCGCGGGCAGGCAGACCCGGCGCCTGGTGCCCGCGCGGGTGCGTGCGCTGCCGCCGTTCCGCAGCGAACACCTGATGCAGTCGAAAGTGAAACGGCTGCAACATCTCGAGGGTCGCAATGTCGCGAACCTGCGCGGCCAGGGCACCGAGTTCGACTCGTTCCGTGAGTACGTCCCCGGCGACGACGTGCGGTCCATCGACTGGCGCGCCACCGCACGAGCCAGCGACGTGCTGGTGCGCACCTGGCGCCCGGAACGCAACCGGCACATGCTGATGCTGCTCGACACCGGTCGCGTCAGTGCCGGCCGAGTCGGCAGTCCTGAGCACATCGACGACGGCACCCGACTGGACGCGAGCATCGAGGCCGCCCTGCTGCTCGGCGGGCTGGCCGCCGCGGCGGGCGACTCGGTGGATCTGCTCGCCTTCGACAGGAAGGTCCGGGCGGAGGTCCGCGGCGTCGGCGGAAAGGGATTGCAGCTGAAGCTGATGCACGCGATGGCGGGCATCAGCCCCGCCCTTGTCGACACCGACAGCGCGGGAATGGTCCGCGCGACCATCCAACGCACCCGCCGCCGCAGCCTGGTGGTCTGGTTCACCAGCCTCGACGGCGCCGCGGTGCAGGAGAACCTGCTGCCGGTGCTGCCCGTGCTGGCCCAACGGCACCGAGTACTGATCGTCTCCGTCACCGACCCCGAGATCGCCGCGGCCGCCGCGCGCCGCGACACCCTCGCCGACCTCTACCTCGCCGCCACCGCGGAGACCATCCTCGCCGAGCGCGCGCTGGTGCAGGACTCACTGCGCCGCAAGGGAATCGCGGTCGTCTCCGCGCCCCCGGACCGCCTGCCGGAGGCTTTGGCCGATGAGTACCTCGAACTCAAACAGTCCGGAACTATGTGAGTGCCGCGGCTGTAGACAGTTCGTTTGTTGGTGGTGTCGTTGTTGTCGGTGACTGATGCGATGCCGCAGAGGTGGTGCGGCACACATCATTTCGATTCTGCTTGGACCCCACGGTCGAGCAGCAGACGATGCCGTCGCGTCATGCCGGTGCGGCGCGGTTCGCGTTCAATCAATGCCGACACGCGGTGAAGACCGCAGTGAGCGCTCGCCGAACCGATCCTGTCCACTGCGCTGCCGATTGGAAGACATGCTTCAGCTACGGATGGCGGCCATGGCCATCGGCGAGACAGCCGCAGGAGCGGCAGGCAATGCCCGGCGTTGGCGTTCGGCGATCACCGCGCCGAGCACCTGCACCGGCGGGTAACCCAGCGGTGGCCGAATCCGCAGCCGCTCGCAGAGCGCGATGACAAGCGCCTGGCCGAGATTCGCCTGGACGGCGGGAGTGAGCGTGCGGACCCGCGTCAGGTATTGACGCACCGAGAGCGCGAGATCCTCGGGGAGGCCGGACAGGTCGAGCTGTCCGGCCCAGCCCGCGAGCCAGGGCGGGGCGGTGGCCAGCGCGGGCCGCGGCAGGCTCGTCTGGGCGTGCACCACAACGGTTCCGGCGAGCACGTCACCGATTCGGCGCGCGTTCGGGGAACACATCGAGGTGAGCACCGCGATGGCGCCGAAGCCGCCGAGGATCCAGAAATCGACGATGCCGCCCGCGAGGCCACGGGTGAGCGCGTGCCGGAAATCGATCGGCCCGCCGTCGGTGCGCACCACTCGCAGGCCGATCATCACCTTGCCGACCGTGCGCCCGCGCATCAGTGTTTCGCAGGCAACCGGGTAGCCGATGAGCACCCCGACGATCGCCACCAGCGCCGCCACATCCATCCACGCCGAGTCCGTGCCGGCAGCGGCCAGCACCGCGGCGGCCGCGAACAACAGCGAGCACCCCAGCGCGAACTGCACCACGACGTCGATGAGGAACGCGGACGCCCTGGTGGGGATCCGCGCGATCGGCAGCTCGAGCGCGACCGCTTCGCCGGTAGTGAATTCAGCCATGTCGAATAGCATTCTTCCGACCAGTGGTGAGGGAGGCAACCAATGGACGTCGACGCGTACAGCTACACCCACCGGCGGTCCTGGGACCGGCTGGACTATCTGGCCCGGCGCCGGTCGCTGAGCGGCGCCGAGGCGGACGAGCTCGTCGCGCTGTATCGGCGGACCTCGCAGCAGCTGGCTCGGTTGCAGTCGCACAGTCCCGACCCCGAACTCATCGCCGGGCTCAGCGCATTGCTGGCAAGGGCGCGCGGCAAGGTGCTCGGCACCAAGGCCGATACCTGGGCGGAGATCGGCAGGTTCTGCACCCACCGGTTCCCCGCGGCGGTCTACCGGGCCTGGCCGTGGTGGGTGAGCGTCGCGGCGGTGTTCCTCGTTGTGTCGGGCGGGCTCGCGGTGTGGGTGCACGGGTCCGGTGCGGCGCACGACCTGCTCGGTCTCCCCGACAACACCGACGCACTCACCAAACCGGGCGGCAAATTCGAGACCTACTACTCGGAGCATCCGCAGGGTGCGTTCGCCGCGCAGGTGTGGACGAACAACGCGTGGGTATCGGCGATCGCGTTGTTCACCGGGGTGCTGATCCTGCCTGCGGTGTACCTGCTGTTCATGAACGCGCTCAATGTGGGTGTCAGCGCAGGGCTCATGGCCGAGGCGGGCAGGCTCGACTCGTTCTTCGGGTACATCCTGCCGCACGGGATGCTCGAGCTGACGGCGGTCTTCGTGGCGGGCGGGGCCGGACTGAAGCTGGGCTGGACGCTGATCGATCCGGGTCGTGCCAGCAGGCTGGAGGCGGTGGCGCGGCAGGGACGAGCCACCGCGGCGATCGCGATCGGCTTGGTCGGAGTCCTGCTGGTGTCCGGTTTCCTGGAGGGTTTCGTCACACCGAGCCCGCTGCCCGCTTCGGCGCGCATCGCGATCGGGTTCGTCGCCGAAGTCTTGTTCCTGGCCTATGTGTTCGGCGCGGGTCGGCGCGCGGCGCTCGAGCAGCAAGCGGCGGTGGTGGGAAGCCCGGCCGAGGATCGTTGGCAGACAACGCCGAGCACACGGTGAGTGAAATGGCTCCGGGCAATCGGCAGCAACGATGCGCTACAACCAGGTTGTGAACTCCCCCATTTGAGTTCCGCTGGCCGCAGCGAGTCCAGCTCAGCTGCGGCCAGCGTTACCGTCAACTGTACACAATCGTTATCCGCATGCAACCCTCCACGCCGAGGTCGAGCGTATAAAGCAGCACGCCAGCAAACCCATGTGGGCGCATGGTTTTTCACTACTCCAGCTAACCCATGGCGGCACTGCGGGCGCCCGGTTTTCGGCTCACAAAAGACCCCCGCCACGAGATACCGAGCGGCAATCCTTAACCACCGCGGGGCGCATCAAACATTCCCCAAACGATTAGCTGGAGCCATTCAATAGATCTCTCCATGGTCGGCCGACACGCGTCACTACCTGCATGTTCAGTGGCTTGTAATGGAGATAGCTGGACAGTGGATGAACAGAAAGCGACTCAAGGTTTGTTTAATGCGTAATAAACAAGATATGTGCCATGCGGTGCCGCACGTAGGTATACCGACGGCCTGTCAAGATCAGAAATAACCAGTTGCGCAAAGGTGGTTGCTCGTGCCATCGGCTCCGACGCCATCAGCACCGTGACCGCAACTATGCAGCCCTCTGTGATCTTCGCCTCATTGCTTCCGGGAAGGTGGTCGAACCAGGCGAAATGCACGCAGTGGCGGACGTTTCATTGCGCTGCCGACAACACCCGTGAACGCCGCGAACGGCCCCCGCGCACCGAGCGCGAGGGCCGTCTGCCGAACCTCGGTCAGCCCTCGGCGAGACCGACCCGAGCGTGCACCAACCGCATCGGCCGCGGCGCGTACCAGGCGGCCCGGCCGAGCAGGCGCATCGCCACCGGCACCAGCACGCCACGCACCAGCGTCGCGTCGATCAGAATCGCCAAACCCGCACCGAGCCCGAAGAACTGGATGAACCGGACATCGCTGGTGGTGAAGGCGAGAAAGCTGATCGAGATCAGCGCCGCGGCGGTGGTGACGAGCCTGCCGGTCCTGGCCAGTCCCTCGACGACCGCGTCACCCGCGGACACGCCACGGTCGCGCAACTCCTTGATCCTGCTGATCACGAACACCTCGTAGTCCATCGACAGGCCGAAGGTGATGCAGAACAACAGCAGCAACATCGACACGTCCAGTGGCGCGGGTGTGAAACCGATCAGTCCGGACAGGTGGCCGTCCTGGAAGATGAACACCATCAGACCGAGGGTCGCGGCCAGGCTCAGCACGTTCGACAGCAGGGCGCGCAGCGGCTGCACGATGCTGCCGGTGAACAGGAACAGCAGCACGAAGGTCGTCAGCACGATCCAGCCGATCGCGGTGGGCAGCTTCGACCCGATCGAGGCCAGGCTGTCGCGCAGCTCGGCGGCCTGCCCGCCGACCAAGGCACTCGCCCCCACCGGGCTCGGGACGTCGCGCACCTTGTCGACCAGCTCACGAGCGGCGCTCGAGTTGAGGTCCAGGTCGGTGAGCACGGCCAGCCGCTGCGCGTCGGGACGGGCGAACCTGGCATCGGCGGGCGAGGTCGCCGATTGTGCGCCGCGCACGAAAGTGCCCGCGCTGGAATCGACCTGGGTGACGTGCTCGACCAGCGACAGGGTGCGCGCGTAGTCCGCGAGCGGGGCTGCGGCCACCCCGGCCGTCGTGACCACCGACAGCGCGTTGGCGTCGCCGCCGCCGAAGTCGTCGCGCATCGCATCACCGACCTGCCGCACCTCGGCACTGGTGGGCAATACCCGATCGTCGGGGGTGCCGAACTGCACATTCAGCAGCGGCGCGGCGGCAAGCAGCAGCACCGCGACCACCGGAACGCCCGCCAGCGCCGGCCTGCGCATCGCGAAACCGGCGACGCCCGCCCAGAACGGCGTCGCGTCACCACGGATCCCGCGGACGCCGGGCACCCGCCACGCATCGGTGCGTGCACCGAGCACCGCGAGCAGCGCGGGCAGCACGACGACCGCGGCCAGGGCGGAGATGCCCACGACGCCGATCCCGCCATAGGCGAACGAGCGCAGGAAGTACTGCGGGAAGATCACCAGGGCCGAGAGTGCCGCGACCACCGTCGCCGCGCTGAACACGATGGTGCGGCCTGCCGTCGACACCGCGGCGACCACCGCGTCGGACGGCTCCGCTCCTGCCGCGCGCCGTTCCCGGAATCGGCTGACCATCAGCAACCCGTAGTCGACCGCGAGCCCGAGACCGAGGCCGGTGGTGAGGTTCACCGCGTAGATCGACACATCGGTGACCGAGCCGAGGATCGCGAGTTCGGTGAAGGTGCCAAGAATGGCGATCCCGCCGACGACCAGGGTGAGCAGCGCGGCGATCACATTGCCGAAGGCGAGCACCAGCAGTGCCAGGATCAACGGCACCGCAACGGCTTCGGCGAGACCGAGGTCCTTGCCGATCTGCTCGGTGATCGAATGGAAGATCGCGGAGCTGCCTCCGATGCGAATCTGCGCGACCGGGCCGTCGGCACGGTAATCCTCGACGATCGCGTCGGCGTCCTTCTCCTTGTCGGCGGCATCGTTGGCCGAACTGCCCGCGAGTACGACGGCCGCGGTCGCGTCGGCGGACCGCATCGCCGGCGATCCGGTCTCCCAGTACGAGACGACATTGGTGAGCCTGCCGTCGGCGGCGAGTCGGCGCGCCAGGTCCCGGCCGAGATCGGCGACGCCTACGTCGTCGACAGTGCCGGTCTTCGCCCCGATCAGGAAGACGTAGTCGGTGTCCGCACCGAACTTGTCCGCCAATCGGCTCGTCGCGGCGCTGGATTGCGCGTGCGGATCCTCCTGCCCTCCCGGCTGCATTTTGCTGAACGCGGTTGCGCCGACCACCCCGCCCGCGAGCAGCGCGAATACGCCGACGACGAGTATCCAGCGGGCGTGGCGGACGGTGAATCTGCCGAGTCTTTCGAACATGTCGGGCCTCCCCGATCGAGAATGTTTACGGTCGCAAACTTGATGGGTGTTAACTTGCCACGAGATGTGTGCTGGTGTCAACATCAGAGGGATGACGGACTCGGAATCAGCGACCAAGCGCGCCAACCGCGCAGGCCCGTACCACCACGGCGACCTGCGCAACGCGCTTGTGCGCGCCGCCGCCGAGCTCGCGGAAACCGGCGGGCCGGAGGCGGTGACCGTGCGTGCGGCCGCCCGGCTGGTCGGTGTCACGCCGACCGCGGCCTACCGCCACTTCACCAATCACGACCAACTACTCGGCGCGGCACAGGCCGAGGCGCAGCAGAGCCTGTTCGGTGCGATGTCCGCCGGCGTGGAATCCCTTGGCCCCGAAGCGCACGCGATCTTGCGCCTGAATGCGGTCGGCCGCGGGTATATCGCCTTCGCCAGAGCGGAACCCGGGCTGTTCCGCACCGCCTTCTGCGAAACCGGCCCGGTCGACGGAGCACCGGAAGACTCGCCTGCGTTCAACCTGTTGTCCACACTGCTCGACGAGCTTGTCGAGATCGGCTACATGGACCCGGCACACCGCCCCGACGCCGAAATCGCGGCCTGGGCAATGGTGCACGGACTTGCCGCACTGATGGTCGAAGGACCCATCCCCGGTTTGGACGACGCCGCTCGCGAACAGGCCATCACCCACACCCTCGCCGTGATCCAGCGTGGACTCGCCACCGGCCCGAAAGCCTCCGGCTGAGCCCCTTCACCATCGGATATCGGCGCGAGCTCGAGGCCGGTGGCCAGGCTGTTGCGGCGCCGCACCCTTCCGCGTGTGGCAGCGGCCGCCTGCCGAGCACGGCACTACGGAGTTCTGCCGATTGTCATGCCCTGGGCGCGAGGCCGGCTCTCCGCCGAGCGCCTGCGACTGTGGCCGCCCGGCCGCAGCACTATGGAGTCTGCCGACAGCTATGCCATAGGGCGCGGGCAGCGCGTAGCTTTCCACAACACCGAAATCTCCCATCGCACAGGCTGTGCAGACTCGTGACGCCCAATACGCTGCCGAACGTCACTGCCGCGCATTCGAGCCCACCATCTCGGCGCGCTATCCACAAGCACTGCACTGATCTGTCCACACACTCGACAACCACTCACAGGGGTCACACAGGTATGCACATGGCCTTACGCAGGTATGCACAGGGCCTGTGGAAAGTCTCGATCATCGGTCGAGACCAAAAGTGTTGTGGCGCACTATCCACAGGCGCTTCCACCGGCAACGATCCACCAGGCGATGGGCCCGGATCCGAGTATCGAACGGCCGCGAGGCGGCGTGTCAACGAATGCGCAGAATCCCGGTGATGGTGCCCTGCATGACCTCTCCACCATGGGTGACCAGCGGCGACGTCTGCAGCGGGTCGTCGACGACGGTGCCGGGCAGCGGCCTGCTCGAGGTGACGGCGCCGGTGTCGGGATCGATGACGGTGAAGGCGTAACCGTCCAGCGGCGTCGTGGTGTCGAGACCGATTCGCGTCACTGTGTATATCGCGCTGTCGACTGTGGATAGATGCGGAACGGCGGCGCTGCGCACCGTGTTCTCCCAGACCGTGTGGCACCCGGTGTCGTCGACGTCGACGCGAGTCATACCGCCGATGAACGGCGCGGCGGCCGGAACCGCCTGGCCCGCGCCCTCGGGAACCGCGGGATATGGATAGCCGTAGGTGCTGGCGACGAACAACGAGCGGCCGATGCCGATCGGTGAATTCTCGCTGCCCGCACCACCCTTCGTGAGCACCGGCTGTGCACACACCAGCTGGCCGCTGCCCGAACGGAAGACCAGCGCATTGACCCGGCCGTCGGCGTTGTCCACAATCGTCAGGTAATCGGCGCCGGTATTCGGACCGAAATAGGTAGGCGTGGAACCGGTTCCCCAGCTGAGCTGGCCGGGCTTGCGCGCCCGGCCGCGATCGTAGGCCGCACGCCAGAGCACCTCGGGTCGTCCCGCCTCGGCCCGTAATTCGTAGAGGGCGTGGCTGGTCGCGACGGCGATGCGCCCGCTCGGCGCCGCCGAGATGCTGTTGGCGACCTGCTCGCCCGCGGGCAGCGCGACGACCGCTGCCCCGCCCACGGGCGGAACCAGTCCGACCAGGCCCTTGCCGGTGGCGAACCAGACATTGCCGGACCAATCCGGCACGAGCCCAGTGACGTTGTCGCCGACCGGAATTACCGGGGCGAGATCGGTCGACGACTCGACCGCGAGCTGCCACCCGCCCGCCGCATCGCGGGTGTGGGCCACACGGAGCAACGTGCGATTCCCGTCCACGACCATCAGCCGGTCGGCATTGTCCAGATAGGCGTAGACGCCGCCGAGCAGGCTGCCCTTGGCCAAGGTGAGCGAAGCCAGCGAGGCACCGAGCGGCGTGCCACCGGCCGGATCGAGCAGGTGCACGACCGGAGCCTGTCCCGCGATCGCCGTGCACAGCGCGACCACGAGACCGTCCGAACCCTGCAGCAGCGTCGGACACGCCGCCACCAGCGGATAGACGCCCACCGACACGTCGCCGGGTCCAGGGCCCGCCAAAGGTGTCGCGTCCGATGAGCCGGCGTCACCGTGCATGGTCGCGGTGCCGAGCGGCCCGAGATGCGGGTTGGGCGGCGCCAGCGGACCCCACTGCCCCGCCGCGTCGGCGGCGCTCGCGGGCACGAGCGCCAATGCGCAGGCGGCCAGGACAATCAGCGGTGATCGCATCCAGCATCCTTCCGTTCGACAGCGGGGCCTTCGATCGAATCCGATCCGGCGTGGCAGCAACAGTATTCGAAACGTCGGTGATCCAAATAGCACCCCGGCGGTGGCTACGATGGCGCCATGGCGAGAATGCCGTTCACCGCATACGGATTCACGTTGCGGCCGGTGGCCGAGGTGATCGGCGCGCTGGAACGCGCCGGGTGCTCCGTGCTCACGAGGAGCTGCCCAACCGGCCGATCCCACACCACCTACTGGTCGCCACGCCCGCGTAGGGACTACATCAAGGCACCGCCGTCGATGCGGATCTCGGTCCCGGTCATGTAGCGGCCGTCATCGGAGGCGACCATCGCGACCACGCCCGCGATATCGTCCGGGCTCCCGAGCGCGCCGCCGTTGAGCCAGCCGGTCATCCTGGCGAACAGGCTCGGGTCGAAGCCATCCGGCTGATCCCGAATGGATTTCGTGGTGATCCCGCTGGTGATGCCCGCGGGCACGATATTGACAGCGCGCAGACCCTGCTTGGCGTACTCCAGCGCGATGGCGTGGGTGAATGCGTTGACTCCGCCCTTGGATGCGGCGTAAGCGGCCAGATAGGGCGCGGCGCTGAAGGCCGCCGTCGAGGACAGATTCACCACGACGCCGTGCCCGGATTCCACCAGCGCGGGCAGCGCGCTCTGGGTCATCAGGAAGGTTCCGGTGAGGTTCACCGAGATGACCTGATTCCACACCTCGAGCGGCATTTCGTCGGTGCGGGCCGGGCGCAGGATGCCCGCCGCGTTCACCAGCACATCGAGGCCACCGAGGAATTCCAGTGCCGAGCCCGTCGCGGTGCGCACCGAATCGGGATCGGCGACGTTCACCTGCACAGTCCGCAACCGGTCGGCGGCATCGCCCGCCTTCGCCGCGGTGGCTTCCAGGCCGGGCTGATCGATGTCGGCGGCGACCAGCTGCGCGCCTTCGTCGAGTAGCCGCAGGGCAATACCCTGACCGATGCCCGATCCCGCACCTGTGACCAATACTCGGCGACCCTCGTATCTACGCATGCCAAAAATTAGAACAGGTTCTCATTGGGAGTCAATACGTTCGCGCTGCGCATTTCGGTTCCATAAAACCGCAACACGTTCTAGCCTGGGGTCGTGTCGACGGAGATCCGCGATGCGTTCCAGCCCGCCATGCTCGGGCCGGTCCAGCTGCGCAACCGCATCATCAAGGCCGCGACGTTCGAGGGACGCACACCGGACGCGCTGGTCACCGACGATCTCATCGAGTTCCACCGCAGGGTCGCCGCGGGCGGCGCGGCACTGACCACCGTCGCCTACTGCGCGGTCGCGCCGGAGGGCCGCACCGATCGTCATCAGATCTGGATGCGCACCGACGCCGTGCCCGGCCTGCAACGACTCACCGACGCGGTACACGCCGAAGGCGGTGCGGTCTCCGCTCAGCTCGGCCACGCGGGCCCGGTCGCCAACGCGGCGTCCAACCGCGCACCGGCGCTGGCGCCGAGCAGGCAGCTCAGCCCCATCAGCCTGCGCGTCACGCACGCGGCGAGCGAGACCGATATCCGGCGCATCATCACCGCACACGCCGAGGCCGCCCGGCTCGCGGTTCGCGCCGGATTCGACGCCGTGGAGCTGCATTTCGGCCATAACTATCTGATCAGCGCCTTCCTCAGCCCGGCGCTGAACAAACGCTCCGACTCCTACGGCGGCACCCTGGCCAACCGTGCGCGCCTGGCCAGGCAGACCGCGCAGGCGGTGCGCGACGAAGTCGGCGACGAGATCGCGGTGCTCGCGAAGTTCAATATGGACGACGGTGTGCGCGGCGGGTTCGGCATCGAGGAAAGCCGCACCGTCGCACGGTGGCTGGCCGAGGACGGAAACCTCGACGCGCTCGAACTCACCGTCGGCAGCTCGCTGCGCAATCCCATGTACCTGTTCCGCGGCGACGTCCCGTTGCGCGAATTCGCCGCCCAATTCCCGCAGCCCCAGCGCTGGGGCATCCGCTTCGCAGGCCGGAAATTCCTGCGCACCTACCCCTATCGCGACGCGTACCTGCTCGACGAGGCGTCGCGCTTCCGCGCCGAACTCGACCTCCCGCTGATCCTGCTCGGCGGCATCGCCTCCCGCGCGGCCATCGACACCGCGATGGCGCACGGCTTCGACTTCGTCGCCATGGCGCGGGCACTGCTCTATGACCCCGATCTGATCAATCGGATGCGCGCCGACGAGGTGTCGGTCTCGCCGTGCACCCACTGCAACCGCTGCATGCCGACGATCTATCAGGGCACCCGCTGCGTGCTGACCACCCCGGCGGCCGATCCCGCACACACCGCGTAACCAGCACCGAAAGCCACCATCGGGCTCATGTCAGCGCGCTGTCAGCGCCGGTCGGCATCGTCGTTCTCATCGACAACGCCACTGCGGTTCGTCGCCACAGTGACAGAACATCCGATGAGGAGAACACACCATGTACGTCTTCGCCGCCGTCCTGCAGCTGCTGATCGCCCTCGCCTTCGTGAGCATCCCGCTGGTGCGCCACCGCTACGGCGCCACCGCGAAAGCAGCCGCCGAGGCGGAACTGCGAAGGCAGGGCATTCCCGCGTCGGTGTTGCAGGAGAACAACATCAGCTTCGATGCCAGCGGCCACGAGACGATCGTCCCCGCGACTGTCGCCATGATCATGACGGTCCTGGCCGCCCTCCAGCTGACCGGCAACCACTGGGGCCAGACCCTGTCCTGGATCTTCCAGCCGCTGGTGCTCGTCGGCAACGTGCTCATCATCTACAGCAACCTGACCGCGGCGACGTCCGTCCAGGCCGCTTTCGCTCGCAAGGGCGACCCGATGCTGGCGCGCGTCGACGCGGCCGCCCTGCTGAAGGCCGCGGAAAGCGGCTTCCCGCACTGGGTGATGCCCATCCTCCAGAACATTCGCCACGCCGTGGTGATGGGCGGTTCGATCCTCATCCTCATCGCACTCGTCCTCGCCTGAGACCCGGTTCCCGGTATCGGGACGAGCGATACACGAAAAACGCGGAGGCCCGGTCCCTTTGGACCAGGCCCCCGCGTGCCGTGGGCAGACGCTAAGCAGCCGCCGTGACCGCAGGGGCCGGTGTGGCCGGCTCGGCGCGCAGCGCCGACAGTGACAGGGCGCGCAGCAGACACAACCAACCGATACCGCCGAGCACCATGCGCAGGTAGTTCAGAGTGGTCCACCAGGTGACGAAGGATTCGACACGTTCGGGCGTCCAGTCAGCGCCACCGGACTGGAACATCAACATCTGCGGAACGAAGTAGGCGTAGCTGAACACCGCGTAGCAGGTCATCGCCGCCGCACCGACGATCCACCAGCGCCGGGCCGCCGTGGGCGTCCGGCAGGCAATGACGAGGTTCACGAGGGCGAGCAGCGCGACGGCTGGTGAAACGAACGGCCAGAATGCGCGCCCCGCCCGCTTCATACCGGACTCCTCCATCGCTGTGAGCGTCTGCTCGGGGGGCACGTCGGCCCACAGGGGAACGATGCCGAGCTTCTCGTACCAGCCCGCACCGAACTGGATCCCCACGAAAATCACCAGCAGCCAGAGGGGGATCGCCCGCTTCGTCGTCATGTCCTCGTCTCCCAACGTTGCATCGAGTACTCTCACCATTTGCGAGCATCTCTATATTGGAGATATTAAAAGAGGGGGTACTGAGATGGGATCAGGGAAAACCAGGAGCGAGACCCTGAATTCGTTGCATGCGGAACTGCGGACCCAGGCGACACGCACAGTCATCTTCCACTCGGCCGTTGCCGCGCGGCTCGGCATCACCGTCACAGATCTGAGCTGCCTCAACCTGCTGAGCGCGGCTGGGCCGCAGACACCGGGGCAGTTGGCCGAACTGATCGGGATCACGCGGGGCGGGGCGGTGACAACGATGATCGATCGGCTCGAGCGAGCTGGGTTCGTGCGCCGCGGCCGAGACCCGCTCGATCGGCGCCGAGTGCTGGTCGAGCCGATTTCAACCGTGGCAGATGCAGTGGCCCCCTTGTTCGCCGGTCTGGCGGCCGCGGTCGGCGAGCACCTCGCCGGGTATAGCGATCGAGACTTGGAGGTCCTACTGCGATTCGTCGGCACGCTCAATAGGCGCGTGGCAGTGGCCACCGACGAACTGCGAACTCCATAGGTGAAGAACGCGGAGCTTTGCCGAACTCACGCTATTCGGCTCCACCTTGTCGCGGTCGACCATCGACGGCGAGGTGTCGCGCGTACCACTCTTCCCAGTGCTCGGCGCAGATTTCCTCCACTGCCTCCACCAACGTGGCAGCGTCCTTGGTTGTCCCATATGGAGCGGCGCCAACACAGAACAGTGCAACCTGACGTTCGATCGCGTACACGACCCGCTTTCGGTTGGCCCAGCTTTCTTTCCAGCTGAACAGTTGTCGGCATCCGTTGAGAACGATGGCCAACGAGCCGAGGCCGACAATCCACTTGTTACCGACTCCGAATGCGGCACAAGCCGGTATCGCGGCGGCGACCACGAGATTGAGGATCTCCAACGTTCCATGCCGCAGTCGAGCCTGATGTCCAGCGCGAACATAGCGCTCCCACGTGGTCACCACGGATGGCGGGACGGGCGCGCCGGCAGGGGTTCTGGCCTGACGGAACCAGTCCATGGAGCCTGGTTTGAATTTATCGTTCGACACTGCGATCCCGCCTTCCGCATCCAGGTCCGAGCGTGCAGGTCGACGAGCTCGCGGTCCCAGGTCGGCGTGCTGCACACATGTCGTTGTCGCGTCGAATACTCGGACATTGCGCTCCCCCGAGCGTGCCTCCATGGAGGCCGGTCCGGCGGAACCAGTATTGCGATATGCCAGGCATCATCATTCTCCGACTGATCACGCAGCACGGTCGAGATCCGTGGGTGGACAGGAATCAATGAACTGCCACTTGATCATGGATACGGCGCCGGTCACGAGTAGCGCACTACCGGAATCGCGCATTTTACCGTCCGCCGGTGATAGCAATCCCTCATACAGATGATGCAGTCCGCTTGGAGTTGAACGGCCGTTCAACTCCCGTTGCGGGAGTACCGACCGGTCATTAGGTTCTTTCCATGAGTTCAGATTTTCCGCGCTTGCTGTCACCACTCCAGCTGGGGCGTGTCACGCTGCGCAATCGCGTGGTGATGGGTTCGATGCACACCAACCTGGAGGACCGGGATTGGCACATCGACCGGCTGGCCGCGTTTTTCGCGGAACGGGCCCGCGGCGGCGTGGGTCTGATCGTCACCGGCGGGTATTCCCCCAGTCGCGAAGGCTGGCTGTGGCCATTCGCTTGCGCGATGCTCACCGAGGCCGACGCCGAACGCCACCAGGTCATCACCACGGCGGTACACGAAGCGGGGGCCAAGATCGCGCTGCAGATCATCCACGGTGGCCGCGATTCGAATATTCCCGGTAACGTCGCGCCCTCGGCCGTGGCGTCGCCGCTCGTCGCGTTCGAGCCGAAGGCTTTCTCCGAGGCGGGCATCGAATCGACGATCGCCGACCATGTGCGCTGCGCGGAATTGGCGAGGATGGCCGGATACGACGGCATCGAGTTGATGGGCGGCGAGGGCTTCCTGATCAACCAGTTCCTCGCGCCGCGCACCAACATTCGGACCGACGATTGGGGCGGCTCGGCAGCCAACCGACGGCGGTTCCCGGTCGAAATCGCCAGACGAACCCGGGCCGCACTCGGCGAGGACTTCCTCATCATGTTCCGGATGTCCCTGGCCGACTTCGTCGAAGACGGACAGACCTTCGAGGAAATCATCGCGCTGGCGAAGGAATTGGAATCCGCCGGTGTGGACATCATCAACACCGATATCGGCTGGCACGAATCGCGCGTGCCGACCATCGTCACCTCGGTGCCGCGCGCCGCGTTCGTCGGATACACCGCAAAGCTGAAGGCGCACGTATCGATCCCGGTGTGTGCCTCGAATCGGATCAATATGCCCGAGATCGCCGAGGAGATCCTGGAGCGCGGCGACGCGGATCTCATCTCACTGGCCCGTCCGCTCCTGGCCGACCCGGAATGGGTGAACAAGGCCGCCCAATCGCGCGTAGACGAGATCAACACCTGCATCGCCTGCAACCAGGCCTGCCTGGACCACACCTTCACTCGCCAAACCGTTTCCTGCCTGGTGAATCCGCGCGCCTGCCACGAAACGCTGCTGCAGCTGTTGCCCACCAAGCACGCCAAACGCGTCGCCGTCGTCGGCGCAGGCCCGGCGGGCCTGTCGGCGGCCATCGGGCTGGCCGAGCGCGGTCACCACGTCGAACTGTTCGAAGCATCGGACAAGATCGGCGGCCAGTTCGACCTGGCTCGCCGCATCCCGGGCAAGGAGGAATTCAACGAGTCGATCAGGTACTTTCGCCGAAAGCTCGAAGTCTCCGGCGTCACCCTGCATTTGAACGTACAGATCACCGCCCAGCAGCTGGCCGACGGCAACTGGGACGAGGTCGTGCTGGCGACCGGCGTGCGTCCGCGCGTGCCCGATATCCCTGGGATCGACCACCCGATGGTGCTGTCCTACCCGGAGCTGATCCGGGAGGAGCGTCCCGTCGGCCAACGCGTCGCCGTCGTCGGTGCGGGCGGGATCGGTTTCGATGTCAGCGAATTCCTCACCGTCGACGGACCCGCCGCGCAAAAGCTCGAGGAATGGCAGGCCGAGTGGGGCGTCACCGAGGACGAGCAGGCTCCAGGCCAGCTGACGACTCCGACGCCATCCCCCGCCCTGAGGAAAGTGACACTGCTGCAACGGAAGACCGGCCCGTTCGGCACCACCCTCGGCACGACGACCGGCTGGATCCACCGCGCCACCCTGGACGGCAAAGGGGTCGAGCAGATCGGCGGGGTCAACTACGAGCGCATCGACGATCGCGGCCTGCACATCAGCTTCGGCCCGAACCGGGAAGGCCCGCGCGTGATCGATGTCGACAACGTGATCGTGTGCGCAGGCCAGGAGTCCGTTCGAGAGCTGCGCGACGAGCTCGAAACACTCGGTGTGCGGGTGCATCTCATCGGCGGCGCCGAGGAGGCCGGTGAACTGGACGCCAAGCGGGCAATCGAGCAAGGCACCCGCCTGGCGGCCACGATCTGAACTTCGCAAGCGCAGCGGTCGGGCGATCCAGGACCGAGTTCGCCCTGGCGCCCGACCGCTGACGACGTCTCAGCCTCCCAATCGAACGAAAGTGGCAGTCGCCGTCGCATAGATCTTGTCGTCGTCGTCGACAAGACGTGCTTCGGCGGCCGCCGTCGTCCGGCCGACGTGCACGGTCCGCGCGATCGCGCGCAGCGCTGCCTGGTCGTGCGAGACTCGGCGCAGGAAGTTCGTATTCATGCTGGTGGTGGTGATCATGGACTTGTCGTCCATGGACAGTTGAACCGCCCCCCACATCGCCACGTCGAGGACGGCGCCGAGTACCCCGCCGCCGACCACGCCGAGGAAGTTCACGTGCCGCTCGTCGGGCCCGAGACTCAGGACCATTCGCCCCGGCTCGGCATCCACGACCGCGATGTTGAGCAGTTTGGACAGCGGCGGCTGGGGTAGGTCGCCGGACCGCAGACGCGCCACCAGCTCATCGCGCGACAACTGCAGCAGGCCGAGCACGGCCAGTGCCGGATCATCCCACTCCAGTCGCAACGTCCGTACGCCGTCGGACGTTGCGATAGCCGCCAGATCGTTGCTCGTCATGGGCGTTCCTTACTAGGAGGTGATCTGCTGGTCGATGAGCGCGAAGAGTTCATCGACACTCGCCGCTTCGACGGCGTCGCGGTCACTGCGAGTGGTGGATTCGGGTTCCTGTAGTGCCTCGGCCAGCGTCGCGCGGATGCGCTCGGCAAGGCGCTCCTTCTCACCCGCCGACGACATGGTCGCCAACAGGGCTCGGAGGGAGGCGATCTGGTCGTCGAGCGCGGAAGTCGTCGAGACTGCTTCCAAACGCGAGCGCAAGAACTTCGCCACGGCGGTGGCGGTCGGGTAATCGAACACCAGCGTCGTCGGCAGTTTCATGCCCGCGGACTCGGCGAGGCGATTGCGCAGCTCGACACCGCCGAGCGAATCGAATCCCAGTTCACTGAAGGGGGTCTCGGGATCGATCGCCGTCGCCGACGGGTATCCGAGTACCGCCGCGACAGTTTCCCGCACGAACCCGAGTACCAGCGCGTCCCGTTCGTCCTCCGGCGCCGCGGCAAGCCGTTGTGCCAGTTGACCACTGGTCGCGCCGCTCGTCGCACGCCGCACTCTGGCCGGTGCCGGCACCAGACCGCTGAGCACATCGGGCAGCAGTCCGGCGCGAGCCTGCGCGGACAGCGCGGGCTTGTCGAACTCGACACCGGCGACCATCGCCTCGTCCATGGCGACGGCGGCGTCGAACAGCGCGGTCCCGTCGTCGTCGCTGATCACCTTCACGCCGAATCGCTCCAGCCGTGCCACAGCGGCCCGGTCCATGGTGCCCGTCATGCCCGTGTCCTGGTTCCACGGTCCCCAGGCCACCGACAACCCGGGCAGGCCCGCCGCGCGGCGGGCGCGCGCGAGCCCATCGAGGAACGAGTTCGCCGCCGCGTAATTACCTTGTCCCGGTGAACCGAGCACCGCGGCGAGCGACGAGAACACGATGAACGCCGCCAAATCGTGCTCTCGGGTGAGCTCGTCCAGATGCAGCGCGCCGTCGACCTTGGGCGCGAGCACCCGATCGAACTGTGACGCGGTCAGCGTCGCGATCGTGGCGTCGTCGAGCACACCGGCGGAGTGGATCACCGCGGTCAACGGGTGCTCGGTCCCGATCGAATCGAGGACTGCCGCCACACTCGCCCGATCACCGACGTCGCAGGCGACGACGCGCGCTTCGGCTCCTAGTCGGGCCAGCTCGGCAACCAGCTCCGCGACACCGTCGGCCTGTTCACCCCGGCGCGACACCAGCAGCAGGTGTTCGACGCCGTGCACGAGGGCAAGATGCCGAGCCGTCACCGCGCCGATACCGCTGGTGCCGCCGGTGATCAGCACCGTGCCATCACCGAAGGCGCCCGTGTCGAGCGAACCGGCGTTGTCGGAAACACTGCCGCTCGCCAGCCTCGGCACAAACATCCGGGAGTCGCGGACGGCGACCTGAGCCTGATCCGACTCGATCACGCCGCGCACCAGATCGGCGTGCAGGTCACCGTCGTGGTCGAGCAGCACAATCCGGCCGGGGTATTCGGATTGGGCGCTGCGGACCAGACCGATCACCGCGGCAGCCGCCAGGTCCACCGGCTCGCCCGGTAGGCCCACCGCACGATGGGTCGCCACCACGAGCCGGGTTTCGGTCAGTTGCTCGATCGACAGCCACGAACGCAACGCATCCCAGGCCGTGTGGACCGACTGCCGAATCGCCGCGGCGCGCTCAGCGGAGGTGGCTGCCTCGTCGGCGACCACGGCGGGATCACCGAGGATCGACCATACGACGAAGTCCGGAAGGACTTCGGCCGCGACCACTTCCGCGACATCGGTGTAGTGCTGGTCGATGCCGGGCACACGCGTTGACCCTACTGTCGCCGACACACCGGAAGACGACGCGGCAACCAGCGACGACTCGGTCCATCGCAGGTTCAGCGGCAACGCGCGGCGCGCCGTGCTCGCCGCGAGAACTTCCGCGTCGATGGGCCGCGCGGCGACCCCGGCGATAGTCAGCACGATCGAACCGGCGTCGTCGACAGCATCGATCCGTACTTGCCCGCTACCGTCGCGAACCACTCTGGCACGCACCGCGGCGACGCCGGAACGCCACAGTTGCACTCCGGTGAACGAGAAAGGCAGCGGTATCCGACCCGGCGGCAGATCCTGGATCAGCTCGCCGATGGCCACGTGCAGGCACGCGTCCAGCAGCGCGGGATGGATGCCGAACGCGGCGGCCGACTCGCTCACCGATTCGCTGAGGGAGACCTCGGCGAAAGTCCGCTCGCCGTGCGACCACATCGCGGTCACGCCCTGGAAGACCGGGCCGTAGTCGAAACCACGCTGTGCCAGGCGGTCATAGAACGACCCGTCGTCCGACGGCTCGGCACCCGATGGCGGCCAGGTCCGCTCGTCCCATGTCGGGGCGACCTCGTCGGCGGCGGTCAGGACGCCGCGTGCGTGCAGCACCCACGGCTGTGCGTCGGCCGAGTCCGCTTCGGCGGCTTCGGAACGGGAGTAGATCGCGAAGGCGCGCCTGCTCTCGTCGTCCGGCGCCTCGACACTCAGCTGCAGGTCGACTTCGGCGCCACCGGCGAGCAGCAGCGGCGCCTCCAGCAGCAATTCCTCCACGGCATCGACGTTCAGTCGCGCACCCGCTGCCAATGCCAATTCCACAAAGGCCGTCCCCGGCAGCAACGCCGTACCGAACACCGCGTGGTCGGCGATCCAGGGCTGTGTCCGCAAGGAGACTCGTCCGGAGAACAGCCACTCGTCCTTTCCGGCGAGCGGCACCGCATTCGTCAACAGCGGATGCCCGAACGAGCCTGCCACGACGTCGTCGCTCGGCTGCAACCAATACCGCTGGTGCTGGAACGCGTACGTCGGCAACACAATTCGGTCCGCGGTACGTCCGGCGAACAAGCGCCGCACATCCGCGGGCATCCCCACCACATGGGCATGCGCGAGACATGTGACGAACCCGACCGTCTCGTCGACCTTCCGGCGCGACGACGCCAGCACCACCGACTTCGCCGCCACCTCCGGGCGCTCCGCCAAACACTCACGAGCCATCGCGGTCAGCACCGCATCCGGGCCGACCTCTATGAACCTCCGGACACCGGACTCGACCAGACTGTCGACCCCCGGAGCGAACCGCACACAACTGCGCACATGCGTCACCCAGTACTCCGGATCCAGCACCTTGGCGCCCGCTCGCTCGCCCGAGACGTTCGACATGATCGGCAACATCGGCTCCCGATACGTCAATCCCGCTGCCACAGCACGGAATTCGGCAAGGATCGGCTCCATCACCACCGAGTGGGACGCGTGCGAGATCCGCAACCGTGAATTCCTACGACCAGCGTCGGAAAGCCGCCGCTGGATCTCGTCGACGGCATCCGCGAACCCCGAGAACACCACCGACTCCGGACCATTCACCGCCGCGAGCGACACCCGGTCGGTGTAGCCGGCCAACATCTCCACGGCCTCGGCCTCCGAAATGGCCGCCGCGTGCATCGCACCGCCGGACGGCGCCGCCCCCATCAACCGACCACGCGCCGCGACCAGCGCGCACGCGTCGGCAAGCGACCACACCCCCGCGACGAACGCCGCGACCAATTCGCCCAACGAATGCCCCGCAACCACATCCGGTGTCACACCGAAGGATTCCAGCAGGCGGAACATCGCCACCTCGAACGCGAACAGCGCGGGCTGCATCCACGCCATCTGATCCAGCAGACCCTCAGGATCGGTGAACATCACCTCACGCAGTGACACCGTGGAGCTCGTCGCAGAGTGGCCGGTTGCCGTGTCGGCTCCGCCGAGGTGCCGATCGAACTCTGCACACACCTCGTCCAACGCCGCCGCGAACACCGGAAACGCCTCGTACAACCCGGCGCCCATGCCGACCCGCTGCGCGCCGCCGCCGGTGAAAAGGAAGGCCGTCTCGCCCGAACCCGCGACGCCGTCGACCACACCCGGCCGCGGCGAACCCGAGGCCAAAGCGGCCAGACCGGCCAACAGCTCCGCACGATCACGACCGACGACGACCCCGCGCCGATCCAGCAACGCGCGCGAGTCGAGCAATGACCGCGCCACCGCCCACGGATCCACCTCGGGGCGGTCGGTCAACCAGGTCAGCAATCGCTGCGCCTGACCCCTCAACCCCTCCTCCGACTTCGCCGACACCAGCAACGGCACCGCGACGACGTCGAGGTGCGGACGGGCCGGCGCAGCTGCGCCGCCGTCGGGCTCCGACACTGCTGCTCGATGCTGCCGATCGGACGGTGTCCTCGGCGCTTCCTCGAGAATCACGTGCGCGTTCGTGCCGCTGATCCCGAACGACGACACTCCCGCGCGCCGCACCCGATCGCCCGCGGGCCATCGCTCCGGGTCGGTCAGCACCCGCACCGCCCCCGCCGACCAATCCACATGCGGCGACAACTCGTCCACATGCAACGACCTCGGCAAGGTCTCGTGTCGCAATGCCTGCACCATCTTGATCACGCCACCGACGCCGGAAGCCGCCTGTGTGTGACCGATATTGGATTTGAGCGAACCGATCCGCAGCGGCAGCTCCGGTCGATCCTGTCCATAGGCGGCGATCAACGCCTGCGCCTCGATCGGGTCGCCCAACGGCGTGCCTGTCCCATGTGTCTCCACCGCGTCCACATCCGCTGGGCGCAGGCCCGCGTTGTCCAACGCCGCCGCGATCACCCGCTCCTGCGAGGGACCGTTCGGCGCGGTCAGACCATTGCTCGCACCGTCCTGATTGATCGCGCTGCCGCGCACCACCGCGAGCACGTCGTGGCCCAATCGCAGTGCATCCGACAACCGTTCCACCACGAGGACGGCCGCGCCCTCCGACCAGGCCACCCCGTCGGCGGCCGCCGAAAACGACTTGCACCGTCCGTCCGGCGCCAAACCGCGCTGCCGGGAGAACTCCACGAACACCAGCGGCGTCGCCATGACCGTCGCGCCGCCGACCAACGCCAGTGAGCTCTCCCCCTGGCGCAGCGCCCGGCACGCCACATGCAGCGCGACCAGCGACGACGAGCACGCCGTATCCACTGTCATCGCCGGACCTTCCAAGCCGAGCGCATACGACACACGTCCGGACACCACGCTGCCCGCCACACCGGTCCCGACGTAGCCCTCGACCTCGGGCCCGGCTTTGCGCGACAAGGCCTCGTAGTCCTGGTACATCACTCCCGTGTAGACACCGGTGTCGCTGCCACGCAACGACGTCGGATCGATCCCGGCGTGCTCCAACGCTTCCCACGACACCTCGAGCAGCAACCGCTGCTGCGGGTCCATCGCGATCGCCTCACGCGGGCCGATGCCGAAGAACCCCGCGTCGAAGTCGGCCACGTTCGTCAGGAACCCGCCCTCCTTGGCGTAGGACGTGCCGGGGTGGTCGGGGTCGGGATGGATCAGACGCTCGAGCGCCCAGCCGCGATCGGACGGAAACTCGCTGATGGCGTCCGTACCCGAGGACACCAGATCCCACAGTCCGTCCGGCGATTCGACACCGCCGGGATACCGGCAGGCCATGCCGACGATCGCGATCGGCTCATCGGTTCGCGTCCGCTGTTGGGTGCGGCGCACGCTCGTTGTGGCGCCTTCGATCCGCGAGCGCACATACCTGGCGATCGCCGCCGACGTCGGGTAGTCGAAGGCGAGGGTCGAGGGCAGCCGCAGACCCGTGGCCTTGGCGAGGCGGTTGCGGAACTCCACAACGCCGAGCGAATCGAAACCCAGTTCGGTGAACGGCTTCTCCGCGTCGATCAGCTCGCCCGCGGCGTACCCGAGCACCTCGGCGACCTGACTGCGCACGAAGTCGAGCACGATCGCGTCGTGTTTGTCCGGCGACGCCGCCGCCAAGCGCCCGGCCAGATCCCCACCACCGGTGCCTCCGCGCCGCGGCGACGACACCAGCGACTGCAGCAGACCGGGCAGTAGGCCCGCGCGGGCCTGCACGGACAATGCCGCGACGTCGAAGTCGACTGCCGCGACAAAGGGTGCCCCGCCACCGCAGGCCAGGTCGAACAGCGCGAGTCCGTCGGCTTGCACCAACGGCCGAAAACCCATACGCGACAACCGGACCAGGGCTGCCGCGTCCAGTTCGGCTGTCATACCGCTGCTCGCGTTCCACGGACCCCACGCCACCGAAACGGCGGGTAGGCCCGCGTTGACGCGCCGCAGCGCCAACGCGTCGAGAACGGAGTTCGCCGCCGCGTAGTTGCCCTGTCCCGCCGAACCGAGCACCGCCGCGATCGAGGAGAACACCACGAACGCCGAAAGGTCGCGGTCGAGGGTGAGCTCGTGGAGGTGCAGTGCCGCATCGACTTTCGGTGCGAGCACGCGGTCGACCTGCTCAGGGGTGAGCGTGTCGATGGTGCCGTCGTCGAGGACGCCCGCCGCGTGGATGACAGCGGTCAATGCGGGACCGTCGGAGATGCTGTCGAGCAACGTCTGTACGGCGGCGCGGTCGCCGACATCGCAGGCCAGCACCTTCGGTCGAGCTCCGAGCTCGGTCAGTTCGGCGACGAGGTCGGCGACGCCGTCGGCCGCTGGGCCACGCCGCGAGACCAACACCAGGTCACGCACCCCGTGCGTCACGGCGACATGCCGGGCGACCGCAGCGCCCAAACCGGCGGTGCCGCCGGTGATCAACACCGCCCCGGAGCCGAGCGTCATGGCCGACCCGGTGGCACCGTCGCGACGGGTCAGCCGCGGCTCGAGCAGCGCACCCTCGCGCACCGCAAGCTGCGCCGCGTCGGCATCGAGGGCGGCCGCGATCAGCTCGGGGGTCACCTCGCCGTCGATGGCACTGTCCACCAGAATGATTCGACCGGGATGCTCCGATTGCGCGCTGCGCAGCAGGCCCCACGTCGCCGCCGCCGTCAGGTCCGGATTCTCGCCGGGCAGGCCGATGCCGTTGTGCGTCACGACGACCAGTCGGGACTCGGCCGCGGCGGGCAGCCGCAACCACGATCGAATCATCGCCAACGCCGTATGCAGACGTCGATGGATGGCCTCCGCCGACACCATGCCCGCCGCGGGCACTGCGCCGGCATCCGGAGCGACAGCACCAGCATCCGACGACACAGCGACGGCGGCCGCGGATTCGGTGTCGTCGACGAACCACACCACCGCGTCGATGGCCGGGTGCTGCCCCGCGTCCTCGGCATCCGGGCCGTACACCCCGACCAGTGCCGCCACATCTGGGTAGTCCTCATCGAATCCGGACTCGGTCCGCGCACCGACCGCGACCATCCGCCGGGCGCCCGGGTCGACCGTGACCGGCGATTCGACCGAGATCCATCGCACGTCGTAGAGCGCGTGGCGACCGACGGAAAGACCGTTGTTCACCACCTGGCTGTCGACCGGACGCGCCCGCAGCGATTCGACCGTCGCCACGAGAATTCCCGCGTCATCGCAGAGTTCGAGCCGCACACTGTCGGCTCCGGTCCGCCGGATTCGCACCTGTGCCGCCGTCGCGCCGCGGCGATACAACCGCACACCGTGGAACGAAAACGGCAGCGGCGCCGTGCCGGGCCGCAGATCCGCGGACAGTTCGTCCACCGCGGCGTGCAGCGCGGCGTCCAGCAGCGCCGGGTGCACGCCGAACCGCGCCGCGTCCGCGCCGACCTCGGCGGGCAACTGCACATCGGCGAGCACGTTGTCGCCATCGCGCCAGGTCCGGCGCACGCCGTGGAACGCGGATCCGTAATCGAGTCCGAGCGAGGCCAATTGGTCATACAGCGCGCCCGCGGGTGTCGCGTCGTCCGGCGGCTCGCTGTAGCTGCCGGACTCGGCGGTGGAAAGCACGCTGCCCGGCGCGAAAACGCCGTGCGCGTGCGTGATTCCGCTCGCGCCCGCGGACTGTTCGTCGGCAGGCCGCGAAGCGATGACAAACCGTCGCTGCCCGTTGTCGTCGGGCGCAGCGACACTGATCTGGATGTCGATCTCGGTCCGGTCATCCAAGCGCAGCGGCGCCTCGAGAACCAGTTCGTCGATGATTTCGACACCCAACCGGGCACCGACCGCCAATGCCAACTCCACGAAACCGGTGCCGGGCAGCAGGACCGCGCCGAACACCGTGTGATCGGCGATCCACGTCTGTGCCGCCGTCGAGAGCCGACCGGTGAAGAGCCACTCGTCGGTACCTGCCATCGCGACCGCCGCACCGAGCATGGGGTGGTCGATGGCCATGAGACCGGCGCGGCCGACATCGCCGAGACCGTCGGTAGGCGCGAGCCAATACCGTTGACGCTGGAATACGTAGGTCGGCAACGCCACTCGGCGCGTCGACCGGCCCGCGTACACCGCGCGCCAGTCGACCTCCAGTCCGGCGGCGGTCGCGGCGGCCAGGAAGGTGGTGAACTGCGCGGCCTCGTCCGCGCCGCGCCGGGCGGCAGCGGTCACCACCGACCGCGCCTCGATATCGGGGTCTTCGGCCAGACACTGGCGGGTCATCGCCGCAAGCACCGCATCCGGTCCGATCTCGAGGAAGCGGCGGGCGCCGGTCGCGACCAGTGCCTGGACGCCCGGAGCGAAGCGGACGGCTCCCCGTACCTGACCTACCCAGTACGACGGATCGGTCAGCTCACGATCGACCACCACGCCGGACACATTCGAGACAATCGGGACGGTGGGCATTCGGTAGGTCAAACTTTCCGCCACCGCACGAAATTCGGCCAGCATCGGTTCCATTCGCGCCGAATGGAAGGCGTGACTGACCCGCAACCTGCTCGTCTTGCGACTGTGTCGAATGACGGCATTCGCTGGGCCCTCATGGTTGGGCTCCGCTGCCGCCTCTGGCCTGCCGCTGGGGTCGCCGAGCAGTCGCTCGATCTCATCGACTGCATCCTCGTCGCCGGAAAACACCACCGACGACGGACCGTTCACCGCGGCCACCGACAGTCGGTCGTGGTACCCGGCCACCAGCGCGGTCGCCTCGTCTTCGGAGACGGCGGCCGCGAGCATCGCCCCGCCAGGCGGCAACGCACCCATCAACCGCCCGCGCGCGGCCACCAGCGCGCACGCGTCCGACAGCGACCAGACCCCCGCGATATACGCCGCGACCAGCTCACCGATGGAGTGACCGAGCAGCACGTCCGGGGTCGGGCCGAAAGACTCGACGAGCCGGTACAACGCCACCTCGAACGCGAACAACGCGGGCTGGGTGAACTCCGTCCGATCCAAGAGCGCCGCGCTGTCCTCGGCGAACATCACCTCTCGCAAGGACAGCGTGGAGCTGCTCGAGATGTGGTGGTCGGGCGACGGGTTGGCCTGCCCGAGCAGCGGATCGAATGCGGCGCACACCTCATCGAGCGCCGCCGCGAACACCGGAAACGCCGAATACAGCCCTTTGCCCATCCCGGGCCGCTGCGCGCCCTGACCGGTGAACAGAAACGCCGTCCC
This sequence comes from Nocardia sp. NPDC057440, assembly GCF_042802915.1. Classification (NCBI taxonomy): domain Bacteria; kingdom Bacillati; phylum Actinomycetota; class Actinomycetes; order Mycobacteriales; family Nocardiaceae; genus Nocardia; species Nocardia sp. NPDC057440. The sequence goes on from NZ_JBHVDF010000005.1 coordinate 401,303, forward strand.
TCCTGCGCCGACAGACCCGCGCACCACATCGACGCCGGGCGCGGCGACGGCACCGCCCGCAAGCGCGGCCAAGCCCGCGAGCAGCTCTGCGCGGTCGCGCCCGACGACCGCGCCGCGCACATCCAGATGAGCTCTGGAGGTCGCGAGGGAGAACGCGGTATCCCACACGTCGACATCGGACGCGCCGAGCATCCACTGCCGCAGCCGATCCGCCTGCGCCGCCAGCCCCGGCTCGGAACGCGCCGACACCAGCAGCGCGACAACGTCCGACGGATCGGGATGGGCGGTCGCCGTCACCGCGGCAACCCCGTGCTCCGCTGTTTCTCCGGCGGCCTCCTGCCCGGCGGCGGGCGCCTCCTCGAGGATGAGGTGGGCGTTGGTGCCGCTGGCCCCGAAGGCCGACACGCCCGCCCGCCGGATTCGCTCGCCAACGGGCCACGGCTGCTGCTCCTGCAGCAGTAGCACCGTGCCCCCCGACCAATCCACGTGCGGGGTCGGCTCATCCACATGCAATGTCTTCGGGAGCACACCGTGGCGCATGGCCTGGACCATCTTGATCACGCCGCCGACGCCCGCCGCGGCCGAGGTATGGCCGACATTGGACTTCAACGACCCCAGGCGCAGTGGCGCGGCATCGCGCCGCGCGCCGTAGACGCCGATCAGCGCGCTCGCCTCGATCGGGTCGCCGAGCATGGTGCCGGTGCCATGGGCTTCCACCGCGTCGACGTCGGCCGGGTCGAGACCGGCATTGGCCAGCGCCTGCGTGATGACGCGTTCCTGGGACGGGCCGTTCGGCGCGGTCAAACCGTTGCTCGCGCCATCCTGATTGACCGCGCTGCCACGCACCACCGCCAAGACGGTGTGCCCGAGACGCTGTGCGTCCGACAGCCGCTCCAGTACCAGCATCCCCAGACCTTCGGAGAAGCCGGTCCCATCGGCGGCGGCCGCGAACGCTTTGCACCGGGCATCGGAGGACAGCGCGCGCTGCCGGGCGAACGCGATCAGCAGGGACGGGTCCGACATCACGGTGACGCCACCTGCCAGGGCGAGTGTGGCGTCACCCTGACGCAGCGCCTGGCATGCGAGGTGCAGGGCCACCAAAGACGACGAGCACGCGGTGTCGACCGAGAGGGCCGGGCCCTTGAACCCGAGGGTGTAGGCGATCCGGCCGGACAGCACGCTGTTGGAAACACCAAGGTAGACATGGCCTTCCGTCTCGGCGGTGATCCCGGCGGAGCCGACGCGTGGACCATAGTTCTGATGAACGACCCCGGCGAACACCCCGGTGTCGCTGCCGCGCAACGACGCCGGGTCGATACCGGCGTCTTCCAACGCCTCCCAGGACGCCTCGAGCATCAGGCGTTGCTGTGGATCCATCGCCGCGGCCTCGCGCGGGCTGATACCGAAGAAGGCCGGATCGAAATCCGCCACCGAGTCCAGGAACCCGCCCTGCCGGGTGTAGATCGTGCCGGGCACATCCGGGTCCGGGTCGAACAGCCGCTCCAGGTCCCACCCCCGGTCCGACGGGTAGTCGCCGACGGCGTCCACGCCGCCTTCGACAACGCGCCACAGATCCTCGGGTGACCGCACGCCACCCGGGTAGCGGCAAGCCATTCCGACAATGGCGATGGGCTCACGCGACCGGTCGGTGATTTCGCGCAGTTGTTGCTTGGTCTCGTACAGCTCTAGCGCGGTCTTCTTGAGATACCGGCGAAGCTCGTCATTGTCGGCCATCGGTGGGGCTCCTGGTCGTTTCAGTTCAGCTGAGGTTGTCGACGAATCAGCTGAGGTTGTCGATGAAGTCGAAGAGTTCGCTGTCGTCCGCGGCGGCGAGGCTCTCGGCGGTGCCCGGATCGGGCTCGCTCGCGTCCTTGCCTTGGAGCTCGCGCCACATCGCCTGCAACTTGAGTGCGATGTCGGTACGGTCCGCGGGCGACAGATCGGCCGCCGCGCAACTGCGCGCCAACGACTCGACCTCGGCCGCGATCCGATCGATGGAACCGACCTCGGGAACGATCTCTCGGCGGAGGAAACCAGCGAGCTCCGCCGGTGTCGGATAGTCGAACATCGCGTTCGCGGACAACTGCACGCCGACAGCCGATTTCAGCCTGTTGCGGAATTCCATGACGCCGAGTGAGTCGAACCCGATATCGCTGAACGGCTTGTCCGGGGCGATCGAGTCCGCACCGTCGTGACCGAGGATCGCCGCGGCCTGGGCGCGGATCACCTCGAGGACGATGCGATCTTGCTTGGCAGCCGGGCGGCCGGCCAGTTGCGCTGCCAGATCGGGCGACTCGCTCGGCGCATTACTGACCCGGCGCCGCGACGGCCGTGACAAACCGCGCATGACCGCGCGCAAGTCATCGGCGCCGACCTCCGACAGCGCGGACCTATCGATCCGGGCCGCAACGAATTCCGCGCGGCCGCCCGCAAGGGCCGCGTCGAACAGCGCCATACCGTCCTCGTCGCCGAGCGGAATGAAACCCTCGCGGCGCAACCTGACGATATCGGCCTCGCCAAGGGCGCTGGTCATGCCGGTGCTCGACCGCCACGGCCCCCACGCCACCGATGTCGCAGGCAATCCGGCCACGTGCCGGTGTTGTGCCAACGCGTCGAGGAACACATTGGCCGCCGCGTAGTTCGCCTGCCCCGGATTGCCGATCACACCGGCGATCGAGGAATAGAGCACGAACGCCGACAGATCCAGATCCTGCGTCGCCTCGTGCAGATTCCACGCCGCATCCACCTTCGGCCGCAGCACGTCGGTGATCTGCTCCGGTGTCATACCTGCGAGCAGACCGTCGGCCAGCACGCCCGCAGTGTGGAATACGCCGGTCAACGGATGTTCGCGTGGGATCGCCGCCAACACCGCATCCAGCGCGGCTCGGTCGGCGGTATCGCAGGCCACCACGTCGACTCGAGCGTCGAGCGCGATGAGTTCGGCCCGGAGTTCGGCGGCGCCGGGCGCGTCCGGCCCACGCCTACTCGCCAATACCAACCTGCGCACGCCGTAAGCCGTGATCAGATGCCGCGCGAGGAGCGCACCCAGTCCACCGGTGCCGCCCGTGATCAGCACGGTGCCCTCGGGCCGCAACGGTGTCGGCACGGTGAGTACGTTCTTGCCGATGTGGCGGGCCTGACTGACATGGCGGAACGCCTCAGGTGCCTGCCGCAGATCCCACGCGGTGGTCGGCGAAGACGTCAACGCTCCGTCGTCGAAGAGGCCGACCAGAATCCGCATGATCTCCTGCAGCCGATCCGGATCCGCTTCCAGCAGCATGAAGCTCTGGTAGCGCACGCCCGGATATTCGGCGGCCACTTCGGCCGGATCACGCCGGTCGATCATGCCCATCTCGATGAACCGGCCACCGCGGGGCAGCAAGCGCAGCGACGCGTCCACGAATTCGCCTGCCAGCGAATCCAACACGATGTCCACGCCACGACCCTCGGTGACATCGAGGAATTTCTGCTCGAAGTCCAGGGTGCGCGAGTCGCCGATCTGCGCGTCGTCGAACCCCATGCCGCGCAACACATCCCACTTGGGTCGACTGGCGGTGGTGAGCAGACGCAACCCCAGGTGCCGCGCGACCTGCACCGCCGCCATGCCGACGCCACCGGTCGCCGCGTGCAGCAAAAGGGTCTCGCCGGGTTGTGCCCCGGCCAGGTCCACGAGGCCGTAGTAGGCCGTCGCATAGACCACCGGGACCGCGGCGGCCTGGGCGAACGACCAGCCATGCGGTATCGGCGCGAGTAGCCGATGATCGGTCACCGCGACCGATCCGACACCGTCGATGAACCCGAAAACCCGGTCACCGGTCGCGAATTCGGTGACATCCGGCGCGACCTCGAGCACCACCCCCGCACCTTCGCCGCCGATCCGGGCGTTCGGGTCCGGGTAGGTGCCGAGCGTGACGAGCACGTCGCGGAAGTTGAGGCCGACCGCCCGCATGCTCACCCGGACCTGGCCGGGCTCCAGTGGTTCCGCCGCGGCCGGATGATCGCGCAGACCGAAGTTGTCCTCGGACAATGTGCCCTTGCCGAGCGGAGTGAGGGCCCATTCGGAGGTCTCCCGCAACGCGGAGACCCCGTGCAGCTCCGAACCGGCGCGATGCAGCCGCGGCACGTGGGTGGTGCCGCGCCGTATCGCCAATTGAGGTTCACCCGCCGTCTGCACAGCCAGTTCCACCCAGCGCCGATAGTCGGCAGGCACGTCGATGTCGACCACGAGAATCCGATCCGGGTACTCGCTCTGCGCGGTGCGCAGCAGACCCCATGCCGCCGCGGCGGTCAGGTGAACGGCCTCGCCGGGATGCACTGCCATCGCCTGGCCGGTCACGACCACGATGGACCGGTCCTGCGTCAGCAAACGCTGGATGCGCGCGGTCAGCGCCGTGACCGCAACCCGCGTCTGCACCGGGCGATATCGGTCGCCCGGCGCGTCGTCGAGCCGCACCACCGTCGCGGTCCGTCCCGCGATCGAGACGGTTTCACCGTCCTCGGCGGCACTCCACTCGCCGGTTTCGGTGAACTCACGCGCGGGGAGCGCGACCCAGTCCACGCCGTAGCCGACGCCGTCGGTCCCGCGGTGTGCCGAACCCAGCGCGGTGGTCGAAATCGGCCGCAGCGTCAGCGCACCCACCTCGGCCACCACCATGCCCGACGTGTCGGCGAGCGTCATCGCGATCCGGTCGCCCGTCGCGGAGCCGGTCGCGATCGCCCGGACCCGGAGCGCGGTCGCCCCGGTCGCGTGCAACGCGACGTTCTCCCACGAGAACGGGACGGCGACCGCACCGGCCTGCGGGGCGGGCAGCAACCCGCCGAACAGGAGGACGTGCAAGGCGGCGTCCAGCAACGCCGGATGCACACCGAATTCCCCGCCTGCCGATCGGACGGATTCCGGCAGCGCGACCTCCGCGAATACCTCATCGCCACGCCGCCAGAGCGCAGTCAGTCCCTGGAACGCAGGCCCGTACTCATAACCCAGCTCCGCCAGATCCGCATAGACATGCTCGATGTCCATCGCAGACGCACCCGCGGGCGGCCAGCTCGCCATACTCGTGTCGATCGACGATGTGTCCGCTTGGGCAGCGACGGTCGCGACCACGTGCCGAACCCACTGTGGCGCCTGGTCATCGCCGCGACCGGCGGTGTCGATGCGCGAACGCTGCGCCGCATCACCCGAGTCGTCACCACCCGAACGGGAGTACACCGACACCGTCCGCGCGCCCGTCTCGTCCGGCCCGGTCGCCACCACCCGCAGCTCGACACCACCGGTGGACGGCACCGGCAGCGGCGCCTCGATCACCAGTTCGGCGAGCCGTGGGCACTGCACCATCGTTCCCACGTGCAAGGCCAGCTCCACGAAGGCCGCACCGGGCAGCAAGGTCACCCCGGCGACCGTATGGTCGGCCAGCCACGGATGGCCTCCGTGCGACAGCCTGCCCGTGAACACCACGTCATCGGAATCCGGCAGTCGAACCATCGCGCTCAACAGCGGATGTCCCGCTTCGTCCAGGCCCGACTGCCAGGTGTCCGGCGAGGAAACCGGCTCGAGCCAATACCGCCGGTGCCGGAACGCGTACGTGGGCAACGGCACTCGCGCCATCGAGTGGTCGGCGAACAACGATGTCCAGTCCATACCGATCCCCGCGGCGTCGGCAGCGGCCAGCGCGGAAATGAACTGGGTGGGCTCGTCGACCGAGCGCCGGGCGGCAGCGAGCACCGTCGACTTGGCCTCGACGCCAGGAATCCCGGCAAGACACTGCCGAACCATCGCGGCCAGCACGGCATCCGGTCCGATCTCCAGGAAGCGCCGCACCCCGGTCTCGACCAGCGTGTCGATTCCCGGCGCGAACCGGACGCAGCCGCGCACCTGCTCGACCCAATACTCCGGATCGGTCACCTCGTCGCCGAACAAGGCCCCCGAGATGTTCGAGACGATCGACACGGTCGGCTGGTGGTAGGTCAACTCGTTTGCGATGCAACGGAACTCGTCGAGCATCGGCTCCATCAACGCCGAATGGAACGCGTGGCTGACCCGGAGCCGGGAGGTCTTGACTCCTTCCGCGACGAACGCCTCCGCGATCTCGTCGATCGCGGAGACCTCCCCGGACAAGACCACCGACGACGGGCCGTTCACCGCCGCCATCGACACCCGGCCCGCGAACCCGGCGAGCACCGCGTTCGCTCGCGCCTCCGGCACCGCGACCGCCAGCATCGCCCCGCCCTCGGGCAGCGCCCCCATCAATCGTCCACGGGCGACCACCAGGGCGCACGCGTCCGGCAGCGACCACACACCCGCCACATAGGCGGCCGTGAGTTCCCCGATCGAGTGCCCGATCAGCACGTCCGGCACGACGCCGAACGATTCCATCAGCCGGAACAGCGCCACCTCGAATGCGAACAGGGCGGACTGGGTGAACTCGGTCCGATCCAGCAGCGCCGCACCGTCCTTGTCGAACGCCAGGTCCCGCAGCGCCAACCCCAGCAGCGGGTCGATCTGGGCGCACACCTCGTCGAACGCCGCGGCGAACACGTCGAAGGCCGCGTACAACCCGGCGCCCATACCGGCGCGTTGCGCACCCTGCCCGGTGAACAGGAACGCCGTCCGGCCCGACCCCGCGGTCGCCTCGATCGTGCCCGGTGCACCCGCCGCCAGATCGGCAAGACCGGCAAGCAGCTCATCGCGATCGCGACCGACGACGGCGGCACGCCGATCCAACCGCGCCCGGGACGTCATCAACGAGTACGCAACATCCCATACATCCGCGTCGGAATTGCCGATCATCCACTGCCGCAGTCGATCCGCCTGCGCCCGCAGACCCGACTCGGAATCCGCCGACACCACCCACGGAACGACGGTGTCAGGGCGCGACCGGTCGGTGGGGGCGGGCAGCGATGCCTGCGCCCGACGGACCGGTGCTTCTTCCAAGATGGTGTGCACGTTGGTGCCGCTGACGCCGAAGGACGACACCCCGGCGCGGCGGATACGCTCGCCGACCGGCCACGGCTCGGCCTCCGTCAGCAGCGCGACGTTGCCGTCCGACCATTCCACGTGTGGGCTCGGCTCATCCACATGGAGTGTCTTCGGCAGGATCTCGTGTCGCAGCGCCTGCACCATCTTGATCACCCCACCCACGCCTGCCGCGGCGATGGTGTGCCCGATATTCGACTTGATCGACCCGATCCGCAGCGGTTGTCCCGCACGATCGCGCCCGTAGGCGTTGATCAGTGCCTGCGCCTCGATCGGGTCACCCAAAGTCGTTCCGGTGCCGTGCGCCTCGACGGCGTCCACATCCGAGGGCTCCAGTCCGGCATCGGCCAACGCCGCCGCGATCACCCGCTCCTGCGAGGGACCGTTCGGCGCGGTCAAACCATTACTCGCACCGTCCTGATTCACGGCCGACCCGCGCACGAGGGCCAGGACGTTGTGGCCGAGCCGCTCGGCGTCGGAGAGCCGCTCGAGCACCAGAACGCCGACGCCCTCGGAGAAGGCGACGCCGTCGGCCCCGGCGGCGAACGACTTGCAGCGTCCCTCCGGAGACAGCCCACGCTGCCGCGCGAAATCGATGTAGACGTAGGGCGCTGCCGCGACCGTCACGCCGCTCGCCAGTGCCAGCGAGGTCTCCCCCTGACGCAACGCACGACAAGCCTGGTGCAAAGCGACCAGGGACGACGAGCATGCCGTGTCCACGGTGACGGCGGGGCCTTCGAGGCCGAAGGTATATGCCACCCGACCGGAGATCACGCTGTGCGTGGTGCCGGTGAGCCGGAAGCCCTCCAGATCGCCGGTCACCCGATCGTAGTAACCCGAGAAGCAGGCTCCGGCGAAAACTCCGGTGTCGCTGCCGCGCAACGAGATCGGATCGATGCCTGCCTCTTCCAGCGCCTCCCAGGACGCTTCCAGCAGCAGCCGTTGCTGCGGGTCCATCGCCGACGCCTCGCGGGGGCCGATGCCGAAGAAACCGGCGTCGAAATCGCCCGCGGCATCGAGGAATCCGCCGCGGCGGGTGTAGATGGTGCCGGGCTTGTCCGGGTCCGGATCGAACAGCCGCTCCAGATCCCAGCCCCGATCCGCCGGAAACTCGCCGGTGGCATCGGTTCCGGACGCAAGAAGCCCCCAGAGATCCTCCGGGGACGAGACGCCTCCGGGGAACCGGCAGCTCATCCCGACGATGGCGATCGGGTCGTCCGCCTGAACTCGGCGCGGAGCCTGCCGAGCGGGTCGGTCCACGGTCGTTGGCGCGACTCGGGATTGCACCAGCTTCGCCATCGCCTCCGCGGTCGGATAGTCGAAGACCAGGGTCGACGGCAGCTGAACACCGGTGGCCTTGACCAGCCGGTTGCGGAATTCCATGACGCCGAGCGAGTCGAACCCGATATCGCTGAACGGCTTGTCCGGGGCGATCGACTCGGCATTGTCGTGACCGAGGACCGCCGCGGCCTGGGTGCGGATCACCTCGAGGATGATGCGTTCCTGCTCGGCCACCGGGCGGCCCGCCACCTGCGCCGCCAGCACCGACGACTCGCTCGCCCCGATGCTGACGCGACGCCGCGACGGCCGTGACAAACCGCGCATGAGCGCGCGCGGACCATCGGGACCCGCCTCGGCGAGTGCGGACCGATCGACCCGGACGGCCACGAGTGTCGCCCGGCCGGCCGCGAGGGCCCAGTCGAACAGCGCCATGCCGTCCTCGTCGCTCAGCGGCGGGAAACCTTCGCGGCGCAACCTGGCGATATCGGCCTCGCCGAGACCACCGGTCATGCCGGTGCTCTCCTTCCACAACCCCCACGCCATCGACGTCGCAGGCAATCCGGTCACGTGCCGGTGCTGCGCCAACGCGTCCAGGAAGACATTCGCGGCCGCGTAGTTCGCCTGTCCCGGATTGCCGATCACACCGGCGATCGAGGAATAGAGCACGAACGCCGACAGATCCAGATCCTGCGTCGCCTCGTGCAGATTCCACGCCGCATCCACCTTCGGCCGCAGCACCTGCGCGATCCGCTCCGGCGTCATGTCGGCCAGCAGGCCGTCGGCCAGTACACCCGCGGCATGGAATACACCGGTCAACGGATGCTCCGACGGGATGGCCGCCAACACCGCATCGAGCGCGGCTCGGTCGGCGGTATCGCAGGCCACCACGTCCACGTGCGCGCCGAGCGCGACCAGCTCGGCCCGGAGTTCGGCCGCACCGGGCGCGTCCGGCCCACGCCTGCTCGCCAGCACCAGTCGCCGCACGCCGTACTCACCGATCAGGTGCCTGGACAGCAACGCGCCGAGTCGTCCGGTGCCGCCGGTGATCAGGACGGTGCCGCCGGGCCGCAACGGTGTCGGCACGGTGAGCACGTTCTTGCCGATATGCCGAGCCTGGCTGACATGGCGGAACGCTTCCGGCGCCTGGCGCACATCCCACGCGGTGGTCGGCGAAGACGCCAACACCCCGGCCTGGAAAAGCTCGACAACGCTCGCGAGAATCTCCCGCAACCGATCCGGCTCCACCTCCAACAGCATGAATGTGTGGTAATCCACGCCGGGATGCGCAGCGGCCACCTGGGCCGGATCACGCTCATCGAGATGGCCCATCTCGATGAACCGGCCACCGCGGGGCAGCAAGCGCAGCGACGCGTCCACGAATTCGCCTGCCAGCGAATCCAGCACGATGTCCACGCCACGACCCTCGGTCACGTCGCGGAATTTCTGCTCGAAGTCGACGGTGCGCGAGTCGCCGATCTGGGCGTCGTCGAACCCCATGCCGCGCAGCACATCCCATTTGGGGCGACTGGCCGTCACCAGCAGACGCAACCCCAGATGCCGCGCCAACTGCACCGCCGCCATGCCGACGCCGCCGGTCGCCGCGTGCAGCAAAAGGGTCTCGCCGGGTTGTGCCCCGGCCAGGTCCACGAGGCCGTAGTAGGCAGTCGCATACACCACCGGGACCGCGGCGGCCTGGGCGAACGACCAGCCACGCGGCATCGGCGCGAGCAGGCGTCGATCGGTCACCACGACCGATCCGACACCGTCGATGAACCCGAAAACCCGGTCACCGGGCGCGAATTCGGTGACATCGGACGCGACCTCGAGCACCACCCCCGCACCTTCGACACAGATCGAGTCGTTCCCGCCCGAATCCATACCCAGAGCGAGCAGCACATCACGGAAATTCACGCCCGCCGCGCGCAGTGCCACCCGGACCTGGCCGGGCTCGAGCCCCCGCAACACGGCGGGTGTCTCGATCAGCGCGAGGTTGTCTCCGGTCAGGGTGCCCTTGCCGAGATGGGTCAACGCCCACGCCGGAGTCCGCACCAGATCACTCGCACCCACGTCGTCGCCGACGCCGCGGCTCAGCCGAGGCGCGTGCGCGGTGCCGCGCCGAACCGCCAGCTGGGGTTCGCCATCCATCGTCGCTGCCAGGACGACGGCCTGCCGATAGTCGGCAGGGTCATCGACGTCGACCATGAGGATCCGGTCCGGGTGCTCACTCTGCGCCGTGCGCAGCAGACCCCACGCCGCCGCACCGGACAGCTCGACCGGCTCCCCGGCATGCACCGCGACCGCCTGCCTGGTCACCACGACGATCTGCTCGTCTCGCGCCAGCAACCGCTGCACGCGCACCATCAGAGCGGTCACCGCATCACGCACCGCCGCAGGGAGAGCACGATCGCCTGCCGCCGCGTCGAGCCGCAATACCGTCACGACTCGGCCACCGATGGTGGCGGTTTCGCCGTCGTCGGCGGGACTCCAGGATTCGGCTTCGGTGAGTTGCTCCGCATCGGAGGCCAGCGCGACCCAATCCATCTGGTAGCCGACGCCGTCGCCGCGACGCCGGGCCACACCGATCGCGTCGGTCGAGAGCGACCGTAGTGTCAGCGCTCCCACCTCGGCCACCGCCATACCCGCCCCGTCGGCGACCGTCACCGTGATCCGCTCGCCCCCGGCCCCCGAGCCGGAGACCACCGCCCGGACCCGCAGCGCAGTCGCCCCCGTCGCATACAGCGAAACGTTCTCCCACGAGAACGGGACAGCCAACTCACCGGCGCGCGGGGCCGGAATCAATCCGCCGAGCAGGATCGGGTGCAACGCGGCGTCGAGCAACGCCGGATGCACACCGAACTTCCCGGCCTCCGACCGCGCCTGCTCCGGCAGCGCGACCTCGGCGAACACCTCGCCATCACGTCGCCACAGCGCCGTCAGTCCGCGGAACACCGGCCCGTACCCGTAACCCTGCTCCGCCAAATCCGCATACGCGCCGTCGATCTCGATCGCAACCGCGCCGGCAGGCGGCCAGATCACCATGCTCTGGTCGGCCAACGGCGCGTCCGTCTGAGCGGTGACCGACGCGAACGCGTGACGCACCCACTCGTCCGATCCGGAGCCGTCGCTGACCTCGGCCCGATCGAATTCTTCGGCGCCGCGTACGCGGGAGTACACCGACACCGTCCGAGCGCCGGTCCCATCCGGTCCGCCCGCCACCACCCGCAGCTCGACGGCTCCGGCAGGCGGCACCGGCAGCGGCGCCTCGATCACCAGCTCGTCGAGTCGCGGGCAGTCCAGCATCGTTCCCACGTGCAGGGCCAGCTCCACGAGGGCGGCGCCGGGCAGCAAGGTCACCCCGGCGACCGTATGGTCGGCCAGCCACGAATGATCGGCTCGCGACAGTCGGCCCGTGAACACCACGTCCTGGGAATCCGGCAGCCGAACCAGCGCGCCGAGCAGTGGATGCCCTGCTTCGTCGAGGCCCGCCTGCCATACATCCGGCGCGCCGCTCGGCCGCAACCAATACTGCTTGCGCTGGAACGCATACGTCGGCAGGTCCACCCGAGTGGCGTCCGGCGCCAATGCATCCGCCGTCACCTCGATACCGACACAGTGGGCGTGTGCCAGCGCGGCGGCGATCTGCTCTGGACCGCCCTGATTGCGCTTCAGCGTCCCGAGCACGGCCACGCGATCGGCCGAGCCGATCGCCCCCGCCGTCAGCTCGACGCCGATCGTCAGCACCGGATGCGGGCTCACCTCGATGAAAGCGTTCACCCCAGCGCGCTGTAGCGCTTCGACCGACTCAGCGAACCGCACCTGCTCACGCAGCCCGCGATACCAATACCCCGCATCCAGCGTCTCGGTATCGACATAGTCCGCGAGCACGGTCGAGAAGAACGGCACCGAGCCCGGCACCGGCGCAACAGCTTCCAGCTCCGCGAGCACCCGATCCCGGATCGACTCCACGGCCCTCGAGTGCGACGCATAGTCCACCGGAATCCGTTTCGCCCAGACACCGTCAGTCGCGCACGCCGCCAAGAACTCCTCCAGGGCCGACGATTCCCCCGAAACCACTGTCTGCGCAGGGCCGTTCACTGCCGCCACGGAAAGCCGGTCCCCGAAACTCCTCAACCGCTCCACGACTGCTTCGGCGGTCGAACCCACCGACACCATGCCACCAGCGCCCGCGAGCTCCTCGGCGACGACCTGGGAACGAAGGGCGACCACCCGCGCTCCGTCCGACAGCGAAAGTCCGCCCGCAACAACGGCCGCCGCGATCTCACCCTGCGAGTGCCCAACGACCACCGCGGGTTCCACCCCGTTCGCGCGCCACACGCGCGCCAACGAGACCATCACCGCGAACAGCACGGGCTGAACCACATCCACCCGATCCAGCAACGCCGGGTCCGCCTCGCCGCGGAGCACATCGGTCAACGACCAATTCACGAACGGCGCCAATGCCGCCTCGCACTCCACGATCGCGTCGGCGAACACCCCACCGGCGGCCAGGAGCTCGCCGGCCATCTCGGGCCACTGGCTGCCCTGCCCCGGGAACACGAACGCCACCCGGCGCGCCGCGGCGCGACCCGAGACCACGTTGTCTGTGCCCTTGGCGGGCTGCGTTGCCGACTCGGCCACACTCGCCAGCCCGGCTTTCAGGTCGGCCAGTTCCCGCCCCACCACCGCGCCACGCCACTCGAACTGCGAGCGGTGACGCAGCAACGAGTGCGCCACATCCGCCGCATTCGCATCTTCGTGCGACCGCAACCATTCCTCGAGCCGAACAGCCTGTTCCCGCAATGCCTCCGGACTTCCCGCCGACAATGTCCACGACAGGACATCGGAACCGCCGACACCCGAATCTCGTTCGACGACAGCGGGTTCGGTCGGGATCGAGGGCGGCGCCTCCTCCAAGATCAGGTGCGCGTTGGTGCCGCTCATACCGAACGACGAGACCCCGGCACGACGGACCCGGCCACGGGCGGGCCATGGCTCCGCCTCCGTCAACAGCCGCACCGACCCCGCCGACCAGTCCACATGCGGCGTCGGCGCGTCGACATGCAAAGTCTTCGGCAGCGTCTGCTGCCGCAGAGCCTGCACCATCTTGATCACACCGCCGACGCCTGCCGCGGCGACCGCGTGGCCGATGTTCGACTTCAGCGATCCGATCCGCAGCGGCTCCGCGCGGTCGCGCCCGTAGGCGTTGATCAGAGCCTGCGCCTCGATCGGGTCACCCAAAGTCGTTCCGGTGCCGTGCGCCTCGACGGCGTCCACATCCGAGGGCTCCAGTCCGGCATCGGCCAACGCCGCCGCGATCACCCGCTCCTGCGAGGGACCGTTCGGCGCGGTCAAACCATTACTCGCACCGTCCTGATTCACGGCCGACCCACGCACGACCGCCAACACGTTGTGACCGAGGCGCTGCGCGTCCGACAGCCGCTCGACCACCAGCATGCCCACCCCCTCGGACCAGGTCACGCCGTCGGCGGCAGCGGCGAACGCTTTGCTCCGTCCATCGGGCGCCAAGCCCCGTTGCCGCGCAAAGTCGATGTACAACCGCGGGCTCGCCGAGATGCTCACGCCGCCGGCAAGGACGAGGGAAGCCTCGCCCCGGCGCAGGGCCTGGCAGGCGAGGTGCAGTGCGACCAACGATGACGAACACGCGGTGTCGACAGTGACCGCGGGCCCCTCCAGCCCGAAAAGATAAGAGACGCGACCGGAGATCACGCTCGGAGAAGTCCCCGTCAACCGGAAGCCTTCGTGCTCACCGGTCACCGCGCGCGCGTAACCCGATGAGATCGCGCCGACGTACACGCCGGTGTCGGTGCCGCGCAACGCGGCGGGGTCGATCCCCGCGTCCTCCAGAGCTTCCCAGGAGACTTCCAGCATCAGCCGCTGCTGCGGATCCATCGCCGCCGCCTCACGCGGGCCGATACCGAAGAAGCCCGCGTCGAAAGCGCCTGGGTCGGTGAGGAATCCGCCTTCTCGGGTGTACACGGTGCCCGGCTTGCTCGGATCCGGATCGAACAGCCGCTCGAGGTCCCAGCCGCGGTCGGTCGGGAACCCGGTGATCGCATCGCGGCCCTCGGCGAGCAGATCCCACATCTGTTGTGCCGAGGCGACACCGCCGGGGAAGCGGCAGCCGATTCCGACAATCGCGATCGGTTCGTCGGAGCGGGTGCGCCGGGTGACGCCGCGTTTACCGAGGTCGACACCTTCGAGCAAGGAACGCACCAGCCGGGTCACCGCTCGTGGCGTCGGGTGGTCGAATACCAGCGTCGTCGGCAACTCCGTGCCGGTGGCCTGCACCAGCCGATTGCGGAGCTGCTGACCGCTCAGCGAATCGAATCCGAAGTCGGTGAACGGCTGATCGGGATCAATGGCCGCGGCGGAGTCGTGGCCGAGGACGGCCGCGGCCTGCTCGGCGACCACCGCGAGCACCAAGGCCTCACGTTCGGACTCGGGGGTGGCGAGCAAGCGGGGCGCGAGCGGACCCGTGACCACGGTATTCCGCCTGCGCGCGGGAACCACGGCGGCGGGCGCCAGTAGATCCGACGTCGCGGCCATCTCGACCGGCTGCAGCAGCAGCGACTTGATCGCGAGAATCGGTGCGCCGTCCTCGGCGAACGCCGTGACGCGCAGGGTGTTCGTGTCCACCCGGTCGAGGCGAACCCGCGCGGCTTCCGCCCCGGGGCGGTACAGCCGAATATCGGTGAGCGACAGCGGCATCGGAACGGTGTTGCTGTCGGCTTCCGAAGATCCGTCGGCCAGTTCGTCGACAGCCGCGTGCAGCATCGCGTCAAGCAGAGCGGGATGCACGCCGAAACGCCCGGCCTGATCGCTGACCGTAGCGTCGAGCGACACCTCGGCGAAGACCTCGTGCCCCCGCCGCCAAGCCGCGGTGACTCCTTGGAATGCCACGCCGTAGCCCAAGCCGCGCGCGCCGAGGCGGTCATACAATTGCGCGGCCGCCACCGGCTCGGCTGCGCCGGGTGGCCAGTCGCCGTCCACCGAGAACGGTGCGTCACCGGTGTCGGGGGCGAGCACACCCGTCGCGTACCTGGCCCATTCCTGGGACTCGACCTCGTCATCGGCGGCCCACTCGGCACCCGGCCGTCGGCCGTCGAAGAGCTCCGCGCTACCGGGCCGGGCATGGATCGCGAACGTCCGCCGACCGAGGTCGTCGGGCGCTGCCACACTCACCTGGATGTTCAGCGCATCGGCGACCGTCGGCAGCGGTGACTCGATCCGCAGTTCCGTCACCGAGCCTGCCGCCACTCGGGCGCCGACGCCCAACGCGGCTTCGATCAGTACGGCCGCGGGCATGACGGGCGACCCGAGGATCACGTGGTCGCCGAGCCAGGGATGGGCGGCGCGGGTGAGGCGGCCGGTGAACAGCCATTCGTCCCGGCCCGCGACCGACACCGCGGCGCCGAGCATCGGATGATCCGGATGGATCAACCCGGCACTGCTCACATCGCCCGCGCCCGCGCCGACCGAATCACCGGGCGTCCACCAGCGCAGCCGCTGGAACGCATAGGTGGGCAGATCGATTCGCGTCGCCGCCCTGGCCAGCGCCGCGGGCGATACGTCGATGCCGACGCTATGGGCGCGGGCGAGTGCTGCCGCGAAATGTTCCTGGCCGCCGTGACCGCGTTTCAGGGTGCCGACAACGGCCACGCGGTCGGCAAAGCCGATCGAGTCCGCAGTCAGCTCGACGGCCATGGAAACTACCGGGTGCGGACTGGTCTCGACGAATCCGTTCACCCCCGAACGCATCAGGGCTTCGATCGATTCGGCGAAGCGCACCGGCTCTCGCAGCGACCGGTACCAGTACTCGGCATCCAGCGTCGATGTATCGATATAGTCGGCGAACACGGTGGAGAAGAAGGGGACAGAACTCGCCATCGGCTGCACCGGCGCCAGTTCCGTCAAGATCCGATCGCGGATCTCCTCGGCCATTTTCGAGTGTCCGGGCCAGGTCGCCGGGACACGCTTCGCCCACACTCCGTCGGCCGCGCATTGCGCGACGAACTCGTCCAACGCCGCCGATCCGCCCGACACCACCGTCTGTGCGGGCCCGTTGATCGCCGCCAACGACAATTCGTCCCCGAACGGCGCCAACCGCTCCAGGACCGCCGCGGTGGACAGACCGACCGCGGCCATCGCCCCCTTGTCGATGAGCACCTCGGCCCCAGCTCGGGAGCGCAGCGCGATCACGCGCGCCCCGTCCGACAAGGACAAGGCGCCGATCACGACGGCCGCCGCGACCTCGCCCTGCGAATGCCCGATGACCACACTCGGTTCGACGCCGTTGGCGCGCCATAGCCGTGCCAGCGAGACCATGACGGCGAACAGCACCGGCTGGACGACGTCCACCCGGTCCAGCGACGCGGCTCCTGGTTCCCCCCGCACGACATCGGTCAGCGACCAATCGATGAACGGCGACAACGCCGTCTCGCACTCGGCGATCGACTCCGCGAACACGCCGCCCGCAGCGAACAAACCCGCGGCCATCCCCGGCCACTGGCTGCCCTGACCCGGAAACACCATCGCCACCCGCCGGGCCGCCGCGCGACCCGACACCACCGCGGACTCCGCGAGCTCAGCGGACTCGGCTCCTGGCTCGGCCAACGCCGCGAGCCCGGCCTTCATGCCGACGAGATCATGACCGACTACCGCACTGCGCCACTCCAACTGCGTGCGCGATCGCAACAACGAGTGCGCCACATCGGCGGCATCCGCTTCGGGGTGCTCATCCAACCAGTCCCGCAGCCGAGCGGCCTGTCCCCGCAACGCCTCCCGGCTCCCGGCGGACAGCACCCACGACAGGACCTCCGAGCCGCGAACGGGCGCGGCATCGACCGTCGCGACCGCGGGGGCTTCCTCCAGCACCACATGCGCATTGGTGCCGCCCATGCCGAACGCCGACACCGCCGCCCTGCGAACCTCCGCCGACGGCCATTCCTGCGTACCGGTCACGACCCGCAACCGCGCCGCGTCGAGCGAAATCCGAGGGTTAGGAGCACGGAAGTTCAAACTCGGCACGAGTTCTCGATGCCGCAGGCACAGCACGGTCTTGATCAGACCCGCGATCCCCGCGGCGGCCTCGAGATGCCCGATGTTCGTTTTGACCGAGCCCACGGCAAGGGGTCCGTCCGCCGGCCGCGACACACCGTAGGTGTCGCCGAGCGCGGCCGCCTCCACCGGATCGCCTGCCGGAGTGCCGGTGCCGTGCAATTCGACATACTGCACCGACAAGCCTTCTACCCCGGCCGCGTCGAGGGCCGCCCGGATGACCGACGCCTGCGACGCCGCGCTCGGCGCGCTCAACACCTGGCGCTCGTTGCCGTTGTTGACCGAACTGCCGCGGATCACGGCATGGATCCGGTCACCGTCGGCGACGGCTCGCCAGAGCGGCTTGAGCACGACGATGCCGCCGCCTTCACCGCGCACGATTCCGTCGGCGCTTTCATCGAAGGTGCGGCACTTGCCCGACGCCGAGCGCGCACCGAATTGTTCGATCCGTTCGCCGCTCAACGGCGAGAGGATGAGGTTCAGCCCGCCGGCCAGCGCCACGTCGCATTCGCCGTTGCGCACCGATTCGCAGGCCAGGTGCACCGCCACCAGCGACGACGACTGCCCGCTGTCGACGACGAGGCTCGGGCCGGTGAACCCGTACTGATTGGAGATGCGGTTGGCGACGACACCACGGCCGACGGCCCACAGCGAATGTCTGCCGACACCGGGCTTGCCCTGCGCAGCGGCTATTTCGGCGAAATCGGTTCCGGTGGAGCCGAGGAACACCCCGGCCCGCGCACCGGCCGCGTCGCGGTAGCCCGCGTCCTCCAACGCCTCCCAGCTCAGCTCGAGACCGAGCAGTTGCTGTGGATCGATCGACCGTGCCTCGTTCGGCGGCACACCGAAGAAGTCGGCGTCGTACTCCGACGCCGAGTCGAGGAATCCGGCTGTCTCGTCGATTCCGGGGCGGTCGGCGGGAGCGGATCCGATGGCATCGCGGCCCTCGCGCAGCAATCGCCAGAACTTCTCCAGGTCGGCAGCGCCCGGCAGCCTGCACGACATTCCGACGATCGCGATGTCATTCGCTCGTTCGACCATTGGGAATTCCTCATCTTCACGCTTGGTACTTCAAACAGCCACGTCAGTGGTTATTGCGAATCGCCAGTGCCCGTCGGCGCGGGTCGGATTCGCTGCGGCTAGGCCTCGCCCAGCTCCTCAGCCAGCCAGCGCCGTATCTCGTCCGCGGCGGCGGCGGACTCCGTGCCGATGATCGAGAAGTGGTCTGCGTCGATTTCGGCCGTCTTGCCGGTGTGCATCCACGTGGGCACCGGCTCGGCGAGATCGAGGCCGGGCAGCTGCGCCGCCGCCCGCAGGTCGAACGTCGGCGCCGCGATCGACACGGGTTGCCGTTTGTCGAACAGCTGCGCGTACTTGGCCATCGCGACGAGGCCGTGGTCACCGATCTCGGTGACCTCGTCGCCGAGGTCGAGGACAGAGCCGATCGCGGTCACCAGCACCCGGCGATTCTGTTCGGGGTCATCGGGTGAATAGGTGTCGAGCAGGATCACCGCCGCAGGCCCTCGCCCGATCTGCTCCAGCCGGTGCGCCAGCGCATGCGCGATCGCGCCGCCCGCCGAATAGCCGACGAGAACGATCGGGCGCAGGTTGTCGGTGCCCGCAACGGCCGCCGCTAGGTAATCCAGCAGCACCTCCCATGATTCGGGCAGCGGTTCGCCCGGTTGGGTTCCCGGCAGGCGCAGTGCGGCGATGGTGCGGTCCGCGCCGAGCTCGCGCGCCAGCCCGCCGAACTGGTGCGGTCCGGTGCCGACCACGAACGAAGGAACGCAGATCAGCGAGAGCCGCGAGGTACCCCTGCTCAGCGGGATCGGCGCAGGCTGGACCAGCAATTCGGTGCCGCTGGGGAACGTGTCGACGAGCTTGGCGCTCTCCAACAGCATCGGTATCGCGGTCTCGACGCTGCCGCGCCGGTGTGCGGCGAGAACCAGCTCGGTGAGCCCGCCGCGGTTCCGTGGCGCTGTCCAGGTTTTCCCGGTCGTCACCGTGGGTGCGTCCACCGCGTCCACCGTGGTCGGCAAGATCTCGGGGATCCGCGAGCACAGATAGTCGGCCAGTCCCGCAGCAGTCGGATGGTCGAAGACGAGGGTGGAAGGCAAGGCCAAACCGGTCGCCTTGACGAGCCGGTTGCGGAAATCGACGCCCGCGAGCGAGTCGAAACCCAGCTCCGTGAACGGAGCACCCGGATCGATCATGTCCCCGGATTTATGTCCGAGACTCGCGGCGACATGCTCGCGAACCGTCGCGAGCACAACGCCCGCGCGATCGGATTCCGGTGCGGCGGCCAGCTGCTGCGCCAACGACCGCACACTGGTTGCGCGGCGCGGCGCCGCCGTGACCAGGGAGCTGAGCATTCTCGGCAGTGCGCCCGCCGCGGCCTGCGCGGTGAGTGCCGCCATATCGAGACGCACGCCGATGCTCGTCGGCAGACCGGTGGCCAGCGCGGCGTCGAGCAGCGACATCCCGTAGTCGTCGTCGAGGGGAATCGCCCCTTCTCGACGCAGCCGCGCGATATCGGCCTCGGTGAGGGTGCTGGTCATACCACTGGTCGCGCGCCACGGACCCCACGCGATGGAGGTCGCGGGGAGACCGTGGTGGTGCCGGTGCTCGGCGACCGCGTCGAGGAACGCGTTCGCCGCCGCGTAGTTGGCCTGGCCCGGGCTGCCGATCGTCCCCGCGAACGAGGAGTAGAGCACGAACATCGACAGGTCGAGGTCCTTGGTGGCCTCGTGCAGGTGCCACGCCGCGTCGGCCTTGGGCCGCAAGACCGTCGCAAGCCGCTGCGCGGTCATATCGGCAAGCAGACCGTCGGCCAACACGCCTGCGGTATGCACGACACCGGTCAACGGATGCTCCTGCGGGATGGTCGACAGCAGCTCGTCGAGTGCCGCGCGTTCAGTCACATCGCAGGCGACCACGTCCACCTGCGCGCCGAACGCGGCCAATTCGGCCGCGAGCTCCGCGGCGCCCGGCGCGGCCATGCCCCGCCGACTGGCCAGCAGCAGCCGCCGCACCCCGTGCTCGACGACCAGATGCCGGGCTGCCAGCGCGCCCAACCCGCCGGTTCCTCCGGTGATCAATACGGTGCCGTCCGGTCGTGACGCAACGTCCTTGCCCGCGTCCACGCCACCGCGACTCAACCGCGGTGCGTACGCGGCACCGTCGCGCAGCACCAGCTGAGCTTCGTCCGCGACTGCCACAGCCACCGCGACGCCGCCGCGGTAGTCGTCCCAACAGTCCACATCGACGATCGCGATGCGGCCCGGGTTCTCGTGCTGACCGCTGCGGAGCAGACCCCACACCGCGGCGCCGACGAGATCCACCGGCGCACCGGCTTCGAGGGCAACCGCGTTCCTGGTGACGACGACGATCCGTTCCTGCTTGGTCAGGAGTTCGGCCACCTGCGCTGCCAGGTCGGCGAGCCGAGCGTGTAGCGCACCCGGCACGTCCGCATCGATCGGCGTGTCCTCGAGTCGGATCACGGCGACCGGCCCACCGTCGACAGTCACCGTCTCGCCCGCGTCGGTGCTCGCCCAGCGCACGGCGGCGACGAGATCGCTCGGCTTCGGTGTCGGCACCGGCACCCAGCGAAGCCGGTAGGCGGCGTGGCTCGATTCCGAAGCGCCTGCGGCGCGCAGGGTGTCGATCGGGATCGGACGCATGGTCAGCGCCGCGACCTCGAAGACCGGCTCCCCGTGCGCGTCGCCGAGTGTCACCGTGATCCGATGATTGTCCGGTCCTGTCGAACCCGACTCGGCGGCAGCCAATCTGACCCGCGCCGCCGTGGCTCCGACCGCGTACATATCCACGTTCTCCCACGAATAGGGCACGAAGATCTCGTCGTCGGCAGGCTCTCCGGTCAACCCGGTGAAGCGGATGGCGTGCAATGCCGCATCCAACAGCGCAGGATGCACCCCGAACCGACCGGCCGACGAATGTTCTTGCTCCGGCAGATTCACCTCCGCGAAGACCTCGCCGCCGCGCCGCCACAGCGCGGTCAACCCTTGGAACAGCGGCCCGTGCCCGTATCCGCGCTCGGCGAGCTCCGCGTACATGCCGCCGATATCCACCCCGACCGCGCCCACGGGCGGCCAACTCGCGGCCATCGCCGTCGCGGCGGCGCGGGCCTGCGACGCCGGTGCGACAAGGGTTCCCGTCGCATGGCGAACCCACTGCGCCCGGTCCGGCGCGCCATCGCGTTGCGGACGCGAATACACCGAAACGAGGCGTGCGCCGGTGTCATCGGGTCCGTCCGCGACCACCCGCAGTTCGACGGCGCCCTCGGAGGGCACCGCGAGCGGCGCGGTCACGACCAGTTCGGCGAGTCGCCGACTGCCGGTCATCGCCCCGATATGCAAGGCCAGCTCCGCGAAGGCCGTGCCCGGCAACAGCACCGTCCCGCCGATCATGTGATCGGCCAGCCACGGGTGGCTCGACAACGACAATCGACCCGTCAACACCACACCATCGGAGTCGGGCAGCCAGACCGCCGCGCTCAACAGCGGATGCTCGACCTCGTCCAGACCCGAGGTACGGACATCGCCCGTGTCGGCCGCGGCCGCCAGCCAGTACCGCTGGTGCTGGAATGCGTACGTCGGCAACGAGACTCGACGCACCGAATGCCCAGCGAACAACGACTGCCAGTCCACACCGATGCCGGCGATGTGCGCCTGCGCAAGGAATGTCACGAACCGACTCGCCTCATCGCCGACGCGACGACTCGCAGCGGCCACCAGCCATCCGGCCGGGACATCGCCGTCGTCGCTCACGCATCGGCGGGTCATGGCCGTGAGTACCGCGTCGGGTCCGATTTCGAGGAATCGGCGCACACCGGTGTCGGCGAGCGACCCGATCCCCGGCGCGAACCGGACCGCGGCGCGCACCTGCCCGACCCAGTACTCGGGATCGGTGAAAGCCTCACCCACCGCGCCGGTCACGTTCGACACGATCGGCAGCAGCGGTTCCCGGTAGGTCACCTCTCGCGCGACAGCACGGAATTGCGCGAGCATGGGTTCCATTCGCGCCGAATGGAACGCGTGGCTGACCCGCAACCGCGTCGTCTTGCGGCCCTGCCCCGACAACGTCCGCTCCACCTCGTCGACGGCGTCCACGTCACCGGAGATCACCACAGCATCCGGACCGTTCACCGCCGCGATCGACGCCCGGTCTCCGAAGCCGGTGAGCAGCTGGGCCGCTTCGGCTTCCGGCAGCGCTACCGCGAGCATCGCGCCGCCCTCCGGCAGCGCACCCATCAAACGACCACGCGCCGCCACCAACGCACACGCATCCGACAGCGACCACACCCCGGCCACATACGCCGCGACCACCTCACCGATCGAATGCCCGATCAGCACATCCGGGATCACACCGAACGACTCCACCAGCCGGAACAACGCCACTTCGAACGCGAACAACGCGGGCTGCGTGAACTCCGTCCGATCCAGTACACCTTCGGGATCGGTGAACATCACCTGCCGCAAAGACACCGCGGCGCTCGCCGAGGAGTGATGCTCGGATGACTGGACGGCCTGGCCGAGGTGACGATCGAACTCCGCACACACCTCGTCCAAGGCGGCCGCGAACACCGGGAACGCCGCATACAGCTCCGCCCCCATACCCACCCGCTGCGCGCCCTGACCGGTGAACACGAACGCCGTCTTCCCCGACCCTGCCATTCCCTCGACCACGCCGGAGGACGACGAACCTGTCGCCAACTCCGCGAGTTCGGCAAGCAACTGCTCCCGGTCGTGGCCGACAACCGCGCCGCGCCATTCCAGCTGTGCCCGCGTGTCGAGCAACGACCGCGCGACACTCGGCGCATCGGCGTCCGGATGATCGGCCAACCACGCCCGCAACCGCTCCGCCTGAGCACGCAAACCCGCCTCGGATTTCGCTGACACCAGCCACGCGACCACGCCCTCATGCGAGGACGTCGGTACCTCGGTCGATGCCCGCTCCTTCCGCGCCGCCACGGGCGCTTCCTCCACGATCACATGCGCATTCGTGCCACTGATACCGAACGAGGACACACCCGCCCGACGCACCCGCTCACCCGCAGGCCACGGCTCCGCCTCCGTCAGCAAACGCACCGACCCCGCCGACCAATCCACATGCGGCGACGGCGTATTCACATGCAATGTCTTGGGCAGCATCTGATGCCGCAACGCCTGCACCATCTTGATGACGCCACCGACGCCGGAAGCCGCGACCGAGTGGCCGATATTCGACTTCAACGATCCGATCCGGACCGGTTCCGTACGCGCTTGCCCGTAGGTGGCGATCAAGGCCTGCGCCTCGATCGGATCACCCAACGGTGTGCCCGTCCCGTGCGCTTCGACCGCATCGATGTCGGCGGGTTCCAGCCCGGCGACCGCCAATGCCGCCTCGATCACCCGCTCCTGCGACGGCCCGTTCGGCGCGGTCAAACCATTGGAAGCACCGTCTTGATTCACCGCCGAACCACGAATCACGGCAAGCACGGTGTGCCCCAACCGCTGCGCATCCGACAACCGCTCGATGGCAAGCACGCCGATACCCTCCGACCAGCCGACACCGTCGGCGCCGTCGGAGAAGGACTTGCAACGCCCATCGGGAGCCAGACCCCGCTGACGTGCGAAGTCCACGTACAGCTCCGGGCTCCCCGAGATCGTGACACCGCCCGCGAGCACCAGCGAGGTCTCCCCGTTGCGCAGTGCCTGGCAGGCCAGGTGCAGCGCGACCAGCGACGACGAGCACGCCGTGTCCACCGTGATGGCAGGTCCCTGCAAACCGAACACGTAAGCGACCCGGCCCGAGGTGACGCTGTCGGAGTTCCCGGTCATCCGGAAACCTTCGTGTTCGCCGACCACTCGCTCGGCATAACCGGATGGGGTGGCGCCGACGAACACCCCGGTATCGCTGCCGCGCAGCGACGTCGGATCGATACCCGCGTCTTCCAATGCCTCCCAGGCGGCTTCGAGCATCAGCCGCTGCTGCGGATCCATCGCCGTCGCCTCGCGCGGACTGATACCGAAGAACCCGGCGTCGAAAGCGCCCGCCGCGGTGAGGAATCCGCCTTCCCGGACGTAGGTGGTACCTGGTTCGTCCGGGTCCGGGTTGATCAGCCGCTCGAGGTTCCAGCCCCGGTCGGCGGGGAAGGGCGTGATCGCGTCGGTACCGGACGCCACCAGATCCCAGAGCTGCTCGGGGGACCCGACACCGCCGGGATAACGGCAGCTCATTCCGACGATGGCGATCGGCTCGTCCGTCCGCGTCCGGCGCACGGTTCGCGTCGGCCGTCGTTCCGCGGCAGGGGAATCCCCGATCCGGGACACCAGGAACGCCGCCACCGCCCGCGCGGTGGGGTGGTCGAAGACGAGGGTCGATGGCAGCGACAAGCCGGTTGCCTTGGCGAGCCGATTCCGGAATTCCACACCGGCCAACGAGTCGAAGCCCAACTCGGTGAAGGCGGCCTCCGACTCGATCGCCTCGGCCGAGGCATGCCCGAGCACCGCCGCCGCCTGCTCCCGCACCACCTCGAGCGCCACTTCGTCGCGTTCGGCGGCCGACGCCGAGGCCAGCCGCCCTACCAGCGACCCGATGCTCCCACGCGACTTGATGTGCGCCGAAACCAGCGAGCTCAGCACCTTCGGCAGTGCTCCCGCCTCGGCCTGCTCCGCAAGTCCCGCCGCATCGAATTCCGCACCGATCACCAGCGGCGCGTCGGCGGCGACCGCCGCGTCGAACAAGGCCAGCCCGGTCGTGTCGCCGAGTGCGCGGAAACCCAACCGCCGCAACCGCTCCAAACCGGCCGCACCCAGCTCCCCGGTCATGCCGGTGTTCGCGTTCCACGGACCCCATGCCACCGAGACACCGGGCAGCGCGGCCGCCCGCCGCAGTCGAACGACCGCATCGGCGAAGGCGTTCGCCGCCGCGTAATTGCCCTGACCCGGCGAACCGGCCAGCCCCGCGACCGAAGAAAACACCACGAACGCCGCAAGATTCGAATCCCGCGTCGATTCGTGCAACAACCACGCCCCGTCCACCTTCGGACGCAACACTCGGTCCAACTGCTCGGCGGTCAAGGTCTCGACGGTGCCGTCATCCACCACACCCGCGGCATGGACGACCGCGGACAAGGGGAACTGCGCCGGAATCTCGGCGAGCATCGCCGCGACGGCGCCGCGATCCGCGATATCGCACGCGGCGACGTCCACTTCGGCGCCGAGCGCCGCCAGCTCCGCGATCAGCTCGGGCACGCCATCGGCGTCGCCACCACGTCGCGATACCAGCAGCAGCCTGCGCACCCCGTGCTCCGCGGCCAGATGCCGCGCGACGAGCGCGCCGAGCCCGCTGGTTCCTCCGGTCACCAGCACCGTCCCGGCCCCGAACGACACCGGGCCCGCACTCGGCGACACCGGTTCCTTGCGCAACCGCGGCGCGGACAACCGGCCGCCGCGCACCGCGATCTGCGGCTCATCCACGGTCAGCACCGCCGACACCGTGCCTGCGTCGATCTCGCCGTCGTGGTCGAGTAGCACGATCCGGCCCGGATGCTCGGCCTGCACGCTGCGCACCAGGCCCGCGACAGCCGCGGACACCGGATCGGGCGACTCTCCCGGTAGGCCGAGCGCGTTGCGGGTGACCACGACCAGCCGCGACCGGGCAACCCTCGAGTCCGCCAGCCACGACCGCAACAGGTCGAGCGCTTCCGCGACGGTCCTGCGGCCCGCTTCCGCCACATTGACGACGCCGGATTCGTCGTCGCCGACCACCCAGACGAGCGCTTCGGCGACCGCGTCGGCATCGGCCAGGTCGTGCACCTGAGCGAATCGGCGATCGATTCCGGCCACATTCCCGCCGCCGAATATCGCCATCGTCCGCGCAGGATCGGAAGACCCTGCCGCGACCGGCACCCACTCCACGCCGTACAGCGGCACCACTGCCGAGCTCGACCGAACCCGTTCCACCGTGCGCCGCTCCACCGGATGCATCACCACGGAGTCCGCGCTCAGCACCGGCTCGCCGGCCTCGTCCACCACATCCATCCGCATGCGGTTGCCACCGAGCATCACCGCGCGGAGCCGGACCGGCCCCGACCCCGTCCGAGCCAGGCGCAGACCGCCGATCGACACCGGCAGCGGAATCCGGCCCTCGGGAATGTCGTCCATGACGAAGTCGAGAGCGGGGTGCAGGCAAGCGTCGAACAGCGCGGGATGAATCCCGTATCCCGAGGCCTGACCGGCCGTTGTCGCGTCCAACGAGACCTCGGCGAACATCTCATCGCCGCGCCGCCACATCGTGCGCACCGCACGGAACACCGGACCGTATTCCATGCCGAGATCCGCGACCCGCCGATACAGCACCTGCTCGTCGAGCCGCACCGCACCCACGGGCGGCCATGTCTGGTCCCATCCGGTCTCGGCGTCCGCCGTCGTGTCGGCGGCGGCCAGCACCCCACCGGCGTGCGGCACCCACGCGTCGGCATCGTCGAGGTGCTCGGCCCGGGAGTAGATGGTGAAGCGTCGCTGCCCATCCGGTTCGATCTCGCCGACAGCGACCTGCAGAACGACGGCGTGCTCACCGAGCACCAAAGGAATGTCCAGCCGCATCTCTTCGACGGTCGGCAGCTCGAGCCGCGCACCGATCGCCGACGCCAGTTCCAGGTAAGTGGTCGCGGGCACCACCGCGGTACCGAACACCACATGCTCGGCGATCCACGGATGACGGGCGTCGGAAAGCTGCCCGGTGAACAACCACTCGTCCTTACCCGCCACCGGCACCGCATCCAGCAGGATCGGATGCTCGATGTTGCCCGCGGCTACCGGACGCACCACATCCAGCCAGTACCGCCGACGCTGGAACGCGTACGTCGGCAACGGAACTCGCGCCGCGGCCCGGCCGGTGAGCAACGGCTCCCAGTCCACCTCGATACCGGCGTTGTGGGCGTCCGCGAGGAATGTGAGGAACTGTGTCACTTCGTCGACGCCGCGTCGTCCCGCGGCCGCGACCACCGACCTCGAATCGATATCCTCGGGCAGGCACTGCCTGGTCATCGCCGTCAGCACGGCGTCGGGTCCCAATTCGAGGAACCGCCGGACACCCATGTCCACCAGGGCGTCGACGCCGTGGGCGTAGCGGACGGTGTCGCGCACGTGACCGACCCAGTACCCGGGATCGGCGAACGCCTCGCCGCCGACCACGCCGAACACGTTCGATATCACCGGCAACAGCGACCGACCGTAGGTCACTCCGGCGGCGACGGCCTCGAACTCCGGCAGCATCGGTTCCATCAATGCCGAATGGAAGGCATGGCTGACCCGCAATCGCGATGTCTTGATCCCGTCCGCGGCCAGCTGCGGTTCCAGTTCCGCGATGGCATCCTCGGTGCCGGAGATCACGACCGAGGACGGCCCGTTCACCGCCGCGATCGATAGCCGGCCACGGAACCCGGCGATGGCTCCGGACGCCCGCGCTTCCGGGATCGCGGCGGCCAGCATCGCACCGCCGTCGGGCAGTGCGCCCATCAATCGTCCCCGCGCCACGACGAGCGCGCATGCGTCGGCCGCCGACCACATCCCGGCCGCGTATGCCGCGACCAGCTCGCCGATCGAATGCCCGATGAGTACGTCGGGGGTGATTCCGAACGACTCCACGAGCCGTAGCAGCGCTCCCTCATAGGCGAACAGCGCGGGCTGGGTGTACTCCGTCCGATGCAGCAGATCTTCGCCCGCGGTACCGAAGACGATGTCTTTCAGCGAGACGCCGGGCAGCGAGGGCTCCAGCAACCTGTCGAACTCGGTGCACAGCTCGTCGAACGCCGACGCGAAGACCGGGAACGCCGCATACAGCCCGGCGCCCATACCGACCCGCTGCGCACCCTGTCCGGTGAACAGGAACGCGATCTTGCCGCCGACCGGCGTGCCCTCGGTCACGCCTGGCGCGGCCGTGCCCGCGGCCAGGTCCGCGAGGCCCGCCAGCATGGCGTCCCGATCGCCCGCGACGACGGCGCCGCGCCGATCGAATCGAGCCCGCGTCGTCAGCAGCGAACGTGCCACATCGACCAGGTCCGCTTCCGGATGCGCCGACAGCCACTCGCGCAGCCGAGCGGCCTGCCCCCGCAGTCCCGCCTCGGATTTCGCCGACACCAGCACCGGCACCATGCCCGAAGCCACGGGCGGCGTAACGGCCGCGACCGGCTCCGTCGCGCGCTCCTGGCCTGCGGGTGCTTCCTCGAGAATGATGTGGGCGTTGGTCCCGCTGATGCCGAACGAGGACACCCCGGCCCTACGCACCCGCTCCACCGACACAGGCCATGGCCGTTGTTCGGTCAGCAATCGCACCGACCCCGACGACCAATCCACATGCGGCGACAACGCATCCACATGCAGCGTCTTCGGCAACATCTGGTGCCGCAGCGCCTGCACGATCTTGATGACCCCACCGGCACCCGCGGCCGCTTGCGAATGCCCGATGTTCGACTTCAACGATCCGACCCACAATGGCTCGGCGCGGCCCTGCCCGTACGCGGAGATCAGGGCCTGGGCCTCGATCGGATCACCCAACGGTGTCCCGGTCCCGTGCGCCTCCACCACATCCACATCGGTGGGATCGAGCCCGGCAGCGGCCAGCGCCGCCGCGATCACCCGCTCCTGCGACGGCCCGTTCGGCGCGGTCAAACCATTCGACGCACCGTCCTGATTCACCGCCGAACCACGAACAACAGCGAGCACGTTGTGACCGAGCCGCCGCGCGTCCGACAACCGCTCCAGCACCAGCACACCGACGCCCTCGGCCCACCCGACACCGTCCGCCGCCGCCGAGAACGCCTTGCACCGGCCATCACGCGACAAACCACGCTGCCGCGAGAACTCGATGAACATGAACGGCGTCGACATCACCTGAGCACCGCTTGCCAAGACCAGAGAGGTCTCCCCTTGACGCAGTGCCTGGCAGGCCAGATGGATCGCGACCAGCGACGACGAACACGCCGTGTCCACGGTGACCGCAGGGCCCTCCAACCCCAACGTGTAGGCCACTCGCCCCGAGAGCACACTGCTCGTCGAACCGGTCCCGACATACCCCTCGGCGACCGAACCGGCCGCCTTGGCGATCTCCTCGTAGTCCTGATACGAGACGCCGGTGACGACTCCGGTGTCGCTGCCCCGCAACGACAATGGATCGATACCCGCGTCCTCCAGCGCTTCCCACGACGCCTCCAGCAACAACCGCTGCTGCGGATCCATCGCCGCCGCCTCACGCGGACCGATCCCGAAGAACCCCGCGTCGAAATCCGCGATATCGGACAGGAATCCGCCGCGCCGCAGGTAGGAGGTGCCGGAATGATCGGGGTCGGGATCGAACAGCCGATCCAGATCCCAGCCGCGATCGGTCGGGAACTCGCCGATCGCGTCCGTTCCGGACGCGACCACCTCCCACAGGCCTTCCGGCGAGGTGATCCCGCCGGGATACCGACAGCTCATCCCCACGATCGCGATCGGTTCATCGGTACGAACCCGACGCGGCATGCGGGCGACGGCCCGGCCGGTGTCCGCTGCTTCCAGATCACCGACATGAGACCGCACGAACGTCGCCACCGCAGCCGCGGTGGGGTAGTCGAACACCAGCGTCGACGGCAGCTGCACTCCGGTGGCCTTGGCGAGCCGATTGCGGAACTCCACGCCGGCAAGGGAATCGAAGCCGAGCTCGGTGAACGGCGCGGCGGGATCGATGGCGTCGCCGGAAATGTGACCGAGCGCGCCTGCGACCTGCTCACGAACGACGTCGAGCACGATCGCCGCGCGCTCCTCGGCCGGGGCGGCGGCCAGCCGCCGCGCCAATGTCCCGCCCGTGTCCGCGGCCCGCCGCACCGGCACCGTGACGATCGAATGCAACATCCGGGGCAAGGACCCCTCGCGGGCCTGGACCGCCAGCGCCTCGGTGTCGAACTCCGTCGCGACCACCACCGGCGCTGCCGCGACGACCGCGCGATCGAACAGCGCCAAGCCATCCGCCGTCTCCAACGGACGCACGCCGAGGCGGCTCATCCTCGCCATCGCCGCATTTCCCAGACCGCTGGTCATGCCGATGTTCTGGTTCCACGATCCCCACGCGATCGACACTGCGGGCAAGCCCGCCGCTCTGCGCCGCGACGCCAGCGCGTCGAGGAACGCGTTCGCGGCGGCATAGTTGCCCTGCCCCGGGCTGCCGACCACGCCCGCGACCGACGAGAACAGCACGAACGCCGAAAGATCACGGTCACTGGTCAATTCGTGCAGATGCCATGCGGCGTCCGCCTTCGACGCCAGCACCCGGTCGAGCTGCCCGTTGGTCAAGGTCTCGATGGTGCCGTCGTCGAGCACGCCCGCCGAATGGATGACCGCGCTCGGGGCGAACTCGTCGGGCAATTCCGCGAGCAGCGCCGCAAGGGCCGCACGATCGCCCACGTCGCAAGCCGCGACCCGCACCTGCGCGCCCGCTGCCGTCAGCTCGCTCACCAGCTCGGCGACACCGTCGGCCCGCGCACCGCGACGCGACGCCAGCACCAGTCGCCGCACGCCGTGCGCGTCGACGAGGTGGCGGGCCAGCTCGGCGCCGAGGCCGCTGGTGCCACCGGTGATCAACACCGCGCCCGCGCCGAAGGACGACGCATCTGCCACGGCCGAGCCCGCCTGCCGCCGCAGTCGCGGCACCCGCAGCCCGCCGCCGCGCACCGCCAGCTGCGGTTCATCCGAACCCACCGCCGCGGCGATCACCTCGACTGTCGGTTTCTCCTCGACTCCCACGTCGACGAGCACGAACCGGCCCGGATGCTCGACCTGCGCACTGCGCACCAAGCCCCACACCGCCGCGCTCGCCGCATCCGGCGACTCGCCCGGCACGCCCATGGCTCCATGGGTCAGCACCACCAGTCGCGAATCGCGCAACCGCGGCTCGGCCTGCCACGTCTGCAACAGCTCCAGCGCCGAGCGCACCCACCTGTGCGTCCTCGCCGTCACGTCGCCGCCGGCGACAGCTTGCTGGTCGCCCGAAACAACACCGTCGGTCGAATCGTCACCGGCAGGCGACCAGACGACGATCTCTGGAGTCGCCGCGTCGTCGAGCAGCTCGGTGAGCCCCGCACTCCGACGCTCGACGCCCGCGACACTCGCGCCGCCGAGCAGCGCGACCGGCGCAACCGCCCCGGTCGACCCGGCCGCCACCGGCACCCATTCGACATCCGACAGCGACGCCCGCCGACCGGCCCCGCTGTTCAGCACTTTGGCATCCACGGGGCGGGCAACGAGCGAATCGAGACTCAGCACCGGGGCCCCGGTGTCATCGACAGCGAGGACCCGCATCCGCCCGGCTCCCCACCGCACAAGCCGAACCCGGACGGCCCTCACCCCGGTGCGGTACACCCGCGTCCCGGCGAAGGAGAAGGGCAACGGCAGCCGACCCGAGGACATGTCCTGCGCCAGCCCCCCGATCGCCGCGTGGAACGCGGCGTCGAACAACGCGGGATGAATGCCGAACCCCGGTGTCTGATCAGCGGTTTCGGCCGCCAGGGACACCTCGGCGAGCAGATCGTCGCCGTCGCGCCAGACCGACGTGACCCCCTGGAATGCGGGGCCGTAGCCGAGCCCCAAGTCGGCCAACTGCTCGTAGAGCCCGTCATTCGGCACCGGCTCGGCACCGGCGGGCGGCCATTCTCCGGTCGCGGCCGATCCATACCAGTCCGGCTCGACCCACGCGGGAACACTCTGCGCGGCCGGAGCCAGCACGCCGTTGGCATGCGACACCCATTCGCCCGCATCGGGATTCCCGTCGGCAACGGCACGCGAGTGGATCACGAACCGGCGGCGGCCTGCGCCGTCGGCGGGTTCGACGCCGAGCTGAAGGTCGACCGCAATGCCTGCCTCGAGCAGCAGCGGCGCTTCCAGCAGCAGTTCCTCGACGAAGTCGACGCCGAGGCGCGTGCCCGCCGTCGACGCAAGTTCCACAAAGCTGGTCCCTGGCAGCAACACCGAGCCGAAAACCGCGTGATCGGCCAACCACGGGTGGGTCGGCAACGACACCCGTCCGGTGAACAGCCATTCATCCTTGCCCGCCAACGACACCACGCCGGTCAAGATCGGATGATCCGATGACCCAGCCGACGCGTTAGCGACAAGTGGCTCCAACCAGTACCTCTGACGCTGGAACGCGTACGTGGGCAACGACACCCGATGCAGAGACCGGCCCGCGAACATCGGCTGCCAGTCCACCTCGACACCAGCGGCGTGCGCGTGCCCCAGCAGCGTCACATACTGCGTCACCTCGTCGACCGAGCGTCGAGCTGCGGCGACCACCATCGAGTCCGCCTCGACATCCGGGTATTCCGCCAGGCACTGGCGAGTCATCGAGGTCAGCACCGCGTCCGGGCCCACCTCGACGAACCGCCGCACCCCTGACGCGACGAGAGCGTCGACTCCGGGCGCGAATCGCACGCACCCGCGCACCTGCTCGACCCAGTACCCCGGATCGGTCACCTCGACCCCGGCCACAGCACCGGAGATATTCGACAGCATCGGAACAATCGGCGTTCGATACGTCAGACCCGAAGCAATGAAGCGGAATTCGGCCAGCATGGGTTCCATCCGCGCGGAATGGAACGCGTGGCTGACCCGCAATCGCGATGTCTTGACGCCCTCGTCGGCCAGCCCGCGCTCCGCCGCTTCGACGGCATCCACGTCACCCGACAGCACCACCGACGTCGGACCGTTCACGGCCGCGACCGACAACCGATCCCCGTACTCCGCCACGATGTCGACCGCACGCTGCTCGGTCACGGCCACCGCGAGCATCGCGCCGCCCTCCGGCAGCGCACCCATCAAACGACCGCGCGCCGCCACCAGCGCACAGGCGTCCGCGAGAGACCACACCCCTGCCACGTAGGCGGCCGCCAACTCGCCGATCGAATGCCCGATCAACACATCCGGGGTGATGCCGAACGACTCGACGAGCCGGAACATCGCCACCTCGAAAGCGAACAGCGCG
This sequence comes from Nocardia sp. NPDC057440, assembly GCF_042802915.1. Lineage (NCBI taxonomy): Bacteria > Bacillati > Actinomycetota > Actinomycetes > Mycobacteriales > Nocardiaceae > Nocardia > Nocardia sp. NPDC057440. Next base: position 434,649 of record NZ_JBHVDF010000005.1, read on the forward strand.
GGCTGCGTCCACTCCGTCCGATCCAGCACGCCTTCGGGATCGGTGAACATCACCTGCCGCAATGACACCGCGGAGCTCGTCGAGGAGTGGTGGCCGGATGACCGATCGGCCCCAGCGAGGTGCCGATCGAACTCGGCACACACCTCGTCCAAGGCGGCCGCGAACACCGGGAACGCCGCATACAGCTCCGCCCCCATCCCGACACGCTGGGCACCCTGACCCGTGAACGCGAATGCCGTCCGGCCCCCGACAGCCGGACCGGACGACACCGAACCCGATGCCAGGTCGGCCAACCCCGCGACAAGGTGCTCCCGATCGCGGCCGACCACCGCGCCACGCGAGTCCCACTGTGCCCTGCTATCGATCAGCGACGACGCCACACTCCACAGGTCGGCATCCGGGTGATCGAGCAGCCACTGCCGCAACCGATTCGCCTGGCCGCGCAGCGCTTCGGCGGACTTGGCCGACACCAGCAGCGGCACCACATCTACGGCGACGGTTTCGGATTCATCAGGCGATGTCGACCGAACCGGATCGCCTGCGGCGGTCCCTTCGGCCGATCCGCCGACCGGCGCTGGTGCTTCCTCCACGATCACATGCGCATTCGTGCCACTGATACCGAACGAGGACACACCCGCCCGACGCACCCGCTCCCCCACCGGCCACGGCTCCGCCTCCGTCAGCAAACGCACCGACCCCGCCGACCAATCCACATGCGGCGACGGCGCATCCACATGCAGCGTCTTCGGCAGCACCTCGTTCCGCAGCGCCTGCACGATCTTGATGACCCCGGCCGCACCCGCGGCCGCCTGCGAATGCCCGATGTTCGACTTCAACGATCCGATCCGGATCGGTTCCGCACGATCCTGCCCGTACGCCGCGATCAGCGCCTGCGCCTCGATCGGATCACCCAACGAGGTGCCCGTCCCGTGCGCCTCCACCACGTCCACATCGGCAGGAGCCAATCCGGCAGCGGCCAGCGCCGCCGCGATCACCCGCTCCTGCGACGGCCCGTTCGGCGCGGTCAAACCATTCGACGCACCGTCCTGATTCACCGCCGAACCACGAACAACAGCGAGCACGTTGTGACCGAGCCGCCGCGCGTCCGACAACCGCTCCAACACCAGCACACCGACGCCCTCGGCCCACCCGACACCATCGGCCGCCGCCGAGAAGGACTTGCATCGACCGTCCGGCGACAGACCACGCTGCCGCGAGAACTCGATGAACAAATACGGCGTCGACATCACGGTGACACCGCCGGCCAGCACGAGCGAGGTCTCGCCGCGCCGCAGTGCCTGGCAGGCCAGATGGATCGCGACCAGCGAGGACGAACACGCCGTATCCACTGTCACCGCGGGGCCTTCCAGACCCAGCGTGTACGCCACCCGACCCGACACGACGCTGCCCGCCGAGCCGACGCCCGCGTACCCCTCGTAGACCGGACCCGCAGCCCTTGTCTTGTGCTCGTAGTCCTCGTACATCACCCCCGCGATGACGCCGGTGTCGCTGCCTCGCAACGACAACGGATCGATACCCGCGTCCTCCAGCGCTTCCCACGACGCCTCCAGCAACAACCGCTGCTGCGGATCCATCGCCGCCGCCTCACGCGGACCGATCCCGAAGAACCCCGCGTCGAAATCGCCGACATCACGCAGGAACCCGCCCTCCCGCGTGTACACCTTCCCGAACCGGTCGGGATCGGGATCGAACAACCCCGCGACATCCCAGCCCCGATCCACCGGAAACTCGCCGACGGCATCCGAACCGGACGCGACCAGATCCCACAGCTGCGTGGGCGACTCGACGCCACCCGGGTAGCGGCAGCTCATACCGACGATCGCGATCGGCTCGTCGATGCGTTCCCGCAGCTGGGTCAGGTCGTCGCGAGTCGTGAGCAGCTCGACGGTGACCTTCTTCAGATACTCCAACATGCGGTCGGACGAATCGCCGGTGCCTGTGTCCACGTTTCACATCCAGGGGTATTTCGGGGTTGACAAAGAAGCCCGGCGGCAGGAGCGACGCGGGCCTGGTGAGTTACCGAAATCGTTCGGTCAGGTGTCGGTGACGAGACGGCGACTGGAGTCGGCCGTCAATCGCCCGTTCTGTGTGTTGTGTCCGGCCGATTCGGCTACCGCGGGCGCGCGGTGGATCGGCAGACTGTCGGCCGTCGATTGTCGTTCGACACGATCAGTTGTGGAAATCTCCAACAATCGCAACGGCTTTCGGCCAACCTCGGTGCGGCGCGGCGACGGATCGGCGCGCAGACCTCGCCGCACGCGCTGCGCTGTGGTCAGCGAGGCTCCGGCGGCCGATGTGATTTCCCTGGTTGACGCCGTCTTCCGCCGAGGGGCGACCATCGGACCTCGGACGTCGTCGCTAGCTAACGAGACGTAGTCCATGTGAACGTTCCTTTCACCGTGGTGAAAGGTGTTCCGGCAACGTCATGGGAATTGCCCGGCTCAACACTTGCAGCCAGTACTTCACCCGTCCAGAAGACGAAATCAGTGCTCATCAAAAAATCTCTCTCCGCCAAGCAGACAGCGGGACATGCGTCCAGTTGCCTGCTGGGAGTTAGCCTGCCAGCCCAATCGTTTCCTCGCAACCGTTGTGCCGTCCTTTTATGTGCCGCCCTTCGGTGGCTCGTCGATCCAGTACGACACCAGCCGCTGACACATCATGTATCGGGAACGGAGGCGGCCGGTGAACACTGGTCGAAGCAGCATCGAAGTCAATGGGAATTCGGGACCCCCATGATCAGCGGGCTTGACAGCGCGATAATGGTCATGTCAACGATCGTCAGCCATGGATTGCGTTGTGTAGCCACGTTTCTCGCTCTCCGGATGTCATCCGGTCCGCCACGTCACGGCGACGTCGAGGTCCGCGCCCAGTATGGGCAGAATTCGCCGAATGTTCGCGATCGGGATGTCGCGGCGACGATCCGGCGGCGTGAACGACCGCGCTCTCGACGGCGGGCCTGGACCTCGGCGCGTGCGGCAGCATCCGTCCCGCGCCGTGGGCGGCCCGGCCGCCGAGATCGAACCGACGACGTCTCGCTCAGCGGGCGAGTGATCCGGCCGGGTTCATGACGCGCTGCACCCAGGCCGCACAGTCCAAAAGGGCCATGTCGTCGTTGGACGGTCGGGAGAGCAGGATGCCGGCGCGGGGCCCGGGCCGCACGGCAGGTGCAGGCAGGGTGATGCCGCAACTGCCGAGGTAGCTGAGCACCATGGTGGTACGCAGGACGGCGGAGTTCGCGCTGTCGTACCGATCCGGGTCGGACTGCAGGTCGGCCGTGCTCGGTGGGATGCGGCGCACGGTAGGGCACAGGAGCGTGGCGTCACCGAGATCGGCGGCGAACTCGGCACGCAAGGCAGCCATCGCGGCATAGACGGGGCCGATGGAATCGCCTGTATGCGCGTTGTTTTCGAGCCTGCGCCGGGTGCCGGGCTCGATCGGCATCGTCGAGTCGAGCCGGTGGCGATGCAGTAGGAAGGCCTCGGCGCCGACGATCGTGCCGTTGCCGTCCATCAGGTTCTGGGCATTCGACAGCGAAGGCACATGACGGATCTGAACGTCAGCGCCCGCGGCGCGGAGTTCGGCGACAGCGCGGCCGAGCTCGTCGGATATCTCCGCCGCGACGTCTTCGGACCATTCGCCCGCGGGGACGATGAACCGCGGCGGTAGCCGGCTCCGGCCGGGCCCGGCGGGGACGAGCACACGGTCGAGAGCGGCGAGGTCTTCGACGGTGGTCGCGAACACGCCGACGCTGTCGAGTGTCGCCGACAGCGGCGCGAAGTCATGGGGGCCATATCTGCCTGGGCTGGCGCGGTATCCGACGATGCCGCACAGCGCCGCGGGCACGCGCACGGATCCGGAGGTGTCGGTCCCGACCGCCAGCGGAACGATCCCGCGAGCGACCGCGACCGCGGATCCGGAGGACGATCCGCCGGGGATCAACTCCGGGTCGACGGGGTTGACGGGCGTACCGAAGCAGCGGTTGATCCCGAGTCCCGAGAAGGCGAACTCGCTGAGATTGGTTTTGCCGATGGTGACGAGTCCGCTGTCGTGCACGCGGCGCACGAGGTGGCTGTCCACGGCGGCGGGTTCATCGTGGAGGTGGCTGGCCGAGCCGCAGGTCGTCACTGCGCCTTGGACGTAGAACACGTCCTTCCACACGATGGGGACTCCGTCGAGCCTGCTGCGGCGGGTGCCGCGCAGGGCGCGGCGGTCACACGCCTCGGCCTGGTAGCGGGCACGTTCGCCGGTGACGGTAATCATCACCGCGGCCGAATCAGGTTGCCTGGCACGGTCGACCGCGGCGGCGACCAACTGCGCCGACGTCGTCTCGCCGCTCGCGAGGGCCTGCGCCATTGCGGTGGCGGTAGTCATGGGTATGTACTCCAGATGCTCGGGTCCGGAACGAATAGAGCACACGCTATCGCGCAGGCATCCGTGCGGATATGTGCGAACATCTATCCAATCGCCCTAAGAGTGTGTACATATCCATTCCCGTTGACCGCTGCGGTTCTGTTGACTGAGCGGCATGACAGCGTTGAGCTACCCGGAGCCGGTGACCGTACCGGCCAGGCAGGGCCGGTCGGTGACCTTGCGCAAAGGCGAGCGATTACGGATCACCGACGTCGCCGGCGGCCAAGTCGGAGATGTGTTCGCCTACAACATCGACGACATCACCGAGCATCACAGCGCCTCGCACACTCGCACCCACATCAGCCGCCTGTTCCCCGAGCTGGGCGAATCCTTCGTGACCAACCGGCGGCGGCCTATCCTCACCTATCTGGCCGACACCTCCCCGGGCCGGCACGACATGTTGATCGCCGCCTGCGATCCGGAACGCTATGCGGCATACGGCGACCCGAACCACGCCAGCTGCGCGGACAATCTGCGGCAAGCGATGGCCGACCTCGGCCACCCGGCGCTGCCGTTCATTCCGCAGCCGATCAATGTCTTCATGCGCATCCCCGTCGCCGCGGACGGGGAGCTGTCCTGGCTCTCGGCCGCCACCGCGCCAGGGGATTCGATCACCTTCCGCGCGGACATGGCGTGCATCGTCGTCGTCTCGTCCTGCCCGCAGGACCACAACATCATCAACGGCGCCGGACCCACCCCACTGGCACTGACCATCTCGACCCCGACCACCGAGGAGAACAGCGATGACCACCACTGAACTCGAACTGGCCCATCCCGCGCTCGAGCCGTTCGGCCTCGGCTCGCTGAAGTTGCGCAACCGGTTCGCCGTCGCACCTATGACACGCATTTCCGCCGAACCGGACGGCACGCCGACCGCGCAGATGGCCGAGTACTACCGCGAGTACGCGGCGGGTGGATTCGGCTTGATCATCACCGAGGGCATCTACCCGGATGCCGCCCACAGCCAGGGCTATGTCAATCAGCCCGGCTTGGTCACCGACCGGCACATCACCGGATGGCGTGCGGTGGTGGACGCGGCGCACGGCGCCGGGGCTCCGATCGTCGCGCAGTTGATGCACGCCGGAGCCATCTCGCAGGGCAACGCCTATGGCTTCGAGACCATCGGACCGTCGGCCGTCGCGCCGCGCGGACAGATGATGGCCGACTACGGCGGCGTCGGCGGAGCGTGGAAAGCGCCCCGGGAAATGACCGCGCGCGATATCGACGATGTCATCACCGGATACACCGCCGCCGCCGAGAATGCCCGGACGGCGGGTTTCGACGGGGTCGAGATCCACGCGGCCAACGGCTATCTGCTCGACCAGTTCCTCACCGACTACACCAATCAGCGCACCGACGATTACGGCGGTCCGGTGGAGAATCGGATCCGCCTGACCGTGCGCGTGCTGCGCGCCGTGCGTGATGCGCTCGGTGATTTCCCCGTCGGTGTGCGGCTGTCGCAGACCAAGGTCAACGACTTCACCTACCGCTGGCCCGGTGCCGATGCCGACGCGCGGGTCGTCTTCGCGGCCCTGTCCGACGCGACCTACCTGCACATCGCCAGTGAGGGTAGGAATTTCCTCGAGACCTCGCGTTTCCCGAGCGGCTCGACCATCACGCAGCTGGCCCGTGAGGTGTCCGGCCGCCCGGTCATCGCCAATGGCGGCATGCACGCGCTCCCCCAGGCCGCCGATGTCCTGACCGGCGGGCACGCCGATGTGCTGTCCCTCGGCCAGGGTGCGCTGGCGAATCCGGACCTGCCGCGCCGGGTCGAGACGGGGGCGCCGTTGGCTGCGTTCGACCATGAGATGCTCCATCCCATGGCCACTCTGGACTCTGCCGCGGCATGGCGCGCACGAACCGGCAAATGAGCGATCGCGACTGGACCCGCGGCGCCGCCGCCGTGGCGACGCTCACCTTCGATGTCGACGCGGAGACGCCCATCCTCGCGGAAGGGCGCCACTACGCCGACCATCCCATGGTGATGTCACACCAGTCCTACGGCCCGGATGTCGGCGTGCCGCGGATCCTCGATCTGCTCGATGAGATGGCCGTTCCCGCGACGTTCTTCGTGCCGGGCTGGGTGGCCGAGCAGCGTCCGGGCCTGGCCCGTTCGATCGTCGACCGCGGGCACGAGGTCGCCCACCACTCCTACAGCCACCGTGCGCCAACCTCATTGCCGCCTGGCGCCGAACGCGCGGATTTCCTCCGCGCACTGGATGTTTTCGCCGCACAGGGCATCGACATCGCCGGACACCGTGCGGCGATGTGGAGCGCCAGCCGCGAAACCATCGGTCTGGTCGCCGAATACGGGCTGGCCTACGACTCGTCGCTGATGGGTGACGACCGGCCGTACCTGGTCGACAGCACGCACGCGCCGGTGGTGGAGCTGCCGGTGCATTGGTCGCTCGACGATTGGGAGCAGTACGCGTACCTTCCCGAGCCGCGTATCGGCTCGGTCATCGAATCACCGGTCAAGGTCGAGCGGATGTGGCGCGCCGAACTCGACGGGATGCGGCATTACGGCTGTTTGTTCAACGTGTGTATGCACCCGTTCCTCACCGGGCGGCCGGGCCGGATGATGGCGCTGCGCAACCTGATCTCGTATGCCAAGGAGTGCGGGGATGTGACCTTCGCGCGCTGTCGCGATGTGGCTGCCCGGGCGCGCGAGGACGTGGGTACTCCGCATCGCCCGCTGCCGAGCTACGACGTGGACCCGGCTGTGTATCCGAACTGATTTCGCGTCGGCCGGTCACCGCGTCACCGCGCGGGATGCGGTGCCCGGTCCGACGGTCTCGGCGGCCAAGGCCAGGAAGAGGTCGACGGTGTCCTCGAGCCGGTTGACGTTGCGGCCGGTCAACTCGGTGATCCGAGCCATGCGATTGCGCAGGGTGTTGACGTGCACATGCAGTGCCGCGGCCGTCACACCCCATTGGCCGTCATGGAGGAGAAAAGTTCGCAGGGTGTGTTCGAGTTCAGTGTGTGCGCGAGTGTCGTGCTCGCGGATGATGCCGAGCACCTGATCGGTGAACCGGTGCAGCACTTGTTCGTCGAGCAGGCCGAGCAGCATCCGGAAGGTAGCGATATCGGCGAAGGAGGCCGTGTCCCGGCCGTCCTGCCCGCGCAGCACTTGGCAGACTTCTCTGGCACGCACCAGCGGTTCCCGCAATGCGCCTGCGGTGGTAGCGATCTCACCGAGCCCGATGACGATCCGCGCGGCGGGCACTCGCCGACCGACTTCCGCCGAGAGCTCGCGGGCGAAACGCGTCAGCTCCTGCGATGTGTGCTCCCACGGGCAGACGGCCACCACGTCCCGGCTGCCCGCCGCGGTGAACACCGGTATGCCGTGCGTGGCGAAGAACGCGCCGACGGCGTCGGCGATGTCGTCGGGCGGCATGTCGGGGCTGCCGGAGGGGGATACCGGTGCGAGCGCGAACACGCCGAGCGGCTGGTCCGACGGCACCCCGTACGCGCGTAGCCGCTGACTCACCTCACCGCTGCGCCGCGGCCCGGACAGGATCATCTCGAGCAGCTCGGCCGCGAAGCGCGCCTCGATGGCATGCACCGCTTGCTGTTTGGTGACCTCCAGGCTCAGGAATCGAGCCGCCTGGGCAAGAGCTTCCCGATCGGCCGCGGCCAGTTTCGTGGCCGGTTCCAGGCAGTACAGCCCGGCGTCGATCTCCCCCATCACGCCCTCGACGAGGTAGAGCGCGGACGGCCCCGACCCCAGCAGATCGACCTCGATCGGCGGCGGCGTGCGGTTGAGCGCCGCGGCGGCGAGGCGGATCTGCTCCCCGGTCGGTTCGCAGCCGATACTGGCCAGGCAGCGCCCCTTGCGATCAACGACCAGCAGTGGCAGTTCCGTTTCGCCACGCAGGATTTCGAGCACGCCCGCCGCGCCGCTGCCGCGCGACAGCGCAGTGGCCAGCGCGTCCCCGCGGTGCACGGTCGCGGTCAGTTCCGCCTGCAGCACCTCGTTCTGGATCCGGGCGGCGGCCCGCGTGAGCGCCGCGAACGGCACCCCGATGCACAGCTCGACCAGTGGCAGTCCACGCGAAACGCACAGCGCGGCAAGCTCTTCGGGAAGCGCCGGGGTCTGCGCCGTCAGCCCGAACACCAACCCGATGGCGCCCGCCCGCGCGACAGCGTCGACGAACCGCTCCGACGGAACGTGCGGCAACCACAGGCCGTTGGTCAGCACCAGCTCGCCGGGCCGGACGTATCGCGACGGGTCGGGCAGTTCCGTGGTGTGCAGCCAGCGGATTTCCGCCGCCAGTCGTTCAGTGAGTTGCGGCGTCATCACCCGCAGTCCCAGCGCTGGATCAGCGACAAGTCGCGCAATGGTCAACACCTATAGAAATGTACACAGGATATGGCTATCGATAGATGAATGCACATCCCTCTCTCGGGCCGAGCGGTGCTGTTATGAGATGAATCACTACCGAAAGAGGGAAGTCATGTCATCCCCGCAACTGCCCGGCACCACCAGCACGGCGACCACCGACCCGGCCATCGGCGACACCGGCGTCCGGTTCGACGATCACGGTGTACTACCCATTCCCGACCGGGAGCGGGACTGTTCTCCCTGGGAACTGTTCTGGATCTGGTGTGGCGCGAATATCGCGCCCATCAACTGGGTGCTCGGCGCACTCGGAATCGCCCTCGGGCTCAGCCTGATCGAAACGCTGATCGTCGTCTCGGTCGGAAATCTTTTCGGCTGCGCGGTATTCGGCCTGTTCAATGTCATCGGCCACCGCACCGCCGTCAATCAGATGGTGCTCGGGCGTTCGGCGTTCGGCATCACCGGAGCCGCGCTGCCCGCCCTCGTCCAAGGTCTGCTGACCATGGCGTGGGTGGGGGTGAACACCTGGGTCGTGCTCGATCTCGTGCTCGCCGTGCTCGAGCAGATCGGCATCCGGGGCGGCATGGAGCTGAAGGTCGTCGTCGCGGCGGTCATCATGGTGATTCAGCTCGCGCTCGCGCTGTACGGGTTCTACGCGATCCGCACGTTCGAGAAGTACACCGTCCCCGTCACCATCGCGGTGATGGTGGCGATGACCGTGGTGGCGCTCGCCCGCACGCACCTGGACTGGACCGCCGCCCCGGCCGCGACGCCCGGCGGGAAGCTCACCGCGATAACGCAACTCGTCACCGCCATCGGTGTCGGCTGGGGCCTCACCTGGATCCCTTACGCGGCGGACTACAGCCGGTTCGCACGGCCGAAGCTGCGCGCCAGGACCGTGTTCTGGGCATCGGCCGCTGGTATGTACCTGCCCACCGTCTGGCTCGCCGCTCTCGGCGCCTGCCTCGCGAGCGCCGGTGGTAGCGCCGACCCGTCCACACTCGTAGTCAGCACCTTCGGCGTGTTCGCCGTCCCGGTACTGCTGCTGATCATGCACGGCCCGATCGCCACCAATATCCTCAACCTGTACTCGTGCTCGCTGGCCGCGCTGACCATAGGCATCCGCGTCTCCCGATGGAAGGTCACGCTGTTGGCCGGTGTGGTGGCCTCCGCGGTACTGGCCGTATTCATCGACTCGTCGAGTTTCGCGCATGCCTTCGACAACTGGATGGTGTCGATCCTGATGTGGATCAGCCCGTGGATGTCCATCCTGCTCGTCGACTACTTCCTGGTACGCCGCCGCACCCTCTCGATTCCGGACCTCTACCGCGACGGTGCGACATCGATCTACCGGAAGTTCAATGCGTGCGGCCTGGTGAGCCTCGCCGCCGGACTCCTCGCCAGCTGGTCCTGGCAGTACGGCGTGGTCCCCGCCATGCAGGGGCCGGTGGCGAAAGCCTTGGGCAACACCGACTTCTCCTGGTTGTCGGGCAGCCTCGTAGCCGGCGGCGTCTACGGCGTCCTGAGCGTCCTGGCCTCCACTCGCCGCACCAGCGCGTGAATCGCCGGCGGATCAGGGCGGCCCGACTCAGCGCCGGACGAGTCTTCGTTCTCGGCATCGCCGGATATGTCACCAATCCCGTCCCGCAGTCACGAGTGTTCGTGGTCGCACCCGGCGCGCCCACGCCGGTCGGCGCCACGAACACTGTTGCCTTCAATGTTGGGAACACGCTGGCTCCAATTCTGGGCGGCATGGCCATCAGCGCCGGTCTCGGCTTCACCTCCGTGGCCTGGGTCGGCGCCGCACTCGGTACGGCCGCCCTGGTGGGCACACTGTGGGCCGGCCATGTTTCCAGTACCGGGCCCCACGCCGGCGCAGCGAGGCGCCCGGCCGGGCAGCCGGAACTGGCCTCAGCCGACGCCTGACCGCCCTTTAGGACGGATCGGTCGGCAAACCCGCCGACGACAAAAGCCGCAGACCAGAAAAACTCTGATCTGCGGCTTTCTCGCATTATCATTTGTGGGCGAAGGGGGACTTGAACCCCCACGTCCCGAAGGACACTGGCACCTGAAGCCAGCGCGTCTGCCATTCCGCCACTCGCCCGAGCGACTGGGAGACAGTATCACGCAGATATGCGGGACACGAAATCGACGCCCGGCGGCCTTTTGTGCGCAGGCCAGGCAACCATGGGAACCCGCTGAGATTTCCAGGAGTTACAGGTGTGGACGATCGTGGATATCATGCAATGAACGTGGTCGACACACGACACGCCATGCCTGCGTGTCGTTGTTATCAATCAGAACAGGACGCTCAACCGAAGGGAGGCCGAGATGGGCATCGTTTCACGGTTCGAGCGTCGTCTGCAGGGCGCCGTCGATGATGCGTTCGCCAGGGCATTCGGCGGCAGTGTGGTGCCGCAGGAGGTGGAGGCCGCGCTGCAACGCGAAGCCGCCGATCACGTCCAGGATCTGGGCGGCGGCCACCAGTTGGCGGCCAACAATTATGTGATCACCATCAACCCGTCCGACTACGAGCAACTCGTCGCGGATCATGAGCTCACGACCCGCGCGTTCGCCAAACACCTGCAGGACTACATCCGCGACCAAGGCTGGCAGACCTACGGCGAAGTACACGTGGCGTTCGAGGCATCACCTACGCTGCACACCGGACAGTTCAGGGCGAGCGGCCGGGTCGATCCCGACGTCGGCCGTCGAGCCACACCAGCTCAAAGCCCTGAGCCCACGCCACAACGACCTGCAAACCCGCAACCAGGAGCTGGCCCCATGACGCAGAACTCAGGCTACGACCCCAGCCGTGAGCCCGCGGAGTCCGATCCACGCAACCGCGGGTACGCACCACCACCCGCCGGCCGGGGCGGTCCGCAAAACGGTGCGTACCGCGAGGACTACGGCCGTGGTGGCGCGCCGTATCCGGGCGGCTCCGACTACCAGGCGCCGGACTCCCAGCAGGGGTACAGCGACTACCAGAACGGCTACGACTACCAGGGCGGCCAGGCCGGCTACGGCCAGCAGGGCCAGCCCGGTTACCAGGAGCCGGGCTACGGCCAGCCGGGCTACGCCGACCGCGGTGGCTACGGCCAGCAGGGCGGTGGCTACGCCGAGCCCGACTACGGCCAGCAGGGCTACCAGGAGCCGGGCTACGGCCAGCCGGGCTACGGCCAGCAAAGCTACGGCGAGCCCGGGTACGGGCAGCAAGGCTACGGTCAGCCCGGCTACGGCGAACAGGGTTACGCCGAACCGGGTTATGGGCAGCAGCAAGGCTATGGCCAGCAGCCTGCCTACGGCGAACAGGGTTACGCCGAACCCGGCTACGCCGAGCCGGGCTACGCCGCGCCCGACGAGCAGGGCGGCTACGGCCAGGCCTACTCGCAACAGCCCGGCTACGCCGCACAACCCGGCTACGCCGCACCCGCCTACGGCGGTGGCGCGCAAGCCGGTTCGGGCTACTCGGCAACTCTTCAGCTCGACGACGGCAGCGGACGCACCTACCAGCTCCGTGAGGGCAGCAACATCATCGGCCGCGGCCAGGACGCCCACTTCCGCCTGCCCGATACCGGTGTATCGCGCAGGCACATCGAGGTCCGCTGGGACGGCGCGACCGCGATGCTCTCGGATCTGGGATCCACCAACGGCACCCTCGTCAACGGGTCCCCGGTGCAGGATTGGCAGCTCGCTGACGGAGATGTCATCCGTGCTGGGCATTCCGAGATCCTGATCCGTATCGTCTGATCCTGTAAGTTCGCGATGCGGGTCACGACATGGCCATCAGGGATTCTGCGGTCGTATCGTGATCGGAATCGGCTGACGGCCCTATGATGCTGCCAACACACGCGCGGCACCAGAACCGGGGCCGGCAAGACCAGCAAGCCGGCGGGGGCGCTCCAGCACCTACGGCACCGACGTACACGGTCGAACAGGAGGTGGAACGCCGTGCAGGGATTGATCTTGCAATTGACCCGTGCGGGGTTCCTGCTGCTGCTATGGCTGTTCGTGTGGGCGGTACTGCGGACCTTGCGCAGCGACATCTACGCGGCATCCGGCATACGGATCCAGCCCAGGGCCGCACGCGGTTCCGCGGTGCTGCCTTCCTTCAGCCGAGGCCAGAAGGGCGCCAAATATCTTGTGGTGACTCAAGGTTCACTCGCCGGCACCCGCATTTCGCTCAGCACCCAACCGGTGCTGATCGGGCGGGCGGACGATTCCACGCTGGTACTCACAGATGACTACGCCTCCACCAGACACGCGCGGTTGTCTCCGCGCGGTGACGACTGGTACGTCGAAGATCTCGGCTCGACGAACGGCACCTACCTCGACCGCGCGAAAGTCACTACCGCAGTCCGAGTTCCACTCGGAACTCCCGTCCGTGTCGGCAAAACAGTGATCGAGCTGCGATCGTGACACTTGTTCTCCGCTACGCAGCACGTAGCGACCGCGGTCTTGTCCGAGGCAACAACGAGGACTCCGTCTACGCGGGCGCACGCCTGCTCGCACTGGCCGACGGCATGGGTGGCCATGCCGCGGGCGAGGTGGCCTCCCAGTTGATGATCGCCGCACTGGCGCATCTCGACGACGACGAGCCAGGCGACGACCTCCTCGGCAAGCTCGACGCGGCCACCCACGAGGGCAACGCCGCGATCGCCGACCACGTCGAGGAAGAGCCCGAACTCGATGGCATGGGCACCACGCTCACCGCAATCCTGTTCGCGGGCAAGAAACTCGGCCTCGTCCATATCGGCGACTCCCGCGCGTACCTCTTGCGCGGTGGCGAGCTGACCCAGATCACCAGGGACGACACGTTCGTCCAGTCACTGGTCGACGAGGGCCGGATCACCCCCGAGCAGGCGCACACCCATCCGCAACGCTCACTGATCATGCGTGCCCTCACCGGCAACGAGATCGAGCCGACGCTGATCATGCGCGAGGCCCGCGCAGGCGATCGCTATCTGCTGTGCTCCGACGGCCTGTCCGACGTGGTCAGCGACGAGACGATCGCCAACACCATGCGCGAGGGCACCCAGGACGAATGCGCCGACCGGCTCATCGAGCTCGCCTTGCGCAGCGGCGGGCCGGACAACGTGACCGTGGTCGTCGCCGATGTCATCGATCTCGACTACGGGCAGAGCCATCCCATCGTCGCGGGCGCCGCCTCCGGTCAGGACGAGGACACCCCGCCGCCGAACACCGCGGCAGGCCGTGCGGCCGCCATGCGTCCGCCGCGCGCGGCGCCCCGGCGCGCCACCGCAGCGCCGCAGCCGCCCGCGAAGGGCAAGTCGCACAAGCTGCGCTGGATCGTGCTCGCGATCGCCCTGGTGGTGGCCGTGTTCGTCGGTCTGCTGGTCGGCTACAAGATGATTCGCAGCAACTATTACGTTGCCGCGGACAACGGCCAAGTGGTGATCCTGCGCGGGCTACCCGGCTCGGTGCTCGGTTATTCGATCCACGAGGTCGATCTCGTCGGCTGCGTCAAGTCCTCCGGTGAACTCACCCTGGAGCAGCCCGGCCAGGATCTGCCCCCTGGCTGCCGGGTGCTGAAGGCCGCGGATCTCAAGTCCACGGGGCGCACCCAGGTGGACCGTGGCCTGCCGCCGACTTCACTGGACAAGGCCAAGGACCAGATGAAGGTCCTCGCCCAGGACGAACTGCTGCCGCCGTGCCCGGTCCGTGAGCAGGCCCCGCAGCCGGGAGTTGTGCCGCCCGTCGCGCCGCCGCCGTCGTCGACCGGCAGCCCGGCGCCCACCCCGAGCGAGAACCCGCCGCCGCCCGCGGGGACCGAACCGAATCCGGGTGAGACCAGGGGTACCGACGTCAAGACGCCGACCAAGTCGGAGCCGACGGCGCCGACGTCGACCGCGGCGGCGAACCCCCAGATCGCGGGGGAGACCTGCCGGGTGACGGACTGATGTCCGCACCGGCACCGCCGACCGCTGGGGCTTTTCCCAGTCCCCCCGGCGGCTTCGCACCCGCGCCGCCGCCAACTACCCGACGCAACGTCGAATTGTTCTTACTGGCCGCGGCGGGAGTCATCACGACCGCGGCCCTGTTTCTGGTCGAAGCCAGTCAGGAGCAGTCGGTCACCTGGGACATCGCCAAATACGGGCTGGCGTTCTTCGCGCTGTTCGCGGTCGCGCATCTCGCGGTGCGCCGCTTCGCGCCGTTCGCCGACCCGCTGTTACTACCGATCGTCGCCCTGCTCAACGGCCTCGGATTGGTATTGATCCATCGCCTCGATCTCGCCGACGCACAGACCGCCGAATACAATTCCTCGGCGATCCCCTCCCCCGACGCCAACCAGCAGATCATGTGGACCGGCCTGGGGATGGTGGTGTTCATCACGCTGTTGATCGTGCTGCGCGACTACCGCACGCTGGCTCGCTACAGCTACACCCTAGGCCTGTTGGGCCTTGTCGCGCTGGCGATTCCGGCATTGCTACCGGGCGCGTATTCGGAGACCAACGGCGCCAAGATCTGGATCAGATTGCCGGGATTCAGTGTGCAGCCGGGTGAATTCGCGAAGATCCTGCTCATCATCTTCTTCGCCTCGGTGCTGGTGGCCAAGCGCGATCTGTTCACCGCGGCCGGGCGGCACTTCCTCGGCATGGAGTTCCCGCGCGGGCGCGACCTCGGCCCGATTCTGGTGGTCTGGATCGTCTGCATCTGCGTGCTGGTCTTCGAAAAGGACCTCGGCACTTCGTTGTTGATCTTCAGCACCGTGCTGGTGATGCTCTACATCGCCACCGAACGCGTCGGCTGGCTGGTCATCGGCGGCGGCCTGCTCGCGGTGGGATTCTTCTTCGCCTATCAGGCCTTCGGCCATGTGCGAGTGCGCACGCATACCTGGCTGGATCCGTTCGCGGACTACAGCAACACCGGCTACCAGATCTCGCAGTCGCTGTTCGGGCTCGCGACCGGCGGGCTCGCGGGCACCGGCCTGGGCAGCGGCAGGCCGTCGCAGGTGCCCTTCGCCAAGACCGACTTCATCATCACCACCATCGGTGAGGAGCTCGGTCTGATCGGGCTCGCCGCGGTGCTGCTGCTGTTCCTGGTATTCATCGTGCGCGGCCTGCGCACCGCACTCGCCGTGCGCGACAGCTTCGGAAAGCTGCTGGCCGCCGGTCTGTCGTTCACCATCGCGATCCAGCTGTTCGTCGTGGTCGGCGGCGTCACCAAGCTCATTCCGCTGACCGGCCTCACCACCCCGTTCATGTCCTACGGCGGTTCGTCGCTGCTGGCCAACTACGCGCTGCTCGCGTTGCTGATCAAGGTTTCCGACGCCGCGCGCGCCCCCGCACCGATCCGCAAGAAGGAGCCTGCGCCGATCGCGGACGCGCCGACGGAGCTGCTGCGCAAGTCCGCCGAAGCGGGCCCATCGGAAGCGAGGCCCCAGGAATGAACACGCCCTTACGGCGGGTCGCGATGGCGGTGATGTTGATGATCGTCGCGCTGCTGATCAATGCCACCTACGTGCAGGTCATCAAGGCCGATGACTACCGGAGCGACCCGCGCAACTCACGGGTGCTGCTGGACGAGTACGCCCGCCAGCGCGGGCAGATCTCGGCGCGTGGCACGGTGCTCGCCAATTCGGTCGCCACCGAGGACCGCTACAAGTACCTGCGCACCTACCCGGAAGACCCGCAGGCATACGCACCGGTCACCGGCTTCTACTCGATGCAGTACGGCAGCACCGGCCTGGAACGCGCCGAGGACTCGGTGCTCAACGGTTCCGACAGCCAACTGTTCGGGCGCCGCCTGATCGACATGATCTCCGGTCGCGATCCGCGCGGCGGCAACGTGCTCACCACGTTGAATCCAGCGATGCAGAAGGTCGCCTACGACCAGCTGACCAGCAAGGGCTACACCGGTTCGGTAGTGGCAATCGAGCCGAGCACCGGCAAAGTTCTCACGATGGTCTCCACACCCAGCTACGATCCCAACCTGCTGTCCGGGCACGACGGTGCCAGTGGCACCAAGGAATGGGAGATGCTGAGCACCGACCCACGTCAGCCGATGCTCAATCGCGCTGTCTCACAGACCTATCCGCCTGGATCCACCTTCAAGGTGGTCGTCACCGCGGCCGCACTGGCCAACCGAACGGCGACCCCGGAGGATCAATTCACCGCGGCGCCCACCATCACCCTGCCCGGCACCACCACCACGCTGGAGAACTACAACGGCTCCACCTGTGGCGGCGGCCCGACCGCGTCGCTGTACGACGCATTCCGGATGTCGTGCAACACCGCGTTCGTCGAACTCGGACTCAAGGTCGGGGCCGCGAACCTCAAGGACGAGGCGGCCGCCTTCGGTATCGGCGCGCACCGCGGCATCCCGATCCCGGTCGCCGAGAGCACCGTCGGGACGATCTCGGACAACGCGGCACTCGGCCAGAGCAGCATCGGACAACGCGACGTCGCGCTCACGCCGTTGGACAACGCGGTCATCGCGGCGACCATCGCCAACGGCGGCGTCCGGATGGAGCCACAACTGATCGAACAACTGCAGGGCCCGGATCTGAGCGAGCTGTCCAAGCCCAAGCCCGTCTCGGTAGGCCAAGCCGTCAGCGCCCAGGTAGCGTCGACGCTGACCAACCTGATGGTGGCCTCGGAGCAGAACACCGCCGGCGGCGGCCAGTCCCGGTACCAGATCGCTTCCAAGACCGGCACGGCCGAGCACGGCAGCAATCCGCGCAGCACCCCACCGCACGCCTGGTACATCGCGTTCGCTCCCGCGCAGAACCCGAAAATCGCCATCGCGGTCATCGTGGAGAACGGCGGAGACCGGGCGTTGGCCGCCACCGGTGGCTCGGTAGCCGCGCCCGTCGCGCGTGCGGTGCTGGACGCCGGACTGCGAGGCAGCTGAAGGATATGAACGTGCGAGTGAATGTACGGGGGCCCCGATGCTGAACAACGGCGCGATGATCGCCGATCGGTACCGACTGCAACGCCTGATCGCCACGGGCGGAATGGGCCAGGTCTGGGAGGCGCTCGACACGCGCTTGGATCGCCGGGTGGCGGTCAAGGTGCTCAAGTCGGAGTTCTCCGCCGACCCCACCTTTCGGCACCGGTTCCGCACCGAGGCGAAGACCACCGCCCAGCTGAATCATCCTGGTATCGCCGGAATCTACGACTACGGCGAGACCTTGGACCCCAGTGGCGGCGAGACCGCCTACCTGGTGATGGAACTGGTCCAGGGCGAACCGCTCAACACGGTGCTGAACCGGCTCGGCAGGCTCTCGGTCGTCCAGGGTCTGGACATGCTGGAGCAGACCGGCCGCGCACTGGAGGTCGCGCACCTGGCCGGCGTCGTGCACCGCGATGTGAAGCCGGGCAACATCCTGGTGACGCCGACCGGTCAGGTGAAGATCACCGACTTCGGCATCGCCAAGGCGGTCGATGCCTCCCCCGTGACCAAGACCGGCATGGTGATGGGCACGGCGCAGTACATCGCGCCGGAGCAGGCGGTCGGCGAGGACGCCACCTCCGCGAGCGACGTGTACTCCCTCGGTGTTGTCGGCTACGAGGCGCTGGCAGGCCAGCGGCCCTTCACCGGCGATGGCGCGATTACCGTCGCGATGAAGCATGTGCGCGACACCCCGCCGCCGATGCCCGCGGATCTGCCCGCCAACGTGCGTGAACTCATCGAGATCACGATGGCCAAGGAGCCGGGGCGCCGGTACGCGCGCGGCGGCGAGTTCGCCGACGCTGTCGCCGCCGTCCGCGCCGGACGCAGGCCACCACCGCCGAGCGGCACCGCATCGGGCGCGGGACCGCTCACCACGGGCGCGACCAGGGTGCTGCCGCCCGGCCCGACGGTGATGCTGCCGTCCGGGCAGCACAGCTACGACAATGGCTCGACGGTTCGCTATTCGACCCCGGGTCAGCCCGTTGGCGCGTCGGCCGCGGCAGCACCGGCGACCGTCTTGAATTCGACGGCGGCGGGTCCCGCGACACCACCGGGCAATGGCGAGCGGTTCACCTCGCCGCAGAAGTGGCTCGGCGGGCTCGGCATCGGTGCGGTGCTGCTCGGCGGCGCGGCCATCTGGCTGCTGTTCGGCGGGGATACCAATCCGGACTCGGTGAAGCCGACGACAACGACGGTGGTGGTGCCGACGACGGTTCCGCTACCGCCACCGCCGCCGCCGGTTACGACGACACCGAAGCCGGTGGCGCCGCCGCCGACGGTGGAGCCGACCACGGTGCCGCCGACGACGACGGAACCACCGCCCACCACCACGGAACCGCCGACCACGACGCCCGCACCGAGCACTACGGCGCCCAGCACGACGAAACCACCGAAGACAACGGCTCCTACCACCACCAGTAGGTCGCGCTTCCCCACGCTCGACCTACCATTTCCGGATAGTCCCGGTGCCCGAGGCCCCTCGGTCACCCCCGGCGCAGCCACTCTTCCGCAAGGACAGCCATGACGACCCCGAAGAACCTCTCCTCGCGCTACGAGCTGGGCGAGATCATCGGGTTCGGCGGCATGTCCGAGGTGCACAAGGCCCGCGATCTGCGGCTGAGCCGCGATGTGGCGATCAAGGTGCTGCGCGCGGACCTCGCCCGTGACCCCACGTTCTATCTGCGCTTCAAGCGGGAAGCGCAGAACGCGGCCGCGCTGAATCATCCGGCGATCGTCGCGGTGTACGACACCGGTGAGGCCGAGGTGGATGGCGGCCCGCTGCCGTACATCGTGATGGAGTACGTCGACGGCGACACGCTGCGCGATATCGTGCGCGGCAAGGGTCCGATACCACCGCGCCGGGCCATGGAGGTCGTCGCCGACGTCTGTGCCGCACTGGATTTCAGCCACAAGGCCGGGATCGTGCACCGGGATATGAAGCCGGCCAACATCATGATCAACCGCGCAGGCGCGGTGAAGGTGATGGACTTCGGCATCGCCCGCGCGATCGCCGATGCCGCCAACCCGATGACCCAGACCGCCGCGGTCATCGGCACCGCGCAATACCTTTCACCCGAGCAGGCGCGCGGCGAGACCGTCGACGCCCGGTCCGATGTGTATTCCGTCGGCTGTGTGCTGTTCGAGATCCTCACCGGCGAACCGCCTTTCACGGGTGACTCGCCGGTCGCGGTGGCCTACCAGCACGTGCGCGAGGATCCACGGCTGCCCTCGCATGTGCACTCCGGGGTGCCCCGCGAGCTGGACTCCGTGGTGCTCAAGGCGATGAGCAAGAACCCGGCCAACCGGTACCAGACCGCCGCCGAGATGCGCGGCGACCTGATTCGGGTGCTCGGTGGGCAGAAGCCGAGCGCACCGATGGTGATGACCGACGAGGACCGCACCACGATCCTCGGCGCCAACGAACCGCCGCCGCGCACCTTCCGCACCGTCGAGCGCAACGACGACACCGCCGAGCAGGAACCGGCGGAGCCATCGGACCCGCGTCGCAACATCTACATAGCGGTCGGCGCCGCCGCCGCGGTCGCGGTCGCCTTCGCGCTGTTCTGGGTGCTGATCGGGCCAGGAAGCAAGCCGGATCAGATTGCGGTGCCCGATCTTTCGAACAAGTCGCAACAGCAAGCCCAGGAGACGCTGCAGAAGCTCGGCTTCACCGTGGCCATCTTGCAGAAGCCGGACAACAAGGTTGCCACCGGCAATGTCATCTCGACCCAGCCGCTGGGCGGTTCCCGGGTGGCCGAGGGCAGCACCATCACCGTTCAGGTCTCCACCGGGCCTGCCCAGGTGCAGGTGCCGAGGCTGACGGGACTCAATCAGCAGCAGGCTGAGCAGAAGCTCAATTCCATAGGGTTGCAGCTCAGTCCCGACGTGCAACGCAAGGCCTCGAGCAGTGCCGAGAAGGACATGGTCATCGACCAGAACACGTCGCCGGGTTCCAAGATCGACGTGGGTTCACCCGTCATCATCACCATCGGCACGGGCCCAGAAGCGGTACGGGTACCCAATGTCATCGGCCAATCGATCGACATCGCGCAGCCGAACATCGAGGGCAATGGCTTCAAGGTCGTCGTGCAAGAGGTCCAGTCATCGAAGCCGAAGGGCGAGGTGATCGGGACATTCCCGGCAGGTGGCAGCACAGCCGACAAAGGCTCCGCGGTAACCGTGCAGATCTCCACCGGTGACCAGATCACCATGCCGTCGCTGATCGGCCTGACCCCCGCGGCGGCGCTGGATAGATTGCGCCAAGCCGGTTGGACCGGAACCGCGGGCCAGATCAATCAGTCCGCCCAGGGCACCTTCGACACGAGCAGTGTGGGCCGCGTCCTCGGCCAACAGCCCGCGGCCGGCTCCTCGATCGCGAAGAACGGCACGGTTTCGATCAGCACCGGAGTCCTCGGACCGCCCTGATAACGAAGCTCGCCCGGATAACCCGAAAACACAAACCGGTCGGTGTTGTCCGGGCGAGAATGAGGCTGCTTCATCCCATCAGCTGCTCCGTCCATAGGACGCTGCATACGAGGAGGTAGCCCATGACCACTGCCAGGGACATCATGAAGCCCGGGGCCCAGTGGATCTCCAAGGACGACACCGTAGGCAAGGCCGCCCGGATCATGGCCGAACTCGGCGTCGGGTCTCTGGTGATCGCAGGTGAGAACGAGCGGATGTGCGGGATCATCACCGACCGCGACATCGTCGTGAAATGCATCGCTCAGGGCAGGCCGCCTGCCACCACTCGCGCCGAAGAGCTGTGCGAATCGACGCCGCGCTGGATCGATGCCGACGCCGATATCGATGAGGTGCTCGACGAAATGGAGAGCCACCGGATCAAGCGGATGCCGGTGATCGAGCGCAAGCGCCTCGTCGGCATGATCAGCGAAGCCGACCTGGCCAGGCACCTCGACGACAACCAGCTCGGCGAGTTCGTGACAGCCGTCTACGGCAGGCCCTGACCGGCTAGCGCAAATCCAGGTGCCGATTCATCGACATGGCGGCCTCGGCCAGGTCGGGCAGCTCGAGCACCTCGACGCCGTGCTGCCGTAATTTCTCCACACCGACACAGTTGGTGACGAAGGTCGTCGGTTCCCGCCAGGCGATGACAACGCGGGGCACCCCCGCCGCCAGGATTCTGTCGGTGCACGGTAGCCGGGTCGGGGTGGCGCGCTGGGAACACGGTTCCAGCGTGCTGTAGATCGTCGCCGTGGCCAGCCTGGGATCGTCCGCGTCGAGCTTGTCGAACGCGGACTCCTCGGCGTGGACCTTGGCATCGGTCTCCCTGGAGTACCCGGTGGCGATCTCCGCTCCCTCGACCACGATGACCGCGCCGACCGAGAAGGCGGTGTCGCTGGGTGGGCACATGCGCGCCAGTTCGATTGCCCTGCGCATGAACTGGCGGTCCTGCTCGTGCGCACGGGGAGCTTCGGTCATCACCGGTCCTGGCTGGTGTCTGTGGTCGCTTTGGGGAGATAGATGAGCAGGGCGATGTCACCGATCCTCGCGATATCGGCCAGCTGCATGCGCCGGCGCGGACCGCCCGGGTAGGCGGCGGGGTTGAGGAACCGGGGCGCGGCCTGGTCACCGACGAGAATCGGCGCGATGGCCATGTGCAGCTCGTCCGCGAGGTCGGCCGCGAGGAACGCGGTGTGGATGCGGGTGCCGCCCTCGACCATCAGGCGGGCGATTCCGCGGCGACCGAGATCATCGAGCAGCGCGCCGAGATCGATATCGGCGCCTAGGGTTGCCACTTCGGCGAGACCCCGCAACTTGTCACCGAGCCGCGCCGCGCCGGCCTCGGTGGTGTAGACGAGTTTGTCCCCGCCGTAGTGCCAGAACTTCAGCTCGGGGTCCAGGTCGCCGCTCGCCGTGACGGTGATCTTCAGCGGATATTCCGGTTTGCCCGCGGCGGCGATCCGTTCGGCCCGCCGGTCCGGGTCATTGACGAGCAGACGTGGATTGTCGCGGCGCAGCGTTTCGGCGCCGATCAGGATGGCGTCGGATTCCGCGCGCACCTGATCGACCCGATCGAAGTCGGCTTCGTCCGAGAGCCGCAATCGCTCGGGGCCCGCGTCATCGATGTAGCCGTCGACGCTGACCGCGACAGAAAGCAGGACATAGGGACGCGTCACTGGGCCACCAAGGACGCGACTTCCGCCTCGAGCATCTCCACCAGGCCCTCGGACGGGCGTTGGCCACAGACCTCCAGCCAGTTCGCCAGCATCCGATGACCACCCTGGGTCAGCACCGATTCGGGATGGAACTGCACGCCGTGGATCGGCAACGTACGGTGCCGCATGGCCATCACGATCCCGCTCTCGGTGCGACCGATCACCTCGATGTCGTCGGGGATCGTCGCTTCGAGGACGGTGAGCGAGTGATACCTGGTCGCGGTGAACGGATCGGGCAGACCGGCGAGCACCCCGGTGCCGATGTGGAACACCGAACTGGTCTTTCCGTGCAGCAGCTCCGGCGCGCGGGTGACGGTGGCGCCGAACGCCTCCCCGATCGCCTGATGGCCGAGGCACACTCCGAGTAACGGGGTGAGCTGGCGCGCGCAGGCGTGCACGAGGTCGATGCTCGCGCCCGCGCGGTCCGGCGAGCCTGGGCCCGGGCTGATCAGAATGCCGTCGTATTCGGCCGCGACGGCGTCCACATCGGCCAATTGCGAGTCGTCGTTGCGCCAGACGACGGCCTCGACGCCAAGCTGGCCGAGGTACTGCACCAGGTTGAATACGAAGCTGTCGTAATTGTCGACGACCAATACACGCATGAGATCGAGATTACGTGGCCGTATGGCACGACGTCGCATCCATTACCAGTTGGGATAGCCTAGAGGCACACCGGAGGGGAATTCAGCCTCGCCCGGACCGGTCCCGGCTGACCCCGGATCGGACGCGGCGAGTGGTGCTCGACACAACTCCACCTGTCGCTGTCCCGCCGGTACCGACCTGCACGCCGAACACGAGGACGTCATGCCCAAGTCGAAGGTCCGTAAGAAGACCGACTATACGATCAATCCCGCCAGCCGGACGCCGGTGAAGGTGAAGGCCGGGCCGTCCCCGGTCTGGTACGTCACCATCATGCTCGGCTTCATGCTCGCCGGGCTGGTGTGGCTGCTCGTCTACTACCTGGCAAACGACAAGATCGGGTGGATGGCCGATCTCGGCGCCTGGAACTTCCTGATCGGCTTCGGCCTCATGGTCGTCGGTCTGATCATGACCATGCGGTGGCGCTGAGGTTTCGCGCGCCCGAACGCCGGATTACAGACGTGTCATTCATTCACACCTGTGGATGACCCTGTGGACAACTCGAGGAACGATTGGGGAAAGCGGCTCATGCATCCCGAAAGTCCACAGTCCAGGACCCCTGACCCACGCATCGCCTGGACCACTCCCACCCCCGCCCTGATCGCGGTCACGGTGGGCGGCGTGGTCTTGGCGGGCGCCGCGGTCCTGGCGGACGAGGCCGCGAGCAGGCTGCTCATCGGGCTGGCCGCGGCGGGACTGCTCGTGCTTGCCGGACTCGGCTTCCGCCAGCGACCACGGCTCGCGGTGTCCGCGGGTCCGCAGCCGCGCCTTGTGGTGCGCAGCCTGGTCGGCCCGACCGAATACAGCCGCGATCAGATCGTGCGCGCCCGCGTGGTCAGCTATCGCCGCCTCGGCCGCAGAACGCCCATGCTGGAGATCGACGTGCAGCACGACGGCGCCGAGCGGCTGCTGATCTTCGGCCGCTGGGATCTCGGTGCGAGCCCCGTGGACGTCTTCGACACGCTGGTCGAACACGGGCTCGCGCAGCCGACCGCTTACTAGCGGCGCTCCGGTAGCAGCGCCGTTTCACGTGAAGCACGACAGTGCCGGAGCCCGTCAGGCGGCGAGCGATACCGCTACGGCACCGGTCACCGAGAGCGCGATGACAGCGAGCGCGGCGATCGCCAGCCAGCCGATGAGACCCGCGGTTTCCTGCGATTTCGCGCGCAGCCAGGCCGGGAGGAACAGGATGCCGAGTGTCGCGAGGGTGCCCGCGGTCAGACCGCCGAGGTGCCCCCACATGGAGATGCCCGGCAGCGAGAAGCTGATGAATATGTTGATGCCGATGAGGATCAACATCTGATTGGGGTTCTGCCGCAATCGGATCAGGATCACCGTGATCGCACCGAACAGGCCGTACACCGCACCGGACGCACCGGCTGTCGCACTGTTCTGCGCGAGAACCATGACGGCCGCGGACCCACCCAGCAGCGAGACCAGATAGACCGCGAGATAGCGCAGCCGTCCGAGCACCAGCTCGGCATCCCGGCCGACGATATACAGCGCGAACATATTGAGCATCAGATGGATCGGGCCGTAATGCAGGAACCCCGATCCGATGATGCGCACCCAGTCACCGTCGGCGACGAGGTGCGGAACCAGTACCCAGCGCCGGAACAGCTGAGACCCGTTGTAGTTGTCCACCAGGCTGCGCGACTGGGCCGCGGTCACCGCGAACACCAGCACGTTCACCGCGATCAGCGCATAGGTGACGTAAGGGGTCGGTTTCTGTGCGGCGGGCGCACCCGCGACCGTCCGCACCTGGCGCACGTCGCGCTGCTCCTGTCGCAAGCAGTCGACGCAGTGCTGGCCGACGGCGGCGGGCCGCAGACATTCGGGGCACGCGGGCCGCCCGCAACGCGTGCAGGCCAGGCCCGTCGGGCGATCGGGATGGCGGACACAGGTCGGTGCGGGCGGCTGAGCGTTCATGGGTCTATTCGATCGTGATCTTCGAGATGACGACAGGTTCCTTCGGACGGTCGTTGCGATCGGTCGGTGTGGTGGCGATGGCGTCGACGATCTTGCGCGAATCCGGATCGATGACCTCGCCGAAGATCGTGTGCTTGCGGTTCAGATGCGGCTGCGGACCTACGGTGATGAAGAACTGCGAACCATTGGTCGCCGGTCCCGCGTTGGCCATCGCCAACAGGTAGCCGCGGTCGAAGCGCAGTTCCGGGTGGAATTCGTCGCCGAATTCGTAGCCGGGTCCACCGCGACCGGTGCCGGTCGGGTCGCCGCCCTGGATCATGAAGCCTTTCATCACCCGATGGAAGACCGCGCCGTCGTAGAACGGTCCGGACGTTCCGCCGCTCGCGTTCTCCGTCTTGTACTCGGCAGTGCCGTCGGCGAGGCCGACGAAGTTCCGCACCGTCTTCGGAGCATGGTTGCCGAAGAGCGAGATCCTGATGTCACCGTGGTTGGTGTGCAGCGTCGCAACAGCGGTCTGATTCGGTGAGGTCACGCCGCCCATCGTGCCACGCACAGGCGGCTGCGCAGCGAACCGGGCTCCCCCGCCTCTCCGCGTCTTTCTGCCGATCCACACGTGCGCCGAACGTCGCGCGGCGGGCCGCCGGTAGGAGGCGGACCGATCGCTGGGCGTACCCGGTGAGCTACCCATGCACCACCGAGACCAGTCGTCGTCTTAGCAATTCTGCGCGAATCGCGGGGTTGTGCCAGAGTGGTCGAATGACCTTGGGGCGCCTTCACGTATCTGCACGTACTCGGAACCGACTACTGGTCGCGGCCCTTGTCGCGCTGGCGGGTGGCGTGGCCTGGCTGGTGCGCAGCAAGCGACCGCAGGCCCAGGAGCCGGCACCGGCACCGCCGCGGATCGGATACTCCCGCAACGGTTCCGCGCCGACTCCCCTGGCGGAAGCCGGCGCGGAAAACGGTCGCTGATTCCGGCTTTCGATCAGCGGCTCACGGTCCGTTTGTACTGCCGCTGGGCCAGCGGGATGAACACGACCAGGATGATCACCACCCAGGCCAGCGTCGTCACCACCGGATGCCGCATCGACCAAGCGTCCGATTGCGGCGCCATCGGGCTGGTGTTGCCGAACAGTTCGCGAGTGGCCTGGGTGATCGCGGACACCGGATTCCATTCGGCGAATACCCGCAGCACCGTCGGCAGGCTCTCCAACGGCACGAAGGTGTTGGCGAGGAATGTCAGCGGAAAGATCACCATGAAGCTGGCGTTGTTGAACACCTCCGGCGCCCGGACCAGCAGTCCGACGACGGCCATGATCCACGACACCGCATAGGCGAACAGCAGTAACAGCACGTACGCCAGCACCGCGTCGAGGAACGAACCGCGGATCCGCCAGCCGACGACAAATCCGGTCAGCGACATCACCACCAGGCTGACCACGTTGATCACCACATCGCTGAGCGTCCGGCCGAACAGCACCGCCGACGGCGCCATCGGCAGCGAGCGGAATCGGTCGATGATGCCCTTCTGCATATCCTCGGCAAGCCCGAGTCCGGTGAAGGTCGCGCCGAAGACCACGGTCTGCGCGAAGATGCCCGCGATCAAGAACTCCCGATAGCCGCCCGACATGCCGGGCACCTCGATGGCCGACCCGAAGATGTAGGCGAACAGCAACACGAACATGATCGGCGAGAGGGTCGAGAAGATCAGCACATCGGGCACGCGCTTGATCTTGATGACATTGCGTTTGGCGATGGTCAGGCTGTCGCTGAAGACGATCGAGAGTCGTTCGCCGAGGGGCATCGAGATTCTGGGGTCGGGTGCCGTTGTCGCCGCGGTCATCGGATCTTTCCTTCCGTCGCTTCCAGCCGGTCCCCGTCCTTGCCCAACGCGACGCGACCGTCGCCGTTGGTCAGCTCCTCGGCCTCGTGGCCGGTGAGGGTCAGGAAGACGTCGTCGAGCGAGGGACGCCGCAGGCCGACATCGTGGATCTGCACGTTATGCCGCGTCAGCAGGCCGATGGCGTCGACGAGCGCCTGCGAGCCGTTGCTGACCGGAACGGTGATCCGGCGCAAGCCGGGCTCGAGATGGATCTCGCCGTCGGCGAGACCCTGCAGCGCCTGCTGCGCGGTCGCGAGCTTGTCGGCGTGATCGACGGTGAGCTCGATGCGGTCGCCGCCGACCAGGGTCTTCAGCTCGTCCGCGGTGCCGCGGGCGATGACCTTGCCGTGGTCGATCACCCCGATGGCGTCGGCCAGCCGGTCGGCCTCCTCCATGTACTGCGTGGTGAGCAGCAACGTGGTGCCGCCCGCGACCAATTCCTCGATGACATCCCAGAGGTCGAGGCGCGCCCGCGGATCCAGGCCGGTGGTGGGCTCGTCGAGGAACAGCACCGGCGGGTTCGCCACCAGCGCGCCTGCCAGGTCGAGCCTGCGCCGCATGCCGCCCGAGTAACCCTTGACGGGCCGATCTGCCGCGTCGGCGAGCCGGAATCGATCGAGTAGTTCGCGAGCACGCTCCTTACTGCGCTGCACGCCCATGTGATAGAGACGTCCCACCATTTCAAGATTCTCGAAGCCGGTGAGATATTCGTCGACGGCCGCATACTGACCCGACGTTCCGATTCGCGATCGCAACGCTTGCGGATTGCGCAGTACGTCGATGCCTGCGACGGTCGCGTGGCCGGCATCCGGTATCAGCAGCGTGGTGAGCACTCGGACGGTGGTGGTCTTACCTGCGCCATTGGGTCCGAGCAGTGCGGTCACGGTGCCCTCCGGCACCGACAGGTCGAGTCCATCGAGCGCGACCACGCGGCCGTAGCGTTTGACCAGACCCTCGGCGACTATTGCGTCGGGCATGATTCTCCTGACGTTCGTGAGTTGTCGATGTCGGTTTTCTGATTACGCCGGCCTGCGGTGCCGAGTCGAATTCGCTGAGCCGGGAGCTGACCGATACTCGAGTCAGTATTGCCGTGGTCACCGACAATTTCATCCGATTTGCCGACTGCTCGGTCGAACCGAGTCGGACCGGAGGAAAGAGAAGAGGCCGCATCCCGGCCAAGGCGGTGCTCGGGGGTGCCGGATCGGGATGCGACCGGTTCGATCATCCCGCCGATGTCGTTGCTCGATCGCGCGTAGCCGACTACCCGATTCGGTCGTGCGCAGTACTCGTCTCGGCACGGATCCGCCGACGTGGAACGTAGGAGCCGAGTCGGTCGGTCACGGTGTTCTGTTGCTTTCCCACCGCTACGGCAGGCTTCGATTCGCACGAACACATGTTCGCATCGGGGTACGACATGTTCCGGCGCCGTGCTTGCCCGGCCGCCCTGTTTCCCGCCGCCGCGACACGCGGCGCATCCGGCGCGGCCACCGCTCCGAAACGTCCTGGACACGCGATCCATGACACACGGAGACCGGTCGGAATGTTTTCTGAAGACACACCGGAATGGCGGATCAGCGTCCGAAGAAGCAACGTAATTTCCTGTACAACAACAGTTTTGGCAAACACCAAGCCATCGCCTCCCCGGGGCCGATCGACACCCTCCAGTCAGGCGATCGGCCCTCATTCCGAAGCCGAATAAGCCAACCCCAAAAATCTTGAAAAGTGGCGATCCCCACGCACACACAATCGCGGATCATCGCGTAGGATCATTCTCGTCGGCCCCTCCCCCCCGGGCCGACCTTACGCGGGCCTCGGCTAACTCCCCCCCTTCGCCGAGGCCCGCTCCCCATTTCTGGACCAGGTCAGGTCGCTGAGCTGCGGTGTTCCGCCTCGGCAGCCAGCGAACGCCAGGCAGCCGTCAACCGTTGCGCCCGTACTCTTCCGGCCGTCGCAAGCAGCGGGCGATCACGCTCCCAGCGCGCCGCGACGACCGGTCCCGCGCTCTCCCACAGCGGTTCCAGTTCCGCCAACAGCCGGTCGAGAAGTTCGAACGCGCCGCCGAGTGCGATGTGGACGCCGGGCGAACTCGGCCGGTCGATATCGAGACCGCGCACGGCCGCCACCGCGGCGAGCAGCCGCTGCACCACCGGCTGCGGCCACCCGGACTCGCGGGCGACTCGGATCAGCCAGCCGAGCGCCGCGGCGAGCACATGAATGTCCTCGATGGTCCGGAACGGTTTGAGGTAGTCCAGGTAGCCGTCCCCCGGCAGCATCCGCGCCGCGGCATCGGTGAATGTCACTGTGGCGTGCGGAATCTCGGGGGCGAACGGGACGGCCGGCAGGTTCGTCACCCGCACACCGGGCTCGTCCGCGTCCACCAGCACCGCGTGCAGGCGGTTGCGGCCGTCCGGCGATTCACCCGAACTGGCGATCACCACCAGCCGCCGCGCCATGATGCCGAGCGTCGTGAACGACTTGGTGCCGTGCACCGACCATCGGCCGTCGGTCTCCACGAGCGCGGTACGGATCACCGAGGGATGCGCGCCACCCGACTCGGTCGCCGAGACCGCGACCAGTTCGTCGGCGGGTAGGTCGGCGATCAGTGTCCGCAACGCCTCCTGATAGCCGGACAGGAACGCGAAACCCAGGCGGTCGGCGCCGAACCCGCCCGCGATCGCCACATCCACCGGCGTGGCGAACCGCGCCGCGACCGCGCGATGCCTCGACCACGCTTCCGCCACGGTCTCGATGGGCGCCGGATCGACGGCTTCGGTCAGCAGGTAGTCGAGCACTGAATCCACGCCTGCACGGTACCCCCGGGTCGAATGCCGTCGGCGAGGCCACATCTCAGCAAATCGCGCGGCGGTGCACCGGGCTATTCACAGGATCAGCAGGTATCACTGAGTGGCCCTACCGCTTCGAAAGGAGCCCGACCTGTGCCGAAACCGGACGAAGACCGCAGAAAAGCGCTCTACGACGCTGAAGCCAGGCTGTCGTGGGTGCTCGCAGGGCTGGCCGGGCTGATCGGCGCGGCGGCGTTCATGCATACCGCCGGCTACTTCGTCACCTTCATGACAGGCAACACCGAGCGCGCGGTTCTCGGCTACTTCCACAGCGAGTCCGACATGGCGATCGCGGCGACCCTGCTACTGGTGTCGTTCCTGTCCGGCGTGGTGGTCGCCTCCTGGTGTCGCAGGCACTACTGGTCCGGTCATCCGCACGGCCCGACCCTGCTCACCACCGCGAGTCTCGCCACGGCCTCGACCGTCGACATCTGGTTATTCCATGCGTTCGATACCGACAAGATCGACTTCATCCCGATCCTGTTCGTCGCCTTCGGTGTCGGCGCGCTCAATACTTCGTTCGTCAAAGACGACGAAGTATCGATTCCGCTGAGCTATGTCACCGGCACGCTCGTCAAAATGGCGCAGGGCTTCGAACGCCACATCAGCGGCGGCACCTACGCCGACTGGCTCGGCTACTTCCTGCTCTACCTGGCATTCTCGCTCGGCGCACTGCTCGGCGGTCTGTTCAGCCTCGTTGTCGCGGGCTGGGCGATGCTGATCACCGCCACCGTCGTCTGCCTCATTGTCACCTGCTACACCTACCTGCACCTGGACCTCCACGGCCCGCCGACGGAAACGTGACGGCCCGAAAGGCCACCCAAGAACGGCACGGCCAGAAACCCAACAACGACATGATGAGAAGCACGACAACGGCCGGCCAAAGGAGAAGGCGAACGCTCCGCTAGAGCGCTCGCCTCCGGGTGTGAAGCCTGCTGTCCGAACCCTGACCTCGGCCGCTCTGCCGAACGAGGTGAGAGCGCGGTGATCGGTTACCCGCGATCAGCGGGTGGTCACCTCGCGCCACATGTCTGCGTCGTCCCGCTTCCGCAGCTTGGTGATTCCGATGAGAACCGCGACCACAACACCGACCGTCAGAAGAAGTTTCATGGCTCCCAGCGTACTGCGGTGTTCGGGGTCGGCCCAGGAGACGTTGCGCCGAGCGCGGCCGCTGATCAGTTCGTCCGAATGGCCAACCCGGGTGATCCATCAGCACCCTGCTGATCGGCTGGCCGAGGAGCACGGGCAGGCGGCCGCGGTTGCCGTCTGGGGCGTGCTTTTGGGCGACGATGGCGCTGTTGATACCCGGCGGCCTTAGTACCCGCGAAGATCAAGTGCTGGCATTGGAGGTGGCAGGCGGGGTTGCCGCAGCCACATTCATCGTCGATCCGGCCACCGCCACCGCGACGCAGCGGCAACCGAGCGCCGCCCGTCGCGCTCGGGTAGCCAAGTGCATCGAGGTGCCTCCTGACGAAACACGACCGTGGTTTGCGCCTGCCGCCGCCGAGGCTATGCCACACCAGTCACAAAATAGACCCACCGGTTCTTTTGTGTGCCCGCACATCGCCGGAACGACCACACCTACCACTCATATCGGTCTGACCTGCATATACATGCTCCATGTCGGCGAGATCACTCGACGAACCCGCAGCCCGGCCGAGAGTTGTTTTGACGCTGCGAACGGTTGCCAGGTAACGTTCCGGGAGCGTGTTCTTGGAACGCGCGCCGCGACACGCGGTGAAGGGGCCTTAGCTCAATTGGCAGAGCACTGCCTTTGCAAGGCAGGGGTTAGGGGTTCGATTCCCCTAGGCTCCACATCCGCGGTCAGAACCACTCTGACCGCGCAATGCCCCGGGCGATCGAGCCTGTCCAGAGCTGTTGCCACCAGGATCGGACACATCGCTGTACGGTGCCCGTACCCGCGGCCTGGGCTGCGTCTGCAGCTCGGCTCAGGTGGGTCATAAGCCCCCGGAATCGGAAAAGCCTGGCGTATGAATCCATAGCATGCCGCTATTCACACTCCCGTGCAGCTTCCCACCGACGGCCGATCTCCACTTGCCGGGTACAGTCGACATTCTGTCCAAGCCCTTGCTAGATGGAGAAATAGAAGTGGACCCCTCCCGCTGCGTTGTGCTGGTACCTGTACACGATTACATCGAGCCCGGGTGCGAAGAGGGTTTAGCAGCGCTGGAAAAGCTCGGTCATCCGGTGTGGCGTGTGTACGGCTGTTCTGCGATAGATCAGGCGCGCAGCCGAATTGCCACAGAGGCGTTGGCGGAGGGTTTCGAAGAACTGATGTGGATTGATTCCGACATCGGCTTCAATCCGAACGCGGTGGCGATGTTGCGGTCACACGACTTGCCGATTGTTTCTGGAGTATACGCCAAAAAAAGATCACGCGCGCTTGTCTGCAGCCTTTTGCCCGGCACCGAAAAGATCATACTCGGCGAAGGCGGCGGTGTAATGGAGATATTGTACGCCGCCGGCGGATTCCTACTCACCAAGCGGAGCGTCTACGAGAAGATCGCGGAACACGAAAATCTTCCGGTCTGCAATATACATTTCGGACATACCAACGTGCCGTACTTCCTACCGCTGATCGTCCCGCACGGCGAGAATCATTGGTATCTCGGTGAAGATTTCTCGTTCTGCGAGCGCGCTCGGCGCAGCGGATTCAGCGTCTACGCTGATACTCGGTTCCGCCTCGAGCACTTCGGCAAGTATGGATTCACCTGGGAAGATGCGGGTAGCGGCAGAAGCCGCTACGGCAGTTACGAATTCAACTTCCAACCGGACAAGGCGACTTTCGACACCAAGGTCGATACCCACGCAGGCATCGACCTGGCCGACTGAAAGCGGTGGCCGGGCAGGTGACCCACGGCCCGGATATCACACTTCCTCGTCCACATACAGCGGGAAATATTTTTCGATCAGAAAATCGGGCAGCACGTACTGCGGAAACATCGACACCGTGCTTTTGGGGTGCAGAATATGCAGCACAAGCCCCTCGGTATCCGGCACGCAGACGGCCTTGAAGCCAGCGCGTTGCAGCCTGAGCGAGAAGTCATAGTCCCAATGGAGTCCGCCCGGCGGGTACCCGCGGACTTCTATTTGCTGATGAGTCGACTTGCGCCATACGAAGGAAAAACCGTATCCCCAGACATGCTCTTGGACCACGTTCGGATTCCAGCGACTCGTCGAAATCGGGAAGGATGGCTCCGAAGGCGACAGCATGAAATGCGTCGGGGCCAACGCATCAGTCTTCCAGTAGCAGAACATCTTATTCGCGGGATCATAAGCAAACCATCTGCTCAGAGTGACAAAATCCGCGTCACCGAGGTACTCGACCATTCGGTCGATATACTGCGGTGCATAGAAGTCGTCATCGTCGAAATCAACAATAATCTCGCCGCGCGCCAACTGAGTCATAAGGTTGATCTTGTCGCCGATAGACATGCGACTATTAGGGAAATGATAGTAACGGATGTGATGTTCGCGACACAGATTCTCGTCCAAGAAATCGGCAGGCTCCGGGCTATCATCGACGATGATCATTTCCATTCCACCGTCAAATTTCTGAGCACAGTAGTGCCGAATGATTTTTCGGAGGAATTCCGGTCGCTGATAGGTCGGGCAGACCACGCTCACACGCGGAGCGGGTGAGGTATCGCTGTACGAAGACTGGTCGGTTGTCGTTGAATACAGCTGTATCGACGAACGTTCCATCGGCACACCGAAGCTGTGTGCCATGTTCTGGATCGATGCACCATCAGAGTCACCGAGAACACGGGCAAGGCTGGATCGGGCAGAATTGGAGGGCCGACGTTGTGCACTGCCGATAGCCGCGAGCACGTCCTGCACCGAATCCGACTCGAGTCGGTGCCGCAGCGCGTGCTTCCACTCCGGCACCTGATCGTATTGTTGCACGATCGGGTATAGCTTGCCCGCGGCTGTCCGCACGCCATCCGCGGCCAGGAAAGGCGCGGGCTCCAGGGGAAACCGACGCACCGTTTCGGTCTTGTCGAGATGTGCAACCGTGCTCGCCTGACAGGCGAACCCGTCCTCTGAACCGACAAACTGCATCGTCGAACGATATGGTTCCATATCGAGCAACAGATTGTATGCACTTTGTTCTGCAACAGGTACGTTGGCAGACCTGGCGGTCAGAGAGATGGCGAGACAAAGATCGGCCAACACAGATGCCTGGCCAGCCAAGACTCCTACATTGCAGACCGCTTTCGACTGTAGCCGTTCAGCATGTTGCGGAAACCCTTGTTGCAGGTTGTTCCAACTGCGCTCCTCGTCGGAGTATCGAACCGAAGCGCTTGCGGCGAGAAACGGACGATCGAGGTGGGTTTCCAGCCACCTGACCGGGTCCGCTTGAAAATACACATCCCGCACATCGGCGACAACGGCGAATCGCAGCGAGTGTGCGAATGTCCGCAACAGGTAAGCGATGTCTTCGAACCGCTGGTTGTACACGCTGCCACGAAGCGGCATCCGTACCGCATGCAGCCCAAGCGATTCCAAGTTCCCGGCAATGAGATCACCGGCGCGATCGCGGTCGTACACGATAACGACACCCAAACCGGTGAACCCACTCGTGACGAGGCTCGTCGCCCACGGCTCCACATCAGCCCATGAATACCCCGTCACCGCACCGATGACGATGTCCTGCTTAGTACTCATCTGCTCCGACCGATCAGATCTGCTTCGGTGGCTGGACGGGTGGTGGTCCCGACGGCAGCGTCTGGCTCACCACCGGCGGCGGCGGCTTAGCGGACTCGGGGTCAGGAAGTGTGTTGGCATCCAAACCGGACGGGTGGAAGAAGCCTGAGAAGTCCCCGTATTTTTCGGTCAGCGGCATGCTGTGGGGATCACCCGGGTTAGCGAGGGAAACGAGGGTACTGCCGTCCAGAATGAACCAGCCATTCTCGTTCTTGACGACCATCGCGTAGTGCTGCTGACCGTCCTTGGTCGTCCACGACGCCACATCGCCAGACTTCATGTCGGGGGAGTTGGGGTCGACAGGCGTCCAATCGCCCTTGTTCTCGCCCGCGGTACCGGCGTATGCGCCTGCCGCATCGAGAGATGGGTTCTGTATCTGCTTCTGCAAAACCTCGGCGACCGACGGGGGAACATGGACGGTCGATTGGTCCGGCAGCGGGAAGTCCACCGGTGCGCCCGGTGCCACAACCGGCGGCGGAGTGCCGGCATTGGCGGGTGCGGTCACGCCAGGAGGGGTCGTCTGAACCGCGGGTGTGGCGGCTGTGGGTCCGCCGGGTTGTGCGTTGCGGCGTTTTTCGTCTTTGAGCTCTTCGAATTCCTTGCGATCTCTACTACTGAGGCCACTGTCTTCGTGCTGCGGCATGGTAGTTCTCGGGGTCATAAGGTTGCTCGCGAGGAGGGGCCCCATCATCGACGTCGGATCCATCGGCGGCGTGGCGGGGGCCTGGACATTGCCTGTATTGCCGCTCTTGCTACCCGATACTGGTTCCTTCAACGCCGCCAGAATCGAATCTATGTTCGGAGTCTCGGACGTACCGCCGGTGCCCTTACCGGTGCCGGTGTCGACGCCAGTGCCAGTGCCAGTGCCAGTGTCGGCGCCGGTGTTCAGAACCGGTTTTATAGAGGCGAGGTCGTCAGAAGTAAAGTTAATGGGTTGAGCGCCGGTATTCTGCTGCTGGCCCGGCTGCTGCTGCTGGAACGGCGGCTGCTGGGTATAGATCGGCTGCTGCTGCTGGGCAGGCCTTGCTGCTTCGGCGGCCGCCTTTTCGGCGGCCCTCTTTTCGGCCGCTTCCTTTTCGGCGGCCTTCTTTTCGGCGGCCCTTTTTTCGGCGGCGGCTTTGTCGGCAGCCTCCTTTTCAGCGGCGGCCTTGTCAGCGGCCTTCTTCTTTGCTTCGACTACCCACGGTAGTTCTGAAACGCCCTTCGCATATTGGAAGACCAGTTCCGTGCAGTCTTTGACCACCGTCCGGAGTACTTCATAAATGCCTCTCTCCTCGTAGACATCCTGAATTCCCGGCTCGGTCCATTTAGTTCCTGTCTTTTTTTCCGTCTTTTCGTTGTATGTGTCCTGGCCAGTTTTGAGTTGTGCCCAGATAGTATCGTGAGCATCCTGGACCTTGTTGTACATACCCTGGTAAGTTTGCAGATGCATCGCATCGACTTTGAGATTCGTTGTCTTGAAATCTATATCCGAACTCTCGTACTGGGTCACCAGACCTGTGATAGTTAAATAGGCCTTACTGTATCCGTCAT
Organism: Nocardia sp. NPDC057440; assembly: GCF_042802915.1. NCBI lineage: Bacteria > Bacillati > Actinomycetota > Actinomycetes > Mycobacteriales > Nocardiaceae > Nocardia > Nocardia sp. NPDC057440. Next base: position 471,069 of record NZ_JBHVDF010000005.1, read on the forward strand.
TCGCTGCACCGCTAGCATGATCCGAAAGCGCTTTGACTGTCTCGTCCGAGAGATTGTCGTCAAGATAATTGCTTTTTTGCCAATCTTTGTCTTGCCAGTATTTGTCAGAGCCTGACATCAAGGACTTGGGCATAATTTGGTCCGGATCCGGGTTACCCATTTGATCTTTTTTGCCCATTTGGCCAACCAGCCAATTAAGCTGAAGATTGGTGAGGTAGATGGCTCGTTTCAGAGGTTCGGAAGCATTCGCAGGCTCTCGGATTTCGACGGGGAATTCCTTGTAGTCGGCGCCCGTCTTTATATTTAGTTCATCACGACCAAGGAAGGCTTTCTCGACGTCAGCTAGCTTCTTTGCGTCATCTTCCGCCTTGCGCTTGGCAAATTCTTCAGGTGTTTCCCGAGCCCAAATTACATTTTGGTTTGTTTTGACATCGATAAGCCCATTCCAATTGGAGTCTACTCGCTTATTGAGCCCGACAAGCTGCCCATCGTCTGTCAGAACATACTGATGGGTACCCTCAGGGTCGGTAGAGTCCTCATCGTCCCAGTCATCGTTGCCTGCCGGGCCCTGATAATTCCCTCTATCGCTCGAGATGCGTGAATTTTCACCATCTTCGTCATCATGGAGCTCGAGCCTGGTCTCAGTACCATCCCCCTCTTCGGTTTCGAACCTGAGTTGAGTTGATCCGTCGTCCGCGGTCCCCATCGGATCGCCGATTTGCTTGTTATCGGCTGTTCGTATGATAACAAGCTGGTCGTGTTCGTTAAATCCCAGCTTATATTCTTTATTCTTCGAAAAAAGCCAGTCGCCTTTTTTCAGCCGCTGTTCCGGATTTATAACGCCGCTGTTTACATCAACGGAAGTCTTATTGTTATCACTCATTTGAGTTCACCCCCCCAACCGCACAGGCCGAGACGTATTGTTGACAAGCCGGCGAAAGCAATGCCGAATCGTTCACCGAAATTCCCATAAGCCTGCTACCGTCTCACGCTTATGTCATCGTCCGTCGGATCGATTCACCATGCGCTACATCTTCTGTTTCCAAATCATTTGCAAAATGATGCGATTCATTACTGATCTCGTGATATCTGTCGCCAGCCGTGGTAAGGTCGTCTTCGCGAACCGTTGCGTACTCCACGGCGAACACGTTAAACGCGTGGGACGCATTGCCATATCTCGTATTGAGTGACTCTTCCCACTCGAGATCGCGCTTCGACTTCGCGTATGTCGCGTCCCCAACCATGCCGTCCTTGCCAGCCTGCTTGCGCACGCCGTGCGGATCTTGAAAGAAGTCCTGGGCCATGACGACGCCTCCATTTCAACCGGTACCTCGATTGTCACGCATTCCCACATCTGGGGACTGCCGAGTCACGACCCGAAACCTGACCACCGTCGAGGTCCGTGCTCAGCGCCGGAGGGTCGAGGTTGAGCCGGCATCAGTGGTCTCGACCGAACTCCGCCTTTTCCCTGTATCTGTACTCCGACTCGGTGATCAGGCCCAACGAATCGGCGAACTGCGGAAGCGCACCGTTGTACAGCATTTCCGCACGCCGACCCACCTGAGACTTGAGGTAGGCGAGCCGTGCAACCCGGACAACCTCATCGGCCAGCCAACTGTCCGTGTTATCCCAGACTTCGTCACCAAGATGCATACCGACGACCATGCCGTTGCGGTCACACGCCACACCGACCGAATAGTCGGGGTTGAACACCTCATAGATCAGGTTGCGCCAATCGGGCGGCGCTTCACTCCAGGCGCCACCTGACCTGTCCAGATCCGTCACCGCATCACTCCTGGTTATCGTCGACCGCACCAACGGGCTACGGGCGCGGCCACTGCACCTTCGGCAGGGACGTCTCCTCGATGACAATTTTGTGTTGGCGCATTGCGTCCAAGGTGCTGGCCTGAATTGCGGCCATGAGGTCGGCCACCAACTCCTGGCTACTCGCAGAATTCGCAATCGTTCCGGGGGCTATGTACAGATCGGTGAGTCTGCCTGCCCCATCCACTTCCGGAATCACCCGGGAGCTGGGTGAGGGACGTCGAGCGCGGATCTGGTCGATCCGCTCGAGCATCTCATCGAAGGCATGCACCACCGCCCGGCCTGATTGGACTGCCGCTATCGTTTCGGGATGCATGTGGGAGGGCATGTCATCCGCCACGACTACCGCTCCTCAGAGAGGTCGCGAACCCACACTTCGGCAGCAGAGCACAGTGACACCGCCCGAACAGAGCTGTCGGACCGCAGAGTCATCGGATGCATATTCGCTTTCGCACCCAGCACTTTTCGCATGCCACCTCCTCCCGTGGATGGTACGGTTTCCAGTCCTTCATACCCCTCTGTCAGACTCCCCAGATCTGAGAAGGGTTGGATCCTGGTCCATCCCATGCCGACCGCCTCCCCGGAGTGCAGAGGTCACGACAGCGAAGGCCGCCGAGTCCGCGTCTACCCACCGGCAGCGAGCCAGGCAGTCGCCGGAGTTCTATCGCAGGGATTGCCGCATGCGGCATATGCAGGAGGTGTTCGCCGGTGCACGACAGCGACTCGGCGCTGTCGAAACAGTTGTCGACAGTGATCTCCGAGGATTTTTCGTTCCGCTGGATTGACGCCGGCAGCCAGATGGTGACAAAGAATGCGACACCTGGTGTGAGTGGAGATCGGGATGACCAGAATGGTGTGAGGTGGGCCTAGGAGGACTTGAACCTCCGACCTCTTCGTTATCAGCGAAGCGCTCTAACCGCCTGAGCTATAGGCCCTCATCAGGCTCGGATTCCCCGCCGAAGCTGTTAACCGAACCGAGGCACGAGATTACCCTACCGGCCTGCTGAAGACCAAAACGGCCGGTAGCGGCCCTGTGCGGGGTCGCTACCGGCCGGCTGGAAATCGTCCCTAGTCGGGGTCGGCCAGGGTTATCTGGATGCCGCCGACGAGGTCGCAGCACTGGTTGTAGATGAAGGTGCCGACGGTCGCGAGCGCGGTGATGAGCACCACGTTGATGAGACCGATGACACCGGCGTAGCCGAAGACCGTGCCCGCGTCGATCCCCACCGAACCGCTGTCCTGCGACACCATGTCGTTGACGGTGTTGTTGAGCCGCTCCCACACGCCCATGCCCTCGAGCACGATGTAGAGCAGACCGACGGCGAGCATCCACACGAAGAACATCGCCACGCTGATCACCAGCGAGATCTTCAAGGTGGACCACGGATCGATCCTGCGGATCTGCACGGTCGCCCGTAGCGGCTCACCGCTGGCGACCGCCGCGGCCACCGCGACGGGGACCGCGGGCGAGATGCGCGCCTGCGGACCCGTCGCCTCCATCGGGGGCAGCGGATGCCGGATATCGGAGAGGTCCGGCATGTCCTTGATCAGCTCGGGCCGCGCGATGCTGCGCGTCGGTCCGTCGATGCCGACCGACTTCACCATCGCCGCTTCCTTGCGGGCCGCTTTGGCCGCGAGGTCGGCGGTGGTCCGTGCGTTGCTCGTGTTGCCGCCGAGCCCACCGCCGCCACCGCCACCGCCGAGACCACCCGACCCGGTGCCGGGGCGACCGGTCACCGGAGCCTGACCGGGGCGGTACAGGTTGGACTGCGGTTCCCGCTGCGGCAACTGCGCCCACCCGTCCTGCTGGTAGGGCGACGGGCCCCCGCCATTGCCGTGCGCTTGATCGCTGCCGCTGGACGGCTTGGACTCTCTGGACGGCTTGGACTCTGGGGAGTTGTTCATCCGCGCCGTCTGCTGGTCGAACGATTCGGGCCGCGCGACCCCCGCTTTATGGTCCGGCGCCGGCAGCTGCGGCGTACCCCACAGCGCGGGCCCGGTCTGCGGCCAAGCCCACCTGGGGGGGGAAAAAAAATGCG
>NZ_JBHVDF010000005.1:474941-517704 GCF_042802915.1 Nocardia sp. NPDC057440
CCGCACCCCGACCAGGCGTGGTGGCTGGTGCTCATGTCACCGCCCGCCTCGAGTGTGGAGACTAGTTGCGCCGCCGGGGGGGGCGTCCTTCCCCCCCCCCCCCCGACTGCTGCGGCGTACCCTGCTGCGCGGCCGCTTGCTGCGGCGAACCCTGCTTGGGGGCGAAATCGCTCTGCTGGTTGGACATTTCATGCGGCTGGGCACCACCCTGCGGGCCACCCTGCTGCCCGTTCTCGGCCGAAGCGACCGGCCGAGGGATCGGCCGAGGCGGAATCGGTGACGGTGCGATCCGTTCGGTCACGCCGTTCGTCTGGTGCCGCTCGTCATTCGGCTGATTCGGAGTGGTCAATGGGAATCCTTAGATCCGTTCGTTGCCGCCGCTGGGGGTTACTGCTGGGGAGAACCGGTGGTGTCGTCGTCGCCGTCGACCAATTCGGGCTCGTCGGCATTGCGCGCGATAGCAAGCAACGTATCGCCATCGGCGAGGTTCATCAATCGCACGCCCTTGGTCTGCCGTCCAGCCTTACGAACCTGCTTCGCCGCCGTCCGGATAACTCCGCCTCCGGACGTGATCGCATACAACTCATCCTCGTCGTCGACGATGAGCGCACCGACCAGGGTGCCACGCTTGATGTCGTATTGGATAGTCAATACGCCTTTACCGCCGCGGCCCTGGGCCGTGTACTCCTCGATGGCGGTGCGCTTGGCGTAACCACCCGAGGTGGCGACCAGCAGATAGGTACCCTCGCGAACCACGTTGAGCGACAACAACTCATCGTCGGCGTTGAACCGCATGCCCTGCACGCCCGAGGTGGCGCGGCCCATCGGACGCAGCGCCTCGTCGGTGGCAGAGAACCGGATCGACTGGCCTTGCGCCGAAACCAGCAGCAGATCGTCTTCGGCCGAGCACAGCACGGCGCCGACCAATTCGTCCTCGTCGCGCAGGTTCACCGCGACGATGCCGCCGCTGCGGTTGGAATCGAAGTCCGAGAGCTTGGACTTCTTCACCAAGCCGTTCCTGGTGGCCAGCACCAGGTATGGGGCATCCTCATAGCCCTTGATCTGGATGATCTGGGCGATCTTCTCGTCCGGCTGGAACGCCAGCAGGTTGGCGACGTGCTGACCGCGCGCGGTCCGGCTCGCCTCGGGCAGCTCGTAGGCCTTGGCGCGGTAGACCCGGCCCTTGTTGGTGAAGAACAGCAGCCAATCGTGCGTCGAGCTGATGAAGAAGTGCTTGACGATGTCGTCCTGCTTGAGCCCCGCGCCCTGCACGCCCTTGCCGCCGCGCTTCTGGCTGCGGTACAGGTCGGTCTTGGTGCGCTTGGCGTAGCCGGTCTCGGTGACGGTGACGACCACGTCCTCGCGGGCGATCAGGTCCTCGTCGGCCATATCGCCGTCGTTGGCCACGATCTTGGTGCGCCGCTCGTCGCCGTACTTCTCGACGATCTCGACCAGCTCGTCGCGCACGATCGCACGCTGACGCTCCGGCTTTTCGAGAATGTCCTTGAGGTCGGCGATTTCGGCCTCGATCTTGGCCAATTCGTCGACGATCTTCTGCCGCTCCAGGGCAGACAGCCTGCGCAGCTGCATGTCGAGGATGGCGGTGGCCTGGATCTCGTCGATATCGAGCAACTGCATCAGGCCGGTGCGCGCGGTGTCGGTGTTGGCCGAGCGCCGGATCAGCGCGATGACCTCGTCGAGCGCGTCCAGCGCCTTGACCAGGCCGCGCAGGATGTGGGCCCGTTCCTCCGCCTTGCGCAGCAGGTAGCGGGTGCGCCGGACGATGACTTCCAACTGGTGCTCGACGTAGTACCGGATCATCTGATCCAGGCGCAGCGTGCGCGGCACGCCGTCGACGATCGAGAGCATGTTGGCGCCGAAGCTGGTCTGCAGCTGGGTGTGCTTGTAGAGGTTGTTCAGCACCACCTTGGCCACGGCATCGCGCTTGATGGTGACCACGATCCGCATACCGGCACGGTCGGAGGACTCGTCGTGGATATCGGAGATGCCCGCGATCTTGCCGTCCTTCACCTGCTCCGCGATGGAGTTGATGAAGTTGTCGGTGTTGACCTGGTACGGCAGCTCGGTGATGACGATCGTGGTGCGCCCACGGTTGTCCTCTTCGATCTCGACGACACCACGCATCCGGATCGAACCGCGACCGGTGGTGTAGGCGTCGTGAATGCCCTGACCACCGACGATGAGGCCGTAGGTCGGGAAGTCCGGGCCCTTGACGCGCTCCATGCACGCCGCGAGGGTCGACTCCTCGTCGGCCTCGTAGTTCTCCAGCGCCCAGTAGATCGCCTCGGCCAACTCATTGAGGTTGTGCGGCGGGATATTGGTCGCCATACCGACGGCGATGCCGTTGCTGCCGTTCATCAGCAGGGCGGGCACCCGGGCGGGCAGCACGGTCGGCTCCTGGGAGCGGCCGTCGTAGTTCGGGACGAAATCGACCGTCTCGTGGTCGATTTCCCGCAGCATCTCCATCGCGAGCGGGGTCAGCCGGCATTCGGTGTACCGCATGGCGGCCGCGCCGTCGTTGCCTCGGGAACCGAAGTTGCCCTGGCCGTCGACCATCGGGTAGCGCAGCGACCACGGCTGGGCCATCCGGACCAGGGTGTCGTAGATCGAGGCGTCGCCGTGCGGGTGGTAGTTACCCATGGTCTCGGCGACCGGGCGGGCGGACTTCACATACCCACGGTCGGGCCGATAGCCGTTGTCGTACATCGCATACAGCACGCGCCGGTGCACCGGCTTCAAGCCGTCACGCACGTCGGGCAGCGCGCGGCCGACGATCACGCTCATCGCGTAGTCGATGTAGCTGTTCTGCATTTCGTTCTGGATATCGACCGGCTCGATCCGGTCGCCCGCTCCGCCGTTCGGTGGCAGCGTGGTTTCAGTCATCTGTAGGTCTCCTTAGGAACCGGACGTGGAATTCGCGTTGACGCAGCGCAATTCACGTCGGCTACACGTCGAGGAAGCGAACGTCCTTGGCATTGCGGGTGATGAAGCTGCGACGCGCCTCGACGTCCTCACCCATCAGGATGGAGAACAGCTCGTCGGCCGCGGCGGCATCGTCCAAGGTGACCTGACGCAGCACCCGCACCGCGGGATCCATCGTGGTCTCCCACAGCTCCTTGGCGTTCATCTCGCCGAGACCCTTGTAGCGCTGGACACCGTCGTCTTTGTTGATCTTCTTGCCCGCGGCGAGACCCGCCTCGAGCAGCCCGTCACGCTCCCGGTCGGAGTAGGCGAACTCCGGCTCCGACCGCTGCCACTTCAGCTTGTACAGCGGCGGCTGCGCGAGATACACGTGCCCGTGCTCGACCAGGGGACGCATGAAGCGGAACAGCAGTGTCAGCAGCAGCGTCGAGATGTGCTGGCCGTCGACATCGGCGTCGGCCATCAGCACGATCTTGTGGTAGCGCAGCTTGCCGATGTCGAACTCGTCGTGGATGCCGGTGCCGAAAGCGGTGATGATCGACTGGACTTCGTTGTTCTTGAGCACCCGGTCGATACGGGCCTTCTCGACGTTGATGATCTTGCCGCGCAGCGGCAGGATCGCCTGGTACATCGAGTCTCGGCCGGATTTGGCCGAGCCGCCTGCGGAGTCACCCTCGACGATGTAGATCTCGGACTTGCTCGGGTCCTTGGACCGGCAGTCGGCCAGCTTGCCCGGCAGTCCACCCAGGTCGGTGGCGCTCTTGCGACGCACCAACTCGCGCGCTTTACGCGCGGCGACGCGCGCCTGCGCCGAGGAGACCGCCTTGTTCACGATGGTCTTCGCGTCGGCCGGGTTGGCTTCGAACCAGTGCGCGAGGTGCTCGTTGCAGGTGCGCTGCACGAACGACTTGACCTCGGTGTTGCCGAGCTTGGTCTTGGTCTGGCCCTCGAACTGCGGCTCGCTGACCTTCACGCTGACGATCGCGGCGAGACCCTCGCGGATGTCGTCACCGGTGAGGCTGCCGTCCTTCTCCTTGATCAGCTTCTTGTCTTTGGCGTACTTGTTGACCACCGTGGTGAGCGCCGCGCGGAAGCCCTCTTCGTGGGTGCCGCCCTCGTGGGTGTTGATGGTGTTGGCGAAGGTGTGCACCGACTCCGAGTAACCGGAGTTCCACTGCATGGCCACCTCGAGCTCGTGCCCGGTGCCCTTGCCGGTGAACCCGACGACAGAGTTGTGGATGGCTTGCTTGGTCCTGTTGATATGCCGGACGAAGTCCTCGAGACCACCCGGGTAGTGGTAGGTCCGCGTCTTCACCTTGTGCTCGACCGGCGCGGCGGGCGCGTTCGGGTCGGCGTGCTTGGGCGCCTCGGCGGTCTCGCTCACCACCTCATCGATGACGTCGGCGTCGGTGACGCGCTCATCGGTGAGGACGATGGTGAGGCCCTTGTTCAGGAACGCCATCTCCTGCAGGCGGCGCGCGACCGTCTCGAAGTTGTAGGTGGTGGTCTCGAAGATCTCGGAATCAGCCCAGAAGCGGATGGTGGTTCCGGTCTTCTTGGAAGGTTCGCCCTGGACCAGCTTGCCCGGCTCGGAGGCCTTGTAGCTCTGGCTCCAGTGGTAGCCGTCGCGGTCGATCTCGGCTTCCAACCGGGATGACAGCGCGTTCACCACGGAGATACCGACACCGTGCAGACCGCCGGACACCGCATAGGAATCGGAATCGAACTTGCCGCCGGCATGCAGCTGGGTCATGACGACCTCGATGGTCGGCACACCCTGTGCGTGCAGGGCCACCGGGATACCGCGGCCGTCGTCGACGACCTCGACGCCGCCGTCGGCGAGCAGGGTGACCTGGACCTTGCTCGCGTATCCGGCCATCGCCTCATCGACGGAGTTGTCGACGATTTCCCAGATCAGGTGGTGCAGGCCGCGCTCGCCGGTGGAGCCGATGTACATGCCCGGCCGTTTGCGGACCGCCTCGAGTCCCTCGAGGACCGTGATGGAAGAGGCACCGTAATCCTGCTTGCCCGATGTTGCGTTGGTCGAGCCCGATTCATTGGAGTCGTTGGCAGCCACTGGTCGGTAGCTCTCCTTACTTGCTGATCCTCGGCACAGCGGTCGGATAGCACACGTGGGGCCCGGTCTTTGTCTGCTCGAGATTCAGGGGTCCACGCGCGGGCTGTGCCGAACGCGCCGAAGGTATCGCCGCTAGTTACGTCACCATCCTACTGGTAGACCCAAGCCACAATGCACCTACGACACCCCTGGCGGCTCCGTGGATGCGAGAAAACGAGCGACGACGGGTCCGTTCCGCCTTCCGAGGGTTTCGATCCATCTCGGCTGCCCTGAGAGTTATTGCCCGAGCCCCGGCTTCGCCGTCGTCTGCCGAGCTTCATTCGGGACGAGATTTCGGTTGCCGCGCGGCGGCTCGGAGCGGGACTGTCAGGGCAGGTGACAGGCCCGCCAACGCATCGTATGCCCATTGCGGACCGGGGCGTCGGGCATCGCCGAGTGGAGAATCGGCGGCCGGGCGCGTGACCCGACTACCACCGCTGTCGCGCCACGGCCCAGCTGACGTCCGACTCCGTCGCGATGTCCGGAACATGAAATCGGTTGCCACCTCGATGATCCCGATGAGCGGTTTCACGTGGAACGCCCACGGCCGATCGATGACTAGCCATACGTATCCCGGGGTCCGCGCCCCTTGATATGCCGTTCACCCTTTCGCCAGCTCGGCGCCGCCGGGCCGGAGATGCGCAACGAGGTGACCACGCCCTGGCCGACCGCGGCATTGATCTTCGCCAGGATCTGTCCCTGCAGCATGCGCAGCTGGGTGGCCCATGCGGTGGATTCGGCGGCAATGCTGAGCACGCCGTCCTTCAGTGTCACCGGCGTGGCGTGGGAGGCGATGTCGTCACCGACCACGCCGGACCAACGGCCGAGAACCATGCCCTCCGCGACCTTCGTCGACCAGCCACGGTTCTTCGCGATCGACCCGGTCAGCCGGCCGAGCAGCTGTGGATCACGCTCGTCCGGCCGCGCGCCCGACCAGCCGGTGCGCCGCCTGGCGCCGGTCCGCAGATTCCGGCGCGGTGACGCACGTCCCTGCCCCACCGACTTGCCGCTGGCCTTGGCGGCCGCACGGGCTTCCTCGAGCGCCCGCCGCGCCAGATCTATCCCACGCAGCTCCGGCTCCGCACCGGGCTGCGGTGCGGAGGCGCTCTGCTCAGGCTGATCGCTCATCGACCTGCTCCGTTCGCACGCACTTGCTTTGTCCCCAGTTTTGTTCACTTTGTCCCCAGCCGCCCGCTCGCTGGTGCGCGGCGAGGGATTCCGCGACCGAACGATCAGCCAAGGGTGTGGGCCATCACATTCCACGCCCATTTCGGCGTTTTCTTTGTTGCCCGGCAGCGGTCGATGCCACACCGAGTCGGGATCCACCGGTCCGGGAAGCGGCTTACCGAGCCGAACTTATCCACAAGTGTTGGTAGTCCGGCCGACCTATCCGCGCCGGTGGCAGCACCGCCGACGCATGGGTCACTGTACGGGAGCACACCGACAGGGTGCCCGAACCCGTCAGTTGGTCGCGGAGGCGTTATCCGGGCTGGTCGCGATGTCGTCGCCGACACCTGCGCCCTCGTCCGAAGGTGAGTCGAGCGCCTCGGCTACCGACTCCACGATCCGGGAGATCCGGCCGTCGGACCCACCACTCGTTTCCACGCGTAGCGGAACCGCCGCCAGTTCCGCCGGCACGTCTTCGGGGACGGCGGCGGTGATCAATACCTGCTCCGCGCCCGCGGCCACCGCCGCGAGTGCGGTGCGCCTGCGGCGGTCGAGTTCGGCGAAAACATCATCCAGCAACAGCACCGGCTCCGCCGCGGTAGCACGCAGCAGTTCGAAGGCACCGAGGCGAAGGGCAAGGGCGAAGGACCATGATTCGCCGTGACTGGCGAACCCCTTGGCAGGCGCGGTGCCGAGCATCAGGTCGAGATCGTCGCGGTGCGGGCCGACCAGGCAGACGCCGCGCTCCAACTCCTTCGGTCGCGCCGCCGCCAGCTCCCGCAGCATGATCGCCTCCAATGCCTCGATGTCCCCGGGCAGTGGCGCCCGGGCGGGATCCAGGAATTCCGGAGGCAGCGTGGCACTGCGGTAACCGATTGCGGCGGGCCGTGATTCGGGCGCGATCGACGCATAGGACTGTGCGAGATAGGGATACAGGTCGTGGACAAGCCGCAAGCGCTCGGCGAGCAGCACCGAGGCATGCGACGCGAGGTGCCCGTCCCAGGCATCGAGGGTAGTCAGTTCGGCGGCGCCGGATCCCCTCGATCGCCCTTGGCGCCCTGCGGTTTTCAGCAACGCCGAACGCTGCCGCAGCACGCGGTCGTAGTCGGCGCGGACCGCGGCGAGCCGAGGCAATCTGGCTGTGCACAACTCGTCCATGAACCGTCTGCGCTCACCGGGATCACCGCGCACCAGCGCGAGATCCTCGGGCGCGAAGAGCACCGTCTGGAGGATGCCGAGAATCTCGCGCGGCCTGCGGACCGGTGAGCGGTTGATCTGGGCGCGATTGGCGGCGCCCTGGTTCAGTTCCAGATCGATACGGAGCTCACGACCGGCGTTCACGACGGTGGCGCCGATTCTGGCGCGTTCGGTCCCGAGCCGGATCAGCGGCGCGTCCGCGGCGACCCGATGCGAGCCGAGGGTGGCCAGATAACCGATCGCCTCGAGCAGGTTGGTCTTGCCATTGCCGTTGGCGCCGAGGAAAACCGTTCGACCTGGGGATAATTCGAGTTCCGCGTGCTCCCAGGACCGAAAATCACGCAGCGACAGCGCCCTGATGAACATCCCGCCTACCTCGACCTGATTGTCATCGCCGCTGGTAGAGGCCACGGGATCGGGTGTGGTCGTGCGAACGCCGAAGGAATTGAGGGCCAATCACATGCTGTGGAAGAACTGTGGATGGATCGCGCCCGTGTGGATGGTGTGGACAACGAATACCGCTGCGTCCCTATGAGGTTCGAACCGCTGTGCCGCGCTGTCGCTTGCGCCGGAGCGTGCAGCACCCGATCATGCACAGACGCTCAGCCCGGAAGCCGAACCGGCATCAGCAGGTAGATGTACACACTATCCAGCGCGGCGAACGCACCGGATTCGAGCACCTTCGGCTCCTCGTCACTGGCGGGCAACAGCACCGCGGGACGGCTCGGAGTGGTGAATCCGAAGGTGACCCGGTCGGTATGCAGCGCGGACAGTCCGTCGATGAGGTAGCCGGGGTTGAAGGCGATGGTGAGCGATTCGCCACGGAAATCGGCCTCGAGCCACTCCTCCGCACGCCCGGCGTCGTCGCCGCCCGCGGACAGCAGCAGGCCCTCGCTGGAGAACTCCAGACGCACTTGAGCACCGCGCTCGGCGACGAGCGCGACGCGCTTGATGGCATCGGTCAGCGTGGCCACCTGGAGGGTGGCGATCGAGGTGTGTTCCTTCGGCAACAGCTGACGGAACTTGGGGAACTCGGCATCGAGCAGTCGAGTCGTGGTCCTGCGCCCAGCGTTCACGATGCCGAGCAGACCATCCGAGCCCGAGCCGGAGCCCGTGCCGAGCGACAGCTGAACCGGGGCATCGGAGGGGCCGAGTGTCTTCGCCGCTTCCGACAGCGTCCGTGCCGGGATGAGCACCGAGGTCTCGATATCGGATCGGGCGGGCTGCCATTCGATGTGCCGGACCGCGAGCCGGAACCGGTCGGTGGCCGCGAGCACGACCTTGGATCCCTCGATCTCGACCCGGATGCCGGTGAGCATCGGCAGGGTGTCGTCGCGGCCTGCGGCGACAGCGACCTGGCCGACCGCCTCGGAGAAGACCTCGACACTCAGTTCGCCGGTCTGCTGGGGCACCTCGGGAAGCTGGGGGTAATCCTCGACCGGCATGGTCGGCAGCGAGAACTTCGCGCTGCCGCACGCGATGAGCACCCGTGTGCCGTCGAGCGAGACATCGACCGGCTTGTTGGACAGTGCCTTGGTGATGTCCGCGAGCAGTCGGCCGGAGACAAGCACCTGGCCGGGACCCGCGACCTCGGCCGCGACCCGCATCTGCGCGGAGACCTCGTAGTCGAAGCCGGAGACGGTGAGCCCGCCTTCATCGGCGACCAGCAGCACACCGCCGAGCACCGGGACGGGAGGCCGGGACGGGAGGCTACGAGCGACCCACGCAACGGATTCGGCGAAGTCTTCTCGTGCGACCCGAAACTTCATGCCTGCAAGCTCCATCGCCCGATCTGTCCTCTCCCGGTTCCGTGATCTATCTCGGCTCGTCAGTTCTCGAACGGGTGCTGAATCGGCCGCCTTGAAAAGTGTGGCACAGGCGACCGACACCAAACCGTACTCGCGTGCGGCACCTGAACCTAGTCCGACCCTCCGAGCCGATCAACCGAGTGCGCGTCTTTCTCGACGCGTGACTGCGCGGAACTCCTCGGTTGTCCGATGCCGGTCGGACCTGTCTGTGGATCGGTCTCCGGTTGCGTCCTTGCCGGCTTTTCGGCGAGTGGCACGGAGGCGACGCTCACCAACGAACTTTCCACACACCCTGTTTTGAAGAGAGTTCTCTAAGAAGAAGAACTGAAGTAGTAGTAGGCACTGTGGAATCTGTGGACTAGGGCGGTCTTCGCAGGTCCGAGGGTGTGGTGCCGTGGGGATGGCCATTGGGCGACTCGAGGATGAACGGGAGGGGTCTGTGGAGGCTCCGAAGTTGTTCAGCATCCATCCTCGAGTGCTCCTCGAGTTGTTCCACCAGATTCACCCTGTTGTTCACACGTGTGCACCGATTCGTGGACAACTCGAGGATTCCTCGAGGACTCCACATGGATTCCTCGAGGAATCCACAAGGCATTGACCGAGTAGTGCGCTGGTCAGGATGCCTGGGGAGCAACCGCTGTGGAGACTGTTGAATCCACCCCTGTTAGTCCCGGCGCCGGACCCGCTCCTCCGCCCTGTGCACGAACCGGTGCACAACTAGGAGATTCCTCGAGGACTCCACAGGGATTCCTCGAGGAATCCACAAGCCAAAAAAATGCACCGCCCCAGTTCAGGGGCGGTGCAGTGGGTGTTAGTTGCGATCAGCGCGAACGCTGTTTAATCCGGGCTGTTAGTTCTTGCACCTGGTCGTAGACCCGGCGGCGCTCGGTCATCTCCTTGCGTACTTTTTTGTCGGCGTACATGACCGTGGTGTGGTCGCGCCCGAAGGCCTGACCGATCTTCGGCAGTGAAAGATCGGTGAGCTCACGGCACAGGTACATCGCGATCTGCCTGGCCTGTGCCAGCGGCCGCGCCTTGCCCGGTCCGGTGAGCTCCTCGAGCGTGGTGTTGAAGTACTCGGCGGTGACGGCCATGATCGTCGCCGCGTTGATCTCCAGGGCGGCCGTATCGGGCATCAGATCACGCAGCACCACCTCGGCCAGCGGAAGATTCAGCGGCTGACCGTTCAGCGAGGCGAAGGCGGTCACCCGAATCAGCGCGCCTTCCAGCTCACGAATATTGCGCTCGACCCGGCCCGCGATGAGCTCCAGCACATCGTGGGGCACGTCCAGCCGGTCCATTCGTGCCTTCTTGCGCAGGATCGCGATGCGCGTCTCCAGCTCCGGCGGCTGCACGTCGGTGATGAGGCCCCACTCGAACCGCGTCCGCAGCCGCTCCTCCAGAGTGGCCAGCTGCTTGGGCGGCCGGTCCGAGGAGACGACGATCTGCTTGTTGGCGTTGTGCAGGGTGTTGAAGGTGTGGAAGAACTCCTCCTGGATACCTTCCTTACCCTCGATGAACTGGATGTCGTCGACAAGCAGGATGTCGGTCTCGCGGTAGCGGCGTTTGAAGGCGACCTTGCGGTCGTCGCGCAGGCTGTTGATGAAGTCGTTGGTGAACTCTTCGGTCGAGACGTACTTCACCCGCATCCCGGGGAACAGCCGCTGGGCGTAGTGGCCGGCCGCGTGCAGCAGATGCGTTTTGCCCAAACCGGAAGCGCCCCACACGAACAGTGGGTTGTAAGCCCTGGCAGGGGCCTCGGCGATGGCCACGGCGGCGGCGTGCGCGAAGCGGTTGGATGCGCCGATCACGAACGTCTCGAAGGTGTACTTCGCATTGAGGCTGGCCGAGGAGTTCGACTGCGCCGGGGTCTCCTGGGTCTTGGTGAAATAGGTGGGCCAGGAGTTGCGCACGTTGACGACGGGCTCGTCGTCGCGGTCGCGCGGATTGTCGGACATCTGTTCACGGGACATCGGCTCACGGACCGATTCGTGTGCCGCGGCGATCGCTGGATCTTCGCTCGGGCGGCTGTCCTCACGCATCGGCGTCCTGGCCGGACCGCGCATCGGCGGAGGCTCCGGGGTGAACAGTGACTCCTGTCCTGGCGGAATGGAGTCGCGGCGCGGCGGCATCCCGGAGTCGCGGCGCGGCGCGGGCATTACCTCCGGCGTCGGTCCGCCGGGGCCTTCCCTGCGAGTGCCCTGGCTCGGGTAGTCGCCACGGGTCGGGTAATCATCGGTGTGGTAGTCGCCGTTGGGTGTGTACTCGGCGGCGGGCACGTAGTCCTGGGACGGCACGTACTCAGGTTCGTAGTCGGCACCCGGGTAGTCCGACGTCGGCGCGTAGTCATTGGACGCAGGGGCGTAGTCGTTCGACTGCGGTGCGTAGTCATTGGACGGCGCTGGGAAGTCGCTCTGGGGGGCGTAGCGCGGCGCTTGATAGTCACTGCGGCCGGGATAGTCGGCCGACGGATACCCGGCAGGCCCACGACCGGTGTCCCTGCTCCGCTCCGGCCTGCTTGTCATCCTGGCGTGGCGCGCCGAATTGCCGGGCCGCTCCGACGGCTGGGTGGTCGGCGCCGCGATCCGGACGCCGAGTCCTTCCACCTGGGGGCCGAGGCGCCGGGCCAGCGAGCGCAGGATGGGTTCGCGCAGATCGCGTTCGATGGCTTCCTGAGCCAGCGACGAGGGCACCGAGAGCAAAGCGAAACCCTGGGCCACGGTCAGCGGCTTGACCAGTTTCAGCCAGGCTTGCTGCGCCCTGGTCACCGGCGGGATGGCACCATCAGGTGAGCCGGTGGTGAGCTCGGCAACCACCTCTGGCCACACGGTGGCCAACACGTTCTGCTCGTCGTCCATGCAGGTTCCTCCCCGGAAGTAGGCGATAGGAGCAGACGGCCGGGGTACGCGGGCAGCTACCGGGCAAGGTAGATTTTGATGATCCTGCGTACGTCCGTTAGGTTCGGACGCTGCCCGGATTCCCCCATCCCAGGCGGCGACGTGGCACCGTCGGCCCTACGAATATGCCACTCCAGGGGTCTTTCCACACAATTATCCACAGATGTGGAGAACTCTGGGGAAAGGTGAAACGTGCTCGCATTCGTCCGTGACAACGCCCGGACCTGCAGTTCTTCAGCAAGCTTCTGGCTACAAGCACAGGTTGCCGAGGTGGCCTGCGGCTAGGGGTGTGGACGAACTCACGCAGACCACGCGAATTCGTAACCTGCGCAGAGGTGGGCCGAGTTTGACCCGCTCCTGGCCGATCAGTACCCTCGTACAGTCACCCCTTGGTGCGGTGGCGGTCCTGTGCTGACCGCGGTTGGTCAAGCCAGACCTGTGCGCCAGGACCGACGCGCGCCGATGATGACCAGACTGCGATTCATCGCGAATACGTAATACCCATACTTCGGGTGCCGACTGGCGCCCACTTACTCGAGGAGTGTTGACCGTGGCCAAGGGCAAGCGGACGTTCCAGCCGAACAACCGTCGTCGGGCGCGTGTTCACGGCTTCCGTCTCCGGATGCGGACCCGTGCGGGTCGCGCCATCGTTTCCGCGCGTCGCGGCAAGGGCCGCAAAACCCTCACTGCCTGATCTTCGCTTTCGGACGCTCGGGTGCTGCCTGAGCCGTATCGGTTGCATCATCGTGCCGACTTCTCCCGGACGGTGCGCCGCGGCCAGCGAATCGGGAGGCGAGATCTGGTCGTACATGCGCTTGCGCAGGGGTATGACGGAATCGTGGGCGCGAGTGGACGACAGGACGATCCGGCAACAGCCGGATCGGTGGTTCGCATTGGCGGGCCACGGTTCGGATTGATTGTCAGCAAGGCGGTGGGCTCCGCGGTGGTTCGACACCGGGTGGCCCGCCGCCTGCGTCATATGTGCGCCAAGGTGACCGCCGACGTGCCCGCCGAGACCGACATCGTGATCCGCGCGCTACCCGGCGCGGCGGAGGCCGACTCGGAAGAACTGCTTCGTCAGCTACGCGGCGCATTACGCAAGCTGGGCATCACAACAGAGCCCCGTGGCGCGGCCGCTGGTGATCGGTCGTGAAGGCGACCCTTGTTCGACTGCCTGCCAATGCCCTGATCTTTGTGATCGAGCTGTACCGCACCTACGTCTCCCCCACTCGCATGCCGGTGTGCCGTTTCACCCCGACCTGCAGCGAGTACGCCGTCACCGCGCTTCGCACGCGCGGACTGTTCGTCGGCCTCGTATTGACGGTCGTGCGATTGGCGAAATGTGCGCCCTGGCACCCTGGTGGGTGGGACCCCGTTCCGGAGCGCAGAAAACGCGCAGGGAACGAGTCGGCCGCCGACCCTGAGACGCCGGCGCCAGATGCTTGTAAAGGATCACCGCGCGCGGTGATCGGCGACACGAACGACGGGAGTGCATAGAGCCGTGCTCGACTTCATTTATTACCCGGTGTCCTGGATCCTCTGGTTCTGGCATCGGGTCTTCGGGTTCGCGTTCGGCGCGGACAATGGACTCACCTGGGCCCTTGCCGTGGTGTTCCTGGTCTTCACGCTGCGAGTGTTGCTCTATAAGCCATTCGTCAAGCAGGTCCGCACGACCAAGCAGATGCAAGAGCTGCAGCCCCAGATCAAGGAGTTGCAGAAGAAGTACAAGAACGACCGCCAGAAGATGGCGGTGGAGATGCAGAAGCTCCAGAAGGACCACGGCTTCAACCCGGTGATGGGCTGCCTGCCGATCCTGGCGCAGGTACCGGTGTTCCTCGGTCTGTTCCATGTGCTGCGCTCCTTCAACCGCACCGGCACCGGCATCGGACAGCTCGGTATGTCGGCCTACGACAACGCGCACACGCCGAACTATGTCTTCAGCGCTACCGACGTCCAGTCCTTCCTGACGGCGCGTATCTTCGGCGCCCCCATCTCGGCCTTCATCACCAGCCCGATGAGTCAGCTCGAGGCGTTCGCCGACTACGGCGGCGTGCCGTCGAAGCTGAGCATCGCCCTCGTCTCGATTCCGTTGATGGTCATCGCCGGTCTGGCAACCCACTTCAACGCGCGGGCGTCTGTGCAGCGCCAGACTCCCGAAGCGGCCGCCAACCCGCAGGCCGCGATGATGAACAAGCTCGCGCTGTGGGTGTTTCCGCTCGGCGTGCTCGTCGGTGGTCCGTTCCTGCCGATCGCCATCCTGCTCTACTGGGTGTCCAACAACATCTGGACCTACGGGCAGCAACACCTCGTCTTCGGCCGCATGGCCAAGGAAGAAGAAGAGAAGAAGCAGGCGAAGCTGGAGCTGCGTGCGCAGAACGCGCCGAAGCCGGGCGCCAAGCCGGTCAGTACCAAGAAGAAGCAGACCGCGGTCGACGCCGCAGAATCGACTGACAACGAGTCGGCCGACGCTCCCCCGTCGACGAACGGCACCGCGAAGCCCGCGACAGGCAAGGCATCCGGACAACGCAGGCCCGGTGGCCAGCGGCGGCCGGGAACCCGAGGCCGTGCGAACCAGAAGCGCCGGCGCTGAACGCATTGAGCAACCCCCTGATCGCGCTTCCGGCCGGCGCCCCGTCACCGGGTCCGCGCGATAAGCAGATGAAGGAAATCAAATGACTGTTGAGACCGACGGAGGGGACGCCACTGTGGCGACGACGACGATGGTGGACACCACGGCGGGTCGTGAATCAGAAACCGGGGCGGAGCCCGGTGATGTCGCGAGCGACGCCGAGGAAGCTCTGATCGAAGAAGGCGAGATCGCCGGCGACTACCTCGAGCAGTTGCTCGACGTGCTCGACTTCGACGGTGATATCGACCTCGACGTCGAGGGTGACCGCGCGATCGTCAGCATCGATGGTGGCCGCGATCTGTCGAAGCTCGTCGGCCGCAACGGCGAGGTGCTCGACGCGCTGCAGGAGCTGACTCGGCTGGCCGTGCAGCAGACGACCGGTGTGCGCAGCAGGCTGATGCTCGATGTCGCCGGGTGGCGGGCCAAGCGCCGCGCCGAGCTGAGTGCCCTCGGAACCGCTGCCGCGCAACGGGTGCTCGAGTCGGGTGAGCCGGAGCCATTGGCGCCGATGACCCCGTTCGAGCGGAAGATCGTGCACGACGCGGTGGCTGTGGTCGATGGCGTCAGCAGCGAGAGCGAAGGCGTCGAGCCGAATCGGCACGTGGTCGTCGTACCCTCCTGAACCGCTTCCGGGACGCCATTTTTGGCGGCCGGATGAGCAATGGTTGGATAGGGCCTCTGGTCTTCGGACCGGGGGCCCTTATTCATGTCACATGTCACGTCTGTCGCCTGATTCAACGCCAGCGGTCGATCGTGCGAGCAGTCGACAGATCACCCGCCTGCTGCCTGATCGACTCGAGCTCGGAAGGATGTTTCACGTGGAACGAGATCTCGGTGGAGCCACTGCACTGCCGGCTGAGCTGGAGGCGCCCGCGATCGCCGCGACGGTGTTCGGCGATCGTCTCGATCTCGCGCGCCGCTACTGTGCGGCGCTGGCCACCGCCGGAGTGGAGCGCGGCTTGATCGGTCCCCGAGAGGTGCCTCGGCTCTGGGATCGGCACATCCTGAACTGTGCGGTGCTCGGCGAGTTGATCGCCGAGGGCGCGACGGTGGTCGACATCGGTAGCGGTGCGGGCCTGCCGGGAATCCCCTTGGCCATCGCGCGACCGGACCTCCGGATCACTTTGGTGGAGCCACTGCTGCGTCGAACCGTCTTCCTCAGCGAGTTCATCGAGGCGGCCGGACTCGACGTCACGGTGGTGCGCGGCCGGGCCGAACAGTCGGGCGTGATGAAGGAAGCTGGCGGCGCGGATGTGGTCACCTCCCGCGCAGTGGCGCCCTTGGCGAAGCTGGCACAGTGGTCGCTCCCCCTGCTCCGTGATCACGGACGGATGCTGGCACTCAAGGGAGTCAGCGCCGCCGAGGAACTCGAGCGCGACGGAGCGGCTTTGGCACGTGCTGGCGCAGGCAACGCGACTGTCCTGGAATGCGGCGTAGGAATCGTCTCGACGCCCACCTTGGTGATCAGCGCCGAGCGCATTCCCCGGGCTGAGCGAGCGCCGCGCCGCGCCGCCCGGCAGGCGCGGAAGGCGACGTAACCCGAACGGTCTCGGCCGATGTTTCATGTGAAACCCGGCCCGATCGCTCCCCTCCCCCGCGCCGAGCGATCCCTGCTCAGTGCCGCTCGGTAGACCCGGAAGGCAACTTTGCCGGAACACGGGCCTCGGCCCGATGTTCCCTGTGAAGCCTGGCCAATGTGCATCCCAGAACAATCATGCGCTGGACCGACACCGACAGACGACCCGACTTAGTAGCGACACCGCCCGGGTCGGGTGATTTCCTGGGTACCGCAGACCGCTCAGATTCTCCACGTGACAGTTTGGGCAGCGGGTTAGGGAGACGGGTGAACTGCGCCCGCAGACCCAATGACAGTGTGCCCGCGCGCCCGCGATAGCTACGCGACGCGACGCAGCTCGGCGACGCGGCCCGGCGACGCGGCCCAGCGACGCGAACTCGCGCGGCGCGACGCGAGGGCGCAGCAGGGATATTTCCGAGTGACGCGAACGAGATGGCTCTACGGTGCCGCCGAACATGTGGCCAGCGGCGTCGCTCAATGATGCGTTCCAACAGCTTGACCCAACCGAAGTGGTCGAGCGCCCTGGGCAGTCCAGTGGCGGGCGGGAGGTCAGCGAAGACTCAAGACCAAACGGCCTGCCCCAACGATGGACCCCAACGATGGACCCCAATGGTGTGACTCGACGGTGTGACTCGACGGTGTGACTCGACGGTGTGACTCGACGGTGTGACTCGACGGTGTGACTCGACGGTGTGACTCGACGGTGTGACTCGACCACGCGACTCGACCACGCGACTCGACCACGCGACTCAACCACGCGACTCAACCACGCGACTCAACCACGCGACTCAACCACGCGACTCAACCACGTCTTCCAGCGCCACGACGATTCGGTCCAGGGCGTGACACAACGAACCAATAGGATGATGCGCGATCCAGTGCGGCGACCCAACTGTCAGACTCGACGGTGTGAACGACTCAGCCCTACGGTGCGCGTCGACAGCGTTACCCAGTGAGGTCCATCGGCGTGACTCGACGACATCCCGGTGATGTGTCCACGTGGTGTGACTCGACGGCACAACGCGAGGGGTGCAACGAGATCTGCATCCAGTAAGAGTGGCGTGACCTCCACGGGTCTGCGGCGGAGGTGGGCGTAGCCAACGGCGTCAGCAGGATTCGGGGCTGTCCGAACCCGGCGGAGTGCGCGTTGGCGCGTCCGATCGATCGGCGCGGAAGCTCGGATTCGGCACCACGTTTCATGTGAAACATCGGCTCGAGTGGTCGAAATATCGACCGCGGCAGTGAGAATCGCCGCAGATTTGCGTGTCCTTTGTGCGTTGCCGCGATTCAGCTTTCTAATCACGCTCGGTGCTGGCAAGCTAGTCACCGTCGGGCGTGAGCGTTGGTGCCACGGAGGGTGTCACAGCGGCGAGAGCTCCGCTCGGTCGATCGGGCGCCGCGGTTCCGATTGAGCATCATGTTCGATCCGACACAGCTATTGATGACACGGCGCCGACGCTCGTCGGGGGGTCGTGATCTGAGGTTCTCGCGTTAGGAGCTGTCTATGTCGAGCGGTGGTCCGGCGAATGTTTCACGGGAAACTACGTCGCGCGTGCCGGGAATGCTGGACTCCAGCAATCTCGATGCGGAGGCCTTCGGAAGCACACCGTTCGGGCACATCTCCGCCAGTGAGACCCCGATCGCGGCCGAAGCGCAACGCGCCAGTCAGATATTGCATCCAGGAAAGGTGACAGTGCCGAAACCGCACGAGCAGCGCATCATCACCATTGCCAATCAGAAGGGCGGCGTCGGTAAGACGACGACAGCGGTAAACCTCGCAGCCGCCCTTGCGCACCAAGGGATGACAGTTCTCGTGATCGACCTCGATCCGCAGGGCAATGCAAGTACCGCCCTCGGCGTCGAGCATCACTCGGGTGTCCCGTCGAGTTATGAACTGCTGATCGGTGAGATCTCGGTCAAGGACGCGATTCAGCAGAGCCCGCACAGTCCGCGTCTGCTTTGCATCCCGGCCACTATCGATCTCGCTGGTGCGGAGATCGAACTGGTGTCGATGGTGGCTCGGGAGGGTCGGCTCAAGGCCGCGATCCAGGAGGCCAACATCGCGGGCTACGACATCGACTACGTAATGATCGACTGCCCGCCGTCTCTCGGTCTGCTCACCGTCAATGCGATGGTCGCGGCCAAGGAGGTGCTGATCCCGATCCAGTGCGAGTACTACGCGCTGGAGGGTGTCGGTCAGTTGCTCCGCAATATCGGCTTGGTGCAGGCGCATCTCAATCCCGAATTGCACGTCTCCACCGTGGTTCTCACGATGTACGACGGCCGGACCAAGCTGGCCGACCAGGTCGCGGAGGAGGTGCGTGGACACTTCGGCGACGTGGTGCTGCGGTCGGTGATCCCGCGCAGTGTCAAGGTCTCCGAAGCTCCGGGTTACGGAATGACAGTGCTCGATTATGATCCAGGCTCCCGAGGTGCGATGAGCTATCTCGATGCTGGTCGTGAGATGGCGGCGCGGTCGGTGCCCCGGCGTGGGGCAGCAGAAGGCGCGCGATGACCCGTAGGGGTCGGCTGGACTGGCGTGGTGGCGAACAGAGAAGGGATCGGTAGACCGATGACTCAGGCGAAGAAGGGTGGGCTTGGACGCGGTCTTGCCGCGTTGATCCCGACGGGGCCGGCGGCCACACCGGGTCTCGGCAGTGCCGCGGCGAATGTGGTCATCGGTCTCGATCCGATCGGCCCGCAACCGGCTTCCGCATTCCTCCATCGGGTCCCCGATCCGACCGAGGAGGAGCTCTCCTCCCCCGGCGGCGCGATCTATCGCGAGATCAGCCCGGAGCAGATCGAGCCGAATCCTAAGCAGCCGCGGCATGTTTTCGAGGAGGAGGCGCTCGCCGAGCTGGTGCACTCCATTCGCGAGTTCGGGCTGATGCAACCGATCGTGGTGCGTCGGGTCGAGCCCGCGGTGGATCGGTACCAGATCGTCATGGGCGAGCGCCGTTGGCGGGCTTGCCAAGAGGCAGGCCTGACGACGATTCCAGCGATCGTCCGCGAGACCGCCGACGAATCCATGCTGCGCGACGCACTGTTGGAGAACATCCATCGGGTGCAGCTGAACCCGCTCGAAGAGGCGGCGGCCTACCAGCAGCTGCTCGAAGAGTTCGATGTCACCCACGAGGAATTGGCATCGCGAATCGGCCGGTCCCGACCAGTCGTGACGAACATGATCCGTCTGTTGAAGCTGCCGATCCCCGTGCAGCGGCGAGTGGCGGCCGGCGTGCTGTCGGCGGGACATGCTCGTGCCCTGCTCGGTCTCGAGGCCGGAGCGGACGCCCAAGAGGTCCTTGCCGCGCGCATCGTCGCCGAGGGGTTGTCGGTCCGCGCTACCGAAGAAGCCGTCACCCTGGCGAACCGCGATCCGGACGCCGCGGCCCCGACCGCTCCCCGACGCAAGCCGATCCACATGCCGGGTTTGCAGGACGTTGCCGAGCGGTTGTCGGAATCGTTCGACACTCGGGTCACGGTGAGTCTCGGCAAGCGCAAGGGCAAGATTGTTGTCGAGTTCGGTTCGGTCGAAGATCTCGAGCGGATTGTCGGCATGATGGAGCAACAGCAGCTCGGCACGTGACGAAAGTGGCGAAAATGGCCTCGTGTTTCCGATAAGTACGGGCCTGGCGCCGAAACGTCACAGTGACGGCGCGGAAAAAGAGGGATGCAGCGTCGGCGTGGCCCTCGGTGGGACCGGCGCACGGCTCCTGACCAATAGCACAGTGACGTGGAATGAGGCGGGATCTCGTTGATCGCTTATTCTTGCTGGCGAGCAAGTACTGATGCGGCGTGAGCGTGGATGAATCGGACAGCTGGAGGCTGAGTAGAGCGGTGTCGACCAGCGTCACAGCACTTACCCTCGGCGGACTGGACAAGCTCCCCACACACGCTCGGCGCTGTGTGTTCTGGGAGATCGATCCCGCTGTCGCGGAGAACTCGCGAGAGTTCAGCGATCCAGTCTTCGAGAAGGAGGCCTGGCTCTCGACAGTGATGCTGGAATGGGGTTCGTGCGGCCAGGTGGCCAACGTGAACGGCAACGTGGCGGGCTGCGCT
This sequence comes from Nocardia sp. NPDC057440, assembly GCF_042802915.1. Taxonomy (NCBI): domain Bacteria; kingdom Bacillati; phylum Actinomycetota; class Actinomycetes; order Mycobacteriales; family Nocardiaceae; genus Nocardia; species Nocardia sp. NPDC057440. The sequence continues at coordinate 495,334 of NZ_JBHVDF010000005.1, forward strand.
TTGTATTCGCCACCCAGCGCGGTGCCGCGTGCCGCTCTCTTCCCCACGTCACCGGTGAGCCCGGACGCGGTCCTGCTGACCACGCTGAGCGCCGAATTCCCCTATTCCGATGCCGACATAGCCCACCAGCTCATCTCGGCTGTGGTGGCGGATCTGGTGCGTCGCGGTGTTCGGGCGCTGGAGGCCTTCGGTATTCGCACCGATCCCCCGACCAAGGCGATGTCGGATCGATCTCTGGGTTCGATGACCTTGATGGAGCGAATCGGCTCACCGGTCCGTGATTCGGGCTCAGCGACCGCGGCCACCACATGCTCGCCAGAAACGTGCATGATCGACGCGGACTTTCTGGAGGACGTCGGATTCGAGGTGATCGCGCCGCATCATCGGTTCCCGCGACTGCGTCTCGAGCTCGACTCCGACCACGGCTGGAAGGAAGACGTGGAGCGGGCCCTTGATCAACTGCTCGCGGCGGCGGCGCTGACGGTCCCCTTCCGGATCGGCGCGCCCTAGCCTGCCGAGGGCACAGACGACCACGCCCCCGCTGACCGAAGTCGGCGGGGGCGTAGGTGTTTCGGAGTTCGAGTCGCACTACATGCGGTCGGCCGCAGCCAACTCCTCGGCGAGCAGTTCGGCGAAAGTGTATGTGCCCGTTGGCTGATCGTCTTGACCGAGCAGATACAGCCGCTTCACCGAAATGAGGATGGCCTCGGCGATCACGTCGCGCATCCGCGGGTTGGTGAGCACCGTCGCGTCGTATTCATTAGTGAGATAGCCGATATCGACCTGCACGGTCGGCATCTTGGTCAGCCGCAACAGATCCCAGGTTCGGGCGTGAAGTCGGCAGTCCTGCAACGACGTTCGTGCAACGACCTCGCGCTGGATGAACCCGGCCAGCACCTGACCGATCATCGACACGGAGCCGTGCGAGTTACCGAAATGGAAGCTCGCCACCCCGTTCGCCGACGGACTCGGGTTGGTCGCACAGCGCAGCGAGATCATCAGATCAGCGTCGAAAGCGTTGGAGGTCTCGGCCCGTTCGGCATCGGAAGGGTTGGCGCCCCAGGGCCGGGACAAGAACGTCTCCATGCCGGTGGCGGCCATGCGACCCTCCAGCCGACTGGCCAGATCCCACAGGATCTCCGACTCGTAGACGTCGCCGTACTCTGTGGGCACCGCGTGGCCCTTGTCCTGACCACCGAGGCCGGGGTCGATGACAATGCGCTTGCCGGTGAGCTGTGGCCCGGCCCGGTGCACCACTTCTTCCTCGGCGATGCGATGCGGATTGCCGCCGGTGACGCGCGCACCGAGCAGTTCCAGTGACCGCAACGTGTCCGGCCCGCAGATGCCATCCGCGGACAGCCCGATCTCGCGCTGGAACGCGGTCAGGCCTTCGTGGGTGTGCGGGCCGAAGTAGCCGTCGACGCGATGCACATAGAAACCGAGGTCCTGCAGCCTGCGCTGCAGGGTTGCCACATCGTCACCGTAGAGAGGCGCGGACAGTTGATAGATCAGGGTGCGGGCACCGAGGCGGTAGGACGCCTCTTTGAGCGCTCGATAAGTGGCCGGCCCGACGATGCCATCGACCAACAGCCCGCGGTGCTGCTGAAAGGCGCGAACCGCGGAATCCAGCTGAGGGTCGAAGGAGGCGTCGGTGTCCTTCCAATACTCGCGTGCATCGGCGTGATCGGTGCCGACGGCGTGCGAGTGCAGAAACCCGAGACTTGCCAGGGTGCTCCGAACCTCGGCGACGGCTGGACCGGTATCGCCGTGACGAAGTCGGTGCATGCGTGAGAGCCCTTTCCTTCCGTCAACCCGGGTACCCACTCATGCGACGGCATACACCCTCGCACGACCGGAGGTCGGTCGATTGTCTCAGACCCGGACGGGAATTCGACAATTCCCGAATCCAGGCATCCTAACGGCGCGCCGTTGGATAACGGCGGCCTTTGGGGACTCGATTTCGCGTCAGATGACGCCGTCGAGTTCGCGCAACAGGGCGGCTTTGCCCTTGGCTCCCACGATCTGCTTGACCGGCTTACCGCCGGAAAACAGCATCATAGTTGGGAGCGAAAGGATCTGATAATCGCGGGCGGTGCCCGGGTTGGCGTCCACGTCCAACTTGGCGATGGTCAGCTTGTCCGCGTGCGCGCCCGCGATCTCCTCCAGCACCGGGGCGACCATCTTGCACGGACCGCACCAGTCGGCCCAGAAGTCCACGAGCACAGGCTTCTCGCTGAGCAGCACGTCATCGGCGAAAGACGCGTCGGTGACGGTGACCGTGTTGGCACTCTTGGACATGGGTAGCTCCTTGCGATGGAAAAAGTGATGAAGATCAGTTGGCGGGCACGGCAACCGGGGTGCCGGCATGGTCCAGTGTGTTGGACGTGATGTCGCCCTGGTCGGCGAGCCAGCGCTCGGCGTCGATCGCCGCGCGGCAGCCGGTGCCCGCGGCGGTGATCGCCTGCCGGTAGGTGTGATCGACCAGGTCGCCCGCGGCGAAAACGCCGGGCACTTTGGTTGCCGTCGACGGGTGCAGCACCTGGACGTAGCCCTCGTCGTCGAGTTCGACCTGGTCCTTGACCAGTTCGCTGCGCGGGTCGTGGCCGATCGCCACGAACAGACCGGTCGCGGCGAGCTCCGAGGTCTCACCGGTGCGGGTGTCGCGCAGCGTAAGGCTCGTCACACTGGTGTCGCCATTGACGGCTGCCACCTCGGCGTTGAGCACGAACTTGATCTTCTCGTTGGCCTTGGCTCGCTCGAGCATGATGCGTGAGGCACGGAACTCCTCGCGGCGGTGCACGATGGTCACGCTCGCGGCGAACTTGGTCAGGAAGGTGGCCTCCTCCATCGCGGAGTCGCCACCGCCGACCACGACGATGTCCTGACCCTTGAAGAAGAAGCCGTCACAGGTCGCGCAGGCGCTCACACCGCGACCCAGCAGCTTCTGCTCACCGGCCACGTTCAGGTAGCGCGCGGCCGAACCCATGGCGAGGATCACGGCGTAGGCCTGGTGCGTCTCGTCACCGACGGTCACGGTCTTCACCGGCCCGCTCAGGTCGATCGCGTCCACGTCCTCGGTGCGGATGTCGGCGCCGAACCGCTTGGCCTGCTCGCGCATCTCTTCCATGAGGTCCGGGCCCATGATGCCGTCTCGGAAGCCGGGGAAGTTCTCGACCTCGGTGGTCGTCATCAGTGCGCCGCCGAACTGGGTGCCCTCGAAGAGCAGCGGCTGGAGCTCGGCGCGGGCGGCGTAGACGGCGGCCGTGTAGCCGGCGGGTCCGGAGCCGACGATGATCAAGTCGCGAACTGGCGTGCTCATGTGACCCTTCCGAGGGAGAAATCTTGGGACGTGTCGGTCAACAACAGCCTAAACGTTGTTGTTCCCGAGCAAAGGTGTGGTCGACGCCTCGACCGCGTCACCCGATGTCGGTGAGGGCGAGTTGCTGCGGATCGTCGGTGGTGCAACCGATCCCGACGACCAGTGCGGTGATCTTGTGCGGGCGGGGGCCGGTGAGCAGGATCAGCACCGAGGCCTGGCCATGGAACGTGGTGTTGGTCGAGCCGAGGAGGGTGCGGTCGAGGCCGTTGGCGTGCACGCAGCGGTTCAGGGCGGCTTGGCTGCCGAGTGCGCCGGTGACGTCGTGGCGGCCGAGCGCGGCGAGCGCCGCGGTGGCGTTCAGATCGTCACCGAGTTCGACATTGCCGGTCGTCGGCTGGGCGGTCGGGGCGACCTCGCGGCCGCCGAACGTCGACACCGCCACGGCGGCGCAGGCGATCACGGCGACGGCGGCCGCCGCGGCGGCGAGCCAGCGGAGTCTGCGGCCGCGCCGTTCGTCCAGGGAGATCGGTGCGGCGATGTCGTGTGGTCGCGCATCCGGGTCGGAAACCGCTGGGGTGTCTACGGATTCGGGAGCGGCCGCGAACGGCAGCTGGTGAAGGGTCGCCACCTGCTCGGCGGGCTCCTCGTCGAAGTCGAGTCCGTCGACGAACTGTTCCAGCCGAGCGGCGATATCGGCGGGCATGGCGTGAATGATGTTGTCGTCATGGCCGAGGGTGCGCAGCTGCGCGCTCACCTCGTCGAGCGAGTGCAGATACCGCAGTGCATCGGGGTCGCGTCGGACAGCGGGCCATATCTGCTCCCCCAGCTCCGGCGCGACGTTGTCGGCATGGAGATCGGCGAGCAGTTCGGTCGAGAACGGAGGCTGCGGTACGGATCGGGTCGCCATCGCACCTCCGGTTCTCTCATCTGACGTGGATCCCACCGCCCACGCGGGGGACTGCAAGTACATCGTCTAACGGTTCGTCACTGTTAATGACGCATCTCGGCTACTTCCGGTTCCCCGGATCCCGCAGAAATTCCAAGCGTTCTTGTAGTCGCTGCCTGGCGCGCGCGCACCGGCTCTTGATCGTGCCCTCCGGAACACCGAGCATGGCGGACGCTTCCGCCACGCTATACCCCTCCAGGTCGATCGCGACGAGCGCCGTTCGCTGGTCAGGCGGGAGCGAGAACAGCGCGCGGTCGATGACGAGCGACATCTCCAGTTCGGCCATATTGTCGCGCTCATCACGCGGTTCCGGCATGTTCTCCGGCGACAGGGAGACCGCGCGGCGGGTCTTGTTGCGCCGGATTCGGTCCAGGCAGGCGTTGACCACGATCGCGTGCAGCCAGCTGCGCACCTCTGCCTCTGCGCGGAACGACGCGGCGGTGCGGTGGGCGGAGAGCAATGCGTCCTGGAGGCAGTCGGCCGCGTCTTCGCGCGTGTAGGACGTGCGCAACGCGGTCTGCCAGAGGTGGTCGTTGTGCCTGCGCAGCAGCTCGGCGAAGGCCTGCCGCTGGCCACGGACATGCGCGTGGAGCAGTTCGATGTCGGTCAGCTCGTCGGGTACGAACGAGCGCTCGCGATACGTCACCGGCCGCGATCTCCCCCCACGGGACTCGTCGTTCAGTTCGGACAAAAAGCCAACCCCTTGGACAGCGCTCACGGTGGCAAACGGACATGGGTGACCGCTAACCGAAAATTTCGCAGCATCCAGGATCGAAACACCAGAACCCGGGAAGCTCCCCTGCTGAGAGCGCGGAACAGATCATATCGTCAGTCACGATTCGGCAGCAACCAGACCGATCGGGACGACGGCGGCGAGAAAGCCTGCGCGACAAGGCCGGAACACGACTCAGCGGCGGCACGGTGCGGACACGTGCGGCGAGCGGCGAGCGGCGGCTAGGGCGCGGCGTCGAAACGAATCTCGGCGATCGAGGTCTGGAACTGGGCACCGGAGTTGCCGAGTCCGGTGATCCAGACGAGCACATAGCGAGCGGATTGGTCGGTGCGCACCGGAATCTCGGTGTCGCCGTCGGATAATCGCGCGGAGCCGATCAGCTGGGTCTGGTCGAGCGTCGGCGACGCGGTCGGCGATGTGCGGATTTCGACCGCGGTGCCCGCGCTCGGCGAAGTGATCGACACATTCGTCAGCTTCGCCGGGCTCGGTAGCGTGGCCATCAGCCCGATCCCCTTCTTGAGGGCCGGGAACTGCTGGAAGTACTGATCGGTCCGCCAGAGGGTGGCGGGATCGTGATCGAGCACCGCCCCCACACTGCCGATGCCGTCGGGCGTGCCTTCCGGGGAGAACACCGACACATGGGTGACCGGAAGGGGAACGCCGCCCTCAGGGTTCGGATTCGACCCTGGAGCGGGTGCGGGCGCGGGCGAACTGTTCGTGGTCAGACCGATATTGCGTTGCTCGTTGAGCGGCGCATCGGACGCACCGGGCGCGAAAACACTGACCATCCACCAGATCACGACGCCGACGACGAGCGCGGCCAGGATGCCGAGCCCGACCATGATCCACATCATCCGCTGCGAACGCTCCCGTTCCGCGGCGAGCAGCTCGGGATCGGCAAGTGATTCCTCGACAGCGCTCGGCGGGCGCTGACCGAGCCGGAGCACTGGAATGAAGTCGGTCTTCTGATCGACCACCGACGCCTGTTCGAGCACATGTTGCACAGTCGCGGCAGTGCGCACACCCTTGTTCGATTCCAGCGAGCGCACCGCGACCGCCGAGATCTCGAACGGCACCTCGGGCCGGATCTGCCTCGGTTCGATGGGAGTGCCGTCGGGGCCGAAATCGGCCAACCGTAGTCCACCGATCGTCGCGGCGGAGCCGGTGATACCGCCGGAACGGATCGGCCAGCGCGCCGTGATCAGCGCATAGAGCATCGCGCCGAGACCACGCACGTCCGATTGCGCGTCGGAATCGCCCAGGGTGCCTGGGAATGCGAGCACCGCGTCGCCGGATGCGCTGATCCGAATCCGATCCGGATGATCGATCGATAGCGAGCCGCCGCCCCGATGGGCGAGTTCGGCGGCCGAGGCGAGCGCACGGACCGCTCTGGCCGCGCCGATCGGCGACGGCACGGTCTCGGCCATCTCACGCAGTGACCGGCCCGGTGTCCACTCGGCCACCACGATGCCGCCGGAGCTGCCGCGCACGACGTCGAGGACCCGCGCTAGACCGGGTGAGTTGATCCGGCCGAGCCGCAGCGTGCGCGACAGAATCGCCTGCGGACCGTCGTGACCCGAATTCTCGCTCGCCTTCTGATCGGCGTCGACGAACGTCAGCGCGACCTCGCGGTCGAGCTTGATATCGAGTGCCTGCCAGAACTTGAGTCCGCGAGAACCGCCGTGGCCGGCCAGCAGCCGGTAGCGTCCGCCGGCGACCGAGGCACCGGGAATCAGCTTGGGGCCGCGCGGAGTTCGTCGACCGCTCGCATCGCCGCCCATGGGCGGCAATTGGGGCGGGATCGGAATCATGCCGGTGTCGTACATCGGATCACGTTCCGGTGCGTGGAACTTGCCTTCGCCCGGTGCCGGTCCCGCATCGCGATCAGGAGGACCGGTGACGGCCTCCTGGTGCGCGTATGCGGGATCCGACGCATCCCCGGCCTTCGGCGGGACGTCAGTGGAGAGCCCGCCTGCCGTGGCCGCAGAAGAATCGGCGGCCGGGACGCCGCCGCCCACTGCCGCGTCGTCGCTCACCCTCGGTCCTCCTTCGCCCTGATATGTCGAGGTTCCGGCGAATTCGCCACTTGTGCTTCTCTGCCGAACAGGGTACGGGAACTCACCCTTGCCGGTGATGTCAACAGCATCGCCTCTGATCACGGGTAGCACCATGGTCTGAGCATCCATGTACGGGTCGAATTGTGGGTAGGCATACGGATCAGGCCTGCGGAACACCTGCGTGGCGTAGACGTCCTCCACCGGGCCGTCCAGATCGAGGTCGGGAGCAGGCGGTGTGAGGCCCAGCCGCCGCGAGATCGCCACGGTGATTCCGACGATTTCCGGAATCCCGGCCAGGCGCATCAGCCCGAACGCCACCGCGAACATCACGATCGCCGACACCGCGACGCGCAGGAGCGAGCCGATACCGCCGGACAACCGATCCAGCCCGAGCACCTTGTCCACAATCAGCATGACCGCGCCGCCCGCGACCGAAGCCAGCACCACGCGGGTCACCGTCCGGCTGACATTGGCCATGCGCAGATCGCCGAGGCTGCGGTGCAGCAGATAGCCGCCGATCACCGCGCCCGCGGTGAAACCGAGGCCGGTGGCGACACCGAGCACGATGACGACCTCGTCGCTACTGCTCGCGACCACCGGCGCCAGCGCCGAGAACAGGATCTTCACGCCGGTGATGCCGAGGATGATCCAGGTCGGCGTCCAGGCCTGCTCCCTGGCATAGAACACGCGTAGGTGAATCAACACCAGTGAATACGGGATCAGCGCGAAGGCCGACCAGCTCACCGCGTGGCCGAGGCGGGAGGCGTCCTCGGCGAAGCGCGCGTAGCCGAAAAGCCCCTCGCCCACCTGTGGGCCCGCAAGCGTGAGGAAAGTGACCACCGGGATCAGGGCGATCATCGTCAGCCTGGTGGCGACCGAGAGGTCGTCCACGACGGCCGGTGTGTCGTTCGCGGCGGCGTTGCGGCTCAAGCGCGGCATGATCGCGGTGAGCAGCGTGACGCCGAGAATGCCGTAGGGCAGCTGCAGCAGCAGCCAGGCCTGCGAGTAGATCGCCGGACCCGCCACATCGGCGTGCGAGGAGATGTTGTTGGCGAAAATCAGGCCGACCTGGCTGATCAGGACGTACAGGATGATCGCGCCGCCCATGGTGCCGAACTGCTTGAGCCTGGCGTCGATGCCCCACAGTGGCCGCAGATCGATGCCTTCTCTGCGGATCGCGGGCAGCAGGCTCACCGCCTGGGTGATCACGCCGAGCGTGACGCCGCAGCCGAGCACCAGCAGTTTCGGATCGCTCATCCGCACCGGGTTCAGGGTGATCTCCCCCGGCGTCAGCGCGTAGAGACCTAGGGCAACGAGCACCACGAGGTTGTTCAGCACCGGCGCCCACGCACCGGGTTTGAATACCTGGCGAGTGTTCAGAATCGCGGTGAACAGCGCCGACATGCCGTAGAACAGGATCGCGGGCAGCAGTAGGAACGTCAGCGCCGTCGTCAGCTCGGTGTTGACCTTGCCGTCGGAGGAGACGAAGACGTGCGTCGCCAGGATCGGTGCGGCCGCGGTAGCCAGCAGCGCGGCCGCGGCGAGCACTGTGAACGCGGCGGTCACCAGTCGCCGGACGAAGGCGGTGCCGCCGTCGGCATCCTCCTGTTCGGCGCGGACCAGTGTCGGCACCACCATGGCCGTGAGCACCGCGCCGAGCACCAGCTCGGTGATCATGTTCGGGATCAGGCTCGCGGAGGTGAACGAGCTGGCGATGGCCGGGCCTAGCACGGTGAGCAGCAGCAATTGCTTGCCGAACCCGGTGATGCGACTGACCAGCGTGGCGAACGCGATCGAACCGGAATCGCGCAGCAGACGTGAGTTCGCGCTCTGCTTCGGTTCCGCGGCATCCGTCGCGTGCTTGCTCCGGGCCGCCATCTCGCGAGTGGTCGGGCGGTTGTCGGCCGGGATGTGCTGAGGCGGCGCGGGCGGCTGTTGCCGCTGTTGCGGTGGGTACGGCTGCGGCCGCGCAGGTGGCGGCGCGAAACGTTCCGGCGACACCCGGTTGGGCTGGGCCGGTCCGGGACGTCCCTGGTTCTGCGGCAGCGGACGGGCCTGGCTCGGCCCCGGCGGCGGCACCGAGTTACCCGGCGGCGGCACCGGGTACTGGCGCTGACCCGGATGCGGGTGTGGCACAGGGCGCTGCGGGGGGCCCGGCTGTCGCGGGATCGGGCCGGAAGGCGGTGGCGGGCCGGGCAGTCGCGGGATAGGGGCGGAAGGCGGTGGCGGCGCCATCCGCTGGCCCGGTGGTGGGCCTGCGGGACGGCTGATCCGAGGCATCGGCCTGCCCGGGTCGCCGTAAGGGTCGCCGGAATTCATCTCCGGATCCTCGTTGGATGGCTGCAAGCGTCGTTCCCACGGCGCTGCGGGAGCGCGGCGGGCCGGTGGCCCGTCGTACCTATCGCCAGGTCGATGCCGATGAGCGGATAAGTCATCGTCGCTCATCATGCCTCCTGTACCCGCCGGAACGGGCGCATCCCGGCGGTTCGGTGAGCAGCATTTCGACTGTTCCGCTCACCGTGACTCCCCAGTTCGACCGACCGCCCGCGGCCGATCGGCCTCGCCGAGGGCGCAACGTGATTGTCCACCACTGTGCCATCGTGCACTGCGGGACAGCCAATCGATGCAGGTGAGGGCCCTTCGTTCGGGTCCCTCACGGTGCCTCCTGGTGCTCCTGTTGCCGTAGTACTCGTTGCCGCGCACGCCGGTACCTGTTCACTCGACGCCGGGTTGGCGGATCGAAACCCTCGTCCGCCGGATCCGGCTGTCCGCGGAACCGACGCCACAACCGACGCCCGGCCAACAGAAACAGCAGTATTCCGGCACACGCCGTAATTATTGCCAACGCCTGACCGTAGGCGTTCGAGCGCACCGAAACCGAGGTGGGATTGCCGAGCGGAATTCCGTCGGGCGTGGTAAGGAAGATCGGAATGACCAGGTTGCGGCTGTCGCTGACCTCGGTCGGGATCTGGAACGAACGAGTCCCGGTCGGCGGCAGCACCTGTTCACCGATATCGGTGATTTTCGTCTCCGCGGGCGCCTCGATCCGGAACTTGACGCGGATGGCGACCGGCAGTTCGTTGCGGGCGACCAGCAACAACGGGCTCTGCTCGGAGGCGAGCGTGTACACCCCGCCCGGCGGCAGGACGGTGACCGATCGATACAGGTTGTCCAGCGTCCGCGTGGTCTGGTCGAGCCGTCGCTGCGCGAAAGTGTCCGGCTGGGTGGCATCGCCGGTGCGTCGATCGGACAGGGTCAGCACTCGTAGCAGGTCGTCGCGCAGCGGGGTCAGGAATTGGCGCGGGGTCGGCTCGGCCTCCGGCAACTCGACCAGCGAGCGCATCAGCTCACTGATCCGCAGCCCTTGGTCGCGGGTGGGCAGCACGAAGCGGTCAGGTACGGCGTCCTGCGCTGCTTGGGGCAGATAGTCCAGCTCATGGGGCTGAGCGTCGGGCGGTTCGGCGAGCAGCTCGTGGAACGCGCGCGGTGTGGCGAGGTTATTGCGCATCAACAGTTCCACTTGGCGTAGCAGGGCGGTGGCCTCGTCCCGGCTGGCTCCCCACTGCTGCGGCGGGACGAGCAGCATCGAGCGCGGCCGATTCGCCTGGGGGTTCAGCGCGGTCCAAGAGACGGCGCCGAGCGCGTCCTGCAGCCGAGCCATCCGCGAGTCGTTGGTGACGTCGTAGCGCACCTTCGCGGGCGTGAACGACGGCGTCGGCGGATTGGATCCGACCGCGGCGAGCGCCGTCGCGGACCAGATGTCGAAGGTCGCGGCATGCAGCGCTGGATCTGACGCCGGGCCTGCCGGCGGGGCTGGGTTGTTCGGGTTCGCGCCGTTGGCGGGTGGCGGGGCAGCGGTCGGCGTCGCGGCTGTGGTCGGCGCCGGCTCCGGCACGGTGACCTCAGTGCTGTTCGCGCCGGGCAATGCCACAGTGACCTCGGGCAATCGGACGATGTCCGGCGCCGCGGAATCCGGAATCGTCTGGTTCGCCGAGCTCAGCGTCGAAGTCGGCTGATCGCGCCCCCCGCCACTGGTCGCGGGCGGGGAATCATCCGAGCCCGCGGAACCGTCCGTGACAGCGGCGGTATCCGCCAGCACCGCGGTTCCGAAACCGTGGCTGCGCAACAACATTCCGGCGCTCGCGTCGATACTGCCGGAATCGGGCAGGCTCACCCCGCGCACCGACCGGGTGGCCAGGATCGAGTCGACGATGTCAGCAGGCGCGTCGAGGGCACGTGCCGATAGATCAGGATCGTTCACCGCCGCGAGCGCCTTGATATCGACCTGAGCGAAGGGCAAAGCCACCGTGCACACCGACGCGGCAAGCGCACGCAACCGGTCCAGCCAGGTCTGAGCCTGTTCCGCGCCGGTGCCCGGCCTGGTCGCGCCGTCCGGATCGGACGGACTCGCCAGCACGCGATAACCGTTGGTCATCGCCTGCACGGTGACGAGCAGATCCGGATCGACCGCGACGCACACCGCGCTCGCCAGAGACCGATCGCGGCCGTTGTTCGTGCCGACCGCCGACTCCAGTGCACCGAGCAACTGATCGAGACGGCCGCCCTTGCCGAGCGAGGCGGCCAACTCGTCATCGGTCAGCTCCACCTTCCCGTTGACCGAACCAGGGACACCCGCGACCAGTCGGGGGCGGTCGGCCAGCGGCCACAGCAGCGTCGTCGCCACCGGCGCATCTGTCGCGGCGGCCACCGCCTGTGCCCCAGCGCTGCCCGATTCGGCATCCGTCGTCGGCGGAACACCGAGCACCGGCAGCAAGAAACGGGCGTCATCGAGCCGGGCCTGACTGCCGTAGGCCGGTTCACCATTCACATTCAGCAACAACGGATACACACCGGGCGTGGTGATATCCAGCGATGATGTCGAATCACGACCGCCGGGGCGCAGCGCGATACCCAACGTGAACTGCTTGCGCTGCCCTGGGCTCAACCGCTCGGCCACATCCTCGAACGGGCCGGTCACATCGTAATTGACCTGGTCGAGGCGCAGCGTGGAACGCAACACGCTCGGCGAGGTCACCGCGGCAGCGCGCTGAATGCGGACGATGACATTGTCGACAACCCGGTCACCGATATTGGTGACGGTGCCCGACACTGTCAGCAGTGGATCGCTGACCGTAGTCACGGCGGTCGGAGTCACCGAATCCAGTGACAGCTTCAAGAATTTCGGTGCCGACGACCCGCTCGACCCGGTCGGTTGTGCCGCCGCATGCTGCGTGAGCAACATCGGCGCCACCGTCGCCGAACTGAGAATGGTCAGGACCGCCACGATGATCCGGAACAGTCCACGCGTCATCGCTTGCCGGTCTCCATCCGGTCGATCATCCGATTCGCCACCTCGGCGAGACGCCGTTCGTCGGCGTATGCCAATCGAGAATCCAACTCGCTCAACGGAACCCACGCCACCTGGGTGACCTCCACATCGGCGTCGGAAAGTTCGCCACCGACCGAACGCAGCAGATAATGATGCACGGTCTTGTGTACCCGACGACCCTCCGTGACGAACCAGTAATCGATGCTGCCCAGTTCGGCGACCACGATTCCGTTGATTCCGGTCTCCTCGGCCACCTCACGGATCGCCGTCTGCTCAGAGGTCTCGCCCTCTTCGATATGTCCCTTGGGCAGCGACCACAGCAGCCTGCCGCGGCGATCGGTGCGCCCGATCAGTGCCGCGCTGCGTTTTTCCCGCGGACCATCCAGCCCATCGACGACCAGCCCGCCGGCCGAGGTTTCCCGGACCGTACGCATGCGAGGTTTCGCCGCGTTGGCGGCCGAACCGCGGCGCCGAGGCTGGCGGCGTCGACTGTTCGCACGATCGGCCGGAGACACCCAGCAATCCTACTGTGTTGCCTTTGCAGCGCCTGCGGCGCTGCGTGTGTGCTGTGTCTTTTTGGCAGCGCCTGCGGCGCTGCGTGTTCGCGGCCCCCTTGGTCTCGCTTCCGAGCCGTCGAGACTTGCGACTTCGTCGCGTGCGCTTCGACGGCTCGGAAGCGAGACGGGCCGCGAACTCTAGTGCTGGGTCTCGCTGCGCTTGGAAGATGTCATCGTGCCGAGTGGGTGTGTCGGTAGCGGGGCTTGTGACTTCGGTCGATGCTCTCCGGCGGCTGTGGAAGCGAGACGGGCCGCGGACTCTGGTGCTGGGTCTCGCTGCGCTTGGAGGGTGTCATGGTGCCGAGTGGGTGCGTAGGTCGTGGGTGATGCTCGCGATCTGGTGTATGTGTGGTCGGCCCTGTGGTCGCCGGTCGATCGGCGCGCGACGAAGGTGGATTCGTGGGACGGCGCTCGCCGCGGTGGGCCGGGTCGGTGGCAGCCGGTTCGACCTGAACCGGCTGCGTGGCCGGGATCCGGGGTCGGCTATGCGAGGGGCCTTATATATCTGAGGGGTGCTGCGTGGGTTGCGCTGGAATATCGGTTGGCGGGGCTCGGTAAGCTGCTGATTCGTGGTTTCGCCCCAGTCTGAGGATGTAGCAGCGCAGGATCGACGTACCCGATTGCTGGCTGCGGCCGCGGTCACGCTCGGCAGGTTGTCCGACGTGCTGACGCCACTCGGTGAATTGTTCGCGGCGCGGGGATTCGAGCTGTACCTGGTCGGGGGCAGTGTGCGGGATGCGGTGCTCGGCCGGTTGGGGACGGATCTGGATTTCACCACCGACGCGCGGCCGGAGCAGGTGCAGGAGATGCTGCGCGGCTGGGCCGATCATCTGTGGGATACCGGCGGGCTTGCTTTCGGAACGGTGAGCGCGTCCAAGGCCGATCAGCAGCTGGAGGTCACTACTTTCCGCAGCGACTCCTACGATCGGGTCTCCCGCAATCCCGAGGTGACCTTCGGTGACTCGCTCGAGGGCGACCTGGTCCGCCGGGACTTCACGGTCAACGCGATGGCGGTGCGGATCGGTGCGGACGGGGCGATGGAGTTCGTCGATCCGCTCGGCGGGATGGAAGCGCTGCTCGAAGGAATGCTGGATACCCCTGCGGCGCCGGAGGATTCGTTCCACGATGACCCGCTGCGCATGCTGCGCGCCGCCCGTTTCGTCGCGCAGCTCGGTTTCGAGCTGCATCCGAGGGTCCGGGCCGCGATCGCCGCGATGGCTGCCGAGATCGATCGGATCACCGCGGAGCGGGTGCGCACCGAGCTGGACAAACTGATCGGCGCGGCGCACCCGATCGATGGCATCAACATCATGTGCGAGACCGGGCTGGCCCAGCGGGTGCTGCCGGAGGTGCCGGAGATGAAACTCGAGATCGACGAGCATCACCAGCACAAGGACGTGTACTGGCATTCGCTCACCGTGCTGGAACAGGCCATCGATCAGGAGGAGGGCGATCCCGATCTGGTGCTGCGCTGGGCCGCGCTGCTGCACGACATCGGCAAGCCGGACACCAAGCGCAACGAGCCGGGCGGCGGCGTCAGCTTCCACCACCACGAGGTGGTCGGCGCGAAGATGGTGCGCAAGCGGATGCGGGCGCTGAAGTACCCCAAGCAGATCACCGAGGACGTGGCCCGGCTGGTGTTCCTGCACTTGCGGTTCCATGGTTACGGCAAGGGGCAGTGGACCGATTCGGCGGTGCGCCGGTATGTCACCGACGCGGGCGATCTGCTGCCGCGGCTGCACAAATTGGTCCGCGCCGACTGCACCACCCGCAACAAGCGCAGGGCCGCGGCATTGCGCGCCACCTACGACGAGCTGGAAGCGCGGATCGCCGACCTGCAGGAGCAGGAGGATCTGGATCGAGTGCGGCCGGATCTGGACGGCAACGCCATCATGGAACTGCTCGGCCTGTCCGCGGGTCCGGAGGTCGGAAAGGCCTGGCGGTTTTTGAAAGAGCTGCGGCTGGATCGTGGACCGCTCACTCGCGACGAGGCCGAGGCCGCGCTGATGGAATGGTGGCAGAGACAGGGCTGAATCGGCTGGTCAGAAGACGATCAGCGTGGTCCCGGTGACGATGGCCGAGCGGATCTGCGCCAGATCGAACGACCCGGTGATCTGCGGCAGCTCGATCCGGAATCGGATCAGGTCGCCCTCACGGCTCGCGTGCACGACGCGCGCATCGTTCGGCAGGCCCGCGAGTCGTAACTCGGGTGCGGACAGCATCTTTCGCGGCACCCGGATGCCGAGCCAGTTCGCCCGGCGGATCTCGACGGTCAGCAGGTTGTCGCGCACCTCGGCGTCCACCACCGCGGTGATCAGCCTGCGCCGATGTACGGCCTTGATCAGCCCGCTCGCGTCGACTTGCAATTCCCAGTCGAGCGGCAGTGTGTTGAGCCACCCGACCAGTGCTTCGGTGGTGACGGTGCCGTCGAGGTCGAGCTGCTGGGTCCGCACCCTGGTCGGCATGCCGGGAATCAGGCGGACGCCGTGCGCGATCACGGTCACCGACTCGATACGGTGATCGTCCCAGCGCATCCGCGACAGCACGGTCTTGGTCTGGAAGTGCGCGCCGCGGCGCCGGACCTTGAGCACCTGCAAGGTGGCGTTCAGGTCGTGTCCGAGCAATGTCGCGGTGACCTCTTGGCCACCGAACCGGCTGAGAATGCCCTCGCTGAGCACGGTCATCAGCACATCCGGCATCAGCGCCGTGACCGCGCCCGCGCTCAAGTCGGCCACCGGATCCACCCATGCGGTGGTGAAGGAGACCCACTGCTCGAGCAGGGACTGGTCGAACAGGCGCTTGCCGAGATCGACGGCCCGCATCGGTGACCATGACGTCGGATCGAAATACGTGGCCATGATTGCTCCGAGAGTACTTGCCATCGGAGAACACGCGCATGCGAGCAAGTCCGGTCACGTGGGTGTTTTGTCCGTATCGACCGAGGGAAGGGTCCTCCGGCCGGGCTGATCCGATCCGATCCTTCGACCACGCCTTCCGCCCCGGCATGCGACATTCTCGACATCGGTCATCCTGATGGGAGCAAATCCGGCCGCCGGGACGTGGCACGCTGAAGTGTGACGCAGGTCCTAGGCGGTAGGGCCGGAGCGAATACCGGAAGGAGGCACATGTCGCTGGATCTGAACAGCGATCTCGGCGAGGGATTCGGCGCGTGGACGATGGGCGATGACGCGGCGATGCTCGACATCGTCACCAGCGCCAATATCGCCTGCGGCTTCCACGCCGGTGATCCGTCGATCATGCGCCGCACCTGTGCGCTCGCGGTCGAGAAGGGCGTCCGCATCGGCGCGCACGTCGGATATCGCGATCTCGCGGGCTTCGGGCGGCGCGCGATCACCATGGCCCCTGCCGAGTTGCGCGACGAGGTGCTCTATCAGATCGGCAGTCTCGATGCCTTCGCCAGGGCCGCGGGCGATCGGGTCCGCTACGTGAAACCGCATGGCGCGCTCTATCACTCGGCCTCGAAGGAGCGCGCACTCGCCGACGCGGTGCTGGCCGCGCTCGCCGAATACGATCGTGAGCTGGCGTTGCTCGGCCCCGCGGGCACTCAGCTCGAGCGCGCCGCCGCGGACGCCGAGATACGTTTTGTCGGCGAGGGGTTCGCCGATCGCGCATACACACCGACCGGGACCCTCGCGGCGCGCGGCACGCCCGGCGCGGTGTTGCAGCCGAACGAAGCTGTCGCCCAGGCGATATCGATTGCGATGTCGGGCACCGCGCGGACCGCGGACGGATCCGGTCAGGTGTCGGTGTCCGCGGCGAGCATCTGTGTGCACGGCGATTCGCCCGCCGCAGTGGAGATGGCCAGACATATCCGAGCAGCCCTGGACGACGGCGGCGTGCCGGTGAGCGCATTCTGCTGAGGCCGGTGCCGTGATGACTTCCCCTCGGAGCGACCCCGCATCCGGCGCGACGGATCTCGACCCGAATCGGATGATTCGAGCGGCGGGCGACCGGGCCCTGCTGATCACCGCGATCGAGCATGCTGCGGTGACAGAACTCGTTGCGGCACTGCGGCGCGACCCGATTCCCGGTGTCCAGGATGTGTTGCCCGCGGCGGAGACGATTCTGGTGACGCTGCGTTCCGCGCTGGACTCGGAGCCGGTACGCCGGGAGCTGAGTGCGTTGATAGCGAAGATGTATAAATCTGGGCGCGAGCAGGATTCGAACATTGTTTCCCGTGGAACACTGCCGCACAGCGGCATCCACGATGACGTGGTGGTGATCCCCGTCCGATATGACGGCATCGACCTCGACGAGGTGGCTCGGGCGCTCGAGCTGAGCGCCGCCGAGGTCGTCGCCGCGCACACTGGAACCCTATGGCGGTGTGCGTTCGTCGGATTCGCCCCTGGCTTCGGCTATCTCGAGTCACCGGACGGCAGGTTGACGGTTCCGCGCCGGTCCGAGGCACGCACCTCGATTCCGGCCGGCGCGGTCGCACTGGCCGGTGGATATACGGCCGTCTACCCACGCAGCACCCCGGGTGGCTGGCAGCTCATCGGCAGCACCGACCTGGAGATGTGGGATGTCGACCGGGATCCCCCTGCGCTCATTCGGGTGGGCGCGCCGGTGCGATTCGTGGACGCGGGCCGGCGTGACTGAGCCGCCGATGATTGTTGTCGAGCAGGTGGGTCCGCTGGCCACGATCCAGGACCTGGGACGGCCGGGCTGGTTCGATTCCGGCGTCGGCGTGGCAGGCGCGGCCGACCGGGCTTCCTTCCGACTGGCCAATCGATTGGTCGGAAACCCCGAGGGGTGCGCCGGAATCGAGGTACTGCTCGGTGGATTGACATTGCGGGCCGACCGGCGGTGCACCATGGCGGTGACCGGTGCGCCGGCTCCCGCTTCGGTCGACGGCACTCCGGTCGGACACGCGAGTGTGCTGGAACTGGCCGCGGGGCAAACGCTTCGGCTCGGTATGGCGAGCACCGGACTCCGCAGCTACGTCGCGGTGCGTGGCGGCGTCGACGTGCCGCCGGTGCTCGGCTCGCGCAGTCGCGACACCTTGTCCGGGATCGGTCCGCGGCCACTGCGTTCCGGTGCTCGGCTGCCGATCGGACCTGCGCCGCACACCCTTCCGAACGTCGAGTTCGCACCGGTCGCGGACCTGCCCGCCGCAACGTTGACGATCCGAGCCGTACTCGGTCCGCGCGCCGACTGGTTCCTCGATGCCGACGCGCTTTTCGACGGTGCGTGGGTCGTGTCGGCCGATACCGATCGGATCGGCGCCCGCCTCGATCGGCGCGCCGGTCCCCCGCTGCGGCGCAGTGTTTCGCGGGAACTTCCCACCGAGGGCATGGCGCTCGGTTCTATTCAGGTGCCGCCTAGTGGTCAGCCGGTGGTATTCCTCGCCGATCACCCGATCACCGGTGGCTATCCGGTGATAGCGGTGGTCGTGGACGTCGACGTCGATGCGATGGCCCAGGCCCGTCCCGGGCAGCCACTGCGGTTCCGCCGCGCCCGGTGATCGAGCACCCCGATCGTGGTCGGCGAAAACACCATGCCCGGCAATGGTTCTGCCGATATCAGCTCGGCGGATTCAGTCGTGCGTGCATGAGGTACACGTTGTAGCTGTCCCACGCCGAAATCGTGAAGTAGAGATCCTTGTCGGTCGACCACGGATGGATGAAGCCGCCGTAGGACTTCGGATAATCGGCGGTCGAGACCAGTGGCACCGCATTGGTCCAGGCGCCCTGGGCCGCGGCGGCCGTACGCATCACGATCGCGCCGCGCGCCGGATCCAGATACACCATCTGCCACTGCTGCGATGTCTGGTCGAAGCGCACGGACAACTCGCTGGCCATGCCGAGAACCAGTGGGGTGGCCTGATTTTCGGCGGCAGGCGCCCACGTTCCACCGACCCAGTATTGGTAGGCCGATTTGTTCAACACCTCGGCCTTCGGCACCCTGGCCAGCCCGATCAGGCCGATGCGACCGTTGGGGGTGCCGAACATGTAGACGTAATCACCCTGCGCGGCCATGGCCGCCACCTGGAAGCGGCCCATGCCGAAGAGGTTGTCCCACTTGGCATGCTGATCCTTGGTCCAGGTGCGCCCGTTGTCATCGGAGTAGGCGAGGCCGCCGTAGTTGGTCCACCACAGCCCGGGGATCCGGCTCCACCGGTTCACCGACATGTAGCTCAGGTATTGGCGATCACCGATCGCGAACCCGGAGGTCGGGATGGTGGTCGTCTCCCAGTTCTTGATCTTGCGGCTGCCCAGCAATTCGACGGCGTGGCAGCGGCTGTCCTGGACCATCGTGTCGATGGTCAGACCGTCGGACAGATCGCGATCGGTGCTGTAGCCGAGCACGTTGCTGCGCCAATCCTCGTCTTCACCGCCTACGCCGCCACCGCTCCAGCCGGTGCCGAAGGTGTCGCCGAACACCACGGCGACCTCTCCCGGCTTCGTCTCCCACATCAGACCGAGATCGGTGCCGTCGACCTGCCAGCGCATGTCGGTCCGGTTCTCCGAACCGTGTCCGGTCAGCTGCCCGACCAGCCGCACCGAGTCCACTCGAGGCGCGGCGACCGCCGGGGCGAGCGGGCCGGACACGGCCGGATGCACCACCGCCGGCGGCGCGGGTTGCGCAGGCGCACCCTCGCCGCCGGCTACGGCGATCGGAATCGGCTCGATCTCGGGCCTGATCTCGATGCGCGGCACCGTGATCGGCCAACCGGACCCGGAGCCGCTACCTGGGCCCGAGCCGCTACCTGAACCTGAGCCGCTACCTGAGCCCGAGCCGCTACCTGAGCCCGAGCCGGAACTCGAGCCGCTCTGCAGAGGAGCGCCGGAGGTTGGGTCTGGGGCGGTGCTGCTTTCTTGCGGTCTGGGCGCGTCGCGGATGTCCGGGCACGGATTGCCACACGGGTCCGCGGGCAGCGGCTCGGGATCGATGCGGGTGTTGTCCTGCGGCGGATCGGGCACCGGGACCGGCGTGAACTGCGGAATAGGTATCGGGATATCGATCTGCGGCGGCAAGGGCGGCTGCGGTGGCGCATTCGGGTCCGGCTCGCGGGCGAGTGGGTCGAAGCCGGTCTCACCGCAGCTGTTCACCGGTGGCGGCGCCCATGGGTGCGGCGTTGCCTGCGCGGGTGCGGGCACCGCGAACAGTCCCGCGAGGAGCACGGCGAACAGTGCGGGGGCGCAGGAAGAAGTGACGCCGATTCGGGACGTCACGTCGGGTCGTATTTCTGTCGTCACTTCGCGGCGGCGGCGGGTAGGAACGCTCGCGACCTGTCCGGCAGAAATCGCATGTGATGTTGCCTCCCTGTCGAATCGGGTCGCCGAAAGATCAACTTACCGGACCTCGGCGTCCGAATGCGGGACGGCGAGCCCATTGAATCTGCATCGATCCGGCTCAGCAGGGAACCGAAAGCGGGCCCGTTGCGTCCAAAAAGACATGAACGAGATCGAGTACGTCTTCGGGACGGGTGACGGCACGATTCATGTCTGGTCGAGCCAGGCCGATTTGGAGTTGTCGGGCCCCGGTGTCGCCGATGCACTGCAACTGGATTTCGACGGTGACGGCCTTGCCGATGACGCGCTATGGGATTCCCATAGCGCCGGAATCGCCGACGTGGCGGCGCTGGATCTGGACGAGGACGGCGTCGTCGATCACTTCTATACCGACCCCTCCGGCCTCGGCACCTGGAATCACCTGGTCACCGGCGCCGAGTCCGATGCGGGCAGCGAGCAGCTCGATTGGATCGTGCGCACCGGCCCGGCGCCGGACCATGGTGTCGGCGCGGAAATCGGCGCCGCACCAGCGGAATCCGATGCGCCGCTCGGCAATCCGTCCGCGTTTGCCGACCGGTTGGCGCCGCTCGATCAAATCGGCGCATTACACAACCAGCGCGCCGCGACGGGTGACCGTGCGACCGAACTGCCCAATTTCGAAGGGCGAGTCGGCGAGTCGTCAGAGGGTAATCGGTCTGCGCCGTGAATTGAGCGCGATGGCCGCTATTCCGGCGCAATATATTCCAGCACCCGCGACCACCACGGCAAGCGAGCGTCCGTCGGCCGGGATCACCAGTGCCGTGATCGCGATCGCCAAGACGAAGGCAATGTTGAAGACCGTGTCCTGCAACGCGAATACCTGGCCGCGCCGCGTGTCATCAATATCTATCTGCATGGTTGCGTCACCCGTCAATTTGATCGTCTGCCCCGCCAATCCGAACAGAAACGCACCGACGAGCAGCAATTGATGCGCCCGGTGCGCGCCGGGACCGGCCTCGGCGACCGCAGTGGGAGTGACGAACGCCAATTGGACCAGCGTCGCCGTGAGTAGCCCGGCGATCACCGTCCGTGGCCTGCCCAGCCGAGGTATCAGCCATGGCGCCACGATCGCGGCGACCAGCATGCCCGCCGCGGCCGCGCCGATGGCGAGCCCGAACCGCGTCAGCCCATTGTTCATGGTGCTGCCGTCGGCGGGCGCCTGACGCAGCACCAGCACCATGATCAGCGTGTTGGTGCCGAACACGATCCGGTGCGCGCCGATACCGAGCATCGCGGTGGTGACATGCACCGATCCCCAGACCGCTGCGGCACCGTGGCGCAGGCCGGTGGCGATCGCCCGAACCGCGCTCCCCTCGGTGGTGCTCTTCCGATCCGGGCCGAGCACCCTGGGGGCGAACCCGGCCGCGAGGACCGCACCGACTATCGACCAGACGCCGCTGATCGCCACCGCGAGCGCTGAAGCGGCATCGCCCGCACCGATCAGTCCGATGATCGACACCGACGCCGCGGCCCCGATGCCCGCGCACGCCGAAGCGACCGTCGCGAGCACCGAATTCGCAGCCACCAGCCAGTGCTGGTCCAGCACCCGAGGCAGCGCCGCCGACACACCGGACAGCACGAATCTGCTGATCCCGACCACCGCAAGCGCAAGCAGCAGTAGCGGTTTCGCACCCGCACCCGCCAATAGCCCGATGCTCACCGCGCCGATCAGGACCGCTCGCAGCGCATTGGCCACCAGCAGCACCGCGCGCCGATCCCACCGGTCGAGCAGCGCCCCGGCATACGGGCCGATCAGGGAGTACGGCAGCAGCAACACCGCGAAGGCCGCCGCGATCGCGAGCGGATCGGTTTCCCGCTCAGGATTGAACAGAATCGCCCCCGACAGCGCCGCCTGAAACATGCCGTCACCGAACTGCCCGGTGAAACGCACCATCGCCAGCCGCAGCACACCGGGGCTTGCACGCAGCGCGCTCCGCAGCGAAACGTGCCGCTCATCCGCAGGTGTGGAGCTCTCGGAGCGACCAATAGACACGCCGCGAGGCTACTGTGTTGAATTTGCGGCGCCTGCGGCGTGTGTCTTTTTGGCAGCGCCTGCGGCGCTGCGTGTTCGCGGCCCCCTTGGTCTCGCTTCCGAGCCGTCGAGACTTGCGACTTCGTCGCGTGCGCTTCGACGG
>NZ_JBHVDF010000006.1:0-35994 GCF_042802915.1 Nocardia sp. NPDC057440
GACCTCGGCCTCCGACAGTGCCGTCCTGGTCATCACACACCACATCCCCGATTCATCGTGAGAATCCAGTGTTGCGCTGACCTATTGAGAGCACCCCGATTATCGAGCGGTGGGCACCGATCAGAGGTCGGTATCGTGGGTAAGCGCTCGGCGGCACGGGTTCATGGGAGGGGGCGCGTATGCCCACGGTGCGGCGGTTCTGGATCGAATTCGATCGAGACCACAGATCAGTTCTCTGGTGGGCCGAGCCGTACGCCGGTGTGACCGGCTTCGATGAGCAGGACTGCTTGGCGATGGTGGCGGATCTGATCCCGTCCTACCAGGAGTTACCCCCTGTGCGCAGCATCACGGTCGACATCTCACTGGCCCAAGAACTCCCGGTGAACCGTCCCAGTATCGGAGTCCCGGTGTGGCGAGGCGTCTGGTACCCGCCAACGAACCTTCAGACCGGGCCGACGTGGCGCCCCCGTGGCGTCAACCGAGCGTTCAACCCCTCCTACGAGCCGACGACAGCCAGTGAGATTGTGCACGCGAAGACCAGATGGTGGGACGAAATCCCACATATCAATCGTCTGCTGTGGCCGCTTGTCACGATGCACTACGCAGACTTGGCTGACCATATGCGGCGATTTGCCCCGGTCGAGCGCGAACACGTCGCCACGAATTCGGTCTACGGGGACATGGTGCGCGAAGCTCTCGACTACATGATCGCGCGGCGCCCGACGCCGAGCGAATGGTTCGACCCGACCAGAACCCGGTTTTTCGATCAACGGGAACTGGACGAGTATCTGCGGGCCTTCCGAGACTATTTGTTCGGAAATCGCTCGGAGCCCATCTACCCTCCCGACAACAGTCGGCTTCCACCCGATGCGGGAACGGCACTCGATGATCGAGCGAGAGACGCTGGGGGACAGAACATCCTGTAACCGCATACCGCGCTGATCGGATCGCCAAAAGCGCCGAACCCGGCGAAAGCGTTCCGGTGCGGTGGGGCGGATTCCACGGGAGTGAGGGTTTGGAACATCCGATACTGCCGATTATCGAGCGGAAGGTATTGATCGGGGAATTCGACGCGGGGTAGCCCGACCGGGCACTCGAGCGGCGCTACTCCATTACCTCCGCTGGTCAGCCGAGCTCGGCGGGGTTCACCGCGGCTGCCATGGCGGCATAGCCCGCATCACTGGGGTGGATGTGATCGCCGCTGTCGAATTCCGGGGCGAAGCGCTGGGGAACGGCCGGATCGCGTAGGGCGGCATCGAAATCGACCACAGCGTCGTACGCACCGGCGGTGCGGATCCAATCGTTGAGTGCCTGGCGGGCGGACTCGGCCGCGGGTGAGAAGTAGGGCGAGCCGTGGATGGGGGTCAGGGTCGCACCGATTACCCGCAGGCCCTTGGCGCGGGCCTGGCGGATCAGATCGAGATGCCCGGCTACGAGTTGGTCGGTGGAGACGGGGACGACGGTGTCGGCAACGCCCGGACCGTCGGCGCTGAGGCCGATGTCGTTGATACCCGCGAGGATGATGACGGTGCCGACACCCGGCTGGGCGAGTACATCGGTGCGGAATCGGCGTTGAGCACTGTCACCCAGCCAAGACGAGTCGACGGTGACCCGGTTGCCCCCGATGCCCTGGTCGATGACCGCGCGTGGATTGCCTTCGGCGGCAAGGCGTTCGGCTAGTTCGTCGGGGTACCGGTTGTCGGCATCGGGGGTCGAGCTGACTCCTTCGGTAATGGAATCACCGAAGGCGACCACACCGGGGCGGTGCGGGAGCACATCGAAGACCTCGACGCCCGACAGGTAGTACCAGGACTGGGTGGTCTCGGTGAAGGCGGTGCCGACGCCGTCCGCGCGGTGGTCGCCGGTGGCGCGGTACGTGGTCGCGAGGGCCTGTGCATGGTGGGTCGCCGGACCGGTCGGCTCGGCGAGGTGAAGTGTGATGGTCAGTGACTGGAAGGGCGCGACCGGCAGCAGTACCGGATCGGTGGTGAGATCGGCCCCGGCCGGGATTCGGAATTCCGACGCGAGACCGAAGACCAAGGGCTGCAGGGTGTCCAGGCGAATGTTCGCACCGGTATCGGTCACCGCGATCGTTGCCCCGGCGATTACCAGTGGCTCGGTGCCATATCGATTGGTCAGCCGTACCCGGGTGGCGCTACCACCCTGGCTCACCCGGATTACCTGCCGCAGAGTGTGATTCGAGAACCCCTCCTCGGACCAGTTGGGCCCCATTGTCTTACTGGGCATTTGTGCCGAAGCCGCCCACACTGCGGTCCACCCCGACCCTTCCACCGGTGCCGCGTGCGTGGTTGCGGCGGCCGCGAGCAGAAAGAGGACGGCCACCAAGGCCCGAAGAAGACGCATGACGAAGTCCGTTCAGGAGCAGGAATTCCGGATGGATCAGAGCGCGGGAGCCGCGAATTCCGCAGGGGCGGAGACGCTGATTGCGGGCCGGCGCAACACGGTTAGGCTCACCACGAGCGCGGCGGCCAACAGCCCGGCCGCGACGGTGAAGGCCAAGCGGTAACCGCTGGTCAATGCCGCGGCCTCGGACGCACCCGAAACCAACTGGCTCCCAGTGCGAGAGGCGGCGAGCGTGGACAGCACGGCAATGCCCAGCGCCATGCCGACCTGCTGTGTGGTGTTGAACAATCCGGAGGCCAACCCGGCATCCTCGGCATCCGCATCGGACATACCCAGCGTGGCCAGCGCGGGCAGCACCAGCCCGCCGCCGGCGATCAGCACCATCATCGGCAGCAGATCGACGACATAGGAGGCATCCACCGGAAGCCTTGTCAGCCAGCCCATTCCGGCCAGCAGCAATACCAATCCAGCGACCAGCACGGCACGTTCACCGAAGCGGGTGATCAACCGAGCCGAGGCGAACAGCGACACCCCACCGATGGCGACGGCCGCGGGCAACATGGCCAGCCCGGTGGCCAGTGCGCCATAGCCGAGGACCTTCTGCATGTACAACGCGACAATGATCTGGAAGGCGAACATGGCCGACAGCGTCAGCATCTGCACCAGATTGGCGCCGGATACATTGCGGGAACGGAAGATTCGCAGCGGCAGCAGCGGCGTAGGCGCGGTCCGCTGACGCACGAAGAAGGCGAAGAGCATGCCGGCCGCGGCCGCCCCGAGCCCCAGCGTGTGCGCGGAAGTCCAGCCGTACTCCTCGATCTTCACCACTGTGTAGATGCCCAGCATGAGTCCACCGGTCACCAGCAACGCACCGAGCGCATCCGCACCCGCGGCCAACCCGATACCACGATCGGCAGGCAAGGCCCGCACCGCCAGCGCGACGGTCACCACCCCGATCGGCACATTGATGAGGAAGATCCAGTGCCAGTTCAACACATCAGTGAGCACCCCGCCCAGCACCTGGCCGATGGAGGCGCCGGCCGCACCGGTGAAGCTGAAAATCCCGATGGCCTTTGCCCGTTCACGATTCTCGGTGAACAAAGTGACCAGGATTCCCAGCACCACCGACGAGGCAATAGCACTGCCCACGCCCTGCAGGAAACGGGCGGCGACCAGCATCTCCGGCGTAGTGGCCGCTCCGGCGAGCAGCGAGGCGACGGTGAATACCGCATTCCCGGTGAGGAACATGGTCTTTCGGCCGATCAGATCACCGAGCCGCCCGGCCAGCAGCAGCAATCCACCGAAGGCGATGAGGTAGGCGTTCACGGTCCAGCTCAGTCCGGCCGCAGTGAAGCCCAGATCGTTCTGGATCGCGGGCATCGCGACGGTCACGATGCTGCCGTCGAGGATGGTCATCAACGTCGCCGCCGACAGTACGGCGAGGGCGAGGCGTTTGGACAGTGTCATGGGTCATCTCCCGTTCGGAACCAACAAGAGAGACCGTACTAGATAGTTCCGTTGCAGACAATATCGAAGCGGACTATTGCCTGGCGCGCCGCGCCGCCGACGCCTCCGCCGGTGCCGCGAGATGCCCTTCTGCCAGCAAATTCAAGGCGCGCAACAAGTTTTCGCGATCCCCCTTCGGCAGGGCATCCAGGGCCTCCCGATGCACCCCATCGACAATCTCCTGACTCCGCTTGGCGACCTCCCCTCCCTCCGGGGTAACCGCGATAATCCGAGCCCGCCGATCCGTACTGGATGGCCGCCGCTGCGCCAACCCGGCCTTCTCGAGCGCGTCGACAGTGACCACCATGGTGGTCTTATCCATATCCCCGATCTCCGCGAGCTGAATCTGCGTCCGCTCCTCCTCGAGCGCATGCACCAGCACGCAATGCATGCGAGCGGTCAGCCCGATCTCGGCCAGCGCCGCCGCCATCCGAGTGCGCAGCACATGGCTCGTGTGATCGAGCAGAAACGACAGGTCGGGCTCATCACGCTTGGGCGCCAGTGCAGTCATGCCACCAATCATAGTTTTGTTGCAGATAATCTTCACACCCCCGCATCTTCCCTGCCCGCGTGGAATGTACGCCCGTGCCGCTGCCTCGCCGGATGCGGCATCCGCCACGCTCCGGCCAGCCGGGACGGGTGCAACTGCGCACTGTCGCCGAAGAACTCGCAGAACTTCATGATCAATGGATCCCATCCCACCGGGTCGACGTACTGGGTGCCGGGAATGACCAGATCGTCGGCCACATGAGCGCGCATGATCCGCACGGTGTGCGCGGTCGCATGGGTATCGATGCCGAACGGCTCGGCGGATAGCAGCTCACATTCCAGCTGAATCGGACACTCGGCCACACGGGGTGCCGCGACGACATCTCCCGGGAGAGGAGTGAGGCCGGCAGCGGCGAACTTGTCCGGCTCGTACCGGTATCCCTTCTCGATCTTGTGCGGCGTCAGCACCGGCGAACCGGTCAGCAGCGCCAGCCGATCCACCGCCGCCGCGAAGTCCGAGGACGGCAGATTCAGCACACACTCACGCTCGCGGAGCAGGTTCTGCGTCGTCTGTGACGCCGCATTCATCCCGAGCATGCATTGATCGCCCAGCCACCACGCCGAGGACATCGGCGCCAGATTCGGTGTCCCGTCCGGGTTTCGCGTGCCGATCAATACCACGGGCGTACCGAAGTAGAGAACCTTGAGATCAACCACTCGATGCATGCTGCCCACGATGCCGTCCGCGGGTGTGGCGGTGCTGGCGGTAAACGGACTCGGCGTAGATGACCGGGTCGCGTTTCCCGCTGCCACAGCCGAGCCGACGCCGACAAGCTGTCCGGCGCAATTCCAGGAAACACCCCACATAACCAGAACGCACGATAATGCCGCCGCTGAAATCCTCCTAGCAGCTGGCCAGACCGAAGGCGCTGGTCAACTCCGTCGCCATCGGTATCGCGCCGCGCCCGAGAACCGAATCTGCGAACACTGCACTGGCCGAACCGATGTCCACGGAAGCTGAATCCGGCACCCGGTGAACATCCCTGGACGCGGATACGGTGATGGAAGGCAAATCCCATCGCCGCGCCGATATTTCGGCGCGCGAGGCGACCTTCCATCCAAACGGCATCAGGTGGACGCGTTCCCCGTATTCCTCCAGTCGTTCGGCGAAATCCGAAAGCACGTCGAGTGTGTCGGCGACGTGGGTAAGGATATCCAGTTGATTCGCCGCCGGCGTAAATCGACTACCCGGGGTCACGCAGTGCGGGATTCCGGCGAGGACGATATAGGCCGCCTTGCTCTCGACGCACAGGTTCCGGATCGCGTGAACGGCCTCGTCGGTCAAGGGATAGTCGCCGGGTTCGACGACGACTCGCACTACCAGGCAATCGAAGAATATCGACGCCGCCCCCACTGCCGAGGGATCGACAGCTACGGCGCACGGACTGGCCGCCACCAGCGTGTACTCGAAGCAGTGCCACCAACTTCCGACGAACCTCATCCTGGGACCTCCGCTGCTGGGGGTGAGTCATGGTTCTGTCGGCACATTCCGGTCGGCGACGCCGCAGAGGGTGTAACTGAAGACGAATGGCACCGCACCGTCGTTGAACCATGCGTGTGGTGTGCCGTTCTGGATCAAGCAATCGCCCGCTCGCAGCGAGACATCGACACCGTCGCCGAGGCGCATTCGGCCTTCGCCGCCGAGCACGACAATGAAATCGATGCTCGCGGTGCTGTGCATGCCGGGCGCAGCGGGGTCGAAGGCCGCCATCATCCCAGGTAGTTTCGTCTCCGCTTCCGTGATGACGGCGGCCATCGCTTCCTCGGACAGGTCGGCGTCGGGCTCATAGGTCAGCCCAGGAGGTATGGAGATGAATCCGAAACGCAGCCCGCCCGGGACGGGGAAGTAGCTCGTATCGGTCTGCGAAGGCATCCGGTCGACCGGCAGATCGGGTAGCTCGTCGAGTTCCCACATCCGATGTATCTCAGCGCCGGGCAGCAGCGCCAGTGTGAGCGGGTCGATACTGTCGTCTGCCAGTACCCGCCCCTGTCCGGTTCCGTCGTCGCCGACCACGATTCTGCGCATGTGAACTCCTTAATATCGTCCGCAACCAGCTGAATCGGGTCGGCACCGATAGCCACACCTGCCGATCCGGGCATCAGCTATTCGGACCGTAGCCACCGCCCACGCATACCCGCTTGTCTCGGAACGCACGAGCATTGTCCGAGTGCGCAGAACTCGAAAAGCGGCAGTGCCGATCCCGCTGTGGTCCGCGCGGGTCCCGCCGTACACTTCTTCTCGAATTGAGTTGGTGCCCAGGCCACCAATGATCGCCGAGCCAGGAGACGGTATTCATGGACCAAGCGGCTATTGCCGACTCGGCCACGACAAGTGTGGTGGATCCACATGAGCGCGCCGACTACTGGGCCCATCTGATCAACATGTACCACTGCCGACTGGGCTACCGGTTCCCGAGCCGCACCGACTTCAAGGGCCACACTCGATTGCGGCGCACGGACGCCTACCAGCTCGTCGGATGGGAATCGGACGCCGTCACCTACCTTCGCAACCCGAAGCTCATCCGTGCCGACCCCGATGACGACTATCGGCTGATCGTTCCTCTCGCCGGGCGGCTGACCTTCGGCTCCGACGACGGGCACGGGATCCTCACTCCGGCGACGATGTGCCTGGTGGCCATCGACCAGCCCTTCGCGATGTCCATGGCCGACGGCACGCGAGGGCTGATCATCACCATTCCGCGGCAGGAAATGCAGCATCGCCTCAACCACGTCGCGCCGCCCACCCGTCCGCTGGATCTCACGACCGGACTCGGGCGCGTGACGGCCGGGATGATCAGTGGCCTGTACACCGAATGCGCCGCACTCACCGACCGCCAATTCGACATGGTCTCCGAACGGTTGGTGGATCTGCTGTGCATGCAGATTCTCGGCGATCCGGCGAGCTCATCCACCCAGCTCGCCGATGTGGAAGCGACCGCCCGCCGGTATATCCACAACCATGCCGGCGACCCGGACCTCACCGGCACGCGCGTGGCCGGTGCGCTCGGCTGGTCGCTGCGTCAAATTCAACTGGCGTTCAGCGCCGCGGGCACCACGCCGAGCGAAGTCATCCGGGAAGAACGCCTGCAGTTGGCGCGCGACCGCCTGCGCAGCCCCGCCTATCAGCGTTGCAGTATCACCGATATCGCCTCGGACCTGGGCTTCAGTTCGGCCAGCAGCTTCAACAAGGCCTTCCGTCGACGCTTCGACACCACGCCGGGCCAACTCCGCGAGGAACTGGCGGGCCACATCCGAGGCAGCCGCACCCCAGGCCGTATTTCAGGGACAAGTAGCTAGTGTCCTGCGCCTGAAATCCGTTGAACGAGTAATTCGAGGATCTCTTCGACAGTTTTGTCCGATGAGCGCCGATGAGTTTCGAGCGCGTAGGAGGTCTACCCGGTCATGAGGAAACTGATCTACGGGTTCAGCGTGTCCTTGGACGGCTACATCAACGACCGCGACGGCAACATCGACTGGACCAACCCGGACGAGGAACTGCACCAATTCCACAACGACCGCTACCGCGAGATCGAGGTCTCGCTGCACGGCCGTCGCCTGTACGAGCTGATGGCCGAGTACTGGCCGCACGTGCCCGAGGACGCGCCGCGCATCGAGCGTGAGTTCGGCAGGCTCTGGACGGAGAAGCCGAAGTTCGTCTTCTCCCGGACGCTCACCGAGGTCCACTGGAACAGCACGCTGATCAGCGAGAACGCGGTCGAGGAGGTCCGCAGGCTCAAGGCTGAAGGCGATGGCGTCATCGAGGTCGGTGGCGCGAGCCTCGCGGCCTCGCTGATCCCACACGGGCTCATCGACGAGTACCAGCTGTTCCTCTCGCCCGTAATGCTCGGCGGCGGCACACCGATCTTCCCATCACTGGACAAGCGCATCCAGCTCCGATTGGCCGAGACGAGGCACTTCAACACCGCGGTGATGCTGCGCTATCTCGCCGACTGAGGTCATGCAACGACCTCTGGGGGATTCGGAGACGTTCGATTTCGATGATGGCGGGACCGGCGCGGTCTCGTCCCGAGGCCAGCGCGCGTCCGGTGGACGAAACACGCTGCGGCACAGGAGATCCCATAATGCCGATAACAGGATCGGGGCGGGCGCTGCCGCTCCCCGGCGCGACGTGGCTGCCAAGATGGTTCCATGGATGACCGTGGGAATCGCGTAGGACCGGACTCGAACAGCGTGTTCGATTACGACGCTGAGCTGCGCCTTTATCACCAGCGGCTGCGCGACGCCATCGACGTGGCACCCGACGACAACGTCCTCGACATCGGTTGCGGCGCCGGGCAGACCACCCGTGATGCCGCCAGGCTCGCGATCCGGGGCAGCGCACTCGGCGTTGACGCATCCTCGGCAATGGTGGCGCGTGCTCGCCGACTCGGCGCAGCCGAGGGACTCCACAATGTGCGATTCGAGCAGGCGGATGCACAGGTCCATCCGTTCCCGCCGGCGCATTTCACTCTTGGGATCAGTCGGTTCGGCACGATGTTCTTCGCCGATCCGGTCGAGGCATTGACCAACATTGGGCGCGCGCTAATGCCAGGGGCGCGGCTGGTGCAGCTGGTCTGGCAGGACGGTAGTCGACAAGAGTGGGTGGCCGCGATACACCGCGCACTCGTGGGTGGTGACCCGCCGGTCCCCATTGCGGGTGCGTTCTCACTGGCCGATCCGGCCACGGTGGACGGCATTCTCACCACGGCCGGGTTTACCGACGTCCGGATCACCGACGTGAGCGAGCCCGTCTATTACGGCGCGGATCCCGACGCCGCCGTTGACGCGGTGCTCGTGTTGCGCATGGCCGGTGATCTGCTCGTGCAGCTCGATGCCGACGAGACCGAGCGGGCTCTCGAACGGCTGCGCCTGGTGATGGCCGCGCACAGCACAGCCGGCGGCGTTTGGTTCGACTCGCGCGCCTGGCTGATAACGGCTCACCGCTAGGCGAGGATCTCGACCCGAGCCGACTTTCCGGAGATCGCCGAGCTCGTCGGACCCGCTCCGGTACGAAGTCGGCGTGCGGAGATGGGCTTTCCATTGCGGTATGGACGGCCGATCACCGTCTACCGGCCGTGGTAAACACGGCCGGCACCGACCAGTTTTGCGACGTACTCACGACCGCGGCGGCGTGTGCGCGGATGGCATTCGGCGTTGAATGCTTGCGGGCCGGCCGGTGACTCGGCGAGCGAACCGTTCGCCCACCGTGGGCATACACATCAAATGCGTGACTGCCCCACGGCGTCCGGCACGAATGACCGGTGCGATTCTGGCAAATTCACTGCAATGGCGCCGAGTCGCTGATGCGTTGCGGCCCAAAGAAATCCGGCCCCGAGGGGCGACACGGACGAAGTGGTGATCTACCGAGACCGAATCAGGAGGCGGGCTTGGGCTGAGTCATGGCCTGGACGCCGGTGATCGCATCGATGATATTAACGATGGCGGAGGTGCCGCCGTCGGCGGCCGAGCTGCCGGAGTCGAGCATGGCGGAACCGGAGGACGAGCCGGCCGAACCGGAGGAAGAGCCAGCCGAACCCGACGACGAGCCAGCCGAACCCGAGCCAGCTGAACCCGAGCTGGCCGAATCCGAGGTTGAGCTGGCCGAATCCAAGGCCAGGCCCTTGGCGGCGGAGTCAGCGGCGGAGGCCACCGCGACCGGGCCGAAGAACAGGGCGGCGGCGGAGACGGCGCCGGCGGCGGCGAGGATTTTGCGAGAGAACATGTACGGAGCTTCCTTCGATTGATGGATAACGACACCATAACGGTCGCGCACCAGCAACGTTATGTAAAAGAGATCTGCAAATCCACCTTTCTTATTGTGATTTGAATCACGGTTAATAATGGGCTAACACGAAATTGTGCCGAGGTAACACAATTTGATCTTCATTCGGACGCAGATTCGATGATCACATTCGGTTGAATATTCGACGACGCCCCCTATCGGCATGCGGCAGAGCCGATCTCGCATTTGATCTTCACCCCGGATACGGATTCGATGATCAAATTCGGTTGCTTTATCCGACGACGCCGCGTCGGCGTCCGACAGAGCCGATCTCGCATTTGATCTTCACCCCGGACGCGGATTCATGATCAAGTTCGTTTGCTTTATCCGACGACGCCGCGTATCGGCGTTGCGGGCGACGTCGCGCTAACCTGGCAGCCGTGACGACTGACGCGCTTCCTGAGGTCCGCGGCCCGGCGCGGACACCGGTGGCGTGGATGCGGCCTGGTCACATCGGATACGTCGGGCCAGATCTCGGCGTCGACCCACATTCTCCCTCGGTCGCGATGCTCAGCGTCGGGTTGGACGCGCCGCTTGTGCTGCATACCGGCACCCATGGGCAGATACGCACCAGCAGTTGTTTCGCTCCCGCCCGTACGACGCAGCGCATAGTCGCCACTGAGGGATGGATCCTGGCGCTGTTCGTCGAGCCCGCGGGCGCACCGGCCACCGCAATTGTTGATGAGATGACCTCTGCGGCAGGATCTTTCGGACTCAACCACCGCCGGGAACGTGAGTTGGCCGAGCTGTGCCGAGCCGAGCGAGTAGACCCCGACCACATCTACGCCTGTGCCATCGCCGGCACCGCACCGCCCGCCGATCCGCGAATCGAGCAGGTCGCCGCCACTATTCGCAGTGACCCGTCCCGAACCTTCCGCGCCGACCGGATAGCCGCGAACCTCGGCCTGTCCACCACCCATTTTCTGCGGCTGTTCACCCAGCAGTATGGCACCACATTCCGCGGGTATCAGCGGTGGAACCGCATGATCCACACGGTCAGTAAGGCTGTGGCCGGACACGACCTCACCCGATCAGCAATCGACGCAGGCTTCGCCACCCCGTCCCACTTCAGCGAAACCTTCCGCGACATGATCGGACTGTCCGCCACGACAATGCTGCGTGCCGGTATCCGCTTCGATCTCGGAACCTAGCCCGCGCATTGATAGTGCTGTGATAGTCGCGGAGCGCGTGGCTCGGCGATCCGACGTCCATGTCGGCGATCAGCCGCGCACGTGCAGCCCGAAACCCGTACGGCCCGCGGACTCCAGTCCCTCCTTCAGGTGCAGCGAGGGGATCTCGTAGTCACCGAAATTCTGCCGCCGGAACGCGATCGGCTCGGTCGACTCCAGAGTGAGCAGGCGCTGCTCCCAGGCCTTGGCGATGTCCGGGTAGTCCTCGTCGGTCATTCGGTCGGTGCCGTGCAGCACGAACGGCGGCAGCACCTCGATGCCCGGGTAGTAGAGGATGCCGTGGTGGAACGGGAACAGCAGGTCCTCGATAGGGCCGTTGATCCCACGCGCGGCGTAGTGCGACTCCGGGCCGCCGACGGTCACCGACAGCAGCGCCTTCCTGCCCGCGAGGGTACCTTCGCCGAAGCGTTCGCCGTACTTGGTGGCGCTGTGCTCGCCGACGCCGTACGCGAAGCGGTAGGTGAAAACCCGGTCCACCCAGCCTTTGAGGATCGCGGGCATCGTGTACCACCACAGCGGGAACTGGAAGATGATCGTGTCGGCCCACAACAGCTTCTCCTGCTCGGCGCGGACGTCCGGAGTGAGCGTCCCGGATTCGAAGGCCCGGCCCGAGTCCCGGGCGACCCGCAGCGGACTCGACGCGGCCGGGCCGTAGTCCGCGGCGTCCACGACCGCCTTCCAGTTCATCGCGTATAGATCACTCACCCGTACCTCGTGCCCCGCGGTCTCCAACGTCGACACCGCGAGGTTCTTCAGCGAGCTGTTGAGCGACTTCGGCTCCGGGTGGGCGTAGACGATCAGCGTCTTCATGGGAACTCCTTCGGATCAGGTGCCTTCGATCCTGGGCGCCGCGGCGCCCGGCGTTCAGGGGCGCCTCTTCCATCGGACGGGACTTCCTGGTAACAGCAGGACCACCTTCACGGACACCACCGAGGCCATACTGGGGGCATGGACGATCTTGCGGGCTTCCTGCGAACCCGGCGTTCCCGGGTCGACCCGGCGGCCGTCGGCATCCCCACCGACAGGCACCGCCGGGTCGAAGGGCTGCGCCGGGAAGAGGTCGCGCACCTGTCCGGGGTGAGCGTCGACTACTACGTACGCCTGGAGCAGGGCCGCGCGACCCAGCCCTCCGAGCAGGTCCTCGACGCGCTCGCCCGCGTCCTCGGTCTCGACGAGACCGAACGCGGGCACCTCTACCGGCTCGCCCGGCAGCGCCGCCGCCGCGCGAAGGCGCCGGGCGGGCGGGTCCGGCCGGAGCTGCTACGCGTCCTCGACCTGGTCGCCGACGCGCCCGCGCTGATCATGGACCACCGCCTGGACGTGCTCGCCGGAAACCGCCTCGCCGGGCTCCTCTACGGCCGGCCGATGCCGGGCCTGAACACCGCTCGGCACATCTTCCTCGAGGAGGCCGAGCGCGGCCTTTACGCGGACTGGGAGAAATGCACCCTCGACGTGGTCGGGCACCTGCGCCTGGCCGCCGGCAAATACCCCGAGGACCCCCGCCTGGCCTCGCTCATCGGCGAGCTGGCGATGGGCAGCGAGCGCTTCCGCCGCCTCTGGGCTCGCGCGGACGTGCGCGCCCGCACACATGGACGCAAGGCGTACCGGCACCCGCTGGTCGGACTGCTGGAACTGCACCAGGAGAACTTCGCACTACCGGACGAATCAGGCATGGAGCTGCTGGTGCTGTCCGCGGCCCCCGGCAGCCCCGCCGAGGACGGGCTGCGCCTGCTCGCGGGCCTGGGCGCGGACAGCGATGACGCGCATCCCACAGTGAACGCTCAGGCCCGCGAGTAACACGATCGACGGCGGCCGGTCACCAGCGGTCGAGAATTTCGCGCGCGGCGCGTTGCCCGGATTCGACCGCGCCGTCGATGTATCCGGCCCAGCGGGTCGCTGTCTCGGTGCCGGCCCAGTGCAGCGAGCCGGTCGGGCGGCGCAACTCCGGTCCGAAGCGTGTCACAGTCGATGGGGTCGCGAAGGCGCCATAACAGCCGCGGCTGTAGGTTTCGGTGGCCCAGTCCTTTTCGATGTAGTGGACCGGGCTGCGCGCCTTGGGGCCGAAATATGCCGCGAGGTCGTCGAGAACCGCGTCGCGGCGTTCTTTCGGCGCCAGACGAGCCGCGGCTTGGGCATGGGTGGCTTCGAGAAATCCGACCAGGACCGCAGGGGCGGTGTCGGGCGGACCGGCATCGAAGACCGTGCCGAGCGCGCGGCGGTCGCTGTTGGCCTGCCCGGACAGACCCTGTGCGCGCCAGAACGGCTCGTCGTAGACCACGTTGACCTTGATCGTCCACCCCATCGGCAGACGTTGGAGCAGCTGGGCGCGCTCGGCGGGCAGGTCCGGAGTGAAGCGGATTCGGTTCACCAGCGGAGGCGGGACCGCGATGATCGCGTGCCGTGCCCGCCACTGCCGCCGCCCGGCACGCACCCGAACCTCGTCTTCGCTCCAGTCGATCTCGGTCACCGCGGCACCGAGGACGACCGGGTCATCCAGCTCCTCGGCCATGGCGATCAACAGTCGCTGGGTGCCGCCGACGACCCGGTCCTGCTGGGCACCGCCGGTCGTGTTGATCAATGAGTCGACGCCGCCACCCGAATGGATGTAGAACTGCGCCCACAAGGCCGACATCTCGTCCGGTTCGGCGCACCAGACCGCCTGGGTGACCAGCCGGAAGAACGCGCGTCCGGTGGCGGTGTGCGAGTGCTTGCGCAGCCACGTGTCGAAGGTCTGACCGTCGAGTTCCCGCGCGTGGGGCGCCGTCCACGGTGCCTGCAGAGGTACCCGTCGAGCCGAGCGATCCAGGCGCAGCTGCGTGAGGCCGATATCGGCGAGCACGAGCGGGTTCAGCCGGGGCATTCGGCCTCGGAAGCGGCTGACGCGACCGCCGAAGTCGCCGATGTTCGCGCCCTGATCATGCGTCGGGTACGTGGAGAACCCGAGTTCGGTCAGCAATGCCAGCACCCGGTCCTGGCCGGGGCCGACCCACATGCCGCCGACTTCCACGGACGTGTCGCTGCCCGGTACTTCGACGTTGAGGGTTCGCCCGCCT
Organism: Nocardia sp. NPDC057440; assembly: GCF_042802915.1. Taxonomy (NCBI): domain Bacteria; kingdom Bacillati; phylum Actinomycetota; class Actinomycetes; order Mycobacteriales; family Nocardiaceae; genus Nocardia; species Nocardia sp. NPDC057440. Next base: position 14,445 of record NZ_JBHVDF010000006.1, read on the forward strand.
ACTCGGTCCCGGGCCTCCAACACCACGACATCGCGTCCGGCCGTGGTGAGCGCGCGGGCTGCCGTCAGTCCGGCCGCCCCGGCCCCCACCACGATCACATCTTTGAGATCCGACATTCGCCTACACCTAACATCTCAGATACACGATGTATGTGAATGTAGTCTTGTTGCTGTGACTGTCAAGGGACGACGTGCGGAATACGCCGAAGCCACCCGATCCGCCCTGCTGGAGGCGGGCCGCCGGCTGTTCGTCGAACGGCGGTACTCGGAACTGTCCGCCGACGAGATCGCTCGGGCCGCCCGCCTGACGCGCGGAGCCGTGTACCACCACTTCAGCGGTAAGCAAGGATTGTTCGAGGCCGTATTCGAGCAGGTCGAACAGGAGCTGACAGCACGTTTGACGAGTGCGCTCGGTGAGCCGGGCAACCCCTGGGACACCGCGGTCCGCGCCTTGAACGTGTTCCTCGACGAATGCACCGACGTGGCCTATCAGCGCATCGTGCTGCAGGAAGGGCCGTTCGCCCTGGGCTGGGACCGATGGCGCGAACTCGACGAGCGGTACATGGTCGGCCTGATCCGCGACCTGGTCGACGACCTGATCCGAGCCGATGTCTTCCCGCCCCGATCGACCGAGCTGACTGCCCGCGCCATCTACGGGCTGCTCACCGAACTGGCCTGGAGCCTCGCCGACACGAACGACGATCAGGTGCGGCGCGAAGCGGGTCAGATCGCGCTCGTCATGATCAGCTCCCTGCGCCGCGAAGCCGAATGACGATGAACCTTCACACGTTCCGCCCGCTACCGATGATTCGCGGGCGGGAGTCGATCTGCGCGATGTCCGGATAGCCGCTCGTCACGCCGACCCTCACACCACGTATGCGCGCCGCAGGCACCTACTTCATGAGACTCAGCAGGCCGAGGTGCGGTGCGAGCGCGCCGTCCTGACCGAGGGCAAGGAAGTCCGCTTCCACGGCCGAGAGCGCGAGTTTCCCCGCGCGGACCGCGCGGTAGCGCACGAACGACCAGAGAAACACATCGAGGTTGTCGAACCAGGTACCACTTTCGACCACCTCCTCCTCGTGAAACCACACGGCCACTTGGCCATTGGTGAGCACGACATACAGATTGCCCCCACCATCCGCACCGATCGAATACACATCGTCGTCGGTGAGCTCGGTGAGGTAATCCGAATCCCTTATGCCGCAATCATTTCCAGCGAAATCGAAACCGTAGGACCAGGAGAAGATATCCAAGAACTGCGGCAATCGGCCCGAGCGCACCCGTCGATCGAACGCGGCGAGCGCCGCCGCGTCGGCGGGAGCCAGGCCCGCGAGAAAAGGTGCCGCTGAACGGGTTTGCTCCGGTACTCGGACGGGCGCGGCATCGGGGAACCATTGCGCCAGATCGGAATCGAGGTCGCGATCGGTGTAGCCGACGACGTCGGCCAGGGTGAGCGTCACGTGGGGATTCTAGAAGCACCTCAGACACCCCGCTTTTACAGCGCCACCAACGATCCAGGAAATACGGGGACATTGCTGAGGCAGCAGAGGACAACCTTACCGCCGTCGCCCGCGGTCCAGGTCGGTTCACCGGCTTGCCAACCGTCGTGCCGGTACCAGTCCACGTCATCGAATATGGTGCCATGAGGGAAAGGGTCGTCGCCGAATGTCATACCGCCGTCGCCGACGGTCCGTGCACTCGTGGCAACGGGCTTCTCGAAGCCATAGATCTGGCCGCTTGCGTCGTACGAGCCGAACACCCGACTGTAGGCATTCCATCCGCTGCCGACGCGTCTTCCACCTTCGCCCGCGGTCCAGGTAGGTGATCCGTCCGTCCAGCCGTCATGGCGATACCAGTCCATATCACCGTCGGCGGTGATCCCGTAGATGATGCCGCGTCCGACCGAGAACACCCTTGGATAAGCGCCCCATCCGCTGCCGACGCGTCTTCCACCTTCGCCCGCGGTCCAGGCCGGCGATCCGTCCGTCCAGCCGTCATGGCGATACCAATCCAACTCACCCTCGGGCGTGATCCCATAGATGACAAAGCCGTTGGGCTGCCCCGCGACTGCCCGCCTGCCGCCCGCGAAGACCTGGGTATACGCGTTCCAGCCGCTACCCACGAGACGGCCGCCATTCCCGGCGGTCCAGGTCGCGGTGCCGTCCTTGAACCCATCGTGGCTGTACCAGTGCATGTCCCCGCCGGGGGTGATCGCGTAGATAATCCCCTGCGCTCCACCGCAGAAAACGGAACGGTAGGCACCCCATCCGGAGCCGACGTTTATCCCGTCGTCCGGCCCCGTCCATTCGGAGCCCACCCCGGTCCAGACGGTCGTGCCATCCGATGTTCCATCATGACGGGCCCACTGCAGGCCTCCGTCGGGCTTGATCCAGTAGAAGACTTGACCGAAACCGCTCATTGATCCCTCCATTCGTTGCCGATGAGGAACGCCAGATGCCAGCCAACGAAGTATTCCACGGCGGCCGAGATCGGCGCGGTCATTCGAGGTGAGCGGCGTTCACTCGCTGCGATGCCCGCCGTAGGGCACCTCCTGGTCGACAATCAGGAGGCGTTCGATCTCATCGCCGTCCTTCAGGAGGGTGTGCTGTGGTGGTGCACGCGGCCGCGCGCGAGCGCGGCTCGATCGCTGTCGACATAGGTCACGGAGGCCTCCGGGATCACCGATCGCGCGATCTCGTGAACATCGGACGGCGCGGGAAAGCCCGTGCCGATGTCGAGGAGCTGCCGAATCCCTTGCGCGGCTATCGCTCAGCCCGAAACCCGGCCGATGAATCCGCCCCAGCACCAACCGATCTCGATCCGCATATCGCGTGGTGCCGTCTCTTCTTCAGTCCAGGTAGTCCTCTTCGAGGCGCTCCAGCGCCCAGGCCCAATACGCCGACTCCGCCCACTCGTGGGCGCGGATCGCGGCGATCAGCTCTCGCGCGGCTTCGTCGGAGTCGGGCCCCTCCAGCCGCGCGGCGAGACCCGCCATCAACGCGACCGCCCCGGCCGCCTCCCGCACCGAGGTGAACGCGACGCCCTGGTCGCCCTCGCCGTGGTCCCAGCCGCTGGGCGCGTAGACCTGGACCACACCGGTCTCCCCGTCCAGCATCAGGGTCATCTCCCCGTAGAACTCGCCGAGACCATAGGCGTACTTCGCGGGCGGGGAGTCGTCGTCGGGGTAGCGGCGGCCGAACAGCTCGTCCGGGTCGGCCTCCCACATGCCCTTCTCCGGCAGGTCCGCCGAGTCGAACCACTCGCCCTCCAGCACCACCGCAGGGAACCCCACCTCGGAGAGGAAGGCCCGCGACTCGGCGTGCTCCAGCCGCTCGGGCAGCTCGGATGGGCGCCACAGGGCCCCCGCGCCGACCTGCGCGGCCAGCCACTCGAAGGTGGGGTCCGCCGCCTTGGTGATCTCAATTGTCATGGTGCCATTGAACATCGCCTCGACAAACCGAATCCGGTTCGGACCAGCCCTCCGCGACGACCTCAGTTCGACGTCGGCTGGTGGGCCGGCCGAAGCCAACTGTGTGACCCGGGTCCGCATGGCCTCGAGCAGGCAACGATCGGAATCGGTGACAGCAGAGACGAATTCCTCGGTGGAAACCGATGCTCGGCCGCATTGCGGTGCGGTGAACGAGATTCGCTCTGTGCCGGCAACCCGGGCCCGGGGGTACGGCCCGACACGCCATCCTGTGCGGGCGCTCGAACAGCGAATGGCTAGGTGTTGGCAATTTCCTTGGCAGAGGCGGCCTTTCGCACGATGCCGGAGCAAGCCCAGAGAATTCGGAGGTGTAACAGCAACCCTCCCGGATCCGACCTTCCCAGCAGAGCCAATTCGGGAGGGAATTCGTATGAGAACGATAGTCTGCACGGTTTTCGCGGCGATCTTGGTGACCGGTGCGGTCGCGGGATGCCAGAGCACCGCGACGCCATCGGCGACCGGACAGCCGACGCCCGGCACATCGGGCCCGGCCACCGCGTCCGCCATCCACGTACCGGCTGGTTCGGACTCGACGCAGGACACACCAGCGCAGCAGCCGCAGGACACACCAGCGCAGCAGCCGCCGGTGACGACGCGCACGCAGGCCGATGACGCCCCTGCCACCGCGGGTAAAGGCAGGTGCGTCGATCTGAACTCAGGCGTGGTCAACAGCGCGATCACATCGATCGGCCCCTCGGTGGGCGGTGACCCGTACAGCATCGACAGCGCCACCGACGCGCCGGTCGGCTCCTGCCCCCAGCTGCTCTGGGTGCTTGCGACAACGCCGCGCGCAACGGCCAGCTCGCCCTACCATGTGCTCTTCTTCAACCACGACGGGTATCTCGGCACCGCGACGCAGAAGGCGACGTCGTACACGAGCGTGGTCGGCTCCTCCGACCGCGATGTCCAGGTGCGCTATCGCTGGCTGACCGGCAACGATGCCAACTGCTGCCCCTCGGGCGGTCCGGTGGTCATCACCTACACCCTCGGCTCGAACGGCAGCAAGGTCACCCCGAACCCGTCGATCCCGGACGAGGTCGCCAATCCCGGCGCTCACCGCTAAGGCGGGTTTTTGGCGACCGAAAGTCGTTTGGCGTCAGCATGATCGGCTCCTCAGGAATTGACGAGAGTGGTTTCGGCGTCCGCCAGCCGTAACGGCGCGAGCGCGGCGCTCCATGCGACGACCTGATCCAGCAGCGTGTTCAGGGCTGTGGCGTGGTGGTCGCCCGGTTGGAAGACGGTGTAGTTCTCGAAATCGGTGAGCACCGAGATCGCGACCTGGTGGCTCACATCGGCCATGCGCAGCGCGCCGCAAACCAGCCGCAGATGCTCCACCGCGCGGACGCCGCCACCCGCGCCATAGGAGACGAATCCGACCGCCTTGTCCGCCCACTGCGCGAACAGGTGATCGATGGCGTTCTTCAACACTCCGGGGGCCGAGTGGTTGTACTCGGGGGTCACCATCACGAACCCGTCGAACGGGGCGATCCGCTCGGCCCACGCGCGGGTGTGCTCATGTACGGAGGGACCGAACATCGGCGCCACCGGCTCGTCCAGATGCGGTAGCGGGTGGTCGCGCAGGTCGATCAGTTCGAACTCGGCGTCGCCGCGACGCGATGCCGTGTCCAGCACCCATCGGGCGACCTGCGGACCGTTACGGTTGGGTCGGGTACTACCGAGGATGATGCCGATTCTGATCATGTCCGGAACTCCTGCTCTGCTGAAAATGTCATGACCTTCCGACGACGCAGCCGGCCGGAATGTCAGGCGGTCTCACAGTTCGGGTCGCTATTTCGTCGATTTCAGTAAGGGACGCATCGACCGAGGGAGCCGAACACCATGACCGATCCGCAACTGCGCTCGGTGATCAGCGAACGCCGTCAGCTGATCAATCTCGCCTACCGGCTGCTCGGCTCACTGGCCGAGGCCGAGGACGTGGTGCAGGAGACCTACGCCCGCTGGTACGCGCTATCCGAGCGGCAGCGACGAGAGGTGACGGCACCCGGCGCGTGGATGACGACGGTCGCCGGCCGCATCTGCCTCGATCTGCTCGGCTCGGCGCGAGCCAGGCGGGAACGCTATGTGGGCGAATGGATTCCGGAGCCGCTACCCGATCGTTCCGAATGGCTCGGTGGTCCCGCCGCCGATCCCGCCGACCGGGTCACCCTCGACGAGTCGATCAGTATGGCCTTCCTTGTCGTGCTGGATTCCATGACGCCGGCCGAGCGGGTGGCGTTCGTCCTGCACGACGTTTTCCGCTACTCCTTCGTCGAGGTCGCCGATATCGTCGGGCGGACCCCCGCGGCCTGCCGCCAGCTCGCCTCCTCCGCCCGCCGCCGCATCCGCACATCGCGGGGGCCGTCGAGAACCCAGCGCGCCGAGGTGGTCAGGGACTTCAAACGGGCTTGGGAGACACAGGATATCGAGGCCCTGATCGGTCTGCTCGATCCGCAGGCGACCGCGACCGCCGACAGCGGCGGCCTGGCTCCGGCCTTCCTCCGCCCGATCAACGGCGGCGAGCAGATCGCCCGCGCCTGGATCGAAATCGCCGCCCGAGCCCCCGAGGTGACGCTGCTCGAGCGCACGGTGAACGGCCAACCCGGCCTGGTGGCGCAGCTCGCCGACGCCATCGTGTCGGTCTACGCCTTCGATATCGCCGACGGCCGGATCACCCGGATCTGGGCGATGCGGAATCCGGAGAAACTGCGGCCCTGGACAGCTGCGCCGCGCTGACAAGGAAAAACGCTTTTCGGCACAATCCCGGACATCCCGCACGCGTACTGTCGCACGCATGGCCTGCAGGATCACCGAACTCGTCATCGACTGTGCCGACCCACAACGGCTGGCGGACTTCTGGTGCGAAGTCCTCGGCTACGTCGAACTCGGCTGGGAGGGCGAGGACCACCTGGAGATCGGCCCGCCCGGAACCGGCTTCGGCGGGCCGCAACCCACACTGGTGTTCGGTCGCAGCACCGAGCCGAAGCGCGGGAAACTGCCGCTGCACCTCGACGTGAACCCCACCGACCGGGATCAGGACGCGGAACTGGAACGGCTGCTCGCCGCAGGTGCGCGGAAGGCCGACATCGGCCAGACCGGCGCCGCAACGTGGCACGTACTGGTCGACCCGGAGGGGAATGAATTCTGCCTGCTCCGGAGCCGGGTCGAGGCGGCGGAGAACTGAAGGGCGATCAGCTCGGGTAGTCCAGGTATTGTCCAGCTCGCGGTCTTGGTGAACATCGGATACCGACGACATCGGCGAGGAACGCGGCCACCGCGTGCTACGGGTCCCGGCAAGGGCGCCGTCATCGACATTTAGCCCGGAATCAAAATCTACGACATACTGACCCTAGGCGGCAGGCCTCCTGACAGGCCTGGGCTGCGGTGTCGATGCAGGCCCGCATCGTCCACGCTCGGTCCGCAATCGCGCGGCGAGCGCCTCTCTTTCCCCGGTCGTTCCCTAACGCCGGACGCTTCGTCTCTCTCCCGAGATTGATCGCTGCACCCGCCGTCTTGTGCCATTCAGCCCATACGCACGGGCCTCACCACACAACAAGGAATGGAGTGAAAGCCCATGAGTACCAACCCAATTACCAACGGCGCCGAGCGAGCGCTCATCGAGAACATGCTCGACCACAACCGCGAAGCACTCATCGAGACCGCACGCGGCCTGTCCGACGCCGACGCCCGCCGACGACTCGTCGCGTCGCTGACGACACCGATCTCATTGATCAAGCATGCCGCTGCCGCGGAACGGATCTGGTTCCAACGGTTCTGGGCGGGACTCGACGAATCCGAATGCGACGGATACTCCCACCGCGACGAGGGCACATTCGCCGTCGCCGACGACGAGTCGCTGACCGACGTCATCGCCGAGTTCGAGCGCGCAAGCCGACGATCACGAGTGATCGCGTCCCGCTTCGACCTCGACGACACCAAGGACAATCCCCGCGAGGGAAACGTCAGTATGCGATGGACACTGCTCGCCATGATCCAAGAGTTCGCCAGGCACGCAGGTCACGGCGACATCCTCCGCGAACAGATCGACAAAGCCACACTCCGACAGCCGAACCCATGAAACTTCGGCCCTACCCGGCTCACTCCCATTGTCGAACTGCTGCTCCGCCCGCGCAATCGTCCCGCTGGGCTTGACCTGAAGGTAAGTTGAGCTTCTAGTGTCCGTTCCGTGAGTGTGCACGAGAACGCAGAAGCAGTGACAGTCGCGGTTCTAGGGTTGGGCGAGATGGGGTCGGCGCTGGCCGCTGCCGTCTTGGAGGCCGGTTATCCGGTCACAGTGTGGAACCGGTCGGAAGACAAAGCTCATCCGCTGGTGGCCGAGGGGGCGCGCCGGGCGACGACGCCCGAGGCGGCCGCAGGCGCAGCCGAGGTGGTGATCGTCAATGTCAAGGGTGGTGCGGTGGCGAAGGAGCTGCTGAGTGCGGCGGCGGCGGCGTTGCCGGGGCGAACCGTGGTCGATCTGACTGACGGCTCATCTGAACAGTCCATGGCCACCGGGCAATTGGTGACCGAGCACGGTGCGGACTACCTGCATGGCCAGATCATGACTATCGCTCCGGTCATCGGCTCACCGGACGCGGTGGTGTTCTACGGCGGCCTCCGTCACGTGTTCGACCGCCACGAAGCCCTGCTCCGAGTCCTCGGCGGCCGCGCCACCTTTGTCTCATCCGACCCGGGTGTGCCCGTGCTGTATGGGATGGCCGTCCACGACATCATGTGGGGTCTGCTGAACGGCTTCCTCCACGCCGCAGCACTTCTCGGCAACGCCGGCATTCGGGTCGGCGACTTCCACCAGCAGGCAGAGCCGTCCTTGGCGGCGCTGCCGTCGCTGTTCCCGATGCTCGCGAACGAGATCGATCGCGCGGAGTTCGCCGCTCCCTACGGTGCGCTCCAACATCATTTGCCCTCCATCGATGACCTGATCACCGAAAGCCGAGCCCGTGGCATCGACATCGACCTGCCCACCTACACCAGAAACCTCGTCGCGGAAGCGCTCGATGCAGGTCACGGCGATGACAGCTATGCCCGGCTGGTGGAACGCTTCAGTCGCGGATAGCTGCGCCGACGGCACCGATCGAGATCAGTTCGGCCCGGTCGAGCGCGCCGAGGTCTAGATGACCTTGGCGGCGATCAGCAGGTTCCAGATCTCGCCCTGGTCGACGACCTCGACGCCGAGCTTCTCCGCCTTGGCCAGCTTGCTCTCACCGACCCCCGCACCGGTGATGAGCAGGTCGGTGTTCGCCGAGACCGAGGACGCCGCCGCCGCGCCCGCCTGCTCACACAGGCGTTGGAACGTCGGGCGGGCGACCTTCTCGCCGGAGCGCGGGTCGCTGATAGCGCCGGTGATCACCACGATCTTGCCTTCCAGGGGTGCGCCGGCCGCAATGACCGGGGGAAGGTCTTCCTCGCGCACGTCCAGGGATACGCCCGCCGCTCGCAGCCGCTCCAGTTCCGGACGCAGGCGAGTGAGGTGCGCGACCAGGGAGGCGGCGACCTTCGGTCCGATATCCTCCACCGCCACGAGGCGTTGCTCGCCCGCGTCGGCGACCTCCTCCAGGGAGCCGAATCCCGCCCGGGCCAGGCGAGCGGCGGTCCCGTCGGAGGCCATCGGTATCGCGAGGCCGATCAACGCGCGGCGCAGGCCGATGGGACGACTCGCATCGATCGAGTCGATCATGCGCGCGGCCGAGACCTCGCCGACGCGGTCGAACTCGAGCAAGCGCTCCTTTGTCAGCGTGTAGAAGTCCGACGGGCGCTCCAGGATGCCCGCCTCGGCCAAACGTTCGATCCACACCTGACCGATGGCGTCGATGTCCGCCGCCGCCCGCGACGCCCAGTGGATCAGCCTGCGCACCGTCTGTGCGGGGCACGAGACGTTGGTGCAGAACAGCTCCCGGCTGTTGCCCTGCTCGGTCACCGGCTGCTCGCACGAAGGGCAGGCGGTGGGCGGCACGATCTCGCGCTCCTTGCCCGTGCGCTTGGCGGCGTCGAGCACGCCCGCCACGAACGGAATCACGTCGCCCGCGCGGCGCACCAGCACAGTGTCACCGACCTTGATGTCGCGGGCGCGGATCACCTCTTGGTTGGCCAGCGTCGCCTTCGTGACCGTGGTACCGCCCACGAACACCGGCTCCAGCCACGCGACCGGGACGATCTTGCCCGTCTTGCCGACGTCCCAGACCACCTCGGCCAGCAACGTGGTCTTCTCCTCGGCGGCGAACTTGAACGCCAGCGCACCACGTGGGGAGTTCGACCGAGTCCCGGCCGCCGCGTAGGCATCTCGGTCGGCCAGCCGCAGCACCGCGCCGTCGAGGTCGTAGTCCAGCTCGTTGCGACCTTGCTCGATCGCGGTGATCGCCGCCTGCGCCTGCTCGGCGTCGGCGCAGAGCCGCATCTGCGCACCCGCGACACCCAGTGCCCGCAGCCCCTCCCCCAGGTCGACCGCGGCGCCGCCTGCAGAGGTATCCAAGTCGAAGCCGAAGAACCGCAGGCGCCGCTCGGAGACCGTGGCCGGGTCCTTCGCCCGAAGCGTGCCCGCCGCGGCGTTGCGCGGATTGATCAGCGGCTTGTCCGGATGCGCTGTGTTGTAGGCGAGGAAGGTCGAACGCAGCATCACCGCCTCGCCACGCACCTCCACCCGCCCCGGGACGTCGATCCGCTCAGGGACGCCATCGACCAACGCGCGGACCAGCATGGTCACGTCGTCACCGGTGGTGCCATCACCCCGGGTCACGGCACGCACCAGCCGCCCGTCCTCGAAGACCAGGGCCAGGGACAAGCCGTCGAGCTTCGGCATCACCACCACCGCCTGGCCGGGGAAGCGGTTGAAGAACGCCGCGACCTGCTCAGGCTTGGTCGCCTTCTCGAGTGACAGCATCGGACGCGAGTGCCGGATCGGGGCGTGCAGCACGGCGGGCGCGCCGACCTGCTCCAGCGGATTCGGGTCGGGCGTGAGGTCGGGATGCGCCTCGATCAGGCCGCGTAGCTCGTCCTCGATCGCGTCGTACTCGGCGTCCGCGACCAGCGGCGAGCCCTGGTAGTAGGCGTCGCGCAGCGTCACGATGCGGTCCGCGAGCTCTTGGATTTGTTCCCCAGTTTCCACAGCTACCGACGTTACCGATACCCACCGACACCCAGGCGGGGCGTCCGGCCTGCTCAATACTTCCCTCTCGTAGTGAGCCGACCGGATTCCACTTCGCTCGCCCAAAGGGCACGACGGGGATCTTGGTAACCGCGGCCGGAAGGTACTGCTCCGATACGACTGCTCGCATCGGAGCGGCGAAAGGAACTAGCTGCGCGGTAAGCATCCGCTCACCGCGCGACCGGCGAGCGCGACGCGCTGCGGCTCGCGACATCAGCTCATGCCGAGTTGAGCGCATTGAGGGACGTGCCGCAAAGCAGTCATGCCTCCTACGTGCGGGCGGTCACGATCGCCAGAACAGGTGGTGCACCACTCCGCTCGGGCTCTGGATCTGCTCCAGTTGAAAGCGGTCGACAAGTTCGTCAGGACTTGCCCACAACCTTTCGCCGCGACCGATTTCTACCGGTGCGACAGCGATATGCATCGTGTCGATGAGATCGGCGTCCAGGAATTCCCGGATCGTGGCGACACCGCCGCCGATTCGCACGTCCAAGCCCTCAGCGGCGGCGAGTGCCTGCACCAGCGCATCCTTCGGAGTCGCGTCGATAAAATGGAACGTGGTGTCTCCCAACGTGATCGAGGGGCGCGGATAATGGGTGAGGACGAACACCGGCGTACGAAACGGGGGTTCATCGCCCCACCACCCCTGCCAGTCGTAGTTCTCCCACGGTCCGCGCTGCGGCCCGAATTTGTTGCGCCCCATGATCTCGGCGCCGATGTTGTTGCGGTAGTCGCGGGCGAAGTAGTCGTCGAGGCCGTAGGTGCCACCGGGCTCGGTGCGGTTGGGCCAGTGCGCGGTGGCGCCCGTCCAAGACCAGAGCGGCCCCGGATCGGCGTGGCCGAACGGGCGATCGAGGCTTTGCCCTTCCCCTGCACCGTAACCATCGCTGGACACATTGAAGTTCTGGACGCGGACCAATTGCGCCATACGACACCTCCATCTGGTTGCACTCTGCAATCAGATGGACCATAGTCACACTGCTCTCATATTGCAATCGGTTCCCCGTGACCGGCCGGAGGAGATAGACATCGACCCCGCGCTCACGAATGTCCGATATTGCCGCCTATCGCGCGGTGCCCAACTGCCGTGCGGCCGCACCAGGATTCGACCGCCGCTGTGTCGCAGGGTCCGCAGAGGACCCCGCGACCAGCTATCGGCTGTGCCGCCCCGGCCCCGCATCCCTCAGGCCGCGTCCAAGGCCGCGATGATCTTGCGTGCCATCGCCGCCACCGCCGGGCCGGGCTCACCCTTGCCGGGCCCGGCCGCGGCTTCGACCGCGACCGCGACAGTGCCACGGAAGTTCTCGACCTCGCCCGGATACTGCTCGCCGAGCAAACTCATCGCCGCGGTCAGGCTCGGCAGCACCTGGTCGGCGAGTTCGGCGACGGACTTGCCTGGCAGGTGGATGTCTCTGGACTTGGCGGCGAGCACGTGCCCGACCAGCCCGGTCGCAGAAGTCAGCGCGATGGAACCGTGCGCGATTCCCTTGTGCGGCGCACCGGCGGCGGCCATCAGCGACACCGCGCCGTAGGCGGCGGTCCGCAGGGTGCTCTTGTCCTGGTCGGTCAGGGCGATGGTGATGGACATGTCGTGTACTCCTCGAAATCGGTGGTGGCACCGACCGTGTCGGTGCCGGTCGTTTTGTTCGATGGACATACTGTCGCCGAGCTGACTGACACCGACCTGACACACACCTGACAGCTCGACTGACACCACGACCGGCCATCAACACGCCAGCCAACCCCGCCGACGATCACACTGCCCAAGACCGCTGCGGCTCAGAACATCCTGCAAAGCCGATGAGCGGACATCTCCTGAGACACCGAAGTTCATCGCTCCGGGACCCGACTCCAGCTGAGTTCGGCCTATTGGGCCTCGAGCCGCATGATTACCAGCGAGTTTTGACCCAATTGGCGGGCTCGGTCGAGGACTCGGTGTGGGTAGCATCCTCGGCGATGATGGGAGTGGGATGTCGGAGGTTGTGAACTTGACGGCGGTTGATTCCGCGGGCACGCTCTGGCCGGTCGTGCTTCGCCTGGGTGAGCCGTCGGTGGCGCGGGTGGAGTTGGTGGGGCAGGGCGTGTTCGGGTCGGATGATGATGACTACCTGAGCTGCCTGCTCGCTGTCCGCGAGTACCTGGAGGAGCGGGGCCAGCTGTTGTGTTGTCAGGGCGCTCGGCCGGATGTATGGCCGTCGGGCATGTTGCGGCAGTTCGGCAACGGTCGGCAGGCATACAAGCGCAAGGCCGTGTTCGCTTTCAACGGCTTGCCCTGGCAAGCAGAGTAGCTGCTCCACTCGCCGCCGCAGGGTCACGCAGCAATCCGAACCCGATGAGCACCATGGCAGCAGGACGTGACTCCAGCGGCGGAGTTCGTCGGCGATGACCGGTTCCAGCTAGCCTCTAGCTCAAACGTTTTCAACGGCTACGTAGGTCCACAACCATGCAGGCATCGCAGGATCCTGCTTCCCGGTCAGCTGAGCCCACTGGGCCCGATGCCGCAGATTCCGCCGCGGCGATGCTGGAGCGAGTGATGGAATCGATCGGTGGACGAGCTGGCGCAGCCACGGTTTTCGGCGAACCGGTCACGGCCGACGGCATCACGATCGTCCCCGTTGCGCGCGCGGGCTTCGGATTCGGTGGTGTCGGCGGCGGCACTCACGTACGCCCGCTGGGCTACATCGAAATCAGTCACGGCGTCGCGGGTTACCACCCGATTCGTGACAGGTGGGGCCATGTCATCGTGCCGCTGACCGCGATCACTGCCTGGCTCGCGGCGCAGTGGATGATCCGCTCCGTAATCGAACTTCGCCGCATTCGGCGTCGATGACACCGCTGGACCTGAACATGGGCGGGACTGGGCTGGCGTGGGGGAATCGCTCGAGCCTGCCGACTGCTGATCAGCTCAATGAGACCGGAAGCGATTGCAGCCCGCGGAAGGACAACCCCGATCGCCATATCTGTTCTCCCGCAGGCGCTATGGCGGGGAACCGGGCCAGCAGGCGGGGGAAGAGTTCGATGCCCTCCATGCGGGCCAGATGTGCGCCGAGGCAGAAGTGGATGCCCGAGCCGAACGCGAGATTCGGGGAGCCGGAGCGGGTGAGATCGAGGCGGTCGGGATCGGGAAAGCGATCCGGATCGCGATTGGCCGCGCCGAGCAGCATGAGGACGGTGCGGCCCGGCTCGCACTCGATGCCCGCCACGATCGTCGGCTCCAGGACGGTGCGGCCGTCGGTCTGCACGGGGGCGTCGTAGCGCAGCAGCTCCTCGACCGCGCCAGGGGCGAGTTCCGCTCTGCCGCACAGGAGTTCGCGTTGATCAGGAAAGGCCAGTAGGGCGGCGAGGCCATTACCTATGAGGTTGGTGGTGGTTTCGAATCCGGCGGCGAAGAGCAGGATGGCGCTGCCTACACATTCGTCGTCGTCGAGCGCGTCCGCCCCGCGCGCGGTGGCGAGGCGGCTGAGCAGATCATCGGCCGGGTGGCGGCGTTTGGCCGCGAGCAGATCGGCGAAGTACGCGGCCAGCTCATCCTCGGCGTCGGCGGAGCGGGCGACGGCCGCGGCGTCCGAGCTCGGCTCCAAGGGCGCGAGCATGGCGCGAATCAATGGCGCGGCGGCGGCGCGGTCGGCTTCGGGCACGCCGAGCAGGTCGCCGATGACGCCGACCGGAAGAGGAAGCGCCAGTTCGGAAATGATGTCGACGGTGTCGTACTCGGCCAAGCCGTCGAGCAGTGTCTCGATCTGCGTGACTACGGCGGCACGCAGTTGTTCCACGTGACGTCCGGTGAACGCGGAGGACACCAGCCGACGCAGCCGCGTGTGATCCGGCGGATTGCGAAACAGCATTGTCCGGCGGAAGCGGTGCGCGGCCCGCTGTCGCAGTTCCTCGGGAATCGGCGAGAGCCGGAAACCGAGCGACTCGTCGGCCTTGCCGATCGCCCGATTACGTAGCGCGGCATCACAATCCGCGTATCGGGAAAGCACGAGTGTGCGACTACCGGTATTCAACACCGGGGCCAGTTCCCGCAATCGTCGATAGCCGTCATAGGGCCCGGCTGCGCCGAAGTCGGTGAGCAGCACCTCGGCCAAGAGCTGTCTCGCCGGGGATTGCGGCTGATCGGTAGCGGTCATCGCGCACGCTCCTTCTCCGACAGCGCGGCCAATCTGTTGACAAACCGTGCACTGCTGTTAACAGACAGAGTCGGTCCACGAACGCGGCATGTCAAGACCTCGCCGGACAAGCATCCGGTCGGTCACATCGAAGCGCCGGGACCAATCAGCCCGCGCACCAGCGCCGTCACCACCTCGCGACTCTCGGCGACATCATCGAAATCGATATCGACCCGCGGCGTCAGCGCGACCGAGGCGACGAAGCGCGTGAGCATCTCGGCCGCCCTGACGGCCCGCCCCGGCGGCACACTCCATTCGATCATCTGGCTGGCGAACCACCGGCTCGACGCCTCCAGCAGCGGCCCGGCCTCCAGCGTGAGATACGGCAGCAGTGCCGGTTCGGCCACCAGAAGTTTGCGCAACAGAACACTATTCCGCAGGTAGGCAATGGTGTGCAGGATATTGCGTGCGGCGCCCTCGACTGCGTCGCCGGGCTGCGGCAGCCGATGCAGCTCGGCGTAGAACCGGAACAGCTCGCGGGCCAGCAGGTCGCGCACGACCGCGTCCCGGTTCTCGTAGTGACGGTAGAGCAGCACGCGGGAGATGCCCGCCTCGGCCGCCAGCTGTGACATCGAAGTCGCCGAGACGCCTTGGGCCACCACCAAACGCCATGCGGTGTCCAGGATCTGATTCTTGCGATCCTCCGCAGGCGGGTCCGCCGCCACCGGACCCCATGGGGTCATCGGCACCGACACTGTTCACCTCCGGTTGACTTCGCAGTGCGCCCAACCCATGCTATTCCATTACAGACAACACAGGACTGTTAACAATGGAGGACCGGCGTGGCCCGTGTGCTGATCGAGGACTACCCGCACCGCCTCGGCGGCCACTGCGGCTCCGGGGCCCTGCGCGACCTCATCGAATGGGCTGGACTCGGCTGGACCGGCCCGCCCAGTGAGGCGCTGGTCTTCGGCATGGGCGGCGGGCTGAGTTTCCAATACCTGCGGATCCCCGGCCTCATGCCGCCGCTCTACTTCGTCGGCCGCACGGCCGATATGGAGCTGGATCTGTGCGCCCGCCTCGACATCGACACCCGCCGCGACCAGACCGACGATCCCGCCCTCGCCTGGTCATGGGTCACCGGCGAACTCGACGCGGGCCGGCCGGTCATGGTCTGGGCAGACATTATGGAACTGCCCTACCTGCGCGTCCGGCTCTCCAATACCCGCCACGACATCGTCGTCATCGGCTACGACACCGACGCCGAGATCGCCTACATCGTCGACAACGACCGCGACGACGTACAGACGGTCCCCCTACAGGCACTCGCGAAAGCCCGCTACTCCACCGGCTTTCCGGATCCCAACCGGCACGCCACCTATCCGATGCACTTCCCGGACCGGCTCCCCGACGTGCTTCCCGCCGCCCGCGACGCCGCAACGGCCGCTGTCGCGAACCTGCACGGCATAATCCAGGAACCGATCGGAGCGGCCGAAGCCGCCCTCCCGCCCGGCTCCACCCGCACCCTCGGCCTGGCCGGAGTCGAGAAGTTCTGCCACGACGTCGCCCG
The DNA here is from genome assembly GCF_042802915.1 of Nocardia sp. NPDC057440. Taxonomy (NCBI): domain Bacteria; kingdom Bacillati; phylum Actinomycetota; class Actinomycetes; order Mycobacteriales; family Nocardiaceae; genus Nocardia; species Nocardia sp. NPDC057440. Next base: position 30,766 of record NZ_JBHVDF010000006.1, read on the forward strand.
ATGGCCCGCGGATCTCACCTCCGACGAACTCGGCATCGCATTGCGCACCGTCCGCGTCTTCGTGGAGAAGGCAGGCACCGGCGGCGGCTTCTTCCGCCGCCTGCAATCGGAATTCTGCAAGGAAGTCGCAGACCTGACCGGCGACAAGCCTTTCCGCGCAGCCGCCGACGCCTACCGCGACTGCGCCACCATCTGGAGCCGCTTCGCCGCGCTCGCCATCACCGACTCCCCCGACCACAACGACCTGGCAGCCTGCGTCGCCGACCTACCCGCGGCCGAATACCGCGCAGCCGACGCCTTGGCCCTCGCCGCCGCACCCTGAGACGATCGCGACGGCGAGCGTCACTCAGCGCACCGAATACGGTGTGTCACCGCACTGCCCACTGCATCGGCTCGGTCACCTACGGGGAAGGTCGCAGTCTCAGATCCGTTTGATTGTCGCGAACCAGGCCGGTGCGCCGTCGTCGTGGAATCTCGTCTGAATCCGGTCCGATTCGATCGCGACGACATCCCATCCATGGCTGGGGTCGAACGCCGCTCTGAGCTCTTCCTGCTTGATCGGGTGCGGGCCGGTATCGGGTCCATCGTCGCTGAAGCACAGCACATACAGGGTTCCATCGTGCTCGGTCGCCGACGCGAGACTCGCCACGTATCCGGGTCGCTCGTCGCCGTCGAGGGTGTGGAACAGCCCGCAATCCAGCACCGTCTCGAACCTGCGCCCCAATCGCTCCAGCTGGAACACGTCAGCCGCAGCGAACTCGACCCCGATCCCACGGTCGTCCGCCTTCTGCCGGGCGATCGCCAGTGCCGTCTCGGCCACGTCGACGCCAAGAACCGACAATCCCAGCGAGGCGATGTGCAGAGCGTTCTCGCCGGTCCCGCAGCCCGCATCGAGCACCGCTCCGGCGAACCCGCCCTCGGATGCCACCCGCACTATCGCCGGCTGCGGCCGACCGACATCCCACGGCGCAGGACCGTCGTGGTACGACGCATCCCATGGCAGTCCCGTCAGCCGCTCGTGACTGGTCGGGCGTCGACCACTGAACGGATCGTCGGCGCGGGTTCCTGATCGCTCTGACAACGTGGTCCCCTTCCTGCAGAGTTAGGCCGGGTCGGTGCCGTTGCCTGCCGCAGCGGAGTCGCCGATGAGAGTCAGCGTACGGGCTTGTTGATAGGGGCAGCAGGCTATTTCGAAGGCGGCCGCGGTGGCGAGTATGCCTGCGGGGTCGTTGTCGAGCAGGGCCGTGGCTCGGTCGACGATCGCGTCGGCGATCGGGTTACCGGCCACCGCGGTTCGAGCGGTGGCGAGGAAGTCACGGGCATCCGGATGACCGGCGAGCACCGCGGCTTCGGCACGCAGTGCGAAGTACCAATGCCGCCACACCCAGATGACCTGCTCGTCCATCTCGTCGGGCTCGGCCGACAGTTCCGCCAAAGCTTGGTCGGCCTGTCCGTGGTGGAGCAGGACGATAGCGTCGAACACGGCGCTGTAGGCGGCCTTCTGCTCCGGTGTCACACCGAGTTCGTCGACGATGGCCAGCCACTCTGCTCTGGCCTCGTCGTCACCGCGCAGGCCGTGGACCAGCGCCACCGCGGCCGCGGCCGTCGCGAGATTGGGCGCGTGCAGGCGTCCGGAGAGCTCCCACGCGTCGATGAACCGTCCGCTGCCCGCGAGCACGCTGTCGGCATTGCCCGCCAGCGCATCCGCAACCAGCAGCCGTGAGGTGGCGAAGTCACCCCGTTCGGCCAGCAACGGCAGGGCGCGAAGCTGCTCACCCCACCGGCGAGCCCCCGCCAAATCACCCGCTCCGATGCAGGTCTCGGCCGCCTCGGACAGCGCATTGACCCGCTCGAGCGCGCTGGCAGGCGTCATCGGGACCGCAGCGAGCAGCTCGACTCGCCGACGGGTCGTCGCCGCGGTGGCGAAGGGATCTCCCGCCCAGCACTGGGCCGCGGCGAGCGCGTCGAGGGCCGCACTGTGGGCCAGCGGATCGCCGGTCCGGTGGGCCAGGTCGACTGCTCGCTCGGCGAGCGTGATCGCCTCGGGCGCACCGTGCTCCGAATCGACCGCGTCGACGAGAACACCGCACTCGGCCAGGGCTACCGCGGCCTGGGCGGCCGGATCGTCGCCTGCCAGCTCGCGTGCCTGCGACAGCAGCGCCGCGGCCTCACCCGAGGGTGGCGACTGGGAGAACGTGTCGGCCATCCGATAGACGGTGATCGCGGCCGTGGCCAGATCGCGGGCGGCCCGGGCGGTATCTCCGGCATTACGCGCGGTGTCCGCGGCGGCACGGTACAGGCGGTACATGTCCTGGCCGCGCATTCGACAACCGGCCACCACCGCGGCGTTCCGAAGCGCCGATGCCGCGACGACCGGGTCGTCGGTGAGCGATGCCGCCTGTTCGTACCGCTGCTGGGACTCGCCGACCAGATTCCTGGTGAAAGTCAGCTGAGCCAGGGCCAGTGCCAGGTCGTGCGCGTCGGCACGGTGATCGGATTGTTCCGCCGCCCAGGCCAGGGCCGCCCGGATGTCGTCGACCGCCGCCTCGAACCTCTTGCGCCAGTCGCCGCTGGCGGGCGGCGGTTCCCCGGCCAGCGCGGCGGCGGTCCTCGAGCACCAGCGCAGGTGGCGCGCACGCATTTCGCGGAGTTCACTGTTCGCGATGAGTTGCTCGGTCTCGTACTGGCGGATCGTCTCCAAAGCCCGGTAGCGAGTGCCGCCCGAGGAAGCCACGGTGGTCAGCAGGCTCTGCTCGGCGAGCCGAGCCAGGCCGTCCGCGACCGCGTTCGGCTCCAGCGGTGGATACCCGGCCACCTCGGCGGCGTCGACGGCGGTGAACGGCGAGACAAGGACCGAGATACGGCGGAGCACGCACCGGTCCGAGGTGGTGAGCAGGGCCTGGCTCCAGTCGAGCATGGCCCGCACGGACTGGTGCCGCTCGTCGGCACGACGTCCACCGACCAGCAGCCGCAGCGGATCGGCGAGGCTGGCGGTGAGACCGTCGAGACCGAGCGTGGGCAGCCGGGCGGCCGCGAGCTCGATCGCCAGAGCCAGCCCGTCGAGCCGCTGGCAGACCTCGTTGACCCGGTCCATTTGCCCCGGATCTACGGGCCAGCCCAGGGCGGCGGCTCGGTCCAGGAACAACGCGATGGCGTCCGCCGCGGCGGCGTCGCCGTCGAGGGACAGCGGGGGAACGGCATAGACCTGCTCGAAGGGCACCATGAGCCGGGCCCGGCTGGTGGCCAATACGGTCACGCGCGCGCAGCGAGCGAGCAGGCGCTCGATGAAGGGCACCGCGCCATCGAGAAGGTGCTCGCAGTTGTCGAGCACGAGCAGGACCTGGCGATCGGCGAGGGCGGTCAGCACCGAATCGTCGAGGCTGCGGCCCTGTTGCTCACCGAGACCGAGAGCACTGGCCACCGCGGATCCGACCATCGCCGGATCCGTGACCGGCACGAGATCCACGAACCAGACGCCGTCCGCGAAATCGACGGCCAGGTCCGCGGCGACGGCCAACGCCAGTCTGGTCTTGCCGACTCCGCCGGGGCCGAGGGCGGTCACGTGACGGTGCCTGGCAACGGCCTCGCGCAGTGCGATGCGCTCCTTGGCTCGGCCGACGAACGACGTCAACGGCGAGGGAAGGGCGACCATCGTCTCGCTCATTCGCTCCGCGCGGGCGAGCTTGGCCGCGCGGGCAGCGAGCGCCCGCCTGTCGGGGACACCGACCTTGCGCAGCAGCGAGGACACATGGGTCTCCACGGTGCGCACCGAGATGAACAACTGCGCGCCGATCTCGGCGTTGCTGCGATGTTCCCCGACCAGGGTCAGGACCTCAGCCTCCCGGTCGGAGATCCCGGCGGCAACCTTCTGCTGTGACACGTCCCCATCTTCGCGCACCGGTCTCGTCCCGTCGCGCGGGCATAGCTACGTGCTCGTTCTCAGTGGAGCGTTCCGTGCTCGGCACGGATGTCACGCCCCCGAGCCGTGCCTACCGTAATTGCCATGGACGCAAGACGAACGGTCCACCAACGAAGTCGCCATCCGAGTGATCGGACTGTCGACTCCTTGACTTCCCGTTCGCCTTCACCTCAGACGATCCCGATCCCACCCACGACATCAGGACTGATCATGACCGCCGCTTCCACCTGGGGAATCAAGACCGTGCTTTACCCCGTTTCCGACCTGGCGACGGCCAAGAGGGTGTACGCCGCCCTGCTCGGCCTCCCACCGCAGACCGACGGAACCTACTACGTCGGCTTCGAGACCGAAGGCCAGCACATCGGGCTGGTGCCGGGCGGTGGACCGCAGGGCATGACCGCACCGGTGGCGTACTGGCACGTGTCCGACATCGAGGCGAAGCTGGCCGAGTTAACCGCTGCGGGCGCCACGGTGAAAGAGCCCGTGCGCGATGTCGGTGAAGGCCGTCGGGTCGCCACCGTCACCGATCTCGATGGCAACGTCCTAGGGCTGCTTCAGGACCGGTGAGTGCCGCTCTCGGCGCTGCTGCCGTCGATCGCCATCACCGACGCCTACAACTGAACCAACTCCCGCCCTCCAGCGTCAAAACCGTCCCCGTCAAGACTCACCCGAAGGAACCCCGCTGATGACCGCTCAGAAATCCACCACACGCACAACCGCGAAAAGCAAGACTTCCGTGAGTTTCTCGGAGGAGGAGCGTGCCGCTATGAAGGAGCACGCCCAGGAGTTGAAGACGGCCGCGCGCCGCGGCTCGCGGGCGTCGAAGGCCGACGGGGAGACGGACGTGCTCGCCAAGATCGCCGAGATGGCCGAATCCGATCGGGTCCTTGCCGAACGGGTCCATGCCATCGTCAAAGCCGGCGCACCGGACTTGACGCCGAAACTCTGGTACGGGATGCCCTCGTATGCCAGGGACGGCAAGGTGGTGTGTTTCTTCCAGAGCGCGGAGAAGTTCAAAGCGCGGTACGCGACATTCGGGTTCAACGACTCCGCGAACCTCGACGACGGCGCCATGTGGCCGACCGCTTTCGCATTGACAACATTGAGTGCCGCCGACGAGGCAAGGCTCGGCGAGCTCGTGAAGAAAGCGGCGGGCTGAGGACTACGCCTGCCCGCAAGGGCGCCATGCGGTTCGGTGCGGCGGCGCGCTGATCGCCGCCGTTCGACTCCGGCCGGTGCGTCGACGCAATAGCGATCGTCCCCGAATAGGACGAACCCGCGGATCGAGGCCGCGAGGTGCGACACGCTGC
>NZ_JBHVDF010000006.1:36004-42123 GCF_042802915.1 Nocardia sp. NPDC057440
GGGGGGGTGCGGTCCTCCCCTTGCCCCCCCGCGCGCATGGGGTTTGGGGGCGGCGCCCCGCGCAACCCCGCCGATCGACTCCGGCGGGTGCGTCGACGCACCGGCCGGAGTCGTACAGGTTCAGGGTGCGCCGAACCAGCCGGAGAGCGCTTCTCGCAGCGCGAGCGCGGCGAGATCGGCAGGTTCGTCGATCGTTGCGGCCCAGGCGATGTGGGCATCCGGGCGGATCAGAAGGGCGTCGGCCGGTCGGTCATCGGTTTTCGCGGTGCGGATTTCGATCCGATCCTGCCACTCTCCGGCGATCTCGCGGAGCTCAGGACGTTCGGCGAGATCGAGGAGGACGGGCCGTGCGGTGCGCATGAGTTCCGCGACGGTGGTGACGCCCCGGTCGGTGTGCAGGGTGAGGTCGGGTGCGAAGGTTCCGGTCAAGGCATGGCGGTCGGAGCCCGGCATCGGATAGCGGATGTCGGCGTGGCCGACAAGGGCTCCCATGCGGCGCAATGCCGGCTCGTCGAGGAGCAGTTCCTGGAAGACTTCCCGCAGTGCCTCAGCGGCGAGGTCCTGTCCGCGCCGCAGTGCCACCTGGGCCCGGGTCTGCTTCAGCGCACGTGCGCCGGCAAAGTGACGCTCGTCGTGATACGTGTCCAGCAGGCCGGCCGGCGCCCAGCCGTGGATGTCGGCGCCCAGCTTCCAGGCAAGATTGACCGCGTCGAGCATGCCGACATTGAGCGCCGTGCCGGTGGCGGGAAGCAGGTGGGCCGCATCACCGGCCAGCATGATTCGCCCATCGCGGTATCGTTCGACCTGCCGATCCTTGAAGGTGTAGCGCGACAGCCGAATCGGTTCTCCCAGGGGGAGATCCGCGCCGAGCACCCGACGAGCACTGTCGGCGAGCTCGGTCATGGTCAGCGGCTCGTCGTCGTCGTATTCGGTGGACTCGTCTTCGGTGGTCTGCATCGACAGCATCCCGTCCATGACCGCGAACGCGAACACACCGCGGCCTGTTCGGGTGAAACCCGCATGGATCCTGCCCAGCCCGGGTACGTCGATGTCGCCGTTGTCGAGCACGGTCACCGAATCGTGCACTGCGACCTGGGCCAGCCGGTTGACCTCCGGATATGTGATGCCAGGGAAGGGGATACCCGCCATGTCGCGGACCCGGCTGCGCCCGCCGTCGCAGCCCACCAGGTATCGAGCGGTCAGCTGGTAAGGCCCGTCCGGCCCGCGCACGTCCGCGGTCACCGTGGCATCGTCCTGGCTCAACCCGACCACCTCGTGTCCACGACGGATGTCGGCGCCGAGTTCGCGGGCGCGTTCGTCGAGCAGTCGCTCGATTTCCCATTGCTGGAGCGGCAACGCCCGCATCGGGGGATCCGCCAGTTGTGTGAGGTCCAAATGCAGATTGCCGAACGGGAATCGGGGAGGCACGTTGGGGTTGCTGCTGGCTGCTTCGAATCGATCCAGAATGCCCCGGTAGCGCAGCAGGTCCAGGATCCGCCCGCCGATACCGCTGGCCTTCGGGGTGTCTCGCGGCTGCGACTGCCGCTCCAGTACCAGCGTTCGCACTCCGGCCAGGCGTAGCTCACCGGCCAGCATCAGGCCACTCGGGCCCGCGCCCACGATGATTACGTCGATGTCCGTCACTCGTTACTCCCATTTCCGCAGGTTCTGGCTTAGGTCGACGAGTATGCAGTACAACCCGGGTCTTGCCGCAAGCCCACCGGTGCGCTATAAGTTGAGAGTGGGAAGGAGTGAATACCCTCCTTTTCCGTTGTCGCCCGCTATGGACGGGCAATCTCCTCGCGAAGCGAAGCGGCGGTGCGCGCGCATACATTGGCACCGTCGGCCTGGGAGGATCTCCCGTGGGCCGCCGGACGCAGCCGCGGAACGAGAAGGTCCTTCGCACCGTGGGGAGAAGGCTTCCGCCTGACCGCCGGTAGGACCGTTTCTCGACTGTCACAGGCCGCACCCGTTCGACACGGGTCGTCCTGAATTTGTCGTGGGGCAGTGACATGGCAGGCATATCGCGGCAATAGTGGGCAATCAGGATCAAGATCGGCAACTGATCGCGAGAATTGGAGTCATGTCGACAGGGGTTGTTTCAACGTTGGTCACGGGCCTGCTGCCACTCTTCGGCGCGGGGCTCGGCGCATCGGCAACGCTTATGGTGCAACGGAGTTCGGCCCGCGCAGCGAAGCTCAAGTTCCGCGCGGAGAGTCGTCTTGCCCGCAGAGAGGAGGTGAAGTCAGCGATCATCGACTACTTCGAGACAACGCAGCGACTGCAGGGAGAGCTCGATATCCGCGAGCGTGGAGGTACCCCCGCCGAGATGAAGCCGCTGATCGAAAGCGTCTGGCTAGCAGAGAAGCGGGTCGAGATCATCTGCTCGGACGCTTTGCGGGACCGCGTAGTTGCTCATGCCCGTGGCTTGCACGACGCCGTTCGGGACCCTGCGACCTTCCCTGACTGGTGGGCTCATTGCTCGGCGCTCCAATCCGACCTGCTCGCAGAAGCAAAGGCAGAGCTGATACCGAAGCACGATTGGTGAATGCGTTCAGCGGACACATTCGATGCGGTGGAATCCAAGCCCAGACGTAGCACCGGGTTTCGCCCGCGCCAGCATCGTCACGGTTGTCCCTACCGCGCGAGAAAGTGCCAGCCGGCCCACGCCCACACCAGCACAGCGGCAATCCTCGCCACCCGAGTGCGCGTGAGGTACGCAATCGTTTCCCCCACGGGCGCGACCAGATCCCGGCGCACATGCGTGACCACGACCATGCCGAGCGTAACGACCAGCACCAGCACGAACCCGACGATGACGAGCACCCGATCGCTCATCGCGACACCAGCCACCAGCCGGCACCCAGCCACACCAGCCATCCGGCGAACCGCAAAGGCCACTGCTCCAGTGCTGGATCCAGCAATGTCGACAAGGTCGGGTGTAACTCGCTCGGCCGTGTCCAATCCGATTGCCGCGCAAAAGCATACACCTCCCACACCGACGCCGCGACCAGCAGCGTCGACCAGACGGCCACTCCGCGCCGCAGCCGGGCGGTACGTGGAATCCGCTCGGGCCGCGCGCGCAACGCCAGCACCGAAACCACGACCACCGGCACCACCACCAGCACGGTCGCCGACCAACTGAACGGTCGGGTGGCGGCCCCACCCGCCGCCAGCACAGCACCGACGACCAGCAGCGGCACCCACCGCCGGAATGGTTGCGCTGAGAGCGCCGGTTCCCCTGTCACGTGGGCAGAATAAGTCCCTGAGTGCCGGATTCGGGCATGTATCGGTTGGGGTGTCGACAGTATGACCGCAGCCTGTCGACTACTTCTGGTCGGGCAATGTGCAGGGGCTTCCTGTTCTGTCGCGACCCCGGCCGCTACTCCGCCGGACGATCGGGCATCAGCCGGTTGTGGAGTCGCTGTCGTATCCGCCGAATGCCCGGGGCCTGTGATCCCGGTAGCAGCGGGCCTGGATATCTGCTCCGTAGATCACCCACAGCGCCCCTCGCGACGTCTGCTTCCAGTTGCTGGAAATCGGTACGGATTCGGCTGTCCAGGCGGTACGGATCCGACGAGAGGCGATAGCCGACGATTCGTCGCAGCCGGGCGAGCTCCGCGCGCACCGTCACTGTTTTTCCGGCATTCCCGTACAGCTCTTCGGCCAATGCCGCCGCAGTCAGTCCATCAGGGTTGGCGAGCAGCAGCACCACCAGCTCGCTGTGCCGGAGACTGAGCTCATGGACGACCCCATCCATCCACAGCACGGCACGGTTACGGCCCAGCGAAGTCACCTGTGGGGCTTGTCGGCCGGAAGCCTGGTCCGGCAGGGCATAGACGGAGAACGGTCCGCCGCCCGGCGAGAGTCGTTCGACAACGACCCGACGTCCATCGGGCAGTTCGGTTTCGCCCTCTATCACGGGGACCGGCCAGACAGCAGGCAGCCAGCTCGACGGAGCGGCATCCAACAACCGCCCCTCTTGCGAGATCAGAGCCCAGTGGCCGCCGACACGATTGAGGACGCGGTCGTGGTAGCGGGTAAGTATCTCGGCATGACGTTGCCGGGCGAGATCACGCAGATGCGCCTCCGCGAGTCGCGCCGCGGTGGTAATCAGCGGCAGCGCAAGCGAATTCATGTTGCGGAGCTTGCAGGTGACGTCGACGACCCCGATCACCGCACCACTGACCGGGTCTCTGATGGGGGCCGCGGTGCAGGTGAAGTCCGCGGCAACCGACAGGTAGTGCTCGGTTCCGCGAACTTGGAAGGGTCTGCTGAGGGCCAGGGCCGTGCCGACACCATTGGTACCGGCTTCGGCTTCGTGCCATCGCGCTCCTGGGACAAGGTTTGCGCGTTCCGCCACCCGGCGAGTGGTGGGATCACCCTGTACCCACAGCAGATGGCCGTCGGCGTCGCCACCGAACAACACGTGCCCCGGCTCGAACGCCGCACTCTCCAGGCTCGCGAACAGTATCGGCCATACCGAAGCCATCTGATGGTCCCTGCGCCAGGTCCGGACCTCGTCTTCGGCCAATCCGACATCGGGCAGATGCCGGTCCGGATGCAGACCTCGACGTTGTGCACGATCCCATGAGGCGCGCACGTCTGCACGCATCACATGCGTCTGCCCTGTCACCAAATGCGTTCGCCTCGTGGTATTCCGGTCGATTCGGAGAGGTCCCGCCGGTCGCCGAGTCAGGGCGTCCGTAGGGCTCGAAACCAGAGTAAGCACGTTGCCATGACTCTGACAACGGGTTGCCTCTCGCTGCAACGTTGATGCAACCCCAGCTCTCCACCTTGGCCTTGCTACCGCAGGCACGCCATTGTGTGACAGCACTTCTTCTCACGAGCTGGAGGTCGTTGATGCCATACCTGGAACTGCCGGATGGTGTGCCGATGTACTACGAGGATCACGGTGCCGGTCGTCCCGTCGTGCTTATTCACGGCTGGACGATGAACACCACCTTCTGGGCACAGAACGTGCCTGCGTTGGCGGAGGGGAATCGGGTGATCAATGTCGATCTTCGTGGGCACGGCGCCTCCGGGAAAACCGACGACGGCCACACCCTGGCGCAGTACGCGCGTGACATCCGCAGCCTGCTCCACCATCTCTCGCTCGAGGACGTGTCCCTGGTGGGATGGTCGATGGGCACCGCGGTGATACTCGCCTACATTCAACAATTCGGGTGTGACCAGCTGCGGTCGGTGACCTTCATCGATCAGTCACCGCGTTTCCTCGACTCGGCGGGGTGGGAGTTCCCGCTGCAAGGTGGCTACTCGCAGAGCGACCTCGCCGTGTTCGTGCAGGCGGTGAAGCACGCCCGCCCGTCGGTGATCAAGCCGTTCATAGCCGCCTGCTTCGCCGAAACACCGCCCGACGAGGTGATCGACGCCGTGTATGCGGAGACGACGAAAATGTCGACGTCGGCGGCATGTGCCATTTGGTACGACATGTCCTTCGCGGACTTCCGGTCGGTCCTGCCCGAGGTCACCGTGCCCGCACTGCTGATCTACGGCGCGCACAGCAAAATCTTCCCGGGTCCACTCGAGGAATGGCTCGCAGGACAGCTTCCCGCCGCGAAGGCGGTGCGGTTCGAGCACAGCGGTCATGTGCCGTTCTTCGAGGAACCGGAGCGCTTCAACGAAGTCCTCTCCGATTTCCTTTGAAGAGCTGTCACACGACAAATTCCGCCGGCGATCCCGCCCTTCCCGGCGGCGCCGTCGGAAAAAGCTCCCTCGGTAAGGGCATGTACCGCACGATCGTCTCGGAGAACACGCCATGCTCGGTGGAGGTGCCGATGAGAACCGTCGGATGCACTCGACGTGCTACTTCGGCCGGGCGGACGCCGGATTCTGTTGCGTACTCATCCTATTCGCGGACCTCGGCGACAGGGCGGGTGTAGGGAACTCCGGAAGTCGCGGAGCCCGGGCACGACTCGGTGAGCAGGCCGTAGCGGTCTATGCACCAGAATCGCGGCCGCGCCCACCGACGATCATGGCGTCGCGGAGTTGGTCGGCGATGCCGATGCCGGCCGTGCCCCCCAAAACGAGACAAAACAAAAACTAGAACGACAGGCCGGGCCCCCCCCCCGGCCCCCGCCCACCCCGCCCCGCGTCCC
>NZ_JBHVDF010000006.1:42133-221654 GCF_042802915.1 Nocardia sp. NPDC057440
GTGTGGGGGGCGTGGGGGGGGGGGTGCGCTCGGCGCCCGCGCCCCGGGCGGGTCGGGGGGGGGGCGGTGTGGGGGGGGTGGGCGGGGGGCGGCGGCCCCGGGCCCCGCGCCCCGCCCGCGCGGGCGGGGGGGCGGGGGGCCACGCCCGGCGCGCACCGGCCTGCGCCGCGGCGCTGCCCCCTTCAGCGGAGTTCGATGGTGGAGCTGCGCAAGCGGGAAGGCCCACCCATCGCAACCGGATCAACCCTGGGGCTGGGCTATCGAGTCCGTGGCACCAGGCACACCTAACCCCCCTGTCGAACTGAGCAAAGGCCAAACCCGATGGACCACATACCGTTCGGGGATTCTCCGGTATCCCGTTGCCTCTTCTATCGGCGGGCATGCGATCTGCCCGCGACCATCGATCCGCCGAGCCTGGGGCGCATCGTCATGAAAGCCACACACGTCTGGGCACTGACGATGCCCGCACCACTGGGCCAGTCGGTCAGACACGACATGGGCCGACGCGGAGCCGCCATCGGTCCGATCCTGTCGCATCCCCGGTCGAACCGGTGGACCTTCTTGATCCGACCCGATGTACCCGACGATGTGCCGCTCTTCGCTGATCTGTTCCGCCACAACGTATCTGTCATCCGCGACGGAGGCACCGTGGCGTTGCCGTCGCCGACTATCCAATCCGGAGCCATCAGGCAATGGATCGAAACACCGCGCGACACGTTCCGACCCTCCGGCCTCCTCGTCATCGAGTCGATTCGCGCGTGCGTGGGACCGGGCCGGGCTCGGGCGGTGTCGCATGCCTGACGACACCGGGCTATTGCCGGCCGAGCGCCGCGCCGATTGCGGCAGGGGCCGGCCGAAGACCCGGTATCGGCGGGTCGCCCGAGCGGTGCAGCGCGCGCAACCCCGATCGCGGCAACCCGTGCTCGGCTGCCCACCCGGCCGCGTGCCGTGCGTTCATAAACCCCCTGTGCCATGCGAAAAATACACAGTACGTCGCGTTGTGCCCGCGGTGAGCCCGGTTTCGTTTGCTGTGCGAGACTGCACTGGTGGCCGAGACCGCTGAACTCATAACGAACGTTTCCGACACCGCGCGCTGGGTGGCCGCCTTCCGCGCCGTCGAATCCGCCCGCCCCGATGCCCTTTTCCACGATCCCCTCGCCGACCGAGCCGCCGGGGAGCGGGGCCGCGCCATAGCCGCCCAGACACCGCGCTTGATGCTCAATGGCTGGAACCTCGTCACCCGGACCAAACTCATCGACGACTTGATCCTGAAGACCATCGCGCAGGGCTGCGATCTGGTGGTCAATATGGCCGCGGGTATGGATACCCGCCCGTACCGACTGGAGCTGCCCTCCGAACTCCCTTGGATAGAGGCCGATCTTCCCGAATTGGTCGCCGAGAAGAACACGCTGCTGGACGGGGAGTCGCCGCGCTGCGCGCTCACCCGCACGGCGGTGGATCTCGCTGATCCCGAGGCGCGGCAGCAATTCCTGGACGAGGCCCTCGCGGGTGCGCAGCGGGCGCTTGTGCTCACCGAGGGTCTGGTCTACTACCTCAGCGACGGCGATGTCGCCGGCTTGGCCGCCGCGCTGGCCCGTCCTGAAATCGCTTGGTGGGCACTGGATGTCAATAACCAGGCGATTGTGAAGCGAATGGGTAAGGCCACTGCCGAGCTGCTGGCCAACGCCCCCTGGCAGTTCGGTCCGGTCGATCCGCTCGGCTTCTTCGCCGACCTCGGCTGGACGGCCGACCAGGTGGAAAATCTGGCCTCGGCGGCGCACCGGTTCAACCGGCTGCCCTGGTTCATGAAGCCGTTCACGCTCTTGCCACAGCCGGATCCTCGCAAGCCGCCCGAAAATTCGTGGAAGCCTTGGAGCGCGGTGGTGCGGCTCGAGCACACGCCATCGAGCCTCTAGCTCGCCGTAACGAAAGGCTCCACCCTATGGGTAATAGCTGGCTACGTCGCCTGTCCCCCGCGCCGAGGGATGGCTCTCATAAATTGGTCTGTTTTCCGCACGCGGGCGGCTCCGCCATATCCTTCGGGCCATTGGCCGAATGCGTGGGGACAGAATATGAGGTTCTCGCTGTTCAGTATCCGGGGCGACAGGATAGAAGACGTGAACCGCTCGTGGGGAATATCTCCGACCTCGTCGATGGCCTGCTGCCCGAGCTGATAGAAGCGGTCGGGAGTGCCCAGGATTTCTCCTTGTTCGGGCACAGTATGGGATCTGTCGTAGCTTTCGAGGCAGGCAGGCGGCTCGAGCACGAATCGGGAGCGACCGCAAGGGTCCTGTTCGCCTCCGGTCGCCGCGCGCCTTCTGCGCCACTCCCTGAGCTGCGAATGCACCTGCTGAGCGATCGAGAACTCGGTGAGCATCTCCTGCGGTTCGGCGGTACACCACGGGCGTTGCTCGAGGATCCCGAGTTTCGAGAGCTGATCCTGTCGATCGTCAGGAACGACTACCGGGCCATCGAGACCTACGAGTGCGGTACGGACGCGACGGTCAGTAGCCCTATCGTCGCGATTGTCGGCGATCGTGACCCCGATGCGAGTCTCGCGGAAATCGAGGTATGGGGCTCGCACACCGCTGGAAGCTTCTGTGCGAAATCATTTCCAGGCGGTCATTTCTTCATCGATTCGAATTGCGAACCGATAGGCCGGCTGATCCGCGATCATTGCGCTCGAGCGCTGTCGAGCTAGGCCGGAACGACCGGGTGAGCAAGTCGCCCACCCGGTCGTTGTTCCTAGCTCTCGAGCCAGCCCTCGATCGCTTCGGCGACATCCGCTGAGCCGTCCTCCAGGATCGTGAAGTGGTCAGCCTGTACCGAAACAACGGTATGCGTCGAATCCCACGGTTCGGCCTGCCAGTCCACGCGATCCGATGAGCTCCCCAAAAAGGTCTGGGCGCACTGGATGAACAACGTCGGCGTGGTGACGGAGCCGGGCACCATCTCCTGGAGGAGCTGCACATACCGGCCCATGCCGGTCAGCCGGGCCTGGTCGAAGCGACCGAACGTGGCCTCCTCCGACACCATGTGTCCAGCCATCGCCCGAAGCAACCATTCGCCGTCATCGTGCACCTTGTAGGTGTCCAGCATGACCACGCCGGCGGGCGCCTGGCCGCCCGCCCCTTCCAGGTACTCGGTGACGAGGTAGGCCAGCAGGCCGCCCGAGGAGTATCCGAGCAGCACGAACGGTTCTCCCTGCGCCGCCTCGAGGACGCTGCACGCTATGGCTTCCAAGGCCGCTGTCGGCGTCGCCGGCAACGGTTCACCTGTCCGGCAGCCGATGGGCGACACCGCCACGATGTCCCGGGAGGTGCCCAGGTGCGAGGCGATCCGGGCGTACTGATGCGCGCCGCCGGTCGCCAATGGCGGTGTGAGGCAGATGAACCGCGGCAGCGCGGGTCCCGCGGCGAGTCGCGTCGGCACCGGCAGCCGGTCCGGTTCCGGCGCGGCGGTGAACTGTTCGCGCAGCTCCGCCGTCACCCGCAACAGGTCGAAGGCCTGGACGAACCGGCCGCTCTCCACCGCGCGTCGGAACATCCCGTACAGCGAGTCGTCCTCGCCGGCCGGCGCATCGCCGCGTCGCGCGGTCGCGGTGAGCTCCGTCCGCAGGTATCGAGCCAGCGCCGCCGGCGTCTTGTGGTCGAAGATCGCAGCCGTCGGCAGCGTCAGACCGGTGGACGCGTTGAGCGTGGTCCGCAGCTCCATGGCCGCCAGTGAGTCGAACCCCGATTCGAGGAAATCCCGCTCCGGGTCGAGAGCATCGACGCTCTCATGACCCAGCAGCCTGGCCGCGGTCTCGAGAATGTGCTTGCGGAGCCACTCTTCCTGCTCGGACTCCGGGAGCTGGGCCAGCTGCCTGCGCAGTGCGCCCGCGTCCTTGGCCCCGGCGCTCTGCCGCCGCCCGGCACGCTTGGCCAGGTCACGCAGCAGTGTGGGCACCGCGTCCCGAGCCCGCAGCGCGGGCAGATCGATCTCGGTCAGGATGCTCGCCGGAGTCTCCGAAGCGACTGCGGCATCGAACAATTCGAGTGCCTTGTGCGCGGCCAGCGGCGGCAGACCCTGGCGGCGCATCCGCTGTCGGTCGGCCTCGCTGAGCCACTGCGACAGGCCCGTTTCGATATCCCACAGACCGTAGGCGAGCGCGGTGGCCGGCAAACCTTGGGCGTGCCGGTGGGTGGCGAGCGCGTCGAGGAACACGTTGGCCGCCGCGTATCCGCCCTGGCCGGCGGGCAGGATGGACCCCGCCACCGAGGAGATCAGCACGAAGGCTGACAGCCCGGCGGCCCGGGTGAGCTCGTGCAGATGCCACGCCGCGTCGGCCTTGGCCCCGAGGGAGTAGTCGATCTGCTCCGGCGTCAGGGTCTCGACCATCCCGTTGTGGGCGACGCCCGCCACGTGCACGACCGCACCCAGCGGATACTCGGCCGGAACCGAAGCGATCAATTCGCGCAACGCATTTCGGTCCGCGACGTCGCAGGCGGCCACGCGCACCCGGGCACCGAGGTCGGTCAATTCCGCGATGAGATCCGCGGCGGCATCCGGTCCGCGGCGGCCGGCCAGCAGCAGGTGCCGCACACCGTGCTCGCTCACCAGGTGCCTGGCAAGGTGACGACCGATGCCGCCGGTGCCGCCGGTGATCAGTACCGTCCGTTCCGGATCCCAGGGTGCCCGCGGGTCCGACTCGGGCAACGCGGCCCGCACGAGCCGCGGCACCCGTGTCCCGTCGGCCCGGACGGCCAGTTCCGGTTCACCCGACATCGCCGCGGCGGCAAGGTGATCCGGGGTGGTCTCGGCGGCGGCCTCGACGAGCACGATCCGCCCGGGATGCTCCGCCTGCGCCGCGCGCACCAGGCCCCACACCGCAGCCGTGGCCGGGCCGGCCGCAGCGTCGGTGACCACAGCCAAAGCGCTTGCCGCGTAGCGGTCCTCGCGCAGGAACTCCTGGACGACACTGAGCGTGCGGTGCAGCGCGGTGCGCAACCGGGCTGGCACGTCGTCGCCGTCGACCGGTGGGCGGAACAGGACGACCGAGGCCGACGCAGACGACCCCCACTCGGCCCACGAACCTCCCGAGCGCAGTTCAGGACCGGGCCGCCAGTTGAGCTCGTACCGCCCGTCCGGCGCGGATCGGGTTGCGGCCGAAAGCAGTTCGAGCGACATCGGGCGCAGCGCGAGCGACCCGACGGACAACAGTGGCGCCCCACCGGAATCGGCCATGGCCAGGGCGATCTCGCCCTGGTTCAGCCAGGACAATCGAACCCGCACCCGCCGGGCCCCGTCGGCGTGCACCCGCACCGACGACCAGACGAACGGCACCAGGGTCGGCCGCTCGGCCTGCTCGTCCACGCCCTGCGGGAGGCCGAAGGACAGCGCGTGCATGGCCGCGTCCAAGAGCGCCGGATGTATGCCGTAGCCCTGGGTAGCGGTCGGCTCGGGCAGCGCGACCTCGGCGAAGAGGTCCTC
The DNA here is from genome assembly GCF_042802915.1 of Nocardia sp. NPDC057440. Classification (NCBI taxonomy): domain Bacteria; kingdom Bacillati; phylum Actinomycetota; class Actinomycetes; order Mycobacteriales; family Nocardiaceae; genus Nocardia; species Nocardia sp. NPDC057440. The sequence goes on from NZ_JBHVDF010000006.1 coordinate 47,606, forward strand.
ACCGCGTCGCCACAGGGCTTCCAGTCCACGGAAGGCGGACCCGTAGTTGTAGCCGTGGTCGGCGAGTACGTCGTAGGCGCCGGCCAGCTCGATATTCGTGGCACCGGCCGGTGGCCACTGCGCGAAGTCCGTCCAGCCGTCCGCCGCCGCGGTTTCCGGGCTCGGGCGCACGGCGCCCTCCGCGTGGTGCGTCCACGGCGCCGACGGATCGTCGTCGTCCCGCCGGGAGTAGATGTCGAGCCGCCGGCGACCGGCGTCGTCGCTGTCGCCGAGGATCACTTGGATGTCGACGCCGCCCTGCCCCTGGAACACCAGTGGCGCCAGCAGGGTGAGTTCCGCAAGCTCCGGGCATTCGACCTGGTCGCCGGCGTGGGCGGCCAGTTCGACGAATCCGGTGCCCGGCAGCAGCACCGTGCCGAGCACGTCGTGATCGGCCAGCCAGGGATGGGTGCTCGTGGACAGGCGGCCGGTGAATCGGACGCCGCCGCTCTCCGGCTGTGCCACCAGGGCGCCCAGCATCGGGTGGTCGGTGGACCGCAGGCCGAGTGCGTGCGCCTCGCCGGTGTGCAGCGGGCCGGTGGACCAGAAGCGGCGGTGCCGGAAGCCGTAGGTCGGCAGGTCGATCCGCGTGCCGCCGGTGCCGGTGTAGTAGCTCGTCCAATCCACCGTCGCACCCGAGACGTGCAGTCGGGCGAGGCCGGTCAGCACGGTCTCGGAGTCCGCCGCGTTTCGTTTGCACAGCGCGATAGTCGGCGCGGTGTCCAGGGTTTGGGCGATCATCGGGGTCAGCACCGCGTCGGGGCCGACCTCGGCGAACCTGGCCACACCCAGATCCGTCATTGCCGCAACGGCATCGGCGAACCGCACCGTGTCCCGGACCTGACCGACCCAGTACGCCGGATCCGACATCTCGTCGGCGACCCGGGCGCCGGTCACCGTCGACACCAGCGGGGTACTCGGGCGCGCGAACGTCAAACCTTCGATCGCCGTGCCGAATTCGGCCAGCATCGGCTCCATCGAGGCCGAATGGAAAGCATGCGAAACTCGCAATCGGTGTGTCCGCCAACCACTTTCGGCACAAGCGTCGGTGACAGCTCCGACAGCGGCTTCGACACCCGAGAGCACCACCGACGACGGACCGTTCACCGCCGCTATCGACACTCCATCGACCAGCAGCGGAGTCACGTCCGCCTCCGAGGCACCGACAGCGACCATCGCGCCGCCAGCAGGCAGCGCCTGCATCAACCGGCCACGCGCGGCCACCAACACACACGCATCCGACAGCGACAACACACCGGCCACCTGCGCGGCAGCGACCTCACCGATCGAATGACCGGCCACCACATCCGTTCGTACGCCCCAGGATTCGAGCAGGCGGAACAACGCCACCTCGAACGCGAACAGACCCGCCTGCGCGAACACGGTCCGGTCGACCAGATCATCGCTCGCCAACGCCGTGCCCAGCGAAACCGACTGTTCCAGCAGCGGATCCAACTCGGCGACGATCGCATCGAAGTGATTGCCGAAGACCGGGAAGGCCGCGCACAGCTCGGTGGCCATGCCGGCCCACTGGGCACCCTGACCCGAGAACACCACACCCGTCGAACCCGCCAGCACACGGCCGGTCAACACACCGGGTGCCGCCACACCGGCCGCCAAGGTCTGGACACCTGCCAGCAGCTCGTCACTGTCGCCGGCCACCACAACAGCACGATGTTCGAAGACACCGCGCGTCGATGCCAGCGAGAAGCCGATATCGATCGGATCGTGTTCGCCCACATGCGATGCCAGGCGGACGGCCTGAGCGGTGAGAGCCTCGGCACTGCGGGCCGAGACCGCCCATGGCAGCAACCCGCCCGCGGGCGCGGACTTGACCGCGGGCTCCGGCTCCACCGTCGGCACCGGGGCCTGTTCGATGATGACGTGCGCATTCGTGCCGCTGATACCGAACGACGACACACCCGCACGACGCGGCCGATCCACCTCCGGCCAGGCCACCGACTCGGTCAGCAAACGGATGTGCCCTTCGGACCAATCAACTTTGGTGCTGGGCGCATCGACATGCAGCGTCTTCGGCAACAGTCCGTGGCGCATCGCCATGACCATCTTGATGACACCACCGACACCAGCCGCTGCCTGAGCATGACCGATATTCGACTTCAGCGATCCGAGCCACAAAGGCCGATCCGCATCCCGCTCTTGCCCGTACGTAGCCAAAAGGGCTTGGGCCTCGATCGGATCGCCCAGAGTCGTACCCGTGCCGTGCGCCTCGACCACATCGACATCGACCGGCGAAACCCCCGCATTCGCCAGCGCTTGGCGAATCACCCGCCGCTGCGAGGGACCGTTCGGCGCGGTCAGACCATTCGACGCGCCATCTTGATTCACCGCCGAACCAGCAATCACCGCAAGCACGTTATGACCATTGCGGCGAGCATCCGACAGCCGCTCCAGCACCAATATCCCGGCACCCTCGGACCAGCCGACACCATCGGCCGCATCCGCGAAGGACTTACACCGACCATCGGGCGACAAACCCCGCTGCCTGCTGAACTCCACCAGAGTTTCCGGAGTCGCCATCACCGTCACGCCACCGGCCAAGGCCAGATCGCACTCCCCCGACCGCAGCGACTGCGCCGCCAAATGCATTGTCACCAACGACGACGAGCACGCCGTATCCACCGACACGGCCGGGCCCTCCAACCCGAGGGTGTAGGCGATGCGACCGGACACCAGGCTGCCTGCCGCGCTGTTACCGGTCCCCTGGGCGTAGTCGTGGTACATGACGCCGGTGAAGACACCGGTCGAACTGCCGCGCAGCACCGCCGGATCCACACCGGCGCGCTCCAACGCCTCCCACGTGGTTTCCAGTAGTTGCCGCTGCTGCGGATCTGTCATCACGGCTTCGTTGGGACTGATCCCGAAGAAGTCCGCGTCGAAATCGGCGGCCGTGTGCAGGAATCCGCCCTCTCGAGTGTAGGACCTACCCGCGCGGCCGGGTTCCGGATCGTAGATGCCGTTGAGGTCCCAACCGCGGTCGACCGGGAACGTCGATACCGCGTCCCGGCCGGTCCGCACGAGTTCCCAGAGTTCATCCGGGGACGTCACCCCTCCGGGGTAACGGCAGGCCATACCGACCACGGCGATCGGGTCGCCGTCGACAGCCCTGACGGCGGTGACCTCGACATCGCGGCTCGTCCCGGCGAACTCGTCGGCCAGATACCGCGCCAAAGCCTGGGGCGTGGGATAGTCGAATACCAAGGTCGCGGGCAGCGGGAGACCGGTGGCGGCCTTCAGCGCATTGCGGAATTCGACAGCGGAGATCGAATCGAAGCCCAGCTCGTTGAAGGCCCGGTCCGCTGCCACCGCGTTCGTGTTCTCGTGGCCGAGGACGGTGGCGATCTGACCGCGCACGATCTCCAGCAGCACGTCGAAACGCTCGCTGTCGGGAGTGCTCGACAGCCGAGCACGCAACGCCGCGGACGCACCGGAGACTGCTCTGCGGCGCTGCGGGATGAGTGTGGAAAACAGTGCGGGCGCGGCGAATCCCGCAGAGCGCATGGCATCCAGATCGACCCGGGCGAGGATGAGGGCCGCCGTGTCCATTCCCGTCGCGGCGTCGAACAGTGCCAGACCCTGGTCCGCCGACAGCGGCAGCAGGCCCGACCGGGACATCCGGCGCCGGTCGACATCGCCGAGCTCCGTGGCCATACCCCCGTCGGTGCTCCACAGACCCCAGGCCAGAGATATACCGGGCAGCCCGGATGCCCTGCGGTGCGCGGCCAGCGCGTCGAGGCAGGCGTTGGCCGCGGCGTAGTTGCCCTGGCCGGGGCTACCGAACGCACCGGCGACCGAGCTGAACAGCACGAACGCCTTCACAGGCAGGTCGGCGGTCAGCTCGTGCAGATGCAGCGCGGCGTCGATCTTCGGGGCCAGCACCGCGTCCATCCGCTCCGGACTCAGCGAGGCGATCGCGCCATCATCGAGCACACCGGCGAGGTGGAAGACGCCCGTAAGCGGTTGTGCGGCAGGAATAGTGGCCAGCACCGCGGCCAGCGCGCCGCGGTCGGCGACATCGCATCCGACGAACTCGACCTCGGCACCGATCTGCCGCAACTCTTCTCGCAGCGCTGTTGCGCCGGGGCCGGATTCACCGCGTCTGCTGAGCAACAGCAGACGGCGCACGCCATGGGCGTTCACCAGGTGCCGGGCCAACAGCCCACCGAGGTAGCCGCCTGCGCCGGTGATCAGGACAGTGTCGTCCGGATCGAAGGAACCGGTCGCCGCGGCGGCGGGCGAGACGACTCGCCCGAGTCGCGCTCTGTACACCTGCCCATCACGCACGGCCACCTGCGGTTCCTCTGACGCCAGAATCCCGCCCAGCAGACCGTCGAGCTCGGAATCGGTATCCACCAACACGATCCGTCCGACGCCCTCGGCCTGTGCCGAACGAACCAGACCGCCTACCGCGGCACCGGCCAGATTCGCAATGTCCTCTCCGGCCACCGACACCGCGCCGCCGGTACGAACCACCAGCACCGACTCGCCGAACCGAGGTTCGGCGAACCAGGACTGCAGCACCTGCAACACACCATGGGTAACGGCACGAACGGCGGTGGGATCATTGCCCGCCGGGCAGTCCAGCACCACCACCTGCGGGACCTGCTCACCCACGTCACCGAGATCCGCCCAGGCCACCACGGCGACGTCGCCCTCGGTCACCGAGATCGGCGCCCAGCTCACATCGAACACAGCGGTACGAGAAATCGGAGTGCCCGCGGTGAGCTGTGCGGGATCGATCGGCCGGGACGCCAAGTGCCGCACCGTCGCCACCGCGGCACCGGTCGAATCCGCCAGATCCAGCGCAACCCCACGCTCACCGATACGGGTCAGCCGGACCCGCAACGCATCGGCTCCTGCCGCATGCACCGTCACACCCGACCACTCGAACGGCAACGCCAGCCCGGTTTCCCGCGCCCCGGTGTCATCAGCAAAACGCAAGGCGTGCAACGCCGCATCCAGCAACGCCGGATGCACACCGAACCGCCCCGCGTCGCCTCGCGCCTGCTCGGGCAATGAGACCTCGGCATAGAGCCCGTCCGATCCGCGCCACACCGCTCGCAGCGCCTGGAAAACCGGACCGTAGTGATAGCCCTGCGCATCGAGAGAGTCGTAGAGGTCCTCGACCGGGACCGCGGCGGCGTCGGCGGGCGGCCACTGCGCCAGGTCCGCCGGTGCGCCGTCGGCTCCCGGCACGAGGACGCCTTCGGCATGCAAAGTCCACGACGCCACCGAATCCGCATCGTCGTCGGGGCGGGAGAATATCCGCACCCCACGACGCCCCTCGTCCGCACCGCCGATCACGACCTGCACCGCGACACCACCGGACTCCGGCAACACCAGCGGGGCACGCAGAATCAGCTCGTCCAGGCTCGAACAGCCCACCCGCTCACCGGCGTGCAGTGCGAGTTCGACGAGACCGGTGCCGGGGAACAACACGGTGTCCATGACCCGGTGGTCGGCCAACCAGGGCTGCGTCTGCACCGACAATCTGCCGCTGACGGCGACCACATCGGAATCCGGTTGCGACACCACCGCCGACACCAGCGGGTGACCGGTCGCGACGAGCCCCATCGACCGGGCGTCACCCTTGCCGGCGGAACCTTCGGGTATCCAATACCGCCGGTGCTGGAAGGCATAGGTGGGCAGATCGATTCGCCGTGCCCCCGTCCCGGCGTAGAAACCGGCCCAATTCACCTCGGCACCGGCCACGAACAATGCGGCGATCCCACCCGCCACCGTGGACGCATCGGCACGGTCACGACGCGCCAACGCCACCACTACAGCGGCCTCGTCGTCGAGAGTCTGCGCGATCATCGGGGTCAGCACCGCATCGGGGCCGACCTCGGCAAACCGGGACACACCCAGATCTGCCATCGCGACGACCGCGTCGGCGAACCGGACGGTGTCGCGGACCTGGCCGACCCAATACGCCGGATCCGACATCTCGTCGGTGATCCGGGCACCCGTCACTGTCGACACCAACGGGATGCCGGGTCGGCCGAAGGTCAAACCCGCTATCGCCGAACCGAACTCGGCCAGCATCGGCTCCATCAGTGCGGAGTGGAAAGCGTGTGAGACACGCAATCGGTGCGTCCGCCAACCACGCTCGGCACAAGCCTCAGCGGTAGCAACGACATCGGCCTCGACACCGGAGAGCACCACCGACGACGGACCGTTCACCGCCGCGACCGACACCCCATCGACCAGCAGCGGCGTCACGTCCCCCTCCGAGGCACCGACAGCGACCATCGCGCCGCCAGCAGGCAGCGCCTGCATCAACCGGCCACGCGCAGCCACCAACACACACGCATCCGACAGCGACAACACACCGGCCACATGCGCAGCAGCGACCTCACCGATCGAATGACCGGCCACCACATCGCCCCGGACTCCCCAGGATTCGAGCAACCGGAACAACGCCACCTCGAACGCGAACAACCCCGCCTGCGCGAACACCGTCCGATCCACCAGCTCACCGCTCGCCAACGCCGTACCCAGCGAAACCGACTGTCCCAATAGCGGATCCAACTCGGCGACGATCGCGTCGAAAACCTCGGCGAACACCGGATACGCCGCACGCAACTCGGCCGCCATACCGGCCCACTGCGCACCCTGACCCGAGAACACCACACCCGTCGAACCCGCCACCACGCGGCCGGTCACCACACCCGGAATCGTTTCGCCGCGTCCGAGCGCCTGGATACCGGCCCGCAGGGCGTCGTCCTCGGGCGAGAACGCCACGGCCCGATGCTCGAACACCACTCGCGAGGCGGCGAGCGAGAATCCGATGTCGATCGAATCGTGTTCACCGACATAGGAAGCCAGCCGCCGGGCCTGCTCGGCCAGTGCCTCGCCGCTCCGCGCCGAGACCACCCACGGCAACACCCCGCCCGCCGGAAGGGTTTTGACCACCGGAGCCGGGTCCGCCGCGGGCGCCTGTTCGATGATGAGATGAGCGTTCGTGCCGCTGAGGCCGAACGAGGAGACACCCGCACGACGCGGCCGGTCCACGTCGGGCCACGCCACCGGTTCGGTCAGCAGGCGGGCATGGCCCTCGGACCAATCAACTTTCGTGCTGGGCCGATCGACGTGCAGCGTCTTCGGCAGCAGTCCGTGGCGCATCGCCATGACCATCTTGATCACGCCACCGACGCCAGCAGCGGCTTGGGCATGACCGATATTCGACTTCAACGACCCCAACCACAGCGGCCGATCCGCCGCACGACCCTGCCCGTACGTAGCCAAAAGGGCTTGGGCTTCAATCGGATCACCCAAGGTCGTACCCGTGCCGTGCGCCTCGACCACGTCCACCTCGGTCGCAGACACACCGGCATTGGCCAACGCCTGACGGATCACCCGCCGCTGCGACGGACCATTCGGCGCGGAGAAACCATTCGACGCGCCATCCTGATTCACCGCCGAACCAGCAATCACCGCAAGCACATCATGACCGTTGCGACGGGCGTCCGACAACCGCTCCAACACCAACATTCCGGCACCCTCGGACCACCCGACACCATCGGCCGCATCGGAGAACGACCTACACCGACCGTCCGGCGACAAACCCCGCTGCCGGCTGAACTCGACAAGCATCTCCGGGGTGGACATCACCGCCACACCACCGGCCAACGCCAGATCGCACTCCCCCGACCGCAGCGACTGCGCCGCCAAATGCATGGCCACCAAAGACGACGAGCACGCCGTATCCACCGACACGGCCGGGCCCTCCAAGCCCAGCGTGTAGGCGATGCGACCGGAGACCAGGCTGCCGGCGACGCTGTTGCCGGTACCGGCGCCCAGCGCGTAGTCGTGGTACATCACGCCGGTGAAGACACCGGTCGAACTACCGCGCAGCACCGCCGGATCCACACCGGCGCGCTCCAGCGCCTCCCACGAGATCTCCAGCAGCATCCGCTGCTGCGGATCCATCACCAAAGCTTCGTTGGGACTGATCCCGAAGAAATCCGCGTCGAAATCGGCCGCGGAGTACAGGAACCCACCCTGACGGGTGTAGGCCTTGCCCGCCTTGCCGGGTTCCGGATCGTAGATGCCCTCGATATCCCAGCCACGGTCCGCGGGCAGATCACCCGTGGCCTCCATGCCTTCGGCAACCAGACTCCACAGGTCTTCGGGAGAAGCGACACCACCCGGGTAGCGACAGCTCATCGCCACCACCGCAATCGGATCGTCGCCGGCCGCCCTACTGGCAGTGACCGCGACATCCTGGCTCGTGCCGGAGAGTTGGGAAGCGATGAAGTCGGCGACAACCTGCGCGTTCGGGTAGTCGAAGACCAGCGTCGCCGGCAGTTGCAGACCCGTCGCGGCATTCAGCTTGTTACGGAATTCGACCGCGCTCAACGAATCGAAACCGAGCTGCTGGAAAGCCTGTTGCGGCTCAACAGCATCCGTGGACGCATGCCCGAGGGTCTCGGCGGCCACCGATCGGACGAGGTCGAGCAGAGCGCGCGCACGGTCCGGATCCGACAAGCCGGCCAGCTTCCGGGCGAAAGCCTGGCCTGCCGCGCTTCGGTTGGTGCGGCGCACGGGGGTCGGTGCGAGCGCACGGACCAGGGCCGGGATCAGCTCGCCCCGAGTCCGGAGCACCGCAGGATCGACCCGCAACGCCACCAGCTGGGCGGTATCAGTGGCAATGGCCGCATCGAAAAGCGCCAGACCCTCGGTCTCGGAAATCGGCGGAAAACCCTGTCGGCGCATCAGATCGAAGTCGGCCTCGGACAGCTCGACACCGAGCCCGGTCGATCGCGCCCACAACCCGTAGTCGATGGCGGTCGCCGGCAAACCCAGGCTGTGACGTTGCGCGGCGAGAGCATCGAGGAAGACGTTCGCGGCGGCGTAGTTCGCTTGACCGGCGGCCAGCACCAATCCGCCTGCCGAAGACACCAAGACGAACAACGACAGCGAGGCATCGCGAGTCAGCTCGTGCAGATGCCACGCCGCATCGACCTTGGGCCCGAACACATAATCGACCCGCTCGGCCGTCATCGACTCGATCAGACCGTTGTCCGCTGATCCGGCCGCGTGCACCACGCCCACCAGCGGATGCTCAACCGAAATACCCTCGAGCAACGCCGCCAGCGCAGACCGATCCGACACATCACACGCGACAATGGTCACCTGCGCACCCAACTCGGTCAGCTCCGCACGCAGATCCGCGGCACCCGGAGCATCCGGGCCACGCCGAGACGTCAGAAGCAGCTGGCGCACACCGTGTTCGGCCACCAAGTGCCGGGCGATCACCCCACCCAAACCACCCGTACCACCGGTCACCAGCACGGTGCCCCGCTCGGACAGCCGAACGTTCGAGCCGGGCGCGTGACGACGCAACCGCGGCACGAGCAGGGTCGCACCGCGCAGCGCAGCCTCGGGTTCCAGCGCAGCGGCCACGGCCACAGCGGCGATAGCGAGCGCGTCACGCTGCTGATCCTGCTCGTCCGGATCCAGGTCGAGCAGCTGGAATCGGCCCGGGTGTTCGGCCTGCGCGGCACGCAGCAGGCCCCACACCGGCGCTTGGCCCAGATCGACCTGCTCCGAGTCGGCAACGGCCACCGCACGTCTGGTCAGCACCACCAAACGTGAACCGGCGAAACGCGGTTCGGCCAGCCAGCCGCGCAGAGTGTCGAGCACACCGATCGCGCTCCGGCGTGCGGCCTCCGGCGGCGCACCGTCGTGCACAGGGATTTCCCACAACACGATCTCCGGAACAGCCGGATCCCGGGCCGCGTCCAACTCGGTGATCAGCGCCGCGAGATCACCATTCAGTACCGCCACCCGGCCCTGCTCGACGCTCTCCGCCGACGGCGCGGCAGCGACCCACTCCACGCCGAAGAGGGCGTCACCCACCTGATCCGACTGCAGGCGATCGGCCGACACCGGCCGAGAAACCAAGGCCCCCACCGACATCACCGGCCGGCCCTGCTCGTCGGCCAGCTGGAGCGCGAACCGGGTGCCCTCCACCACGATGCGAACCCGCACGGCGCTCGCACCGGCCGCATGCAGCACCACCCGGTTCCAGGTGAACGGCAGGGCCGGGAAACCCTCGACGCCGCCGCGAAGACCGTGCACGATCCCGGCGTGCAGCGCCGCGTCGAACAGCGCCGGATGGATGCCGAATCCCTTGCCGTCCTGTGGATCGGGCAGCGCGACCTCGGCGAACAACTCGTCACCACGCCGCCACGCCGCCTGCAAACCCTGGAAGAACGGGCCGTAGCCGTACCCGATATCGAGTAGCTCGTCATAGACGCCGTCGATGTCCAGGGGCTGGGCACCCGCCGGCGGCCACGCGGCGAGATCGAAATCGGCCACCACCTCATCCGGCGCCAGAACACCTTCGGCGTGCAGCAACCACGGCCCCTCGGCGGCCTGCCGCGAATGCACGCTCAACCGACGACAACCGGACTCGTCGGCCGCAGTCACCACGACCTGCACCGCGACGCTGCCCTCGGCCGGCACGGTCAACGGAGCCCGCAGGACCAACTCGTCGAGTACGGCACAACCGAGCACACCGCCGACATAGCTGGCCAGCTCGACGAATCCGGTGCCCGGCAGCAATACGGTACCGAGCACGCTGTGATCGGCCAGCCATTCGACGGAGTCGACGCTCCACCGGCCGGTGAAGCTGACGCCGCCCGAATCCGGGTGCGGCACAACCGCGCCCAGCAGCGGATGCGCCGCCACATCCAGCCCGACCGAGCTGACGCCGCCCAGTTCGGCTCCCAGCCACGACAGGGCCAGTGCCTCCATGGGATCCAGCCAGAAGCGCTGATGCTGGAAGGCATAGGTGGGCAGATCGATGCGCTGGCCTCCGGCATGGAGAGCGGCCCAATTCACCTCGGCGCCGGCCACGAACAGTCCGGCCACCCCACCCAACACCGCGGACGCGCCGGCACGATCACGACGCGCCAACGCCACCACCGCAGCAGCCTCGTCGCCGAGAGATTGGGCGACCATCGGGCTCAGCACCGCATCGGGCCCGACCTCGGCGAACCGGGACACACCCAGACTCGCCATCGTGGCAACGGCATCGGCGAACCGGACGGTGTCCTGGACCTGACCCACCCAATACGACGGAACAGTCATCTCATCGGTGATCCGGGCACCGGTCACCGTCGACACCAACGGGATACTTGGCCGACCGAACGCCAAACCCGCTATCGCCGAACCGAACTCGGCCAGCATCGGCTCCATCAGTGCGGAGTGGAAAGCGTGTGAGACACGCAATCGGTGCGTCCGCCAACCACGCTCGGTGCACACCCCGACAACGGCGGCGACCGCGTCCTCGACACCGGAGAGCACCACCGACGACGGACCGTTCACCGCCGCGATCGACACCCCATCGACCAGCAGCGGCGTCACGTCCGCCTCCGAGGCACCGACAGCGACCATCGCGCCGCCAGCAGGCAGCGCCTGCATCAACCGGCCACGCGCGGCCACCAGCACACACGCATCCTCGAGGGACATCACCCCGGCCACCTGCGCGGCGGCGATCTCACCGATCGAATGACCGGCCACCACATCCGTTCGTACGCCCCAGGATTCGAGCAGGCGGAACAACGCCACCTCGAACGCGAACAACCCCGCCTGCGCGAACACCGTCCGATCGACCAAGTCACCGTCCGCCAACGCCACACTCAGCGAAACCGGCTGCCCCAACCGCGGATCCAGCTGTGCGACGATCCCGTCGAAAGCCTCGGCGAACACCGGATTTGCCGCACGCAGCTCGGCGGCCATGCCGGACCATTGCGCACCCTGACCGGAAAACACCAGACCGGTTGTACCCGGCACCACCTGGCCGGTCATCACGCCCGGCGTGGTTTCGGCGTGGCTCAGCGCCCGCACGCCTGCCAGCAGACCCGCACGGTCCTCGTCCAGGACAACCGCACGATGGTCGAACACCGCACGCGTGGACGCCAGCGAGAAGCCGACATCCGCCGGATCCAGGTCCCGATCGGCGACATGAGACACCAAACGGACGGCCTGCGCGGCCAGCGCCTCGCTACTACGCGCCGAGACCGCCCAAGGCAGCAACCCACCCGCCGGCCCGGTCCGAGATACCGGCGCCTGGTCCACCGCCGGTTCGGCCGCCGGGGCCTGTTCGATGATGACGTGCGCGTTCGTGCCACTGATACCGAACGACGACACACCCGCACGACGCGGCCGATCCACCTCCGGCCACACCACGGGTTCGGTCAACAACCGGACATGCCCCTCGGACCAATCCACCTTGGTGCTGGGCCGATCAACGTGCAGCGTCCGCGGCAGCATGCCATGGCGCATCGCCATGACCATCTTGATCACACCACCGACACCCGCCGCCGCCTGAGCGTGACCGATGTTGGACTTCAACGATCCGAGCCACAGCGGACGATCTGCATCACGCTCTTGCCCGTAAGTGGCCAGCAGTGCCTGAGCCTCGATCGGATCACCCAGAGTCGTACCCGTGCCGTGCGCCTCCACCACATCGACATCGACCGACGAAACCCCTGCATTCGCCAGCGCCTGGCGAATCACCCGACGCTGCGACGGCCCGTTCGGCGCCGTCAAGCCATTCGACGCACCATCCTGATTCACCGCCGAACCGGTCAGCACCGCAAGCACATCATGACCGTTGCGACGGGCGTCGGACAACCGCTCCAACACCAACATTCCGGCGCCCTCGGACCAACCGACACCATCGGCCGCATCCGCGAAGGACTTACACCGGCCGTCCGCCGACAAACCCCGCTGCCGGCTGAACTCCACCAGCGTCTCCGGGGTCGCCATCACCGCCACACCACCGGCCAACGCCAGATCACACTCACCCGACCGCAACGCCGCCGCAGCCGAATGCATGGCCACCAGCGACGACGAGCACGCCGTATCCACCGTGACCGATGGGCCTTCCAGCCCGAATACGTACGAAACCCGGCCCGAAGCAATAGATCCCGTATTCGCGTTGGCCGGATAGTCGTGATACATCATGCCGACCCACACACCGGTCCGGCTGCCCTTCAACGAACCCGGATCGACACCCGCCCGCTCGAACGCCTCCCACGAAGTCTCCAACAGCAGAAACTGCTGCGGATCCATCAACGCGGCCTCATTCGGACTGATATTGAAGAACGCCGGATCGAACTCCCCTGCGGCATGCAGGAAACCGCCCTCACGCGTATACGCGGAGTTCGGCCTCTCACCGGTCGGGTCATACAAGCGTTCGGTGTCCCAGCCGCGATTCGCCGGGAACTCCGACGTCGCGTCGGTACCCGCCGAAACCAGGTTCCACAGCTCCTCCGGCGAACCCACCCCACCCGGATACCGGCACGCCATACCCACGATCGCAATCGGCTCACGAAGAGACGATTCGAGCTTGCGGTTGCGGGCACGCAACCGCTCGGTCTCCTTGAGCGAGACACGGAGGGCCTGAGCCAGCTTCTGAGTATTGTCATCGGGCTTGGTCATCAATCGGTCCTTCAGTCCTCGGAGGAGTTGTTGTAGGCCAGGTCGATCAAGCCGTCGATATCGAGCTCGTCGATCGACTCATCCGTGACGGTCTGATCGGTGTCGTCCTGGCCGTCCTGCCCGTTCGTGAGCTTCATGAGGGCCTCCAGCAGGCCCGCGTCGCGGAGACGGGCGAGCGGAATCGTCTGGAGGGCGTTGCGAATGCTGTTCTCCGACAGCTCCGTTGCCGGCTCCGAGCCCCGATGGCCGCCGAACTCACCGGCCAGATATTCGGCCAGCGCCTGCGGTGACGGATAGTCGAACACCGCGGTCGCCGGCAATCGCAGACCTGTCGCGGTCGCGAGGGCATTACGGAATTCGACAGCGGAGATCGAATCGAAGCCCAGCTCGCTGAAGGGCCGGTCGGGTGCAATCACATTCGCATTCCGATGACCCAGAATCGTCGCGACCTGACCGCGCACGATCTCCAGCAGCACGTCGAGGCGCTCTCTGTCGGTAGTGCTCGCCAACCGTGCCCGCAGCGCCGCCGACGCACCCGAGGCTGCCTTCCGGCGCTGCGGGACCAGCCCGGAAAGCAGGACGGGCACTGCGGATCCCGCGCCGCGCATGGCATCGAGATCCAAGCGGGCCAGGATGGGGGCCGCCGTGTCCAGCCCGGTCACCGCATCGAACAGCGCCAGGCCCTGCTCCTGCGACAGCGGCAGCATGCCGGACCGGGACATCCGGCGCCGCTCGGCATCGCCGAGCTCCGCCGCCATACCTCCGTCCATGCTCCACAGACCCCAGGCCAGCGAGGTGCCGGAGAGCCCGGATGCCCTGCGGTGCGCGGCCAGTGCGTCCAGGCAGGCGTTGGCCGCGGCGTAGTTGCCCTGGCCGGCATTGCCGAACGCACCGGCCGCCGAACTGAACACCACGAACGCCCGCAGCGGCAGCTCGGCGGTCAGTTCGTGCAGGTGCAGTGCGGCATCGACCTTCGGCCCGAACACCGCATCCATGCGGGCCGGAGTCAGCGAAGCGATCGCACCGTCATCGAGCACACCGGCCATATGGAACACACCGGTCAGCGGGTGGTCGGCAGGGACGCCTGCCAGCACCTGCGCCAGCGCGGCACGATCGGCGACGTCACACGCGACGAACTCGACCTCGGCACCGAGCTGCTGCAGCTGGTCCCGCAGTTCGATTGCACCGGGCGCGGATTCACCGCGCCGGCTCAACAACAACAGACGGCGAACACCGCGCGCGGACACCAGATGCCGGGCGAACAACCCACCGAGGAAGCCGCCGGCACCGGTGATCAGAACCGTGTCGTCCGGATCGAAGGAACCGGCCGCCGGAGCGTCGGTGGAGACGACCCGCGCGAGTCGCGCGACGTGTACCCGCCCGGCGCGGACGGCCACCTGTGGTTCCTCGGCAGCCAGAATCCCGCCCAGCAGACCGTCTATGCCGGAATCGCTGTCGATCAGCACGATCCGGCCAGGATGCTCCGACTGCGCGGCCCGAACCAGGCCGCCGACAGCGGCACCGGCCACGTTCGCAATGTCCTCCCCGGCCACCGATACCGCGCCACTGGTCCGAACCACCAGCACCGACTCGCCGAACCGAGGCTCGGCAATCCAGGACTGCAGTGCCTCCAGCACACCATGAGTAGCGGCACGAACGGTGGCGGGATCATTGCCCGCCGGGCAGTCCAGCACCACCACCTGCGGGACCTGCTCACCCACGTCACCGAGATCCGCCCATGCCACGCCGGCGACCTCGTTCTCGGACACCGTGATCGGCGTCCAGCGGACATCGAAGACGGCAGTGCGAGTAATGGGTGTGCCCGCGGTGAGCTGTGCGGGATCGATCGGCCGGGACGCCAAGTGCCGCACCGTCGCCACCGCAGCACCGGTCGAATCCGCCAGATCCAGCGCGACTCCGCGTTCACCGATGCGAGTGAGCCGAACCCGCAACGCATCGGCCCCCGCCGAGTGCACAGTGACGCCGGACCACTCGAACGGCAACGCCAGGCCGGTTTCCTCCGACGCGGTGTCCTCGGCAAACCGCAAGGCGTGCAATGCCGCATCCAGCAGCGCGGGATGCATGCCGAACCGTTCCGCGTCCGCGCGCGCCGTCTCGGGCAACGCGACCTCGGCGTAGAGCCCGTCGGATCCGCGCCAGACCGCTCGCAGCGCCTGGAACACCGGACCGTAGTGATAACCCTGCGCATCGAGGGCGTCATAGACGCCGTCGATATCCACCGCGACCGCGTCCGCGGGCGGCCACGACACCAGATCCACTGCGGCACTGTCACCTTCCGGCGCGAGCCCGCCCTCGGCATTCAACGTCCACGGCGCATCGACACCCTCGTCGAAGCGGGAGAAGATCCGAACCCCGCGACGACCGGCCGCGTCCTCGGCATCGACCACGACCCGCACGGCGACCCCCGCCGAATCCGACAGCACGAGCGGCGCCCGCAATACCAGCTCCTCCAGCATCGTGCAGCCGAGCTGTTCTCCTGCGTGCAGGGCGAGTTCGACCAGACCGGTGCCAGGGACCAACACGGTGTCCATGACCGCATGGTCGGCCAGCCAGGGCTGCGCCTGCACCGACAATCGGCCGCTGAGCGCGATCGCGTCGGACTCCGGTTGCGACACCACGGCCGAGACCATGGGATGCCCGGTGGCCGCGAAACCCATCGACCTGGCGTCACCACCGGCGGCGGACCCGGCGGCCATCCAATAGCGCTGACGCTGGAAGGCGTAGGTGGGCAGGTCGATGCGCCGAGCTCCGGTACCGGCGTACAGGCGGGCCCAATCGACGTGAGCGCCGGTGACGAACAACCCGGCAGTCCCGGCCACCACAGCGGACGCGTCCGCCTGGCCTCGACGCGCCAGCGCCACCACCGTCGCGGTCACGGTCAACTCCTCGACGATCTGGTTGACCATCGGGAAGAGCACGGCGTCCGGTCCGACCTCGGCGAACCGGGATACACCCAGACCTGCCATCGCGACAACCGCGTCGGCGAACCGGACGGTGTCACGAACCTGACCGACCCAATACGCCCGATCGGTCATCTCATCGGTGATCCGGGCACCGGTCACCGTCGACACCAGCGGGATGCTCGGGCGACCGAACACCACACCATCTATCGCCGAGGCGAACTCGGCCAGCATCGGCTCCATCAAGGCCGAATGGAAGGCATGCGAGACCCGCAATCTGTGTGTCCGCCAGCCACGCTCGGTGCACTTCCCGACTACGGCGAGCACATCGTCTTCGATGCCGGAGAGCACCACCGATGTCGGGCCGTTGACCGCCGCGACCGAGACCTCGCCGGACAGCAACGCCGTCACGTCGGCCTCGGCGGCGCCGACAGCGACCATCGCCCCACCGGAAGGCAACGCCTGCATCAACCGGCCGCGCGCGGCCACCAGCACACACGCATCCTCGAGCGACATCACCCCCGCCACATGCGCGGCGGCGACCTCACCGATCGAATGACCGGCCACCACATCCGTTCGTACGCCCCACGATTCGAGCAACCGGAACAACGCCACCTCGAACGCGAACAACCCCGCCTGCGCGAACACCGTCCGATCGACCGAATCCTCGTCCGAGAGCGCCACATCCAGCGAAGTCCGCTGTCCCAGCAGCGGATCCAGCCGCGCGACAATCGCATCGAAGTGCTCGGCGAACACCGGGTACGCCGCACGCAACTCGGCAGCCATATCAGCCCACTGCGCACCCTGACCCGAGAACACCACACCCGTCGAACCCGCCGCCACCCGGCCGGACACCACACCTGGAAGGGATTCGGCCCGGCTCAGCGCTTGTGTTCCGGCCCGCAGCGCGTCACGTTCGGTCGCGAACACCACGGCCCGGTGGTCGAACAGCATTCTCGAATCGACAAGAGAGAAGCCGACATCGACCGGGTCATCCTCATGGCCGCTCACCTGCGCTGCCAAGCGGGCGGCCTGATCGGCGAGCGCCTCTCCACTGCGGGCGGAGAGCACCCAGGGCAGCACTCCGCCGGCCGGAGCGGTCTTGTCCTCCGGAGCCGGGACCACTGCGGGCGCCTGTTCGACGATCAGGTGCGCGTTGGTGCCGCTGAGGCCGAACGAGGACACCGCCGCACGACGCGGCCGGTCAGCAGCCGGCCACGACACCGGCTCGGTCAGCAGCCGGACCTGTCCCTCGGACCAATCCACCTTCTTAGACGGCTGATCCACATGCAGGGTCTGCGGCAACAGTCCGTGCTGCATGGCCATGACCATCTTGATCACGCCACCCACACCCGCCGCCGCCTGAGCGTGACCGATATTGGACTTCAACGACCCCAACCACAACGGCCGCGCGGTATCCCGATCCCGGCCGTATGTGGCCATCAGCGCCTGCGCCTCGATCGGGTCACCCAGTGTCGTGCCGGTGCCGTGAGCCTCCACCGCATCGACGTCGACCGCGGAAACACCAGCGTTCGCGAGGGCTTGGCGGATCACCCGCTGCTGCGACGGGCCGTTCGGCGCGGCGAAACCATTCGACGCGCCATCCTGATTCACCGCCGAACCCGCGAGCACGGCGAGCACCCGATGACCGTTGCGCCGGGCATCGGACAACCGCTCGAGCACCAGCACACCCGCGCCCTCCGACCAGGCGACACCGTCGGCCGCGTCCGCGAAGGACTTGCAGCGACCGTCCGGGGACAACCCCCGCTGGCGACTGAACTCGAGGAACATGTCCGGTGCCGACATCACGGCCACGCCGCCGGCCAACGCCAGATCGCATTCGCCCGACCGCAGCGACTGCGCGGCCAGATGCAGGGCGACCAGCGACGATGAGCACGCCGTATCCACCGACACCGCAGGACCTTCCAAGCCCAGCGTGTAGGCGATGCGACCGGAGACCAGACTGCCGCCGGCGTTGTTGCCGGTACCGGCGCCCTGGGCGTAGTCGTGGTACATCACGCCGGTGAACACGCCGGTCGAGCTGCCGCGCAGCACCGCCGGGTCGACACCGGCGCGTTCCAGCGCCTCCCAGGAAACCTCCAGCAGCACCCGCTGCTGCGGATCCATCACCGTCGCCTCGTTCGGGCTGATCCCGAAGAAGTCCGCGTCGAAATCGGCTGCGGAGTACAGGAATCCACCATGGCGCGTGTAGGTCTTGCCCGCCTTGCCGGGCTCGGGATCGTAGATACCGTCGATATCCCAGCCCCGATCGTCCGGCAGCTCTCCGGTGGTCTCCCCACCGGACGCGACCAGCCGCCAGAGATCCTCCGGCGACGCGATTCCACCCGGGTAGCGGCAGCCCATCGCCACCACGGCGATCCGGTCGTCACCGACGGCTGCGCCGGTGGTGATTTCGATGTCCCGGCTCGTGCCGGTGAACTGGGAATCGATGAAGTCGGCGACGAGTTGCGGGTTGGGGTAATCGAAGATCAGCGTGGCAGGCAGTTGCAGACCGGTCGCGGTATTGAGCTTGTTGCGGAACCCGATGGCGCTCAACGAGTCGAACCCGACCTCCTGGAAAGCCTGCTGTGGCTCGATGGCAGCGCCGGAGGCGTGCCCGAGAGTGTCCGCGGCAGTGGCCCGGACGAGATCGAGCAGTGCGGCGGCGCGCTCGGTGCCGGAGAGCCCGGCCAGCCGCTGCGCGAACGCCTGCCCAGCCACGGTCCGAGTCGCCCGGCGCACGGGAGCGGGCGCGATCGCCCGCAGCAGGGCGGGGATCTGCTCGCCCCGGGTGCGCAGCACGGCCGCGTCGACCCGTAGCGCCACCACCTGGGCCGTCTCGGCGGCGATCGCCGCATCGAACAACGCCAAGCCTTCGGCCTCGGTCAACGGCGGGAAACCCAGCCTCCGCATCCGCTCGAAGTCGTCCTCCGACAGCTCGGTACCGAGGCCGGTCGACCGCGCCCACAGGCCATAATCAATTGCGGTAGACGGCAATCCGAGATCGCGACGATGTGCCGCGAGGGCGTCGAGGAAGACGTTCGCCGCAGCGTAGTTGGCCTGGCCGGCGGCCAGCACCAGCCCACCCGCCGAGGACAGCAGTACGAACAGCGACAGCGCGGCGTCGCGGGTGAGCTCGTGCAGATGCCACGCGGCATCGGCCTTGGGCCCGAAGACATTCCCGAGCCGGTCCGGCGTCATCGACTCGATCACACCGTTATCCGCGATTCCGGCCGCGTGCACGACGCCCACCAGCGGATGCTCGGCCGAGATGCCGTCCAGTAGTGCGGCGACCGCGGCCCGATCCGACACATCGCAGGCGGCGACCGCGACCTGCGCGCCGAGCTCGACGAGCTCATCGCGCAGCTCGGCGGCGCCGGGCGCACCCGGACCCCGCCGGGATGTCAGGAGCAGGTGGCGCACACCGTGTTCGGTCACCAGATGCCGGGCGATCACCGCACCAAGGCCGCCGGTCCCGCCGGTCACCAGCACCGTGCCCGGCTCGAGCGGCCGAGCGACCGCATCGGATGCGTGGCGGCCGAAGCGCGGCACCAGCACCTTCTGCCCACGCAGTGCGGCTTCCGGTTCCGCGGCCATCGCCGCGGTCCCGACGGAGATCGGATCGTAGTCGCTGTCCAGGTCCAGGAGCTGGAATCGACCCGGGTGCTCCGCCTGCGCGGCGCGCACCAAACCCCACACGGGCGCCTGGTCCAGCCGCACCGAGTCGGAATCGGCGACGGCCACGGCGAGCCTGGTCGACACCACCAAACGAGAACCGGCGAAACGGGTTTCGGCCAGCCACCCCTGGACGGTGTCCAGGACCCGGGTCACCACCCGGCGTGCGGCCTGCGGCGGCGCGGCGTCCTCGAATGGGCTCTCCAGCAGCACCATCTCGGGGACGACCGCGTCCGGGTTCGCATCCAGATCGGCGATCAGCTCCGCGAGATCACCGAAGCCCCGCACCGCACCGGAACTTCGGCCCCAGCCGAGCGCAGCCAGCAGGCCGGGCTCCGCGGGCGCCGCAGGCGGGGCAACAGTGCTCCAGTCCACGCGGAAGAGGGATTCCCCGGCATGGTCGGCGCCCAGGCGATCGGCCGATACCGGTCGCGACACCAACGCACCGACCGACAGCACCGGGTGCCCCTGGTCATCGGCCAGCTGCACCGCGAACTTGGCGCCGTCGACCACGATTCGGACGCGCACCGCGGCGGCGGCGGCGGAGTGCAACACCACGCGGTTCCAGGTGAACGGCAGGGCCGGGAAATCACCGACACCATCCCGAAGACCGTGCACGATACCGACATGCAGCGCCGCGTCGAACAGTGCCGGATGAACTCCGAAGCCGTTGCCGTCCTGCGGATCCGGCAACGTGACCTCGGCGAACAACTCGTCACCACGCCGCCACGCCGCCTGCAAACCCTGGAAGAACGGGCCGTAGCCGTACCCGAGGTCGAACAACTCGTCGTAGACGCCCGCGAGGGGAGTCGGCTGCGCACCCGCGGGCGGCCACACGGCCAGATCGAAATCGGCCGCCGTCTCACCCGGTGCGAGAACACCTTCGGCGTGCAGCAACCACGGCCCCTCGGCGGCCGGGCGCGAATGCGCAGTCAGCCTGCGGCGACCGGCCTCGTCGGCGCCGGCCACCACGACCTGTACCGAGACGCTGCCCTCGGCCGGCATCGTCAACGGGGTATGCAGGACAAGCTCATCGACCACCTCGCAGCCCAGGACGCCGCCGACGTAGCTCGCCAGCTCGACGAATCCGGTGCCCGGCAGCAATACGGTGCCGAGCACGCTGTGGTCGGCCAGCCACTGCATCGAGTCCACCGACCACCGGCCGGTGAAACTCACCTCACCCGACTCCGGATGCGACACCATCGCACCCAGCAGCGGATGCTCCACCGCGTCCAGCCCGGCCGAGCCGACTCCGCCCAGTTCGGCTCCCAGCCACGACTTCGCCAGCATCTGCCGGGGATCGAGCCAGAACCGCTCGTGCTGGAAGGCGTAGGTGGGCAAATCGATTCGCTGACCTCCGGCATGGAGACCGGACCAGTCCACAGCGGCGCCGGACACGAACAAGGCGGCCACCCCACCCAACACCATGGGCGCATCGGCCCGACCCCGACGCGCCAAGGGCACGATCGCCGGAGTCGCGGGCAGCCGCCCGGAGTCGACGATCTGCGCGATCATCGGGGTCAGCACCGCGTCGGGGCCGACCTCGGCGAACCGGGACACACCCAGATCCGTCATTGCCGCAACGGCATCGGCGAACCGCACCGTGTCCCGGACCTGACCGACCCAATACGACGGAACGGCCATCTCATCCGTGATGCGCGCACCGGTCACCGTCGACACCAGCGGGATGCTCGGGCGGCCGAACGCCAAACCCTCTATTACCGAGGCGAACTCGGCCAGCATCGGCTCCATCAAGGCCGAATGGAAAGCATGCGAAACCCGCAATCGGTGCGTCCGCCAACCGCGCTCGGTGCACACCTCGACAAGAGCGGCGACCGCGTCTTCGACACCGGACAGCACCACCGACGACGGGCCGTTCACCGCCGCTATCGACACCTCACCGGTCAGCAGCGGCCGCACATCGGCCTCGGAGGCGCCCACGGCGACCATTCCGCCACCGGAAGGCAGCGGCTGCATCAGGCGACCACGCGCGGCCACCAACACACAGGCGTCCGTCAGCGACAGCACACCGGCAACATGCGCAGCGGCGACCTCACCGATCGAATGACCGGCCACGACATCCGCACGCACGCCCCACGATTCGAGCAACCGGAACAACGCCACCTCGAACGCGAACAGACCCGCCTGCGCGAACACCGTCCGATCCACCAGCTCATCGCTCGCCAACGCCGTGCCCAGCGAAACCGACTGTTCCAGCAGCGGATCCACCTGCGCGACAATCGCGTCGAAAGCCTCGGCGAACACCGGATACGCAGACCGCAGCTCGGCAGCCATACCGGCCCACTGCGCACCCTGACCCGAGAACACCACACCCGTCGAACCCGCCACCACACGGCCGACCACCACACCGGAAGCGGTTTCGGCGCGACCCAGCGCCCGCATACCCGCCAGGAGCCCATCACAGTTCTCGGCCAGGACGACCGCACGGTGGTCGAACACCGCCCGCGTGGACGCCAGCGAGAAGCCGACATCCGCCGGATCCAGGTCATGATCGGCGACATGAGAGGCCAGCCGCTCGGCCTGACCGGCAAGAGCCTGCCCGCCGCGTGCGGAGACCGCCCACGGCAGCAATCCGTCGGCCGGAACGGCCACCACCGGCTCCGGCTCCACAGCCGGGGCCTGCTCGATGATGACGTGCGCATTCGTGCCACTGATACCGAACGACGACACACCCGCACGACGCGGCCGATTCACCTCCGGCCACACCACCGACTCGGTCAACAACCGCACATGGCCCTCGGACCAATCCACCTTGGAACTGGGCGCATCGACATGCAGCGTCTTCGGCAACACCCCGTGGCGCATCGCCATGACCATCTTGATGACACCACCGACACCAGCCGCCGCCTGAGCATGACCGATGTTGGACTTCAACGACCCCAGCCACAAAGGCCGATCCGCATCCCGCTCTTGCCCGTACGTAGCCAAAAGGGCTTGCGCCTCGATCGGATCACCCAAGGTGGTGCCGGTGCCATGGGCTTCCACCACATCCACCTCGGTCGGCGCGATCCCGGCATTGGCCAGCGCCTGCCCGATCACCCGCCGCTGCGAGGGACCGTTCGGCGCGGTCAAACCATTCGACGCACCATCCTGATTCACCGCCGAACCGGTCATCACCGCAAGCACCCGATGACCGTTGCGCCGCGCGTCGGACAGCCGCTCCAGCACCAGGATGCCGACACCTTCCGACCAGCCCACCCCATCGGCGGTGTCGGAGAACGACTTACACCGGCCGTCCGCCGACAGCCCACGCTGCCTGCTGAATTCCACGAACGTCTCCGGGGTGGCCATGACGGTGACACCACCGGCCAACGCCAGATCACACTCACCCGACCGCAACGCCGCCGCAGCCGAATGCATGGCCACCAAAGACGACGAACATGCCGTATCCACCGTGACCGCCGGCCCCTCCAGCCCGAACACATACGAAACCCGCCCCGAGGCAATAGATCCCGCGTTCGCGTTGGCTGGATAGTCGTGATACATCATGCCGACCCACACACCGGTCCGGCTGCCCTTCAACGAACCCGGATCGACACCCGCCCGCTCGAACGCCTCCCACGAAGTCTCCAACAGCAGAAACTGCTGCGGATCCATCAACGCGGCCTCATTCGGACTGATATTGAAGAACGCCGGATCGAACTCCCCTGCGGCATGCAGAAATCCACCCTCACGGGTGTACGTGCTGTTCGGCTTCTCCCCGGCCGCATCGTAGAGACGGCCGACATCCCAACCACGATTCACGGGGAACTGCGACGCCGCGTCCGTCCCCGTCACAACCAGATTCCACAGCTCCTCGGGCGAACCGACCCCACCCGGATACCGGCACGCCATACCCACGATCGCGATAGGTTCGTCGAGCTGACGGTCGCGGGTCTGCAGCGCTCCGCGAACAGCTGTCGCCGAGCCCTGGTGGTCGGCGAACTCGCCTGCCAGGTATTCGGCCAGCGCCTGGGGTGACGGATAGTCGAACACCACACTCGCAGGCAGCCGCAGACCCGTCACGGTCGCGAGGCCATTGCGGAACTCGACCGCGGAGATCGAATCGAAGCCCAGATCGCTGAATGCCCTATCGGGTGCAATCGCATTCGCGTTGCGATGACCCAGAATCGCCGCGACCTGACCGCGAACGGTTTCCACGAGCACACCCAGGCGCTCGCTGTCGGGAGTAGCGGCCAAACGAGAACGCAGCGCCGTAGCGCCGCTCGAAGCCGTCCGACGGCGAGCGGGAAGCAGGCCCGACAGTAGGGCCATGGCAGACCCCGCGGTGCGGATGCCGTCCAGATCGAGACGGGCCAGCACGGGAGCGCCCGCGTCGATTCCGCAAGCAGCGTCGAACAGCGCCAGACCCTGTTCTTCCGTCAGCGGCAGCATGCCCGACCGAGACATCCGGCGCCGCTCGGTATCGCCGAGCTCCGCGCCCATACCCCCGGCCGCGCCCCACAGACCCCACGCGAGCGATTGTCCTTCGCGCCCGGATGCCTTGCGGTGCAACGCCACCGCATCCAAACAGGCGTTGGCCGCGGCATAGTTGCCCTGCCCTGGATTGCCGAAGACGCCGGCCGCCGAACTGAACAGCACGAACGCCCGCAACGGCAGATCGGCGGTCAGCTCGTCCAGATGCAGGGCGGCATCGACCTTCGGCCGCAAGACCGCGTCCATCCGCTCCGGGGTGAGCGCGGCGATCGCACCGTCATCGAGCACACCGGCCGTATGGAACACACCTGCGAGCGGACGGTCCGCAGGGATAGCGGCCAGTACCGCGGCCAGCGCATCACGGTCGGCGACGTCGCACGCGGCGAACTCGACCTCGGCGCCGAGCTGCCGCAACTGGTCCCGCAGCTCGGTTGCGCCGGGGGCGGATTCACCGCGACGGCTCAGCAACAGCAGCCGGCGAACACCGCGCGTGGCCACCAGATGCCGGGCGAACAGGCCACCGAGATAGCCGCTGGCACCGGTGATCAGGACCGTGTCGTCCGGGGCGAAGGGCGAGCCGGTGGCCGACGAAGGGGTCGCCCGGACCAGTCGCGCACCGAAGACCTGCCCGCCACGCACCGCCACCTGCGGTTCCTCGGCAGCCAGAATGCCGCCCAGTAGACCGTCGATGCCGGAATCGCTGTCCACCACCATGATCCGGCCACGACTCTCCGCTTGGGCCGTACGGACCAGACCGGCCGCGGCGGCACCCGCCAGATTCGTAATATCTTCCCCGGCAACCGATACCGCACCGCTGGTCCGGACTACCAACACCGACTCGCCGAACCGCTCATCGGCAAGCCACGACTGCAGCACCCGCAGCACACCGTGAGTCGCGGCCCGAACCGTGTCCGGCTCATTACCCGCCGGGCACTCCAGCACCACCGCGGCAGGCACCTCGTCACCCAGATCCGCCCACGACACCGCATCGATTCCGGTGCCGGACACCGAGATCGGTGTCCACCCGACCTGGAATACGGCGCTGCGCGCAACGGACGCACCGGTGCTGAGCTGCACGGGATCGATCGGCCGTGACGCCAGCTGCCGCACCGTCGCCACCGCGGCACCGGTCGAATCCGCCAGATCCACGGCCACGGCACGGTCACCCACCCGGGTCAACCGCACCCGCAGCGCGCCGGCCCCCGCCGCGTGCACCGTGACACCCGACCACTCGAACGGCAACTCCGGGCCGGCGCCCTCGGCGCGCAGGTGGCCTGCCGGCCGCAGGGCATGCAGCGCGGCATCGAGCAGCGCCGGATGCAGCGCGAAACCCTGGCCATCCTGCGGGTCCGGGAGGGCGACCTCGGCGAAGACCTCCTCGCCGCGCTGCCACGCCACCCGCAGGCCCTGGAAGACAGGGCCGTATCCGTACCCGGCATCGAGCAGCTCGTCGTAGACACCATCGACGTTCAAAACCTGCGCGCCCGCCGGAGGCCACGTCGCGAGATCCACGGCCGGCACGGCCGCGCTCGGGGCAAGCGCGCCTTCGGCATTCAGCAGCCACGACGACGCCGCATCGGCGTCCCCGTCCGGGCTGGAGAAGATCCGCACCCCGCGCCGGCCGGTCTCGTCCGCGGGATCGACCACGATACGCACCGCGGCCCCATCGGACTCCGACAACACCAGCGGGGCCTGCAGCACCAGATCGTCCAACGTCGAGCAGCCGACCCGCTCTCCCGCGTACAGGGCCAGCTCGACGAATCCGGTGCCGGGGAACAATACGGTCCCCAGCACCAGGTGATCGGCCAACCACGGATGCGTCCGCACCGACAGGCGACCGGTGAGGATCATCGCCTCGGAGTCCGGCTGCGATACCACCACCGAAACCAACGGATGGTTGGTCGCCACCAGACCCATTGCCCGGGCATCGCCGCCGCCGACAGGCCCCTCGGACATCCAGTACCGCCGACGCTGGAAAGCGTAGGTGGGCAGGTCGATTCGGCGCGCTCCGGTACCGGCGTACACACCCGCCCAGTCGAGGTCGGCGCCCGCGACGAACAACCTGGCCAGGCCGGTCGGCACCGCGGACACATCGGCCTGGTCCCGGCGCGACAGCGCGACCACGGTTGCGGCCGCACCATCCCCGCTATCAAGGGTTTGCGCGATCATCGGGGTCAGCACCGCATCGGGGCCGACCTCGACGAACCTGGACACACCCGAACCGGCCATCGTGGCGACCGCGCCGGCGAACCGGACAGTGTCGCGGACCTGGCCGACCCAATACGCCGGATCCGACATCTCATCGGTGATTCGGGCCCCGGTCACTGTCGACACCAACGGGATACTGGGTCGGCCGAAGGTCAAACCCGCTATCGCCGAGGCGAACTCGGCCAGCATCGACTCCATCAGGGCCGAGTGGAAAGCGTGTGAGACCCGCAACCGGTGTGTGCGCCATCCCTGTTCGGCGCACTGTTCAGCGACGGCGAGGACATCGGCTTCGACACCGGACAGCACCACCGACGACGGGCCGTTCACCGCCGCGATCGACACCGCACCGGCCATCAGCAGCGGCAGCACATCGAGCTCGGAGGCGCCCACGGCGACCATCGCGCCACCCGCGGGCAGCGCCTGCATCAACCGGCCACGCGCGGCCACCAGCACACCGGCATCCGCCAGCGACAACACGCCAGCGATATGCGCGGCGGCGATCTCACCGATCGAATGGCCGGCTACGACATCCGCACGCACACCGCATGATTCGAGCAGCCGGAACAGCGCCACCTCGAACGCGAACAGACCCGCCTGCGCGAACACCGTCCGATCGACCAGCTCACCGTCCGACAACGCCGTGCTCAGCGAATCCGACTGTTCCAGGAGCGGATCCAGCTCGGCGACGATCGCATCGAAAGCCTCGGCGAACACCGGATAGGCGGTCCGGAGCCCGGCGGCCATACCGGCCCACTGCGCACCCTGACCGGAGAAGACGAAACCTGTCGACCCCGTCGCGACACGACCAGTCACCAGACCGGGTGCCTGCGTATCGGCGGCCAGCGCCCGGACGCCCGCGAGCAGACCGTCACCGTTATCGGCCACGACAACCGCACGGTGCTCGAACACCGCACGAGTGGACGCCAGGGAGAAGCCGACGTCGACCGGATCGTGTTCGCCCACATGCGATGCCAGGCGGGCAGCCTGAGCGGCGAGAGCCTCGGCGCTACGGGCCGAGATCACCCACGGCCGCGCTGCCGGCACCGAGGCCGGCTCCGGAGCCTGGGCCACCACCGGCGCGGTCACCGGGACCTGCTCCACGATGAGGTGGGCATTCGTGCCGCTGATGCCGAACGAAGACACACCCGCTCGACGCGGCCTATCCACCTCCGGCCAGGCCATCGGTTCGGTCAGCAGGCGGACATGGCCCTCGGACCAATCCACCTTGGTGCTGGGCCGATCGACGTGCAGCGTCTTGGGCAGCACGCCGTGCCGCATCGCCATGACCATCTTGATCACACCACCGACACCCGCCGCCGCCTGGGCATGACCGATATTCGACTTCAACGACCCCAACCACAACGGCCGATCCGCACCACGCTCCTGGCCATACGTGGCAAGCAGCGCCTGCGCCTCGATCGGATCACCCAGCGTGGTACCGGTGCCGTGAGCTTCCACCACGTCCACCTCGTCCGGCGATACACCGGCATTGGCCAACGCCTGACGGATCACCCGCCGCTGCGACGGACCGTTCGGCGCGGAGAAACCATTGGACGCGCCATCCTGATTCACCGCCGAACCAGCGATCACCGCGAGCACGTCATGACCATTGCGACGAGCATCGGACAACCGCTCCAACACCAACACACCCGCGCCCTCGGACCACCCGACGCCATCGGCCGTGTCGGAGAACGACCTACACCGTCCGTCCGGCGACAAGCCACGCTGCCGGCCGAACTCGAGGAACATGTCGGGGGTCCCCATCACCGCCACGCCACCGGCCAGCGCCAGATCGCACTCACCGGACCGCAGCGACTGCGCGGCAAGATGCAGGGCGACCAGAGAGGACGAGCACGCGGTGTCCACGGTGACCGACGGTCCTTCCAGACCGAACACATAGGACACCCGGCCCGAAACCAAGCTGCCCGCGGCACCGCTGCCGGTACCGGTGCGCTGGGCGTAGTCGTGGTACATCAGGCCGGTGAAGACACCGGTCGAACTGCCGCGCAGCACCGCCGGATCCACACCGGCGCGCTCCAACGCCTCCCACGAAATCTCCAGCAGCAACCGCTGCTGCGGATCCATCATCGTGGCTTCGTTGGGGCTGATCCCGAAGAAATCCGCGTCGAAATCGGCTGCGGAGTAAAGGAATCCACCCTGACGGGTGTAGGTCTTGCCCGCCTTGCCGGGTTCTGGATCGTAGATGCCCTCGATATCCCAGCCACGATCCGACGGCATCTCGCCGGTGGCGTCGGTGCCGGAAGTGACCAGGTCCCACAGGTCTTCGGGCGAGGCGACGCCACCGGGGTAGCGGCAGCTCATCGCCACCACCGCGATCGGGTCGTCGCCGGTGCGGACCCGGCTGATCACGGGCTTTTCGACCGCCGCGGTGCCGGTGAGCTGCGAACCGATGTACTCGGCGACAACCTGCGCGTTCGGGTAGTCGAAGACCAGCGTCGCCGGCAGTTGCAGACCCGTCGCGACATTCAGCTTGTTACGGAATTCGACCGCGCTCAACGAATCGAAACCGAGCTGCTGGAAAGCCTGTTGCGGCTCAACAGCATCCACCGACGCATGCCCGAGAGTGGCGGCCGCCACCGATCGGACGAGGTCGAGCAGAGCGCGCGCACGGTCCGCGTCCGACAAGCCGGCCAGCTCGAGCGCGAAGGCCTGGCCCGCAACGGTCCTGGTCTGCCTGCGGACCGGGGCCGGTGCCAACGAGCGGACCAGAGCGGGGATCTGCTCGCCCCGCGTCCGGAGCACCGCAGGATCGACCCGCAGCGCCACCAGCTGCGCGGTATCGGTCGCGATCGCGGAATCGAACAGCGCCAGACCGTCTGCCTCGGTCAGCGGGGGGAAGCCCTGGCGGCGCATCCGATCGAAGTCATCTTCGGACAACTCGACACCGAGCCCCGACGATCGCGCCCACAACCCGTAATCCACCGCCGTCGCAGGCAATCCCAGACTCCGACGGTGTGCCGCGAGCGCATCCAGGAAGACATTCGCCGCGGCGTAGTTCGCTTGACCGGCGGCCAGCACCAGCCCGCCCGCGGACGACAACAGCACGAACAACGACAACGAGGCATCGCGAGTCAGCTCGTGCAGATGCCACGCCGCATCGACCTTGGGCCCGAACACATAATCGACCCGCTCGGCCGTCATCGACTCGATCAGACCGTTGTCCGCTGATCCGGCCGCGTGCACCACACCCACCAGCGGATGCTCAACCGAAATACCATCCAGCAACGCCGGCAGCGCAGACCGATCCGACACATCACACGCGACAATGGTCACCTGCGCACCCAACTCGGTCAGCTCCGCGCGCAGATCCGCGGCACCCGGAGCATCCGGGCCACGCCGAGACGTCAGAAGCAGATGGCGCACACCGTGTTCGGCCACCAAGTGCCGGGCGATCACCGCGCCCAGGCCACCCGTACCACCGGTCACCAGCACAGTGCCCGGTCCGGACAGCCGCATGATCGAACCGGGCGCGTGACGACGCAACCGCGGCACGTACGCGCTCATACCCCGCATCGCGGCCTCCGGCTCGGTCGCGACAGCGGCCGCCGCGCCGAGCGAATCACCGTCGGCGTCCAGATCGAGCAGCTGGAATCGGCCCGGGTGTTCGGCCTGCGCGGCACGCAGCAGGCCCCACACCGGCGCTTGGCCCAGATCGACCTGCTCCGAGTCGGCAACGGCCACCGCGTGCCTGGTCAGCACCACCAAACGCGAACCAGCGAAACGACTGTCGGCCAGCCAACGCTGGACGGTCTCGAGCACGCCGATCGCGACCCGGCGGGCGGCCTCCGGCGGCGCACCCTCGTGGGTGGGGCACTCGAGCAACACCAGGTCGGGCACGACCGAGTCGGGGTTCGCGTCCAGATCGGCGATCAATGCCGCGAGATCACCGTCGCGCCCGCCGAGTACCGCAACCCGGTCCGGCTCGACGTTCGCCGTGGACGGCGCGGCAGCGACCCACTCGACGCCGAAGAGGGCGTCCGATGCCCCCTCCGCGCTCAGGCGATCGGCCGACACCGGCCGAGAGATCAACGCGCCCACCGACAGTACGGGTTGCCCCTGCTCATCGGCCATCTGCACCGCGAACCGGTCGCCCTGCAGCACGATGCGCACCCGCACCGCGGCAGCGCCGGCCGCGTGCAGCACCACGCGGTTCCAGCTGAACGGGAGCGCCGGGAAACCCTCGACGCCGCCACGCAGACCATGGACGATCGCGGCGTGCAGCGCCGCGTCGAACAGCGCGGGGTGGATCCCGAAACCCTTGGCGTCCTTCGGATCCGGTAGCGCGACCTCGGCGAACACCTCGTCACCGCGCTGCCACGCGGCCCGCAGCCCCTGGAAGAAGGGGCCGTAGCCGTATCCGATATCGAGCAGCTCGTCGTAGGCGCCGTCGACGTCCAGTGGTTGCGCGCCGGCGGGTGGCCACGCGACGAGGTCGAAGTCGGCCATCCCCTCGCCGGGGACGAGCACGCCTTCGGCATGGAGCACCCACGGACCCGCGGCTGTCTGCCGCGAGTGCACGCTCAGTCGCCTGCGACCGGCCTCGTCCGCGGCGGCCACTACGACCTGCACGGCGACATCGCCCTCGGCCGTCAGGGTCAACGGAGTATGCAGAACGAGCTCGTCGACCACCTCGCAGCCCAGCAGGCCACCGACGTGACCGGCCAGTTCGACGAATCCGGTGCCCGGCAGCAACACGGTGCCCAGCACGCTGTGGTCCGCCAGCCATTCCACCGAATCCAGCGACCACCGGCCGGTGAAGCTCACCGCACCCGAATCCGGGTGCGGCACAACCGCACCCAGCAACGGATGCGCCGCCGCATCCAGCCCGACCGCGGTGAGACCGCCCAGTTCGGCGCCGAGCCACGACTGCGCCAGCATCTGCTTGGCGTCGAGCCAGAACCGTTCGTGCTGGAAGGCATAGGTGGGCAGGTCGATTCGCCGCGCCCCCGTCCCGGCGTAGAAACCGGCCCAGTCCACCTCGGCACCGGCCACGAACAACCGGGCCACCGCACTGGTTACGGTCACCGCGTCCGCGTGGTCACGTCTGGTCATCGAAACCGCCGTGGCGTCGCTGAGAGTCTGGGCGACCATCGGGGTCAACGCGGCGTCCGGCCCGACCTCAGCGAACCTGGAGACACCCGAACCGGCCATCGTGGCAAGGGCATCGGCGAACCGGACCGTATCCCGGACCTGACCGACCCAATACGACGGATCGGTCATCTCGTCGGCGACCTGGGCGCCGGTCACCGTCGACACCAACGGGATGGTGGGCCGACCGAAGGTCAAACCCGCTATCGCCGAGGCAAACTCGGCCAGCATCGGCTCCATCAGAGCCGAATGAAAAGCATGCGAAACCCGCAATCGGTGCGTCCGCCAACCACGCTCGGTGCACACCTCGACAACAGCGACGACCGCGTCCTCGACACCGGACAGCACCACCGACGACGGACCGTTCACCGCCGCGACCGACACCCCCTCGACATCGGCCAGCAAGGGCAGCACGTCGGCCTCGGACGCGCCGACAGCGACCATCGCCCCACCGGAAGGCAACGCCTGCATCAACCGACCACGCGCAGCCACCAACACACACGCATCCGACAGCGACAACACACCGGCCACATGCGCAGCGGCGATCTCACCGATCGAATGACCGGCCACCACATCCGTTCGTACGCCCCAGGATTCGAGCAGCCGGAACAACGCCACCTCGAACGCGAACAACCCCGCCTGCGCGAACACCGTCCGATCGACCAGCTCACCGTCCGCCAACGCCACACTCAGCGAAGCTGATTGCCCCAGCAGTGGATCCAACTCGGCAACGATTCCGTCGAAAACCTCGGCGAACACCGGATACGCCGCACGCAACTCGGCCGCCATACCGGCCCACTGCGCACCCTGACCCGAGAACACCACACCCGTCGAACCCGCCACCACGCGGCCGGACACCACACCGGATGCGGGCGAACCCGCGGCCAGCGCCCGCACGCCCGCGAGCAGCCCCGCACGATCATCGGCCACCACCACGGCCCGATGCTCGAAGACACCGCGCGTCGACGCCAGCGAGAAACCGACATCGTTCGGATCATGGTCGACCACATGCGATGCCAGCCGCGCAGCCGCAGCGGCCAGAGCCTCGCCGCCGCGCGTCGACAACATCCACGGCACCGCCGGGACGGTCCGGACCTCCGGGACCGACTCGACCGCCGATACCGGGGCCTGCTCGATAATGAGATGTGCGTTGGTGCCGCTGATTCCGAACGAGGAGACACCAGCACGACGCGGCCGATCCACCTCTGGCCAGGCCATCGGTTCGGTCAGCAACCGGACATGGCCCTCGGACCAGTCAATCTTCGTGGACGGCTGATCCACATGCAGGGTCCGCGGCAACAGTCCGTGCCGCATCGCCATGACCATCTTGATCACGCCACCGACACCCGCCGCCGCCTGAGCGTGACCGATGTTGGACTTCAACGACCCCAACCACAACGGCCGATCCGCACCACGCTCCTGGCCATACGTGGCAAGCAGCGCCTGCGCCTCGATCGGATCACCCAGCGTGGTACCGGTGCCGTGAGCTTCCACCACGTCGACGTCGACCGGCGACACCCCGGCATTGGCCAAGGCCTGACGAATGACTCGCCGCTGCGACGGACCATTCGGCGCGGTCAAACCATTGGACGCGCCATCCTGATTCACCGCCGAACCAGCGATCACCGCGAGCACGTCATGACCATTGCGGCGCGCGTCCGACAACCGCTCCAGCACCAGCACACCGGCGCCCTCGGACCAGGCGACACCATCGGCCGCGTCGGAGAACGACTTACACCGACCGTCCGGCGACAGCCCCCGCTGCCGGCTGAACTCCACAAAGGTCTCCGGAGTCGCCATCACGGTCACACCACCGGCCAAGGCCAGATCGCACTCACCCGACCGCAGCGACTGTGCCGCCAAATGCATTGTCACCAGCGACGACGAACACGCCGTGTCCACCGTGACCGACGGCCCCTCCAGACCGAAAACATACGAGATCCGGCCGGACGCAATGGATCCCGCGTTCGCGTTGACCGGATAGTCGTGGTACATCATGCCGGCGAAGACACCGGTCGCACTGCCGCGCAGCAGCGCGGGGTCGACGCCGGCTCGCTCGAACGCCTCCCACGAGGTCTCCAACAGCAGAAACTGCTGCGGATCCATCAGCGCGGCCTCATTCGGGCTGATATTGAAGAACGCCGGATCGAACTCACCTGCGGCATGCAGGAATCCGCCCGAACGCGTGTAGGTGGTGTGCGGTGTTTCCCCGGTCGGGTCGTACAGCCGCTCGGTATCCCAGCCGCGGTTCACCGGGAACTCCGACGTCGCGTCGGTCCCGGTCACGACCAGCTGCCACAGCTCCTCGGGCGATCGGACCCCGCCCGGGTACCGGCACGCCATGCCGACGATCGCGATCGGTTCGCCATCGAAGGCTTTCGCGGCGGTGACCGCCACGTTGTGCCCGGTACCGGTGAGCTCGTCGGTCAGGTGCGCGGCTAGCGCCTGCGGTGTGGGGTAGTCGAAGACGACCGCGGCCGCCAGCGACAGGCCGGTGGCGGTCTTGAGCCGGTTACGCAGCTCGACCGCGCCCAGGGAATCGAAACCCAAGTCCTGGAAGGCACGATCGGGATCGATCGCGGTCGCACTGTCGTGGCCGAGAACGGCCGCGATGTGGGTTCGGACGGTATCGAGCACCGCCTGCCGCTGCCGACCGGCGTCCAGACCCGAAAGCCGTTGCCGCAGACTCGACCCCACCATCGAGTGCTCCGCGGACCGCCGCACCGCCGGCGCCAGTGCGCGCAGCAGCGGGGGCAGCAGCCCGGCCTCGGCCTGAGCGCGGATCGTGGCGGTGTCGACCGTGGCGATCACCGCGTGCGCCGTGCCGCGTTCGAGCGCCGCATCCCAACCGGCCAACGCCGACTCGTCCGGGATCGCGGTGAATCCGGCCCGGCTCATCCGAGCCAGGTCGACCTCACCCAACTGCCCGGCCATACCGCCCGAGCGTGCCCACGGACCCCACGCCAGCGACTGACCGGCCAGTCCGCGGGCTCGCCGGTGAGCCACCAGCCCGTCCAGGAAGGCGTTCGCGGCCGCGTAGTTGCCCTGCCCCGGACCGCCCACCGTGCCCGATATCGACGAAAACACCACGAACGCGGCGAGATCCAGATCCGCGGTCGCCTGGTGCAGATGCCATGCGGCATCCACCTTCGGTGCCAGCACCGCATCCACCCGCTGGGTGGTCAAGGAGGCGATGACCCCGTCGTCGAGCACACCCGCGGCATGGATCACACCGGTCAACGGCCACTGCGCGGGGATGTCGGCCAGCAGCCCGGCCACCGCGTCGGCGTCGGTGACATCACACGCCACCACCCGCACCTGCGCACCCAATTGCTCCAGCTCGGCGCACAATGCCGCGATGCCCTCGACCCGAGGACCTCGGCGACTCACCAGCAGCAACGACCGTACGCCGTGCTCGGCCACCACGTGCCGGGCCACCACCGCGCCCAAACCACCTGTACCACCGGTGATCAGCACCGTTCCGGCACCGAAGGCGTCGGCGGCGGCCGTTGCAGACGCGACGGGCGCAGGCCGGGAGAGCCGCGCGGTGTGGGTGATGCCGTCACGGAGGACTACCTGAGGTTCGCCCACGGCCACGACAGTGGCCGCGACGGACTGGTCGACGCCGGTGTCGGTGTCCACCAAGATGATTCGTCCCGGATCCTCGGTCTGCGCGGTCCGCACCAAGCCCCACACCGCGGCACCGGCGAGATCGGTGAGATCCTCCTCGGCCACCGCGACCGCACCGCGGGTGGCGACCAGCAGGGTGCTCGCGGCGAACCGGTCCTCGGACAGCCACGCCTGTACCACCTCGAGAACGCGTGCGACCTCGGCATGGGTACCGGTCACCACGTCGGTGCCGGAGGCTTCGCTCCACCCGGACCCGGTCTGGACCACCACGACCGGCGGCACCGCCGCTTCCGGATCCAGCCGGTCCCACCGGACCGAACCCGAATCCACTGCCGGCGAATCCGGTTCGACCGGCGACCACACCACTTCCAGCAACGCATCGGCCGCGCCGCTCGCACCCGCGGCGAGCTGCTCCAGTCGCATGGGCCGGGGCGTCACCGATCCGGACAACACCGGCTGACCCTGCTCGTCCGCCGCCCACAGCGACACCGACGATCCGGTGGTGGTCAACCGAACGCGCAGCACCGATGCCTCGGCCGCGTGCAGCGCGACCGACTCCCACGAGAAGGGCAGCACGACTTGCCCGGCCGCCACCGTGAACGGTGAATCCCGCTGTCCCGCAGCATTATCGAGGACACCGGCCAGCAGTCCGGCCTGCAGTGCCCCATCCAGCAGTGCCGGATGAATCCCGAATCCTTCGGCGCGCGCACCACTATCGGCGTCGATGGCGATCTCGGCGAATACCTCGGCGCCACGTCGCCACAACGCCCGCACACTCTGGAAGGCCGGACCGTACTCGTAGCCCCGTGCCGACAGGGCCGTGTACGCGGACGCGACATCGAGATCGGTCGCCGCGGCCGGCGGCCAGGTCTCCGATGCGGGCGCGGCCGGGTCGTCCAGGGTGGTCAGCTGCCCCCGCGCGTTCAGGACCCACTGACCGTCCGGATCGTGCTCACTGCGCGAGTAGATCGAGATCGGCCGCTGCGCGAACTCCGGTCCGGGCCCGCCGACGACAACCTGGATCCGCACACCGCCCGAGGCGGGCAGCAGCAGCGGCGCCTGCAGCGTCAGGTCGTCGATCACCGGGTATCCGGCTTCGGCACCGGCGCGCAAGGCCAGCTCGACGAAGCCGGTCCCCGGCAGGAGGACCAGCCCGGCGACCGCGTGGTCGGCCAGCCACGGCTGCGTCGCCACCGACAACCGGCCGGTCAGCAGCACGTCGCCGGACTTCGCCTCCGACACGACCGCACCAAGCAGCGGATGCCCCATCGCGCCAAGACCCACCGACTCGACACCGGCGGCGCCGAGCGCGGGTTCGAGCCAGAAGCGCCGGCGGTCGAAGGCATAGGTGGGCAGTTCCACCGTTGCCGGGTTCGGGTCCGCGAGCACCGCGTTCCAGCGCACCGGCACCGCCCGCACAGACAACCGCGCGACCGCGGCGAGGATCTCGGCGGGTTCGTCACGCTCGGGATGCAGCACCGCCACCACGGTCGCCGCCTCGGGCAGGCACTCGGCGGTCATCGCCGACAGCACCGAGTCGGGACCCACTTCCACGAAGGTGTCCACACCGTCGGCCCAGGCCGCGGCCGCGGCGTCGGCGAACCGCACCGGCCGCCGCACCTGATCGACCCAGTACTGCGGCGAGCACCACAGGCCGGGATCCGCCACCGCCCCGGTGACGGTCGAGATCACCGGAATCCGGGGCGGATCGAAGCGCAATGTCGCGACCACCTCGGCGAACCGCGCCAGCATCGGTTCCATCAACGAGGAATGGAAGGCATGGCTGACCCGCAACCGTTTGACGCGTCGCCCGTGCTCGCACAGCTGCTCGGCGAGACCGTCCACGACCTCCGCACGACCGGAGATCACCACTGCCGCGGGGCCGTTGACCGCGGCCACGTCCACCCCGTCGACGCTGTCCAGCAGTGCGGTGATCTCCTGCTCACCGGCCTGTACCGCGAGCATCGCTCCGCCGGTGGGCAATTCCTGCATCAACCGGCCCCGCGCCGCGACCAACGTGCACGCATCGGCAAGGCTCAGCACGCCGGCGACATGCGCGGCGGCGATCTCACCGATCGAATGCCCGAACACCACATCCGCGGTGACACCCCATGATTCGAGCAGGCGATACAGCGCCAACTCGACCGCGAACAGCGCCGGTTGGGTCAACCGGGTCTGCTCCAATTCGGTTCCGGAGCTGATCGCGTCGCGCACGGAGAGCCCGAGCAGCGGATCCAGCTGCGCGCAGACCTGGTCGAAGGCCTCGGCGAACACCGGGAACCGGCCATACAGCTGCTGCCCCATGCCCGCCCGCTGGGAGCCCTGCCCGGCGAACATCACACCGACCCGCGACGCCGCGCCGGAACCGACGGCGACATCGGGACCCGGTTCGCCGGCCGCCACCGTGGCCAGTCGGCGCAGCAGCTCGGCCCGGTCGTCCCCCACGACCACGGCCCGATGCGCGAACAACGTGCGAGTCGAGATCAGCGAATGCGCCACCTCGGACACCGACACCGCGGGATCGGCGGCCACGAACTCGTGCAACCGCGCGGCCTGCGCCCGCAGCGAGGCCTCCGACTTCGCCGACACCACCCACGCAACCGCCGCGACGTTGCTTCCCGAGCTGCCGGGTTTGGTGCCCGGCTCGGATTCGGCCGGTGCGCCGTCGGATACGTGTTCGAGGATGACGTGCGCGTTGGTGCCGCTGATGCCGAAGGAGGACACCGCGGCCCGGCGGGGCCGGTCCGCTTCCTCGGGCCAATCCCGCTTCCGGGTCAGCAGTTCGATCGCGCCGGTGGACCAGTCCACCCGCGGGGTGGGCTCGTCGACATGCAGGGTCGGCGGCATCACCCCGTGCCGCATCGCCATGATCATCTTGATCATGCCGCCGACGCCCGCCGCGGCCACCGAGTGACCGATATTGGATTTCAGCGACCCGAGCCACAGTGGCCGCTGCGGATCACGGTCCTGTCCGTAGGTGGCGAGCAGGGCGTGTGCTTCGATCGGATCCCCCAGCACCGTGCCGGTGCCGTGCGCCTCCACCACATCCACGTCGTCGGTCGAGAGCCGTCCGTTGGCCAGCGCGGCGCGGATCACCCGCTGTTGCGAGGGACCGTTCGGCACGGTCAAGCCGTTGGACGCGCCGTCCTGATTGATCGCCGTTCCGCGAATCACCGCCCACACTCGATGCCCGTGTCGCTGCGCGTCGGACAGCCGCTCCAGCACCAGCATGCCCGCGCCTTCGGACCAGCCCGTGCCGTCCGCCGACGCCGCGAACGACTTGCACCGGCCATCGGCCGCCAGCCCCCGCTGCCGGGAGAATTCCACGAACATCCCCGGCGAGCCCATGACCGTCACGCCGCCGGCCAACGCCATCGCGCACTCCCCCGAGCGCAGGGACTGGGCCGCCAGATGCACCGCCACCAGCGACGACGAGCACGCGGTGTCCACCGACACCGCCGGGCCCTCCAGCCCAAGCGCGTACGCCACCCGGCCCGACACCACGCTGCCGGTCGTACCGGTCAGCAGGTAGCCCCGCAGATCCACCGGACCCGCGTGCAGCAGATCGGCGTACTCCCCATTCGCCGCGCCGGCGAAGACACCGGTATCGGATCCCCGCAACGTCGACGGGTCGATACCGGCTCGTTCCAGGGCTTCCCAAGAGGTTTCCAACAGGATCCGCTGCTGCGGGTCCATCGCCAGTGCCTCGCGCGGGCTGATTCCGAAGAACTCCGCGTCGAATTCCGCTGCGTCATAGAGGAACCCGCCCGAGCGCGTGTACGACTTCCCGCGCGCCTGCGGGTCCGGGTCGTAGAGCCCGTCCACGTCCCAACCGCGGTCGGTAGGGAACTCACCGACCGCGTCGACGCCGTCGGACACCAGATTCCACAGATCCTCCGGAGAGGCCACTCCACCCGGGTAACGACACGCCACACCCACAACCGCGATGGGCTCGAATTTCTGATCCTCGACTTCCCGCAGCCGCCTGCGGGTTTGGCGCAGATCGACCGTCAGGCGCTTCAGGTAGTCAAGGTGCTTGTTGTCGTCGACCATCTAAGTTTCCGCAATCCTTCCGAACTCGAGCCAAGCTCGAGGAATTCAGTGCTCAGGCTTCCAGTTCGCTGTCGAGAATCGCGAAAAGCTCTGCTTCGTCGGCGTTTGCCACATCGTCGTCGCGATGGACGCCACCGATATCGATTCGAGCTGCCCAACTGGTCGCGATGGACTGCAACCGAGCCACAATCTCGGCTTTTTCCTCCTCGCCCCGATTTCCGGTCGCGAGGGCGGATTCCAAATCCTCGAATACCGCGTCGATCGAACGAGCCGGCTTTTCCCCGGTCCTGTCCGAGAGTTGTTCGCGGAGATACTCGGCCAGCGCGGCGGGTGTGGGGTAGTCGAAAACCACGGTGGCCGCCAGGGCCAGACCGGTATCCGCTTTGACCCGGTTGCGCAGCTCGACCGCACCCAAGGAATCGAATCCCAGGTCCTGGAAGGTGCTGAGGTCGGCATCGAGCACGGACACGGCGTCCCGGCCGAGCACGGCCGTCACGTGCTCACGGACGGTATCGAGCACGACCTTCCGCTGCCGATCGGCATCCAGGCCGGCAAGCCGTTGCCGCAGACCGGATACCACCATCGAGGTCGCCGCCGGACGGGTAGCCGCCGGTGGTACCAGTTCCCGCAGCAGGGGTGGCAGCAGTCCGGCATCGGCCTTGGCGCGGATCGCGGTGGTGTCCACGCCGGTGATCACCGCGTGGCCCGGACCGGTTTCGAGCACCGAATCCCATGCGGCCAAGGCCTGCTCGTCCGACAACGCGGTGAATCCGGCACGCATAGTCCGGGCCGCATCGGCATCGGTCAGATGTCCGGTCATGCCGCTGGAGCGTGCCCACGGACCCCAGGCCAGTGACCTTCCGGCCAGCCCTCGTGCTCGCCGGTGGGCCACCAGACCGTCGACGAAGGTGTTCGCCGCCGCGTAGTTGGCCTGCCCGGGACCGCCGATCGTGCCCGACAACGACGAGAACACCACGAACGCAGCCAGATTCAGATCCGCGGTCGCCTCGTGCAGATACCAGGCGGCGTCGGCCTTCGGTGCCAGCACCGCATCCACCCGGGACGCGGTCAACGCCGCGATGACCCCGTCGTCGAGGACGCCCGCGGCATGGATCACCCCGGTCAACGGCCACGGCTCGGACACCTCGGCCACCAAGCGGCTCACCGCGCCGGGATCGGTGACATCACACGCCACCACCCGAACCTGCGCGCCCAGTTGCTCCAACTCGGCGGACAGCGCCGCGACGCCGTCGGCTTGTGGGCCACGGCGGCTGACCAGCAGCAACGACCGCACCCCGTGC
The DNA here is from genome assembly GCF_042802915.1 of Nocardia sp. NPDC057440. NCBI lineage: Bacteria > Bacillati > Actinomycetota > Actinomycetes > Mycobacteriales > Nocardiaceae > Nocardia > Nocardia sp. NPDC057440. Next base: position 88,458 of record NZ_JBHVDF010000006.1, read on the forward strand.
TCGACGACCACGTGCCGGGCGACCACCGCACCCAAACCGCCGGTGCCACCGGTGATCAGCACCGTTCCCGTGCCGAAGGCGGACGCTTCGCCGCCGGTCGTAGATGACACCACGGTGGGCCGGCCGAGTCGAGCGGTGTGGGCGACACCGGCGCGCACCACCACCTGTGGTTCGGCCACGGCCGACGCCGCGAGCCGCTCGTCGATACGGGTGTCGGTGTCGACCACGTGGATTCGGCCCGGATCCTCCGACTGCGCGCTCCGCACCAAACCCCACACCGCGGCACCGGCGAAGTCGGTGACATCCTCACCGGGCAGGGCGACCGCGCCACGCGTCGCGACCACCAGCCGGCTCGACGCGAACCGGTCCTGCCCCAGCCACGCCTGCACCACCTCGAGCATCCGGGCGACCTCGGCGTGGGTCGTGGTCACCACATCGGCGCCGGTGTGATCGGTCCAGCCGGACCCGGCCTCGACCACTACCAGCGGGGGCACCGGCGACTCCGGACCCAGCCGATCCCACCGGCCCACTTCCGAATCCGCCACCCGGGACTCGGATTCGGTCGGCGACCACACCAGTTCCAGGACCGGAGCGACCGCACCCGCGGCGGTCGCGGCCAGCTGCGCCACCGGAATCGGACGGGTCGTCATCTCGCCCGACAGCACCGGTTGTCCGTGCCCATCGGTCATCGACACCGACACCGACGAACCGGTCGCGGTCAGCCGCACCCGCAGCACCGACGCCTCGGCCGCGTACAGTGCCACCGACTGCCACGCGAACGGCAAGACGACCTGACCCGGCGGGATCTCCTGCACGCCGGCCAGCAGTCCCGACTGCAGGGTCGCATCCAGCAGCGCCGGATGAATTCCGAATCCCGCACCGTGCACACCGGTGTCCGCGTCGACGGCGATCTCGGCGAATACCTCTTCGCCGCGGCGCCACAGGGCCCGCACACCACGGAAGGCCGGTCCCAGGTCGTAACCGCGCGTCAGGAACTTCGTGTAGTCGATCTCGACAGCGGTCGCCGCGGCAGGCGGCCAGGCCTCCGGCTCGGGCATCGCCGTGTCGTCTCGGCTGGTCAGCAGGCCATGCGCGTGCAGTTCCCACTGGCCGTCGTGGTCGTGTGCACCGCGGGAATAGATCGATAGCGACCGCTGCGCCGACTCCGGCTCGGGTCCGCCGACGACGACCTGAATCCGCACCCCGCCCGACGGAGGGAACACCAGCGGCGCCCGCAGCATCAACTCCTCGATCACCGGGCACCCGGCTTCACGACCGGCACGCAACGCCAGCTCCACGAACCCGGTCCCTGGCAACAACATGACCCGACCGATGACGTGGTCGGCCAACCACGGCTGCGACAGCGGTGACAGACGCCCGGTCAGGACGACACCACCATCCGCCATCGGCAATGTCGCATCCAACATAGGGTGTTCCATCACACCCAAACCCACGGATTCGATACCGGCGGTGCCGATCGACGGTTCGAGCCAGTAGCGACGGCGCTGGAAAGCGTAGGTGGGCAACGACACTCGTGAGGCCGGGCGAACGGCGAAGAACGCCCTCCAGTCGACGTCGACACCGACCGCGTGTGCGTGCGCCAGGCAGTTCACGAACTGCTCGGCCTCGGCACGCCCTCGACGTGCTCCGGCAATCACCAACGACTGCGATTCGATATCGTCCGGCAGGCATTGCCGGGTCATCGCCGTGAGCACGGCATCCGGGCCGATCTCCAGGAATCGGCGCACGCCCGAGGCCACCACAGTGTCTACGCCCCTGGCGAACTGAACGGCCGCCCGCACCTGCTGGACCCAGTAAGCGGGTTCCAGCACTTCATCGCCGGCGATCCGGCCGGAGAGATTCGATACCAGTGGAATCTGTGCGCGATGATAGGTCACATCCCGTGCGACAGCGGCGAACTCGGCCAGCATCGGTTCCATTCGGTGGGAATGGAACGCGTGCGACACCCGCAATCGCGAGGTCTTCCGCCCCCGGTCGGCAAACCACTGCTCGACTGCCGCCACAGCGTCCTCGTCACCGGAAACCACAACGGCTACCGGTGAATTCACTGCGGCGATGGACGCTCGGCCGTCATGGTCGACGAGTGCCTCGGATACCTCGTGCGCACTCGCCGCGATGGCCAGCATCGCGCCGTCTTCGGGCAGCTGCCCCATGAGACGGCCACGCGCCGCGACCAGCCGGCACGCGTCCGGGAGCGACCACATACCGGCGATGTACGCGGCGGCCAGCTCACCGATCGAATGTCCTACCAGGACATCCGGTGTCACACCGAACGAGTTCAGGAGTCGGCTCAGCGCGACTTCGTAGGCGAACAGCGCGGGTTGGGTGAACTCGGTCCGATCCAGAACGCCGGCATCGGCATTGTCAGGGCTGCCAACGGCCGGCTGACCGGTGAACATCAACTGCTTCAGCGAACCGCCCAGTAGTGGATCGAACTGCTCGCATAGCTCGTCCAAGGCGGCAGCGAATACCGGGAACGCCTCGTACAGTTCGCGTCCCATCCCGACCCGCTGTGCCCCCTGTCCTGTGCACAGGAAGGCTGCCTTGCGCGTCACCGCCTGCCCTGCTGTCACGCCGTCGGCGGTGCTCGCCGAGCCGTGTTCCGCGAGTGCTGCCAGTCCGGCGAGCATCGTTTCGCGGTCGTCGGCGACTACCGTGGCCCGCCAGTCGAGCCTGGCGCGGGTCGTCAGCAGCGCATAGCCGATGTCTTCGACTGTCAGGTCGGGGTTTTCGGTCACCCATCGCCGCAATTCGGCCGCCTGCGCACGCAGGGCGTCCTCGGTTTTCGCTGAGAGCAGCCATGGGGAGACACCGGAGGCCACCGCCTTCGCGCCACGATCGGCGGCGTCATCCGCCGGTTCGGCGGCAGCCTCCTCCAAGACGGGGGCCTCTTCCAGAATCAGGTGAGCATTGGTACCGCTGGCGCCGAAGGAGGACACACCGGCGCGACGAACCCGCTCTCCCGTAGGCCAGGCTTCTGCCGTGGTGAGCAGCCGCACCGATCCCGCCGACCAGTCCACATGCGGAGTCGGAGCATCGACATGCAGTGTCGCGGGGAGCATTTCGTGTCGGAAAGCCTGCACCATCTTGATCACACCGCCGACACCGGCCGCGGCGGAGGTATGGCCGATGTTCGACTTGAGCGAGCCGATGCGCAGCGGATCTCCGGCGCGATCGCGACCGTAGGCGGCGATCAGCGCCCGCGCCTCGATCGGGTCTCCGAGGGTGGTGCCGGTGCCGTGCGCTTCGACCGCATCCACGTCGGCGGGCGTCAGACCTGCACTGGCGAGGGCCTGCGCGATCACCTTTTCCTGTGAAGGACCGTTCGGCGCGGTGAGACGATTGCTGGCGCCGTCCTGGTTGACCGCGCTGCCGCGGATGACCGCGAGAACCTGGTGGCCAAGACGGCGTGCATCCGACAACCGCTCGACCGCGAGCATGCCGAGGCCCTCGGAGAATCCTGTTCCGTTCGCCGATGCCGCGAAGGCCTTACACCGTGCATCCGGTGAAAGCGCGCGCTGCCGGCCGAAGGCGATCAGCAGCGTGGGGTCGGACATCACGGTGACCCCGCCGACCAAGGCGAACGAGGTCTCGCCCTGACGCAACGCCTGGCATGCGAGGTGCAGGGCGACCAACGACGACGAGCACGCCGTGTCCACCGAGATCGCCGGACCTTTGAACCCGAAGGTGAAGGCGACGCGCCCGGAGAGGACGCTGGCCGAAACACCCAGGTAGGCATGGCCTTCCGACTCGGCGGTCAGCCCCGGCGAACCCACGCGCGGGCCGTAGTCCTGATGGATGACACCGGCGAACACTCCGGTGTCACTGCCGCGCAGCGTCACCGGATCGATGCCGGCGTCCTCCAATGCCTCCCATGCCGCTTCCAGGAACAGGCGCTGCTGCGGATCCATCGCCTCGGCCGCGCGCGGACCGATTCCGAAGAATCCCGCGTCGAAATCACCTGCCGCATCGAGGAATCCGCCTTCCCGGGTGTAGAGGGTCCCCGGCGTATCCGGATCGCTGTCGAACAGACGCTCGAGGTCCCAGCCGCGGTCGGTCGGGAAAGGACCGACGGCGTCGGTGCCGGAAGCGACCAAATCCCACAGCTGCGCCGGAGTTTCGACACCGCCCGGATACCGACAGCTCATCCCGACGATCGCGATCGGTTCGCCGGCACGGTCCTCCAGGCGCTGGATGTGCTTCTTGGCGGCGCGGAGGTCTCCGGTGAGCTTTCGCAGATACCGGCTGAGCCGTTCCTCGTTGCTGGTGCCGGGGTTGGTCATGCTGGGCCGAACTCCTCGTCAATCAGATCCAAAAGCTCACTGTCGGAACGGAATTCGAGATCATCGAACTCACCGTCCGACCACGTGCCAGCCAGGTAGGTACGGAGGCGCTCGTTGACGCCCCGCAATCCGGCGACGGTCTCGTCGTTGTCGGTGCCGCCGGCGATGATCCGCTCGAGCAGGGCCTCGAGCCGCGCGAGGTCGTCGGGCACCGCCGATGTCGGTTGCGCAGGCGCTGTCACCGCGGTCTGCGCCAGCAGGTAGTCGGCGACATCTCCCGCGGTCGGGTAGTCGAAGACCAAGGTCGAGGGCAGCGACAGCCCGGCCACCTTCGAGAGCCGGTTCCGGAACTCGACTCCGCCGAGGGAATCGAAGCCGAGTTCGCTGAAGCCGCGATCGGGTCCGATGTCCTCGGCCGACCCGTAACCCAGCACCGCCGCCACGTGTTCCCGCACCAGATCCAGGACGACCCCCCGTCGATTCGCCTCCGCCACACCGTGCAGACGCTCCCCGAGCGACAGTTCACCACTCGATGGCGAGGCCGACCGGCCGCGTGCGCGAACGAACCCGCGCAACACCACCGGAATCGGACCGGTATGCGCTTCCATGCGTAGCTTGTCGGTATCCAGATGCAACAGCGCTGACACCGGTTCGGCCGTAGTCAGCGATTCATCGAACAACCGCAGTCCGTCGGTGCGATCCAGCGGCGCCAGGCCCAGTCGCTCCAACCGGCTCATAGCGGTGCGATCCAACACGCCGGTCATGCCGATGTCCTGCTGCCACGGCCCCCAGGCGAGTGAGAGGGCCGGTAGTCCCGCGGCGCGGCGTTGCCTCGCGAGGGCATCCAGGAAGCTGTTCGCGGCAGCGTAATTCGCTTGTCCGGCCGAACCGATCATTCCGGCAATCGACGAGAACATCACAAACGCCGACAGATTCATGTTCCGGGTGAGCTCGTGCAGATGCCACGCCGCATCGGCTTTGGGAGCGAACACCCGATCGACCTGGTCCTCGGTGAGCGTGTGGAACGTGCCGTCGTCGAGCACGCCCGCCGTGTGGACGACACCGGTGAGCGGGTGCTGCGCAGGCAGGCCGGACAGCAGATCCCCCAGCGCGTCGCGGTCGGTGACATCGCAGGCGGCGATCCGCACCTCGACGTCGGATCGGGACAGTTCCGCCACGAGTTCCGCTGCGCCGTCCGCACGCTCGCCACGGCGGGAAACCAGCAGTAGTCGCCGCACACTGTGCGTGGCGACCAAGTGCCGGGCCAGCAGCGCGCCCAATCCCCCGGTCCCGCCGGTGATCAGAACGGTTCCGGACCCGAACGATACTTGCTCTGTGACATCTCCTGAGGTCAGTGCCTCCAGTCGTGGTATCAGGACGTGGTCGCCACGCGTCGCCGCCTGCGGCTCCCCGGTCTCGAGCACGGTACGGATCGAATCGACCGAAATATGCTGTGCACCAACGGATTGGTCCGCGTCGAGCAGCACGATCCGCTCCGGGTATTCGGTCTGAGCGCTACGTATCAGCCCCCATACCGCGGCCGACGCGGTATCCGGCGTCTCATCGGGCAGGGCCGCCGCACGGCTGGTCATCACCACCAGCTGCGACCGTGCGAATCGCTCGTCGGCCAACCAGTCTCGTACCGTGCGCAAGGCGGCATTGACCCGATCGCGCGCGGATGGCGTCGAACCACCGTGCGGCGCAGCGGCTTCGGACCACACCACGACGTCCGGAACGGTCGAAGCCGAGGCGAGCGTGGTCAGATCCGGATACCGCTCGTCGATTCCGTCCACGCGAGCAGCTCCGAGCACGGCTGCGCTCCGGGTCGAGGTGCGTCCGTCGGGCATCTCCACCGTCGCCCAGCGCATCCCGTACCGCGCCGCGCGTCCACCCGGCAACGTGGCGCGGAACTGCTGGACGTCGTAGGAACGCATGACCGCTTCGTCGATGGTGACCACCGGACTTCCGTCCTGGTCGACGGCCACGACGGTGATCGCCTCACCGCTGCGCCGGATGGCCATCACCCGCAACGTCGTGACCGTGGACGTGGTGTGGATTTGCGTTCCGCCCCAGCGGAACAAGAGTTTGCCCTCGGCGATATTGCCCTGGTGGTCGGGCCAGATCAAACAGGCGATTCCCGCATGCATCACCATGTCGAACAGCGCCGGATGCAGCCGGAACCGTTCGGCCGGGAATTCCTGGTTCAGGGTGACCTCGGAGAAAACCGTGTCACCACTGCGCCATGCGGCGTCGACGCCGATGAACGAAGCACCGTATTCCAGTCCGGCGGCACGCGCCACCTGGGCCGGAATCCAGTCGGTATCGACCGGTTCGGCGTCGTCGGGCGGCCACGGCGCGTTTCGCAGCATGTCCATCAGTCCGATGTCGATCAGCTCTCGGCTGCTCAGCACGCCACTGGCGTTGCGCGTCCACTCGCCCTCGGCCGCGTCGCCGGTGCGGCGGTAGTGGAACGTGAACGATCGACGTCCCGCGGGATCGGATTCGCGCACCAGTACCTGGAGTTCGACATCGCCGTCTGCCTGCGGGAGGATCGGCGCCTCGAGGGTGAGCTCCTCCACGGCGCCGCATCCGATCCGCGGACCCGCGACCAGCAGCATCTCCATGAGCGCGGCACTCGGGACGAGCACCACACCGTAGGTGGTGTGGTCGGCGATCCATGGATGAGTGCGCAGCGAAAGCCGCCCCGTGAACAGCCACTCGTCGCGGTCGGCCACTCGCACCACGTCGGTGAGCAGCGGGTGTTCCGAGGTGGCGTTCCTGGACTCGCCGAGGGTTGGTTCGAGCCAGTACCGCCGATGGTCGAAGGCATAGGTGGGCAAGGCGACTCGTGACATCCGGCGGTCGGCGAACAGCCGATTCCAGTCCACAGCCATCCCGGCGATGTGAGCCCGGCCGAGCATGGTCAGGAACTGCTCGACCTCGTCGTGATCCCGGCGGGCCGCCGCGGCGACCACCGATCGGGCCTCGACGTCGGCGGGAAGCGTGTGCCGCGTCATCGCCGCCAGCACCGCGTCGGGTCCGACTTCGACGAACCTGCGCACGCCCGACGCCACCAGTGTCTCGACACCGGGCGCGAAATACACTGCGGCGCGCACCTGCGACACCCAGTACCCCGGATCCAGGATCTCGCCTCCCGCGATCCGGCCGGAGACGTTCGACACCAATGGAATCCGCGGGGCGTTGAAGGCCACTCCCGCCGCCACGGTCTCGAACTCGGCCAGCATGGGCTCCATCCGAGGGGAATGGAACGCATGCGACACCCGCAGTCGGCTCGTCTTGCGACCCCGCTCGGTGAACTGCCGATCGATCTCGTCTATGGCGTCCTCGTCACCCGAGACCACCACGGCCGCAGGCGTATTCACCGCTGCCACCGACACCCGATCACTGAATCCGGCGATCGCGGCGCTGATTTCGGTCTCGGACGCGGCGACCGCGAGCATCGCGCCGCCCGCCGGCAGCGCATCCATCAGCCGCCCTCGTGCCGCGACCAGCTCGCAGGCATCGTCCAGTGACCACACACCGGCCACATACGCCGCGGCCAGCTCACCGATCGAGTGCCCGATCACCATGTCCGGGACGAGTCCGAACGACTCCAGCAGCCGATACAGCGCCACTTCGAACGCGAACAGCGCGGGCTGGGTCAGTCGTGTCCGATCCAGAATCCCGGTCTCCGCCGCGACTCCCTGATCGTCGATCAGGTGTCCGGTGAACATCGCTTGCTTCAAGGAACATCCGAGCAGTGGATCGAACCGGGCGCACACCTCGTCCAGCGCCGCGGCGAATACCGGGAAGGCCTCGGACAAGCCGGCGCCCATGCCGACTCGCTGCGCGCCCTGACCGGTGAACAGGAAGGCGGTCTTCCCCGAGGCCACCGTGCCGGAAACCATTCCGGCCGAGGCGGAACCGGCGGCCAGCTTCGCCAGCCGCGCCAGCAGTTCGTCGCGATCAGAGCCGAGGACCGCTGCCCGCCACTCGTGCTGCGCACGTGTCGTCGCGAGCGAATACGCCACACCCGCCGGATCGGCGTCGGGGTGATCGATCAGCCACTGCTGCAGTTTCGCCGCCTGTGCCCGCAGGGCGGTCTCGCTCTTGGCCGACACCAGCCATGGCACGGCCGTGCGTGGGTGGTCGGTGGCCGGTGGCGAGACGACAGGCCGTGGGGCGGGCGCTTCCTCGAGGATCAGGTGGGCGTTGGTGCCGCTGACTCCGAACGAGGACACACCTGCCCGACGAACCGTTCCCCCCGCACGCCACGGTTCCGGCCGGGTCAGCAGGCGCACCGCGCCGGCCGACCAATCCACGTGCGGGGACGGCGCTTCCGCGTGCAAGGTCGGAGGCAAGGCCTCGTGTCGCAGCGCCTGCACCATCTTGATCACGCCACCGACACCGGCTGCCGCGACGGTGTGACCGATATTCGATTTGATCGATCCGATGCGCAGCGGCTCCCGATCCCCGCGATCCTGCCCGTACGCGGCGATCAACGCGTTGGCTTCGATGGGATCCCCCAGGGGAGTGCCGGTTCCGTGCGCTTCCACCGCATCCACGTCGGCGGGTGTGAGCCCGGCATTCGCGAGGGCCTGCGCGATCACTCGCTCCTGCGACGGTCCGTTCGGCGCCGTCAGGCCATTGCTCGCACCGTCCTGATTCACCGCACTGCCCCGGATGACCGCCAAGACGTCATGGCCCAGCCGCTGCGCGTCCGAGAGCCGCTCCAGGATCAGCACGCCCACGCCCTCGGCGAAGGCCACACCGTCGGCCGCGGCGGAGAACGCCTTGCATCGGCCATCCGGCGACAGGCCACGTTGCCGCGCGAAATCCACGGAGAGATAAGGGGTCGCGGCCACGGTGACGCCACCGGCTACGGCCAGCGATGTTTCGCCCTGACGCAGGGCCTGACACGCCAGATGCATGGCCACCAGCGAGGACGAGCATGCGGTATCGATCGTGACCGCTGGTCCTTCGAGGCCGAAAACGTATGCCACGCGGCCGGAGACGACACTGTGGGTGGTGCCGGTCAGCCGGAAGCCTTCCAGGTCGCCGGTGACATGGTCGACGTACCCCGAGGCGCACGCGCCCGCGAACACACCGGTGTCGCTGCCGCGCAACGTGATCGGGTCGATTCCGGATTCCTCCAGCGCCTCCCATGAGGCTTCCAGCAGCAACCGCTGCTGCGGATCCATCGCCAGCGCCTCGCGCGGGCTGATTCCGAAGAATCCGGCGTCGAAATCACCGGCATTGTCCAGGAATCCGCCGCCGCGACTGTAGACCGTGCCGGGCTTGTCCGGGTCCTTGTCGATCAGCTGCTCGAGATCCCAGCCACGATCGTTCGGGAATTCGGTGGTGGCATCGGTCCCCGACCGCACCAGATCCCACAACTGCTCCGGGGTTCGGACGCCGCCGGGGAATCGGCAGCTCATGCCGACGATCGCGATGGGCTCGTCCACGCGTACGCGGCGCGACACCCGTGCCGTCCTGGAACCGGACTCCGTTCCCTCGATCTTGGAGTGCATGAGGGTGGCGACCGCCGCGGCGGTGGGGTGGTCGAAGACCAGGGTGGACGGCAGCTGGACACCGGTGGCCTTCGACAGCCGGTTGCGGAATTCGATGCCGCCGAGCGAGTCGAATCCCAGTGCGTCGAATCGCTCGTCGGGGCTGATGTCTTCGGCGGAACCGTGTCCCAGCACGGCCGCCGCGTGCTCCCGGACCAGGTCGAGCACCACCTCGGCGCGTTTGGCCTCCGGTACCCGGCTCAGTCGGGCGCCCAGCGAACTCGACGCGGCCGCGGTCGGAGCTGTGGTGCGGCGCAGAAAACCGCGTAGCACCGCAGGCACCGCATCGTCGCTGGCTTCGCGCCGCAGAACCGCAGGATCGAACCGAATCGCCGCCAGATGCGCGGCGGCGCGGCCGGTGGCCGCATCGAAGAGCCTGAGACCTTCGTCGTTCTCGAGTGGGTGCAGACCGAGCCTTTCCCAGCGCGCGACGGCGCCGCGGTCCAAGCCGCTGGTCATGCCCCCGACGGAGTTCCAGGGCCCCCAGCCCAGTGATATCGCGGGCAGCCCGTCGGCTCGGCGACGGTTCGCCAGCGCGTCGAGGAATGCGTTGGCCGCCGCGTAGTTACCCTGGCCCGCCGTTCCGATCGTCGCCGCGACGGACGAGAACAGCACGAACGCCGACAGGTCACGGTCGCGAGTGAGCTCGTGCAGGTGCCATGCGGCGGTGGCCTTCGAGCTGAACACTCGCCGCAGTTGCGTAATGGTGAGGCCGGCGAAGGTGCCGTCGTCGAGGACACCCGCCGCATGTACTACGCCCGTCAGCGGATAATCGGCCTCGATGGAATCCAGCACCGAACGGAGGGCTTCTCGATCGCCCACATCGCAGGCCGCCACCCTGACGGCAGCGCCGGCCGCTGACAGCTCGGACATCAATTCCATTGCACCGTCGGCGGTTTCGCCACGCCTGGACACCAGCAGCACACTGCGGACGCCGTGCGCGGTGACCAGATGCCGGGCCACCCGTGCGCCGAGGCCACCGGTGCCGCCGGTGATCAGTACGGTACCGGCGCCAAATGGAAGCGTCGCGTGGCGATTCGATGAGGGGCGGTGGTCGGGCGACGGGTGGGCCAGCGTCGCGTGGCGACTCGATGAGGGGTGGTGGTCGGGTGACGGGTGGGCCTGACCCGGCTCGGTATCCTGCTCCGCAAGCGCCCTCGCCAGTCTGGGCACGAGCAACGCTCCGGCACGCACCGCGGCCTGTGGTTCGCCTGCCGCGATCACCGCGCCGACCAGCGCCGGGTCATCCATGGGCGCGGCGGCCGACGGGTCGGCGTCCAGGAGAACGAACCGGCCCGGATATTCGGTTTGGGCGCTGCGCATCAGGCCCCAGACGGCCGCCGCGGCGAGATCCGGTGCCTCGCCGGTCAGCGCGGCACCGTTCGTGGTCACCACGACCAGCCGAGTGTCGGCCAGACGATCTTCGGCCAGCCAGGCCTGTACCGTCGCCAAGACCGTTTCCAGGTGGCCGCGAACGGCCTCCGGATCGTCAGCCGCGGCGCTGTCCTGCGGATGCCAGATCACGACATCCGGAATTGTTTGTGCCGCAGCGAGCTCCGATGGACTCGCAGACATGGTGTCGATTCCGGCAACCGGCGCCGAACCGAGTACGGCCATCCGGTCCGCGGACAGACTCGGTGTCGCGGCCTGCGCCGGTGTCCACTGGATCTCGTAGAGGTCGGCGTCATCCCCGGCAAGAGTGCCGCGCATCTGTTTCACGTCATAGGGCCGCATGACGACCGCGTCGACGGAGACTACGGGCCGTCCCGAATCGTCAACGGCCGCGACGGAGATCGTCTCCGGGCCGCTCGCCACGGCGATGACCCGTAGCGTCGTCGCCTTGACCAGCGGCTGGTGCAATCGCGCCCCGCCCCAGCGGAACAGCAACCGCCCGGTGTTCGGATCGCTGTCCTGATCGCGCCAGACGAGCCCGGCCAGCCCGGCGTGCATCACCAGGTCGAGCAGGGCGGGATGCAGATCGAACCGCTCCGGTTCGGACGCGGCCGCGGTATCCAGGGTGATCTCGGAGAAGACGGTCCCACCCCGCTGCCATGCGGCGTCGACACCGATGAACGCCGGACCGTATTCGAGACCGGATCCCTTGGCGATCCGCTCGGGAATCCAGGAGATGTCGAGAGCTTCTGCGTCGGCAGGCGGCCACGCCTCGTCCCGGAGCTGGTCCAGCAGAGCGTCATCGCCGTCCCGGGAAGGGGCCAGGACGCCGCTGGCGTTGCGCACCCATTCACCCGCTCGGCGACCCGTCTTGCGGAAGAAGAAGCTGAACTGCCGTCGCCCGGTCCGGTCCGGCTCCTGCACCGACACCTGGAGTTCGACCTCGCCGTCCTCCGACGGCAGAATCGGAGCCTCCAGGGTCAGCTCTTCGACGACGCCGCAATCGATTCCGCTGCCCGCGACGAGCAGGAACTCGACGAGTGTCGCGCTCGGCAGCACCACGGTGCCGTAGGTCATATGGTCGGCGACCCATGGGTCGGTCGGCAGTGAGAACCGGCCGGTGAAAACGAACTCGTCCTTACCGGCCACCGGCACCACACCGGTGAGCAACGGGTGGCCGAGGGCGTCGCCGGTGGCTTCGGGACGCGGCGGCAACCAGAATCGCTGGTGTTGGAAGGCGTACGTGGGCAGGGGAACTCGTCGTGTCGCCCGGCGACGGAACAGTGGTGTCCAATCCACGCTCACACCGGACGTGTGAGCATGCGCCAGCATCGTCAGGAACTGTTGGGACTCATCGTGATCCCGGCGCGCGGCCGCGGCCACCACCGACGGCTCCGCGCTCTCCGACAGGGTCTGCCTGGTCATCGCCGCCAGCACCGCGTCGGGCCCGACTTCGAGGAATCGGCGTACATCCGAGGCGATCAGCGTCTCGATACCCGGTGCGAATCGCACCGCGGCCCGCACTTGCCGAACCCAGTAGGCGGGTTCGGTCACCTCGTCCCCTGCGAGCTGGCCCGACACGTTCGATACCACCGGAAGGCGCAGGCGATTGTACGCCAATTCCTTTGCGACAGACTCGAATTCGGCCAGCATCGGCTCCATCCGATGCGAGTGGAAGGCGTGGCTGACCCGCAGCCGCGACGTCTTCCTGGCACGCTCGGCGAATAGGGCCTCGATCTCGGCGACCGCGTCCTCGTCGCCCGAAATCACCAGAGCCTCAGGCGCGTTCACCGCGGCGACCGACACTCGGCCGGGATACCGAGCGACGACATCGCGCACGTCGGTTTCGGACGCTCCGATGGCGAGCATCGCGCCGCCCTCAGGCAGCGCACCCATGAGACGGCCGCGTGCCGCCACCAACCGACAGGCATCCTCGAGTGACCACAGGCCCGCGACGTAGGCGGCCGCGACTTCTCCGATCGAATGGCCGATCACCACGTCAGGGGTGACGCCGAACGATTCCAGCAGGTGATACAGCGCCACTTCGAAGGCGAACAACGCCGGCTGGGTGAACTCCGTCCGATCCAGAACCGTGGCACCGGTGCCGCCGCTGAACATGAGTCGCTTCAGCGAGCACTCCAGCAGCGGATCGAACTGGGCGCACACCGAATCCAACGCGTCCGCGAATACCGGGAACGCCTCGTACAGGCCGGCGCCCATACCGATCCGCTGTGCGCCCTGACCGGTGAACAGGAATGCCGTCGTCCCCGAGCCGATGGCGCCTGCGATGACACCGGTGCCGGTTCCCGATTCGGCAAGATTCGCCAACCGTTCCAGCAACTCGTCCCGATCGCGGCCGAGGACCACACCGCGCGAATCCAGCTGCGCGCGCGATGTCGCCAGCGAATAGGCCGCATCCACGACGTCGATCTCCGGGCGCTCCGACAACCACGCACGCAGCCGGGCGGCCTGCGCACGCAGACCTGCCTCGCCCTTGCCCGACACCAGCAATGGGGTGACCGGCACGGTGATCTCGGGGTCTTCCTCGGCAGCAGGCACCGGTGCGACAGGTGCTTCTTCGAGGATCACGTGCGCGTTGGTGCCGCTGATCCCGAACGACGACACACCGGCCCGGCGCACTCGATCGCCCGCGGTCCACGGTTCGGATTCGGTCAGCAGATGTACCGCGCCCGAGGCCCAATCCACGTGCGGCGACGGCGTTTCGGCGTGCAGCGTCCGCGGCAGCCGCTCGTGCCGCATCGCCTGCACCATCTTGATCACACCGGCCACACCGGCGGCGGCCACGGCATGGCCGATATTCGATTTCAAGGAACCTATCCGCAACGGTTCCCGATCGCCGCGATCGTGTCCGTAGGCAGCGATCAACGCTTGCGCTTCGATCGGATCGCCCAGGGCCGTACCGGTTCCGTGCGCCTCCACCGCGTCCACGTCGACCGCCGAGATCCCCGCATTGGCCAGGGCCTGCGCGATGACCCGCTCCTGCGACGGACCGTTCGGCGCGGTCAGGCCGTTGCTCGCGCCGTCCTGGTTCACCGCACTACCGCGAACAACGGCCAGGATGTTGTGGCCCAACCGCCGCGCATCCGAAACTCGCTCGAGCACAAGAACACCCGAGCCCTCCGACCACGCCACACCGTCAGCGGCAGCCGAGAACGCCTTGCAACGACCATCCGGTGACAGGCCGCGCTGGCGGGCGAAGTCCACGTACAGATACGGGCTGGCCGCGACGGTCACACCGCCTGCGAGGACCAGCGAACTGTCGCCCTGGCGCAGCGCCTGGCACGCCAGGTGCAACGCCACCAGCGACGACGAGCACGCCGTATCCACCGTCACCGCCGGGCCTTCCAGGCCGAACACGTACGCGACGCGGCCCGAGATGACACTGTGCGACGTGCCGGTCAGCCGGAAACCCTCCAGGTCACCGGTCACCCGCCGGGCGTATCCCGACGAGCACGCACCGGCGAAGACGCCGGTGTCGCTGCCCCGCAACGACACCGGGTCGATACCCGCGTCCTCCAAGGCTTCCCATGCTGTTTCGAGCAGCAGCCGCTGCTGCGGGTCCATCGCCGACGCTTCGCGAGGGCTGATGCCGAAGAAGCCGGGGTCGAAATCTCCCGCACTGCTGAGGAATCCGCCATGGCGCGTGTAGACCTTCCCCGGTTTGTCGGGGTCCGGGTCGAACAGCCGGTCCAGGTCCCAGCCGCGGTCGGCGGGGAATTCGCCGATCGCGTCCCGGCCCGCGGCCACCAGGTCCCAGAGGTCCTCGGCGGACCGGACACCGCCCGGGAATCGGGCACTCATGCCGACGATCGCGATCGGTTCGTCCGACGTCGGGGATAGTCGGCCGGCTGAGCCGGCGGAGCGGGTGGGCTCAGCGCGCCGCGATACCCGCCGCTGCCCGGTGTCGGTCGTCGTGACCCGCGACCGCAGCAGCGCCGCAACCGCACTCGCGGTCGGATGGTCGAAGATGAGCGTCGGCGACAGCGGCACACCGGTGGCCCGTTGCAGTCGGTTCTGCAGCTGCACCCCACTGACGGAGTCGAAGCCGAACTCGGTGAACGGCAGGTCGGGGCGAATTGATCGGGCCGACTCGTGGCCTAGTACGGCAGCAGCGTGCTCACGAACGATATCGAGAACTACTGTGTCGCGCTGATATTCGGGGGCCGCGAGTAGTGTGCGTGCCAGCGGGCCGTTGTCCCAGGCTCCGGCCTGCTCCCCGCCCTCGGAAATTTCCTCGGTTGCCGCAACGACATCGGTTACACCGGGGTAGCCACCGGAGGTGACCGGCACACCGGCCCAGAAGCTACGGCGCTGGAACGCGTATGGCGGCAGGTCGACCCGCGCCCCACCGGAAACCAGCGCGCGCAGATCCACCTGCATACCGGCGCAATGGGCCTGTGCCAGCGACGCCATGAACCGTTCCGGGCCACCCTCGCCGCGCCGCAACGACCCGACAACAGATACGCCCTCGGCCGCACCGGCCGCCTCGGCCGTTACGGCGATGCCCATCGTGAGTACCGGGTGCGGACTTGCCTCGATGAATCCGGTGATGCCGTCCTCGATCAGCGCCGTAACAGCATCCGCGAATCGAACCGGTTCCCGCAACGACCGATACCAGTACTCGGCGTCCAGTTCCGCCGTATCCAACCGGTCGGCGAATACCGTGGAAAAGAACGGCACCGAACCGGATTGTGGGCGGATCGGCGCCAGTTCCTCGAGCAGCCGATCACGGAGCAGCTCAACGGCTTTCGAATGCGACGCGTAATCAACCGGAATCCGGCGGGCCCACACACCGTCGTGGGCACAGGCGGCGAGCAAGTCCGCCAGCGCCGAAACATCACCGGCTATCACACTTTGCGCCGGTCCATTCACCGCCGCCAACGACAGCCGATCCCCATACGCCGACAAACGTTCCCGGACCGCATCCGCGCCGAGTCCGATCGAGGCCATACCGCCCTGTCCGGCCAGCTCATCGGCGACCGCCCGCGACCGGAGAGCCACCACACGCGCCGCATCGGACAGCGATAGTCCACCGGCAACGTAGGCGGCGGCGATCTCGCCCTGGGAATGGCCGATCACCACGTCCGGCTCCACGCCGGCCGCTCGCCACATCCGGGCCAGCGAGACCATCACCGCGAACAGCACCGGCTGCACCACATCCACGCGATCCAGCGGGGGCGCGTCACCTTCGCGACGCAGCACCGCCGTCAGCGACCAGCCCACATACGGCGCAAGCGCCGCTTCACATTCCGCGATCGACTCCGCGAACGCCCCACCCGAATCCAGCAGTCCGAGCGCCATACCCTCCCACTGGCTGCCCTGCCCCGGGAAGACGAACGCGACCCGCCGCCGCGCGGCCCGCCCGGTTGTCGGCTCGATCGCCACCGCGGGCGCGGTCGGGTCGGCCAGGGCGGCCAAGCCGGCCAGCAGCTCCGCTCGATCCCGCCCGACGACGCTGCCGCGCCAGTCCATGTGGGCGCGCGTGGCCAGCAGCGAATGCGCCACATCGACCACATCCAGCTCCGGACGGCGCAACAGCCATTCCCGCAGCCGGGCCGCTTGCGCGGGTACGCCGCTCTCGCTGCGGGCCGACACGACCCACGACACGACACCTGCCGCGCCGTCCACCGTGGACGCGGCGGACCCGACGGCGGGCGCCTCCTCCACGATCACGTGAGCATTCGATCCCCCCATGCCGAACGACGACACGCCCGCCCTGCGCACGTTGGCCACGGGCCAGTTCTCGGCGCCCGTCACCACCCGTAAACCCAAGTCCGCGAGCGGAATTCGAGGATTCGGTGTCTCGAAGTTCAGGCTGGCCACCAGTTCTCGGTGGGTCAGGCACAGCACGGTCTTGATGAGGCCCGCGATACCGGAAGCACCTTCCAGATGCCCGATATTCGTCTTGACCGATCCCACAGCCAGCGGCGCATCCTGCGCCCGGCTCACGCCGTAGGTTTCGCCGAGCGCGGCGGCCTCCACCGGATCACCGGCGGGTGTTCCGGTGCCGTGCAATTCGACGTATTGCACCGACGCCGCCTCGACACCTGCCCCGGTCAGCGCGGAGCGAATGGCCGCCGCCTGCGCATCCCGACTCGGCGCGCTCAGTACTCGCCGTTCGTTGCCGGTGTTGACCGCACTGCCGCGGATCACGGCATGAATCCGGTCGCCGTCGGCGACCGCCTGCGCCAGTGGTTTCAGCACCACCATGCCGCCACCCTCGCCGCGCACGAATCCGTCGGCCCGCGCATCGAAGGTGTAGCAGGCGCCGAGCGCCGACTGCGCGCCGAACTGCTCGATACGCGCACCGCTCGTCGGCGACAGAATCAGATTCAGGCCGCCGACCAGCGCTATGTCGCTCTCGCCGCTGCGCAGGCTCTCACCTGCCAGATGCACCGCGACCAGCGAAGATGCCTGGGCGCTGTCCACCAGGATGCTCGGGCCGCTGAAACCGAAGTAGTTCGAAATGCGGTTCGCGATGATGCCGCGTCCGACACCCCAGAGCGAGTGCCGACTGACCCCCGAACCACCCTGGGAGGCAACGATTTCGGCGAAATCGCTGCCGGTGCAGCCGAGGAACACACCACACCGCCTGGCATCGCGCGCCGTAGCGGCCAGGCCCGCGTCCTCTAGCGCCTCCCAGCTCAACTCCAGTGCCAGCAGCTGCTGCGGATCGATCGCCCGTGCCTCAGCGGGCGAGACCCCGAAAAAATCCGCGTCGAACTCCCCCGCGGTGTCGACGAATCCGGCCCGCTCGGTGAGGCTCCCCCGTCCGGGGGGAGCTGTGCCGATCGCGGCGCGCCCCTCCCTGAGCAGATGCCAGAAGCTGTCGAGATCGGCCGCACCCGGCATTCTGCAGGACATGCCAACAATAGCGACGTCGAACGCCGATCCGGTCACCTCTGAACATCCTTCCTCAATGCACGCTGTGACCCCCCGTAAGCGTCTGACGAGTGTGTTTGTTGTCGGCCATCGTCGACATCCGCGATGAGCGACGACACGAACTTCGCGACCTCCTCCGCCGGATAGCCGACGGCGAGCGTGGCCAGCAAGTTCCGTTCTTCTACCCCGGACAACCCGTCGCGAAACTCCACATCACCGAGCGCTTCGAGTGCGGTGAACGGTGCGCCGACCTCGATCTCATCGACGGAACCGGACCCGTCGACGGCCGCCAGTGGCAAAGGAATCTCATCGAGCAGGTCATGTCACCATCAATTCGTAGCTCTAACTAAGAAGTTCATAAGTAGGTCGACTCCGACGATTCCTACTTCGACATAACAGATTCGACGCGATCGAGGCGCAGCGAACAGCCCCGAATGATGCGGAGCGTCTTCCGCAAGCGGCCTGGGACCCCGAGGATATGGTGCAGGCCGGGCCCGGACTGGACCTAGCTGTGCCGCCGAGCTCAGTAAAGCAATTGATCAGCGAGCGACGCTGACGACTGAAGCGCTACGGGGCATGCCAGAAGATTGAGGCGTGCACAAGAGGGGGTCGTGCCCGAACAAGGTGCTGTAGCACCTACGTTAAGGCGATATGGATTGGCACAATGATCCCTCTCGGTTGTTCGAACGGCAGGACAGGAGTCATGGTTACTGGACAGTATTTGTACGATCTTGACCTTGTCAACCGACCGATATATCCCCACGGCTGAAGACGAGACGCGGGCTCGATCGAGGCGATGATCACCAGTCGGGTCCGGCGTGCCGGCGGTGGGGGTCCGATGGATCGGCGGCATCGCGACACCGCTTACGCGACATCGAAACCAACAACACCTGCGTGTTGGTCGCTCCGCCTGGAACAACTAGCCGATGAGCGATGTTCGGGTGGGTGGGCTCGCGCTCTGCGGGTGGCGACTTCGTCGCCCCACCTATGCTGACTCGGCATGCCAGAATTCGCCGGTGCACAGTCACTTGATCGACATTGCCGTGGGCAGCGATATCGGAAGACGCTATTCGGCGAACTTCGATGTCACCTACCTCCGTGAGCGACCGCTGCTGGCGGTGCTTGCCGACGGCATGGGCGATGGACCGGGCAGTGCGGCCGCGGGTCGGACCGCAGTAGATATCTTCGTCGACTACGTCACGCGCGCGCCGGAACCGACCCCGGACACACTGCGCGATGCGGTGGCGGCGGCCCATGACCGGGTGAGCCGAATCGGCCACGAACTGCAGAGTCTGGCCGGGTGCACGCTGACGGCTATAGTCGCTGCACCGCAGGGCTATTGGCTCGTCCAGATCGGTGACTCCCGTGTGTACCGGTTACGTGCAGGGCTGCTCGAACTGTTGACGACCGACCACACGATGGCGTGGTTGGGGGCCGTGCACGGCTGGTACCCGTTCGACTCGGCGCAGGCAACGTCGGCGCGGTATCAGCTGACCCGTTACATCGGGCATGGTGGCGCACCGGACCCGGATGTGCTCAGCGTGACCATGAGACCGGGCGATCGATACCTGGTGTGCACCGACGGCGTGTCCGATCAGGTCGACTACGACGACCTCCGGACCTTTCTCGGTCGTGATACACAGCCACAGTCCGTCGTCAGCGACATTCTGACTGCCAGCGATGCAGCAGGCGGAAGCGACAACGCCACCGCAATCGTGATTCGCGTCAACTGAGCAGGTAAGCGAAATCAGTTACACCTCAACCGAATCACCGCTAGCTGGAACGTGCGTAGACGGGATGCGCATCGATGCGGGAAGTGGTGCTCCTGCTGATCATGTGATGCTGGCGGGCCGGTATCGATGCCGCGGCGCGAGCTCAGATCTCGACAGCGGCGACTCGGGTAATCCTCGAAAAACCTGATGCATCTCGCACAACGGCAAGCTATGTGTCCAGTACCGACGAGAGTTGTCGCGCAGCGAGGTTATTCCACGGCCGGGGTGGCCTCCCACACCCGCGGGCCGCCAAGCGCTGATTGATCTTGACGGTCCGCGGTTCGGGAAGATCACATCGGGTACACCGGGTGTTTGCGCGGGTTGAACTCCGGCTTGACCGCCGGCTTCTCGCGCAACAGGTGCAATGCGCGCCGAATCTCCAGACGGGTGTGCGCCGGTTCGATGACGGCGTCGATGTAGCCGCGTTCGGCGGCGATCCACGGGGTGGCGATCGTCTCGTTGTACTGGTTGATCATGAACTCGCGCGCCGCCGCCCGATGCTCCTCCGGCACCGCCGCCAATTGCCGCTTGCCGATGAGGTCGACCGCGCTGTCGGCGCCGATCACCGCGATCCGCGCCGTCGGCCAGGCGAAACTGATATCGGCACCCACCTGCCGGGCCGCCATCATGCCGTAGGCGCCGCCGTAGGACTTGCGCACGACCAGGTTGATGATAGGGACCGTCGCCTCGATGATCGCGCGCGGGACCCGGCCGCCGCGGATGATCACACCATTGGCTTCCTGCTCGAGGCCCGGCAGCACGCCCGGGGTGTCGGCGACGAACACCAGCGGGATATTGAACGCGTCGCAGAGCCGGATGAAGTAGGTCGACTTGTCCGAGCAAGCGGCGTCGATGGAACCACCCAACACCAACGGCTGGTTGGCGATCACACCGACCGGATATCCGTCGACTCGGGCAAACCCGGTGATCAGATTCGGGGCGAACGCGGCGCGGATCTCGTGAAATTCACCGTCGTCGAAGATCCGTAGCAGGATCTCGTGCATGTCGTAACCGGCGCGATCGGAATCCGGGATGATCGCATTGAGCTCCCGATCAGAAGCAGTGATCTCCGGCTCCAGACCGGGGTTCACGATCGGCGGCTGCTCCAGACAGCTCGTCGGCATGTAGCTCAGGTAGTCGCGGGCCCAGTCGTAGGCTTGCTGCTCGGTGTCGGCCACGTGATGCAGGGTGCCGCGTTCGGCCTGTACCTTGGCGCCACCGAGCTCCTCAGCGGTGATGTCCTCACCGTTGACGGCTTTGATCACCTCCGGCCCGGTGACGAACATGTAGGAATCCTTGGTGCCGATGAGCACGTCGGTGTTGATCGGTCCGTACACCGAACCCGCGGCGCACTTGCCGAGAATGATCGACACCTGCGGCACATACCCGGACAGCTTCTCCAACACCCGGGAAATATCACCGAACGAAGCGATCGAACCCACCGCGTCCTGGATAC
This sequence comes from Nocardia sp. NPDC057440, assembly GCF_042802915.1. Classification (NCBI taxonomy): domain Bacteria; kingdom Bacillati; phylum Actinomycetota; class Actinomycetes; order Mycobacteriales; family Nocardiaceae; genus Nocardia; species Nocardia sp. NPDC057440. The sequence goes on from NZ_JBHVDF010000006.1 coordinate 109,855, forward strand.
GCGCACCGCCGGAATCATTGATCGTCACCACCGGGCACGCGTTGTCGAACGCGAATTGCAGCGCCCGCATGAACTTGCGGGCGGAGGTGATACCGACCGACCCGCCGTACACGGTCTGATCGTGGGCGATCACCACCACCGGACGGCCCCCGATCAGCCCGCGACCGGTGACCAGACCGTCACCGTAGAGAGCATCCGGTTGGCCGGGCTGACGAGCGAACGCACCGGTCTCGATGAACGTCCCGCGGTCGAGCAGCATGTCCACACGCTGGCGAACGCTCGGAATGCCCTTCTTCTCCCGCTTGGCGGCACCGGCCTCACCTGCCGGTTCCGTAGCGATCGTCAGCAACTTGACCAGTTCATCGATCTTCGCCTGGGTACCTGCCACGCTCGCTGCCACCTTCCAAACCAACTGTTGTGCCGTCGCGACGTTAAGCCCGTATCGACACGGAACGTGTCATTGAACCGGATATACGGGATAAATCACAGTCGAGGCCGGGCGAACATCACATCTCACCCAATAGGTTCGAACACAGTCAGAGGTATGCCTCTCGCTGACCACCTCGAGAGGGTCGCCCGAGCGGTGGCAGGATGCCGCCCCCAGACCGACATCTCTTATCGCAGGCTGCCAACCCGATGCCGCGTATATGAGCCAGTCGGCCAGCCGATATCCGCGCGGCCGTCAATGGACACCCGGGGGAAAACGTCGTCAGCGGGTCGTCCTGTCAGAGATGATGAGCATGGCTGTCCGACACGACGCCATTGACCGCAACCCGGTCCGCGAGGCCGCAGACCTTCCTGCAAGCACCAGAAACCATGTGCCGCCGATCTCGAGGCCCTCGCGGAGCTGCGAACCCAGCTCCAGGCGTGGGTGGACGGATCGCTACTGGATTGCGGGCCTAACATCCATGGCCTCTCTCTAGCGCGCGAGCATCCGCGACTTCAGAGTATTAGACCTTGCCGCAAGGCAATTGGTTGCGGATGCTGGTCTATGCGGAGGAAGACCGCGCGGGATTCGTTCCGCCACAACGCCTACGGCGGTCGAGTACTGCGAAACGTTCCGACTTGGCCGATCTCGTGACGATTGTGACGGCAATCGCGCAACGGCCGAGTCAGGTACTCGGGCTGGCATGGCCGCTCTACAACGCAAGAAGCGCGAGATCCATAGGCAAGGCCATCCGTGTGTGAGAGGCAAGGGTCCTGTCCGTGTGGTGAGCGAGAACGACCCGAAGAATCCGCAGAACATAATCGCGCTACCCGAATTCGCGGTGGCAATGCTGAGCAGCGTTGGGAGCGAACGCAGATCCGAAAGGCGAAGTTGGGTTCGCGGCGAGCTGACTCGAATAACCGAGTCGAACGACGCTGCCGGAGCGGGGCGGCGCTTATACCGTCGGAGGGCGTCCAGTGAGGTAGATCGCAAGTCCCTGACCAGTCAGAATCGGGCTGAGTCGAACGGGTGACTGGTGTCGACCACGACGGCAGCATGGCGCAGGGCCGCTTCGACGAGCTGGCTGTCGATCGGTTCACCAGCACCCTGTGAGGTTCAGCATTTTCGTCATGTGCCCTGCGTCCGACAGCCGTTCGCGTCGAACCGCGACATCTGCCGGAATCGACGCCACCACAGTCGGTGTGGAGGTCCCGTTGAACCCCGACACCGGGGCCGGTAAGGGCGCCGGATCGCATGTTCGGCAAGACTCGGGGCAGGCTTGGGCGGCGGATTTCTGGGATCCGGCGCGTTGGCAGCGGGGTCGGGTGGTGCGGCGGTGCCGAGAGTGGATTGTCGCGACCCGGCGTCGGCGCTGGGCGACAAGGGTTTTGGTGGTTGTCTTTCTTCTGTTTGTGCTCCCGGGTGTGTTGGGTGCGGTGGCAACCGCGCAGAGCGATGCGGCGGCGACCGGTGGCGCGTCCCAGATCGACGGGCTCAGCTGGATGAATATCCGTGACTCGTCCGGCGTTCCGGTGGCGAACTATCTGTTCACCAGCGACCATGGCGGCCCGCTGAACCCCGGCGCGACAGTTGTCTGGGCGATTATCGGAGTCGAGTTCATCGGCTACATAACCATTGTGACTACGGCGATCTGGTTGACCGGGTATGCGTTGAGCTTCCGGTGGCTGGATACGTTCGCGTCAGCACTGCGGGGTGTGGCCGACGCGGTGACCGGTCAGATCGCGACGCCGGTGATGCTGGTGTCCGCGGCGGCGATCGGTGCGTTCTTCGTGGCCTGGTTCATTGTGCGGGGCTATCACGCGAAGGCCGCGATGCAGGTGGTGATGATGCTGGGGGTGGCGACAGTCGGCCCGGTGTTCTTGATCGATCCACTCGAGGACGTACTCTCGTCGAACGGGTTGCTGGCCCAGGGACGTGATCTCGGGATTTCGGTGGCGGCGGGATTGAACGGCAACAGCCGCCCCGATTCGCGGCAGCTGGTGGCGACGATGCAGGAGGATCTGGCCGATAATTTCGCGCGACGGCCGTTGCAGGTGTGGAACTTCGGGCATGTGGTGGATCAGCGACCCGCGTGCCAGTCCGCATGGTCGGCGGGGGTAATGGGCGGTGACGAGGGGGAGCTGAAGGACGGGATGCGGACGTGCGGTGACGCCGCCGCGCTGACCAAGGCCAACAATCCCACGCTCGGCCAGGCCAGCACCGGACTGATGCTGTTGATCTGCTCAGGCATCTTGTTGCTGTTCTCGGCATATCTGGCAATCAAAGTCGTCAAGACAGCCCTCGATGCGATTTATCACGGGTTCATGTCAATCTTCGGATTTGCGGCAGGCGGGTTCGTGTATGGGCCTACACAGACGTTCCTGATCCGCAACATCGTCGACAGTTTCATCGCGGCCGGGCGGATGGCCGCCTACACCGTGTTCCTGGGTATCTATCTGCTGTTCCTGGGCAACCTGTTCGCCCAAGCCGGCGGACAGGTGATGGCGGTGATCATCATCGCGGGCGCCGTCGAGATCGTCGCGATCTCGCAACTGAGACATCTCAGCAGGAGTCTCAGCACCGGCAACGACTGGATCGCGAACCGGTTCGCCCTGGCCATACAGGGCGGACGAGCAGCATCCGCGGGCAGTGGAGGTACTGCTATCGGGATGGGCTCCACCCCGTCCGCCGGCGCCTCGCATGGGGCCAAGGCGATGACCGGACTCGCCACACTGAGCACGATCAACTCCTCGCCAGTGACGGCTTGGCTCGCTGCGGGGACACTGAACCCGTTGAATCCGTTGGCTCGCGGAAAGAAAGCCGTCGATCTGGCCAACATCGGCATGGCCCCCAATCGGAAGGAAAGGGAAGCCTGGAGTGGAATGTCCCGGACGAATTGGCGGCTCATGGCCTTGATGCGCGCTGACGGCGCGGGAGGCATAGAAGCCGAATTGGGTGTCGCCAACGCTCTCGACGGCCTCGGCCACGCTCGAGTTCCCAACTCGAATATGGCCGGTGCCCTCGTCGCCTCCGGGGCCAGCCATCAGATGACCAATGACGCACTCCGAGCCCTGTCCATCGAGCGGGCGAGCATGTCCACCAATCCGTTCGGTTTCGGCCCGCTGCAGCGCGCCGTCGCGTCGGCCCGCGCAGTCGAGAACCATGTGGGCGAAAGGAATCACATGGCGTTTGCCGCCCAAGCAGTGGTGTCAGCGAACAGGTTCCAACGGCATACCAACGCACCGGCACCGGGAGCAGCGATCGACCACGATTTCGTGCAAGCCGTTCGCCAGAGCTGGGACTCGGAAGCGGCACTGCGGGCGGCGATCACGCCGGAGCAATGGAACAACGTCGGCCGAGACACCCGCTGGTTCATCGGCAACGAACTGGCGAACGAACAGAAGTCGGCGGCACAGACATACTACGACCACCCGATCGAACCTAATCGCGCACGGCTGATGGCAGTGACAAGGAGGATCACCAATCTCGACCACACCGACCCTAGCGCCGGGGCCGATCCTTGGGATCGCTGAATGGTTGATGAATCGCGAGCCGCCGCTTGGCATTCCCGAGTCGCACAAGGGCGATCGTGCCTCTGCGCCAACGGCTGCCATTCGTCTCCTTCAAGGAACTAGAATCGGCCAGAAACAGTCCGACCCGTTGCGGGACAAGACGATTGACCTCGGTCCGGGAAATCCGCGTCTCAGTGTCGATAACCTCGGACGCGACAGCACTCACGACCTTTCCATGCCGAGCTCTGATAGGAATCGGCTAGGATTCGTGCCATGAGCGATGGGGGGACGCCAGCCTCTGGCCAAAATCTCTCTGTGGCACCCGAGAAGGTGCGGGAGGTTGGCAAGTACGTCTACGAGTTGGCTGAGGCGCTGCGCACGGCGTTGGATTCCGCAGCGAAGGACGTCGCTTCGCTGACCGATGGCAGCTGGACCGGGGACGCGGCCAACGAGTTCTCCGAGGGCTGGACCGACGTCCATGATGGCGGCACCCAGATCATGACCGCCCTGACGGGGATGGCGGAAAAGCTCGGCGTCACCGCAGACACCTATCAGGTGCGTGATGAGAGCAACGCGGCGTCCTTGAACACCTCGAGTTTGGATCTGCCATGAGCTCACGATTTTCGGTCGATCTCGAGCACCTCGATGAGATCGTCGCCCGCCTGTCAGGACTCGCTGGCTTCATCGGCGAGCATCTCGATGAAATCGACGACCGAGTCGCGACCTTGAGCGACACTGGTTGGGAAGGCGTCGCCGCCCAGGCGTACGCCGAGGCACACACCCAATGGGTCACCGGCGCACGCGAATTCGTAGAAGGCGTCAAGGGACATGAGCGATGCCGCGAAGGCTGCACACGCGCGCTACACCCGTGCCGTCGATACCAATTACAAAATGTTCAACGGGGGATGATCCACCATGGGTGTACTGGTCATCGACTGGCGGACCTACTACGACGCCGCTGAGAAATGCCATAGCCTCGCGACCGACCTCCGTACCGCCGATAGACCCGTCCACGATGCCGTCAAAGGGGTGTGCGCGGGCATGGCCGGTGACACAGCGGGCTGTGAGCAATGGGGCAAAGCCTACGACCGCGCCGCCCAGGAAACGATGCAGACCTGCACGAACCTGGCCGACGCGCTCACCAACTTCGGCAACATGCTCTACGCCGCCGGATACAACTGGGCACTGGCCAACGACTCCAACCCGATGCCCGACCACCCCACCGTGACGGCCATGTCGGAATACAAGGTGTCGATCCCGACCTCGGTAGGAAGCAACGGCGATGGGGTCACCGAGGGCGACGGCAGCATCCCCGGCTTCTACGACGCCTTAGTCGGCAAGATCCAGGAAGAATTCGGCAGCAAGCTGCCCAACGGCAACAAGGACAAGCTCGCCAAGGCTGCATCCACCTGGAAGACCTTTGCCGAACACGCCACCATCACCGGCGCACCTGCCCGGATCACCGAGATCAGCAACCTTTTCAGCGACATCCAGGACAAGAAGGGCCTCGAAGCCTTCTCGGACATCTCACCACTCTGAACGGCGGTGCCACTCAACTCGCCGCCGCGTCCGTCAACCTCGCCGCGCCCGTCGGCGAGTACAGCGAGGCCACCTCCGATGTCCGCGATAAATTCAGAGATGCGGTCACCAACGCCCTGATAGCGGCCGGAGCAACGGTCGTCATCGGTGTCGCGGCCTCCTGGATCACCGCCGCTCTCAGCAATGTCGCCGCGGGCGTCGGCGTTCTGGCGATCGCCGGCAACACCGCCCGAGTGCTCAAAAGCACCTACGATATAAGCAGGCTCATCAGGATCATCGGTGCTGCAGCCGCAGCCACGGGTACTGCCGCCTTCGTGGTCACAGCGTTCGACAAAGTCCCCAGCCTCACCGATATCGCCATCAAACTCGGCGCCATCATCGCCATGAAGGTCTACGTCGATAGCGACGAGGCGGCCGCTGGAGGTACCGACCGGCCCACGAAGGTTCCTAAATCGGGCGGCTCCGGCAAAGAGAACGCCACTGATGCGCCGAGCTGGGCTAAAGGCAGGCCGCCCTACGTTGGCGAAAGCGGCAAAGCGTACGCGCGCCGACTGCTGGACGAGCACTACGGACCTGGGAACTGGGAAGGCACCGGACCCGGTAGTGAGTTCAGTAAGATCAAAAAATACGGCGACCGCGCCTGGCAAAATCCGAACTAGAGAATAGATAATGGAGTGCTGATGCGCGATATCTTCGTGCTGGACCATTGGTACGAATTAGACAATGGTGCTGAAATTGTCCGAACATTAGGCATGTATTCAACCGAGTCGAAAGCCGAACAGGCTGCGGAGCACATGAAGGACCTGCCGGGCTTTCGTGATCGCCCTGACAGTTTTCATATCGAACGATATACAATAGGTAAAGATCATTGGACAGAGGGATTCTTCACCTCGGGCACATGAAAACCAAGGACATTCGATGGTTTCAGTCTTTCTACTCGAACATGTTTATCGAACCGGGGATGACATAGACGAACGCAAGCGCGTCGGCATATACGCGTCGAAAGAAGACGCTCAGAATGCCATCGACCGACTTCGAGTGCAGCCGGGATTCTCCGACTATCCCGATTGTTTCGTCATTCAAGGCTATGAGATAGACAGAGACTATTGGACGGAAGGTTACGACGATAGCGACGAAGTTCAGTAGCCTCGCTCGAAGAGTTGACGCCGTCCCTGATAAAGGCGACCCCCTGGCGGCGCAGCCAGCTGGTGCCACGGACCGCACCACTACGAGAACACCCGCATTCGCCGCCCCGCCTCAGGCGAACCAACAATCAACAATGAGGCCGATGGAGTGACCGTCGTCCGAGGCCCTCGACTAGAACGACATCCACCCAAGACGGATTCCGGGTTTCGAAGGACCGCCCCCGGCGTCGCGGTGTGTTCTTCCGCCACGAATTCGGGCGCCTGCTAATGCAACCGGAACTGGGGCGCATCATCGTGCCGTTGGGCAGAATTGCGCGGTGACGATGCCCGAGGTTCACCGCGCACAAGTTCGGGCCTACCAACGGGCTGAAGACACCCTGCGCGAAGCGCTCACCCAGCGCACCAGAGCCCGTTGTCGGGCTCATCGTCCGTCTTCACCACACCCCCAACCGTTTTCGGCCTGGCCAATATCACAGAACCTACCCGTGGGCTTGGACGCATCCGCACGGACCGGTACCTGAGTGCCTGTGAACAAACTGATCGTTTTAGTGGCTCCGGTGGGCGAAGCTGCGAAAAGACTTTGGGCCCCTGTTGTGGTGGGCTCCGGTGGGGCGTTCAGCGATTCCCGGCCCGATTTTGCTCGACCGCGGCCACGAAATCCGGGTGCGCGAAAACGATCAGCTGGTCGGCTGTTTCATTCATCCAGACATCGGCGAAATAGCGGGAGCGACTCCAGGACAGCATCGCCACCAGCAATGCGATCGGCATGCATCCGGGCACGATCACGAAAGCCAAAGGTAGATAGAGCGGTTCGAGTTCGAGCGCCCGTACGATGAGAACGGCCGCGATTGCCAGTGGTATCGCCAGCAGTGCCAGCAGCGCGATTCGACGGAAGCGCCGGACCTCGTGGAGACAGAACTCGCAGGCCGGGCAGTCGAAGCGGACGCGCGCCAGGACGGGGTCCCGCCGCCCGCGTTTCATGGAGCGCAACATGGCTCGCGGTGTCGGCAGCTCCGATAGTGGGCCACTGGAATTGACTGCGAAGGAACGGGTCTCAATAGCGGTGAAACCGTGCTCGCTGCACAACCCCGGCATCGGCTCGGTGAGAACGAGCTCCGTCGGTGCCGTCGCGAGAGTCGGCGTCCAATCCGGATTGATCTCAGTGTCGAAGACCACCTGCGCCCGGGTCACTGCAGCCATCCGCGCTGCTGGCGGTCGCGGAAGTATTCGTCGTCCTCGTCGTCGTCATCAGTCGGGGTTACGACGCGATCGCGGTTGGGCTTGCGGGTGCCCGGGATAACGGCGTTCCCGGCGGGCGCCGGCCGATCCGTGGGAGGGGGCATCGGCCGGTCCGACGGCCACTGGTCCCCAAGTGGTTCAGACCGGAGTCGCACCAACTCGGCTTCGCCCTGGGCGGCCAGCCGTTGCCGTTCCTCCTCCGGCATGTCCGCGAACTGCTGCATGGCGGCGGGCAACGTGCGATCGAGCACCCGATTGAATGCCTCACTGTGCATCAATTCGCGTGCGCTGCCCTTGCCTTCAAGGACACCGCGCAGCTGCTCCGTCAATTGCGGATCGGTGGCGGTATCCATCAACACCCGAATCGCCCGGGACAGTTGGCGCGAGGCCCCGAGATCGCCATGGGCCAGATCATGAATCGGCTCGGGCGCGTTCATTCAGGCTCCAGGGTGGTCGTAGGTGGCGGTGGGCAGGCTCGGCATATCGGCGGACTCGACCACCGCGACCACGCCGAAACCGACCCCTGCGATGGCCTCGAGTGCGACATACGCGGCGTTGAACTTCTCGACCAGCAGGCCCCATTCCGCGATCACCTTCGCCGTGGTCGCGGTAGCGGCGGCGACCAGGGCCGCCGTTGCGAAAATTCCGACGCCGGTGAGCGCGGAGGCCTCGGCCGCGGCCCACTCGATCACCGCCATGGCGCCCCAGTCCAGCAAGGTCTGCAAGGCATTACTCATGGCGGTGGAGAGGTGGTACGCCGTCGACGCGAAGCGGTTGATCTCGGTCGCCATCTCCTTCAATGGCTCGACCTGCGCGGAAATGGCTGCCGAGAGCTTCGTGAAATAGGCTTGGGCGCTGGTCGCCGCGTTACCGTCCCACGTCGCGTCGACAGTCGTCGCGGCGGACTTGACCGATTCGGAGAAGCTCGCGCTGTAGGAAGCCAGGTTTTCCACCGCCTTGCCCGCCGTCTGCAGGGCCTCCCAATCACCGGAGATCTTGGTGGTGAGCCACTTCAGCGGGTCTGTCCCGAGGACGTTTTCGCACCACTTACAAGCCCAGTACGTCGGCGAAATGGCGTTCGAGGTGATGAGGAACTCGAAACTGTCGTTGAGCGGGTCCTCGAGCGAAGGTTCCGCTAGGTGCTCGGACGGCGTCTTGGTCATCAGCTGCTGCCTGTGGGGTACGTGCGGTCCAACTCGTCGGCGCGCGCGTGGTCGGTGGTCCGGTAAACCTGCGCGACCTTGGTCAATTCGGTCGCCGCAGCCTCGGAGAGGGTGCCGAGGGTGGCGTAATTGGGCTTCAGCTTGTTGTGCGCCTCCGCAACGGCGCTCAGCCCGATACGGATGAGCCCGCCGTCGCCCCACACGGTGTTGTCCAAGACCAGCCACTTGTCCAGATAGGTCGCGACATTCGCATTGGCCTCGGCCAGCGTCTTCAAAGCCGCGGCGAACGTGTCCACTTCAGCTGGGTCGACTTTGAAAGTCTCCGACATCAGATCCCCCTCTCGGCCGCGCGCCGGCCGCTCTACACCGAAGCACCTTCACACAAAATTCCGGCTCAGCGCAACTTCGCCGATATCGCGGGCGGCGGCGCGTGGCAACCGTGAACAAGTCGAGCAGCTGCGTCGCCAGATCGCGGAGCTGACCCAACAGCTGAATGCCGAGGAGCATCGCTTGTCGCACCTGCTCATACACCGCACCGAACTTCTTACGGGCACGGTAGGCGCGGGCGCCGCAGGCCGGAGAGCAGTAGCGGCGCAGGAGCGTCGCGAGGAAGTGCCGTCCGACATACAGGACACCGACGGAGTGAGCGTCTGCCCATCCTTCAATTGTCATAGCTACAGCCCGATTCGGTTCACTTATCGAGATCAGAATCGGGCTAGTCTTTGATCTTGCTGGCAGTGCAGGAACATCGGCATCAAAAGTAGCGCTAAGCGGAGGTTCGGGCTGCAGGGCCGAGATCGTGGTGGTCGGATCGACGCAACGGTGAGCGATGTTGCGCTGTAGGTGATTTCAAGGCGTGGCAATGGATGCAGACTGGCCGGTTCAGAGTGAAACCGCTGGCGCACAGGGCCTTACCTGGCAGCTCTGGTGCATCAAGGAGCACCGTCGTTGCGAAAACGCTTGGCAGGCAACATGAGCGCGTGGGACCACCCCGCTCTCGACATACGTGTCTTTGCGACCCGACAAGCACCCGTCATGTGGCTACACATAAGGTGGACAAGATCATTCGTCGGGGATCTGATGCTTCTGATATCGAAAGGTCTTACATGTCCATCGGTTCGTTATCACGTGTCCTGTCTTGCGTTTGTGCCAGTGCGGCACCGTTACTCCTGTTCGCGCCTGCCGCTGTTGCCGCCCCGGATAGCTCTTACAGCTGCTCGGGCTCATATCTGTCGAGTGATGGCTCTGCAGAAGTAGAGTCATGCATCTACGCCGAGAATGGGGTACCCCGGGCATTCGGCGGCCTCACGATCAAATCTGGCGACATCACGCCAGAATCCGATTGCACCATGGTCGTGACCATTGTGGATTACAACGCGTACGAGACCGGGGCGAACGAGCAGGTCGCGACCAGTGGCCCATTTCATTGCTTGAACGGCAAGTATCCCTCGCCGCCGTTGACTGTGGACACGGCGCTGGCGAAGCCCGGGCACCGCTATCGCAGTTTCACCGAAGTCACCAAAGACGGCCAGGGGATCGCTCGTATCTACAGCCCGGATTTGAATCTGTAGACCGGATTCGATGGTCAGCCCCGGTCGCCGGTGATCAAGCCGGGCTGTCGGCGACCGGTACAGATCGATTTCGACCGGCCCGTACCGGTCCGCAAGGTCACGCAGCATATACCCGTCCATCCGGGCATTTGCGAGCCGTCACGAGTTCCTCTCCTGCGTCACGCCGTCGATGTCGGCTTGCTCATTAGGGGCTAGTCGAACTCGATGGTCGCCGTCGCCCCGTTGGGATCTTCGATCAGACTTTTTGGCTCACGGACCTATACGACGCACCCGATCGCTGTCCGGTTCCGTCAGGATCGTGCGGGCTCACCAACCAGCCGCGAGCGCACAACGAGAAACGAGCCAGGTTTAGGCTCGTGTGATGGCTGATGCGCTCATCCTGGGTGGAACCGGCGTGATCGGACGTGCGATCGCGGCGCATTTGGCGGCGGCGAGCTGGCGGGTGAAGGTAGCTGGACGTAACCCCGCCAACATGCCTGCCGAACTCCGCACGGCTGGAGTTGATTTCATCGCAGCAGACCGCGCCGATGCAGCTCGCTTGCGCGCCGCCATCGGCGACGGGGTAGATCTGCTGGTCGACTGCGTCTGCTACACCGCGACGACCGCCCACTCACTGGTGGAGTTGGCCGCCGACGCCGGGTCCACAGTCCTGATGTCGAGCAAGGCGGTATACATCGACGCCGCAGGCAATCACGCGAACTCGCAGGTCGAGCCGCGATTCGATGGACCGATCAACGAGTCTGCGCCCACCCTGACGGCGAACGATATCGACTATCGGTCCCACGCTGGCTATGGGCCGAACAAGGTTGCCGCCGAGCAGGTCTCGCTCGACAGCGGACAACCGATCAGCATCTTGCGACCATCGAGGGTCCACGGGATCGGCGGCAGCCGCCCACGCGAATGGGTCTTCGTCAAGCGCATCTTGGACCGGCGCACCACCGTGCTACTCGCCCGACGCGGCACCGGGGTCGTCCACACCACCGCAGCGGCCAACATCGCCGCCCTGGTCGAAACCGTCGCCCACACACCAGGTGCACGCATCCTCAATATCGCCGATCCCGATTCCCCCAGCGCACTCGACATTTCCCGCACCATCGCCAACCACCTCGATCATCAGTGGAAGGAGGTACTCCTCGACGATCAAACCGACGACCGGCTCGGTGCGACACCCTGGGACTCAGCTCACCCCGTTGTACTCGACACCTCCGCAGCGGCCGCGCTCGGTTATCGGCCGACCGGTGACTACGCGACAACGGTTGCCGCACAGATCGACTGGCTCCTCGACGCAGCCGAAACCGGAGACAGATCCGGCATCCTTCCAGCGGCCGACGATCCGTACTTCGGCCACTTCTTCGACTACGCGACCGAAGACCGATTCCTGGCCCGCGTCTGCTAGGTGGCCACACAATTTCAACGCAGTCCGCTCGAGAAGGCTGAAACGACGGTTGACGCCTGGTTGAGTTGGATCAGGATTACCGATCGGGCATCACTGGTACACCCGAACTTCCGCGGCTGTCCGGCAGGCTGGTGCCGAATGCGCACCGAGGTTATTCCCAGACCAAGCGGATGGCTTGTCGCGCCATTCGGACCTCGCACCGCCTATGCTCAGATCGTCGCGTTACTTCATGAACGCCTCACCAGCGCCTATCGGCCCCTCGCTGAGGCACGGCCGGCCAGGTCCCTGACGCACCTGAAGGTACGCAACCGGGCAAATCGCCAACGGACGGCTCAATTATCTTTCACACCAACCGCATTCGATGCGAAGGGGTTGATTCTGATGAAACAAGGCGGGTGCCTGTGCGGTCAAATCCGCTACCGTTCGGACGCTGAGCCGGGCTGGCCACATCTGTGTTCGTGCCCGCACTGCCAGCGCTTGGGCGGGTGCCCGGTAATGGCCTGGGTCGACTTCCCGACCGCGAAGTTCGAATGGATCGGCCCCGGCGGCGAGCCGCGCTGGTACAAGTCCTGGCCGACTACCTCGCGAGGCTTCTGCCCGGCGTGTGGCAGCACTGTGGCCGCCATTGACGACGACGGTGACCTGATGGGTGTCACCATGATGTCGCTCGATGACCACACCGCCTTGCGGCCCGTGCATCAGAGTTTCAAGCACAACGCCGTCGTATGGCTGCCGGTGGTGGAGACCATCGAGCAGTGACCGCTCCCGACCGCCATACGGACCACCCTTGGTGAAAAAACGGCAGAAACCCGCAACGTGACGTTGCCACTACGGTCCTCTGCGCCGTGCCTCCTTTTGACGTGATGGAAGCTCAGGGGGAACGCTATCGCAGATCAGCGCGATTCGTCGGTGTGGGTTCTCGACGACCTCCGCCAGCACATGGAACCTCAAGAACCGATACCGACGACTCGTCGTGTTGCGACAGTTCTTCCGTTCGTTTGGAGCTGCGCAGGGTGACTCATGCACCACAGATCGCGATATCGAAAACCTTCTCGACGGCAGCGAAGGCCTCCCGGCCCGTCGGAAGCTGGTTGGCGCTCACAACGACGGCGGTCCCGTCGGCAGCGACGCCGGTGCGGACCTCGAAACCAGGAATGCTGCCACCATGGCCCCACACCTCCTTGCCACAAGGCACCGGGCGATGGATCAGGCCGAGTCCATAGCCGGCATCGGGCTCCCGATCGAACGGCACCGTACGCTGCATTTCCGCCAACTGCGCCGCGGGAAGCAACTCTCCGGCCAGCAGTGCGCTGAAGAACTGATTCACCTCCGACGCTGTCGAGACCATCGCGCCCGCAGCGCCCGACCATGAGGTATCGGTTGCTGTGACATCGATACGCTTTCCGCCGGTTTGGTGATAGCCCGACGGGTGCGGACCGCGGATACCGGTTTCGCCGTCGGCAGGAAAGTACGTCGCGCGCAGGCCGAGCGGTTCGATGATCCGGCGATTGATCTCGACGGCGGGTGACTGGCCCGTCACCTTCTCGATCAGCATGCCCAGGATGATGTAGTTGGTGTTGGTGTACTCGGCTCGCGCACCGCGTTCGTTGATCGGCGGCATGGCCATGGCCCTGCGCACCAGGTCCGCGGGCTCGAAGTGCTGTCGGCGGATCGCCTCGGAAATGGGGTCGAGCTGGGCGTCTCCGCTTGCTGCGCGGCCCCCGACCCTGCCGAGGTAGTCGGGTATGCCGCTGGTGTGTTGCAGTAACTGCCGCACCGTGACTCGGTTGCCGTCGTTTCCATTGCCTTGCACCAGGCCGGGCAGGTACTGCTCGATGGGTGTGTCGAGCTGGATCTCGTCTTCGGCCACCAGCTGCAGGACCACCGTTGCCACGAAGGTCTTGGTATTGCTGCCGATCCGCACCCGCGCATCGTCGGCGAACGGTGTGCCGGTCTGGAGGTCGCCGACTCCGGCGGTCATGGTGCGATGCCCACCAGGACCGTCGATCACCACCTGGACACCGGCGTATCCGCTCTTGACGACCTGGTCCATCGCCTCGGTCAGCGCCTGAGACGGCGCGGCTGCCGGTACCGCCTGCGCCGCGGTGTCTCCGCCGTATGCCGTCGCGGCGACGATCGCCGCGACCGTCATTCCCGACAGCGCGACCCTGGCGGTGTATCGCCGAAGCATGTTCATGAGCAGTGCATTCCTCCGTTCTATCCGGGAGCCGTCCTTACTCCCTTACCCTGGATCAGCAGACGCTAACGATTGATCTCCGAGAACATTGACGTGTTGATGACACCCGACCAGCCCACCTGGCCAGCCCGGGTGGTCATACACCCAATGAGCCTTTTCCGGGGAGCAGTTTGTAGTGGTCAGGTGGCGCAGCGGTGTTCGATGTGGAGCAGGACGAGAACGGCGGCGACGATGGCGCCGACTCGATAGGAGCACAGGCTGATTCGCCGCAAGACATTGAATATGACCTTCAGCAGTGAGTTCCCGCGTTCACCGACCGCGCGTTGCTGTTGCGCGCTGTCGGTCGCTTCATGATTTCGGTACAGGTGCCGTCGGAGCATATCTGCGCAGGGGGATGCCGCACGAAAGCGGCAAGGAGGGTTGCAGGAACGTTGCACGCGTCGCCAGATGTAACGGCCGAGAACCTCCCCAGCCGCCGTCACGGTAGCTGTCGTGTGATGCCCGCCGACATCTAGGACCGCGACGGCGCGTACCGACTGCTGGCAGCATTACGAGCCCGGTTCTCCACGATCGTCAGATCCGCCCGCGCCAACACCCGATTCCAACAGCACCATCGCACCCAAAGGCGTTGAATCGATCTGGATCTGCTCACCCGGCCGCGCCGCCAGCGTCGGCGTGAACGGCCGCGCCGGACGATTCGCCGCCTGCCGCCGCGTGACCACCGAGCCGAAGCTGTGCCGCCCCACCGCCAAGGCATCGATCAAACGCGTAGAAGTGCTGCGGCACACCACACCACGACCGTAGGCATACTCGAGCGCCTTGCTCACCCGCCGTATCACCCGAACGGACAACTCCTTCGACTTCCTTTCGTCTGTCCATCCCATGCCTGCCCCACAGAGGATCGAATTCGGTGACGGCCGCGGCGGGATGACCGCTGGCCCCTCGTGCGTGTGCGAGCTCCGCGCGGGCAGTGAGTGTGTCGGGGTGGTCGGGTCCCAGCGCCAGTAGACAATCGGTGATATTGGTACCGCGAACGTAGTGTCGGTATCGGTATCGTCAAGTAGGTCTGGGCATGCTGACTATCGGTTGCCCCAGTCATGAGACCCTCTCCCCACCGAGATCGCCGTGACGGCGCCTCCCGCGACGGCCCCCACTACCGGCACCTGTCCCCAGGTTGGCCCGGGTTGACGAGAGCCTCGCCGCCACGCAGGATCGATCGTGAGATGAGCGATTCATGCTGGTAGGACTATTGGGTCCGGTGATGGTGGAGGCCGCGGACGGGACGAGGGCGTCGGTCGGGGGGCCGCGGGTACGGGCATTGCTGGGGTTGCTCGCGCTCGAAGCCGGGCGAGTGGTTCCGGTGGCGCGACTGGTGGACGGGGTGTGGGGAGAGGAACCGCCGGCGGGGACAGGGAATGCGTTGCAGACCTTGGCGAGTCGGTTGCGCGCGGCGGCGCCGGGGGTGGTGCGGAGGGATGGGGGCGGGTATGTGCTCGAACTTGCGTCCGAGGACGTCGACGCGCATCTCTTCACGCGTGAGGTCGAGGCGGGGCGGACATTGCTCGCGGCCGGGGAGACAGAACGAGCCATCGCGCGCTTCGATACCGCGCTCGCGTTGTGGCGCGGGGAGCCGTTGATCGATGTGGG
This sequence comes from Nocardia sp. NPDC057440, assembly GCF_042802915.1. NCBI lineage: Bacteria > Bacillati > Actinomycetota > Actinomycetes > Mycobacteriales > Nocardiaceae > Nocardia > Nocardia sp. NPDC057440. Next base: position 125,691 of record NZ_JBHVDF010000006.1, read on the forward strand.
GGAATCGGACGTATTGCACGCTGCGGCGCTGCGATTGACCGAACAGCGGCTCGAAGCGATCGAACTGCGAGCGGACGCCTTGCGAGCCTTGGGCCGAGGCGGCGAAGTATTGCGTGAGCTCCACACGGAAGTCGCGGCACATCCATTCCGTGAGACGCTCGCCGCGCGACTGGTGCTGGCACTGGCGGCAGCGGGGCGCACATCCGAGGCGATACAGCAGTTTCAACGCACCGAGGCCCTGTTACGGGAGGAGCTCGGCACGACACCCGCCGAGGTGCTGCGCTCGGCCCTGGCCGAACTTCACACCAACGCACCCCATGCTCCCACCGTCGACGGACCTGTCTCCGAGACGACGTCCGGATCGGGTCGTACGGGAGTCGTGGCAGCATCCCCCACCACCGGGGCATCGAAGGTATCCGCGCCGCTGCTGCCCGGCCGTCGCACCAGCTTCGTCGGACGCGGACACGACGTGGACGGAGTGCGGCAGGCGTTGCGCGAGTCCCGACTGGTGACACTGTCGGGTAGCGGGGGCGTGGGGAAGACTCGGCTGGCCGCCGAGACGGTCGGGGCGCACGCCGTGGACTGGGTGGATGGCTACGCCTTCGTCGAACTGGCCGCACTCGAGCGAGAACGAGCCGGCCGACCTGCCGTGACCGCGGTCGGAGTGGCGATAGTGAACGCGCTCGCCGGGTTCGAGCGACCCGACGAACTGTGCACGGAGTGGGCCGAAGTACTGGAGCGGACGCTGTCCGGCCGCCGAATGCTGGTGGTACTCGACAACTGCGAGCATGTCGTGGAGGCGACCGCGCGCCTGATCGACGATCTATTGCAACGGCTACCCCTGCTGCGGGTCCTCACCACGAGCCGGGAGCCGATCGGCGTGGACGGCGAGCGACTGTATCCGGTCCGGACCTTGGACCTGCCCGAAGCCGACGTGGATTTCCTGGCGGCAGCCGCATCGCCCGCGGTCCGGCTGTTCCTCGACCGCGCCACCGCGGCCCTCCCGGATTTCGCGCTGTCCGAAAGCAATTCCGCGGATATCCGTGCCATCGTGCGCAGCCTGGACGGCATGCCGCTGGCCATCGAGCTGGCCGCCGCTCGCGTGCGGAGTCTGCCGCTGCCGGACCTCAGCGCGCGGCTCACCGATCGCTTCCGGCTGCTCACCAACAGCACTCGTCACGCGGTCCCGCGTCATCGCACCTTGCACGCGGCTGTCGCCTGGAGCTGGGAACTGCTCACCGATGCGGAAGCCGCAGCAGCCCGACGTTTTTCGATTTTCGCGGGCGGCGCGACATTGGACGCCATCACCAGGGTGTGTGGTCCGGACGCCATCGACACGGTCACCTCACTGGTGACAAAGTCGCTGGTGGATTTCGACGGACAGCGCTATCGAATGGCGGAGACCATCCGAGCCTATGCGACCACGGAATTGACCGCAGTCGGCGAGGCGGACGAGGTCGCCCGCATCCATGCCGACTGCTTCCTGGAGTTCACCGACGCCGCCGCCCCCGGATTACGCACTGCCGCACACCCCGATTGGCTCGCGCGTCTGATCGCCGAACACGCCAATTGCGAAACCGCGCTGCGGTGGGCGCTGGACGCGGGCGACGGCGAGCGCGCGGTTCGCCTGTACGGGAATCTCGTCTGGTACTGGCTGCTGCGCGGGTTGCACGGCGACATCTCCGAACGCCGCCGCGAGGTCCTCGCCCTGCTCGGCGACACACCGCCGCCTGGGTGCACCGGGGCATACCTGGCCTGCCGGTACGGCGAGGAGCTGCTCGCGTACTTCACCAACATCTGGTGGGGCCAAATCCGGGAGAACACAGGGCAATTCGAGCGACTGACCCGTGCGGCCCTCACCGAAGATCGGCCCCCGCACCCGATGTTCGTGCTCATACTGGCGCTGCGTGATCTGCTCGGCGACGACGACAGCCTGTTGACTGCCTGCACCACCTCCGACGATCCATGGCTACGCGGAAATGCGCTGATAGCGCAGGGTTTCGATGAACTGGGCGGCGACCATCCGGCCCGCGCCCTGCCCACGTTGGAGGCGGCGCTGACCTGCCTGAGCGCGCACGGTGACGCCCGGTCACACAGCCGCGCCCTGATCTCCCTGGCCAGCTACCGGACCCGGATGCTCGGCCTGGACAGCGCCCGCCCGCTGATCGCGCACGCGCTGGAACTGCTCAGCGCCGACCTGGGCGCCGGTGAGCGCATCGGCGTGCTGCTCTTCGCGGCGGAGATGTACCTGGTCGGCGGCGATACCGACAGCGCGGCAACCTGTCTCGACCGGGCCGAGCCCCTGATCACCCCGCACATCATCCCCGCACCCGGGCGCTTCCTGGCGGCGACGCAGGCGCACCTGGCGCACCTGCGCGGCGAGAACGACCGCGCGATGGAACTGTTCCGGCGGATGTCCGAGCAGCCACTCCCCGCCGGCCCGCCGCCCGCGGGACGCCACGATACCGTCCGCTTCGTGAACCCGGTCTTCGTGAGCACCGTGCACGCGGCGACCCTGGTCGCGGCGGGGCAGCCGGACGACGCGCTGCGAGAGCTGGCCATGCCTCGCGATCTGGCCGCCCAGACCTCGGCGGCGCTGCTGGCCGAGGTCGGTATCGGTTACGCCCTGGTCGCGCTGGCGAAGGATGCCCCGGGGCGCGCGGCCCGCATTCTCGGCGCCACCGACCGGATCAACCGCAGGGCCGGGGTGATTCGCATCGGCCCGTTGCGGCGGCGAGCGCTCGACCAGGCGGAAGCGGCGCTCGGGCCCACGCGTCTTGGCGCGGAATTCCTCGCGGGCGCCCGGCTTCCGGACGAGGCGGTGCTCGAACTGCTGCGTACCGTTCGCTGACAACGACTGTCAGCGAACGGTACGGGCCGCACTGGATGCTGGGGACGCGTATCCCACCGATCCAGGAGTGCTCATGTCCGTTTTCTCGAATACGGAATCAGTTGTTTCCGTGCGTAATTCCCGCCGACTCGGCGAACGTGTCGGCATGGCCGGCGCCGTACTGGGTGCCGCGTTCATCATTGTCGTCGGCGGCGGTTATCTGCTCGTCCCACAGCAAATGGCCCAGGGGTTCGGCTTCACTGATTGGCCGCACAGTGAAGCCAACGGTTTCCTGAACGTCAAAGGCGTCCGCGATGTGGTCTCCGGCCTGATCTTGCTCGCCTTGCTCGCGGCCGGGCAGCGTCGCGCCGTCGGCGTCGCCACGCTCACCGTCGCCCTCATCCCGACCGGCGACATGCTCACCATCCTGCTGCGCCACGGTTCCACCGCCACCGCCCTGGGCGTGCACGGCTTCACCGCCGCCCTTGTGGCCGCCAGCGGCGCGCTGCTGCTGCGCCGTGAAAACCGTTGAGCGCCCGATGAAGACGCTGGTCAATACCGCTCACATCTACATGATCATCGGCCTGATCTCCGGGTTCTACTACCGCGAGATCACCAAGATCGAACATTTCACCGGGAAGTCGCAGCTCAGTGTCGTGCACACCCACCTGCTGGCGCTGGGAATGCTGTTCTTCCTCATCGTGCTGGCCTTGGAGAAGCAGTTCACGCTCAGCGCCCGGAAAAGCCTGTACGGCTGGTTCTTCCGGCTGTACAACATCGGCCTGGTCATCACCGTCGCGGCCATGACGCTGCACGGCACCCTCACCGTGCTGGGCAAGAGCAGTGGTGCGGCGATCGCACTCGTCTCGGGTGTGGGCCACATCCTCCTGACCGCCGGGCTGGTCCTGTTCTTCATCACCCTCGGCAAATCCATCGACGACAGCCGAACACCGCGCACCACAGCGGTATTCGCCGAACAGGAGGCATCGTGACCACCGGCCGGGGCAGCGCGCTGTGGACGCGGGACGCGGTCTCGCTCGCGGCGCTGATCGCCGAGGGCGCGGTCACCGCGGCCCAGGTCGTCGAGGCGCATCTCGAGCGCATCGAGCAAGTCGATTCCGAAATCGGCGCGCTCACCACGGTATTCGCCGACGCCGCGCGTGCGGAGGCGGCTGCGGCCGACCGTAGGAGGCCGACCGGGCCGCTGCATGGGGTTCCGGTCACCGTCAAGAACAACCTCGATGTCGCGGGCAGCCCGACCACCTGGGGCGTGGCGGCCTTCGGACAGGCCGTCGCGACAGCGGACGCACCCGCGGTGTCCGCACTACGGCGCGCCGGGGCGATCGTCATCGGGCGAACGAACATGCCGGACTTCGCCACGCGCTGGCACACCGACAATGACGAGGCGGGACCGACGGTGAATCCGTGGTACCCGACCCGCAGCCCGGGCGGTTCCAGCGGCGGTGACGCCGCCGCGGTAGCGACGGGCATGACCCCCCTCGGCCTGGGCACCGACTTCGGCGGTTCACTGCGGGTACCCGCCGCGTTCTGCGGAGTCGCCTCCCTGCGTACCACGCCCGGCCGGGTGGCGGTGGCCTCGAGCCTGCCCGGGGCCGCGCCCGCACCGACAAACCAATTGTTCGCGGCGCCAGGGCCGTTGGCGCGCAGCGTGCGCGATCTGACGACCGCCTTCGAGGTCCTCAGCAACAGCACTGACGTGCGCGATCCCGGATGGATTCCGGTGCGTGACGCGACGGACACCGCGCTGCCCGCGGTCGCCGTCACGCTCGGTGACGATATCGATCCGCAGGTGCGGGCCGCGGTGCTCGGCTGCGCCGACTCCCTCGAACGCGCGGGATATCCGGTGGCCGAACTGGATCCGCCGCACTTGGGCGAGGTGGCGGCGGACTACGGCCGGTTGGTCTCCACCGAGGTGATGGTCCAGCGCCGCGAAGCCATGCGACGATTCGGCAGCGCCGGATTGAACACCTTCGTGGACGCCGCGATCAACCTGTTCCCGCCGTTGGATCTGGCGGGCTACATGACCGCGCTGGGTGAGCGCCTCACCCGCCGCGCGGCCTGGTCCCGTTTCCTCGCCGAGCACCCGATCGTGCTCGGCCCGGTCTCGACCGAACTGCCCTGGCCGGTCGGCTACGACCTCGGCGGCACCGCACAGGTCGCGACCATGTATGCGGCGCACCGCCTCACGATCGCCGCCAACTACCTGGCCCTGCCCGCGGTCACGGTCCCCGCGGGCGTCTCGGTCGAGGGTCTTCCCATCGGGGTCCAGTTGATCACCGCCCCATTCGCCGAGGTCCGCGCGCTGACCGCCGCCGCCCATATCGAGGTGGCCTTTCCGATGCCCACGCCCATCTCCCCGGCAACCGACCCGACCACCCGGCGCCCTGCCCCGAGCCAGGCTCCGTCCAGCGGCTCGGGCACGACGCGGTGAATATTCCGTAGCGAAGGAAATCCAGATGCCACACAACACATTGCGATCCGCCGTGCGCGGCCGAGTACTGCTGCCGGGCGACGAGGAGTTCGATACCGCACGGACGCCGTGGAACCTGAATATCGACCAGCCGGTCGCGGCGGTCGTGCACGTCGAGGACGCGGACGATATGGCCGCCGTGGTCGGCTACGCGCGCGACGCGGGTCTGTCGGTGACAGCTCAGCCCAACGGCCACGGCGCTTCCGGTGATACCGCCGGCACCATCCTGGTGCGCACCCGCCGACTCGATCGGGTCGAGGTGGATCCCGCGCGGCGACGTGCCCGCGTCGGTGCGGGAACCAGTTGGGGCCAACTGCTGGCGGCGGCCGCCCCACACGGCTTGACCGGGCTGGCCGGAAGCTCCCCGGTGATCAGCGTTGTCGGCTATACCCTCGGCGGCGGATTGTCGTGGTTCGGCCGCAAATACGGTTGGGCGGCCGACAGCGTCCGGGCTTTCGACATCATCGATGCCGACGGTCATCAGACCCGGGTCACCACGGAATCCGACCCGGAGCTGTTCTGGGCATTGTGTGGCGGCGGTGGGGATTTCGCACTGGTGACGGCGGTGGAGTTCGATCTGTTCGCGGCTCCGGCCCTCTTCGGCGGCCTGGTCGCCTGGCCGGCCGAGCAGACCGAGGCGGTCCGTGATGCCTTCCAGGACATCACCGATCACGCACCGGCGGAGCTCACGGTCTGGCTCAATCGGCTGGAGCTGCCGCAGGCTCCGCCGGTCATCGCGATCGCCGCCACTTACCTGGGCGAATCGGCGCGCGGGCGGGAACTGCTGCGACGGCTGGACGCGATCGACGGCATCCTCGCGGACACGCGCCGGGAATTGTCCCCGGCCGAGTTGGGCACCATCGTCAACGAGCCCACCGCGCCGGGCCCCGGACTGGTGCGAACCGAGCTGCTGACCACACTGGACGAGGCCGCCGTCGAGATTCTGCTGCACGCACCGATCGATCCGCTGATGGGCATCCAACTCCGGCAGCTGGGAGGCGCGCTCGCCGAGCCCACCCGAGGCGCGGTCCCGCCGTTCGCGGAGCCCTACGCACTGTCTCTGCAGGCCATCGGCTCGGACCTCGACACCGTCGCCGCGGTACGCTCCACTCAGAAGCGCATCATCGCCGATCTGGGCGCGCGAGTCAGCGGCCGCAAACCGTATACCGTCCTGTCCGCCGGCGACAGTGTCACAGAGGTTTTCGACACCAGCACCTTGGACCGGCTGCGAAAGCTCAAGCAGGCCCGCGACCCACACGGCGTATTCCGCGCCAACTTCCCGATTCTCCACTGAACCTTCGGTTTCGAGCCCGAGGTCGAGCACCTCCGCACCGCTGTGCCCCGCCGATCGTGATCGGCGGGGCAGCACCAGGTCCACACCGAAATACGGGACCGCCCACAACGGCGAATCCCGCAGCCTCGTTGGGGTCCACGAAGGTGCGGACGGCGACCATGGCGTAGCACGAGCACCGCATCGACTCCGTCACCCCGGCAAGGAACGAATCGGCACACTCCACCACTGCACTCACATGGCCCCCCTTTCGGTCAAGACCCCGTAGGGATCTTGGGGTTAACCTGTTTAGTGGGTCCGGGTTGTGGCTTGTCCGAAGGGCCGGTCTGCGGGTTGGAACCAGTCGCGCTGGAGTCAGAAGTCGTTCCCGATTGCCCTCCCGGGCCCGCCCATTCGCGACGCCGTTGATCTGCGAGCAAGCGTGTGACCCTGCGCTCGAGCGCTCGTAGCGCCTCCATCGACATTTTCCCACCGAGTTTGCGGGTGGCCGATCAGCCAGTCGACTGTCACCCCAATTGCCTGGTCTTCCCGCTCCCGAGAGTCGAACCCATGATCTGAACCAACAACCGTATGCAGCGTGGTGTCCGGTCGCGATCGCGCGGCGTCGGCGGCGATGTCGTAGGAGACGGCTGTATCACGGTCACCATGCACGATCAGCGTCGGCGGCCCTGCGGCTGAAAAAGCATCCAACAGCCGGTAGTGCTCGAACTCAGTGAATATGACACGGCCGAGCCGGAACTCGCCGTCGACGAGGAGAAAGCCGTTGTCTTCCAATCGTTTCCGCTGATCAATACCGAAGTTCTCTTCTCCCCACTCCAGTTCCGGCGCAATGAACGTGTGGCGTAGATCCAAGACTGGATTCCACAGCACGAGCTGTTGGAGGTCATCGAGCCAGGGCAACGACAGGATCGTGGAAACAGCGCCGAAGCTGGCCGCAACGATCGACAACCGTTGCCCGCCGAACCGCTCGCGAACAGCGCACACCGCGGCTTCCAGATCCAGGCACTCACCCGCGATCGTGACTCCCTCCTGAGTGCCTCCGCTCGCCCCATGCCCGCGGAAGGTGAACCGCACAACGTTCAACCCCTGGGCCGCCAAACGCTCGGCCAACCTGACGAACATCCCTCCGCCCTCGTCCTTGTCCACCGTGATGCCGTGTACCAGCAGCACCACCCCGAGAGCCGGATCGCTCGCGGCCTGGTGAACAGCGGCATCCAGCCGGATGCCGTCCACGGAGATCAAATCGAAGCGTTCCACCGATCAGGCTCCCGTTCACTAAGTCCTCTGCCTCAACCACCGATTGTCCATCTGCTCTTGCGATTTGGGTCGCAGGCTGCAGCTCGCGGTTGCCTGCGATTGGAGGCCGGGAACGTGTCGATGAGCACGGCGGGTGGGTTAGTCATGCCCTTGCGCAGTCAACCTTGCTTGCGCGCAGCACCTTCGGGCCATACAACATCAACGGGAACATCACTCGTGCGAGCCAGCTCGACGACCGTGCCCGTACCGCCCTTCTCCCCTAGCCCACCGTCCCACACCGCGACTAAACGATCGCAGGACGACAGCATCGCTTCATTGGCAGCCTCGTACGCTTCCCCGCCAGCCTCATCGAATCCATGACCCGGACGGTGTCCGCGCGGCCGAGCAGATTGTCGAACAGTTCGGCATGGTCCGGCTTCACCTTCCGCTCACGATAGTTCCGCGAGGGCAGCACGACCTCGAGTTGTCCGCCGGCGTCGAGCACGGCCTGCGCGAACACCGAGTCCGCGCCGCGGGCAATGCAACTGACACCTACCAGTTCGCCCGAGAATTCTTCGCCGGCAAGGAGCTCGCTGATCGCCTTGTACACCAGTGGCGCGGTGTCGTCGGTGATGTTCATATGCCCAGTGACCCCGATACGCACCACTCAGCTCCTCCTACGCCGTCGCTACCAGCAACGGCCTCATACGATCACGCAGCTCGGCCACTACACCGAAGTTCGCGAGTTATTTTGATTCGACGAGCTGACCAACTTCTTCTGGACACGGTCAGATGCAGCCTGACCGACCACGGCTAACGCATTTCCCGATACCGCAGCAAGACTCCCATCACCGCCTCGGTGACGGGCGGCTCTTCAGTCAGGCTGGTCCAAGTGTAGGCGTCGTGCTCGGTCAGCTCGACCGGCTCGGGGTCCACCACATCGACGGTGAAGTTGAACTGTCGGCTCTTCTTGCCGCTGCCGGATTGATAGTCGAACTCGCCCAAATATTCTCGGACCTTTGCAATGTCGAGGCCAGTCTCTTCCTTGACCTCACGGATCAGAGCGTGGTCGATAGTTTCGCCAGGATCGACCTTGCCGCTGGGCAATTCCCAGATGCCGCCCATGAAGTCCTCGATCGGTCGCTGCAGTAGAAGAATTTTCCCGTCGTATTGGACGACGGCGCCGACGACGAGCTGTTGCACCCCGTCACGTTCGGCCTCGTCGGTCAACTTCTCCAGCAGTGTGGTTTCGATCATCAGTCCTTATCCTTTCAACTCGGCGTGGTGTTCGGTCACCTTGCGGATGGCTTCGATATAGCGATCGACCAGTGGTAGATCATCTTCTCGGTGCCAGACAGGCAGTTTGAGCGTGCTGTGATGGATCTGTTCAGCCCGCGGATAGTCGCCGGGTGCGTAGGCCAGTTTGCCGGTAAATGCGGGGAACAGCGGCTCGGGGTCCTGGAACAGGGGCAGCAGATTGAGCGGACAGGTCGAACCGGGCCGGTCGATCTCATGGCAGCCTTCGGCCTGCAACGCCACATGGAAGCGTTCGACAGGAACGTCGTCGAAGGAATCCGCATCGTAGAGCATCGTGAGCCCATACCAGGAAGACAGCACTTCCGGTTCCGCCCAGGGCATAGTGAGACCGGGCAGCTCATCGAGTTCGCCGGCTATGTATTCAGCAATGCGCTGGCGACCGGCGAGATAGTCATCGAGATGTGAAAGTTGTTCCAGCGCGATAGCGGCAGCTATGGGGTGGATACGGTGTTTGAGGCCCATTCCGGTGACCGCGTAGCGGCTGACCTCGACATCGGTGGGTATCTCGTTGCGGCAGCGCTTGTTGTATTGCCCGTGCAATAGGACTCGCTGGTAGACCTCATCGTCATTGGTGAGCACGAAACCGCCTTCGCCCGCGGACAGCGGCTTGGGACCGTTCATGCTGAACGCGGCACCGCGGCCGAAGGTCCCGACCTTTTTGCCCCCGAAACTGGCACCGTGGGCATGCGAACCGTCTTCCAGCAGCTCAAGCCCGTAGTTGTCGGCCAGCTGTTTGAGACTCTGGATTTGGCCAGGCATGCCCCACATATGAGTCACCACAATGGCTTTGGTGCGATCAGTGATACGTCTAGGCACGTCGTGCGGATCGAGGTTGCCGCAACCGTCACAGTCGGCGAGTACCGGCGTGGCCCCTAGATGCAACAGCGGTGTAGCCGTGGCAAAGAAGGTGTAGGCAGGCACGATGACTTCGTCACCCGGCCCGATTCCGCACGCGGCATACATCGAATACAAGGCTGCGGTCCCAGAGCTGGTAAGGACGGCGTGTCGTACACCGAAGTAGCTCTGCAAGGCATCTTCCAGCTGTGCAACAACGCCAGAGCGGTCGTAGATCGAGATGCTCTCGCTCAGTTGATCAAGCACGGCGGCAGACGTCGCTTCGGTAAGCGGGGGCCACGAAAAATGCGGTGCAGCTTCATGAATGACGGCACTACCGCCGAGAAGAGCCAACCGGGAAGTCATAAGAGCTCCTTGGGGTCGATGTGGGTGCGGGTGCGGGCGGCCTCGTAGCAGGCGGTGACGACAGCCATGTGTGCAAGGTGGTCGGAGGGGGCGCTGAGATTGGGTCGGGTGCCTTCGATCACGCGGTGGAAGTAGTCGATCTGGCAGACTGCGGCCGAAGGCCACGACTGCTCACGCCGCAATGACTCGATGACCTGGCCATCATTCGTAAGTCGGCGGATGCAGCCACGCTCCAAATGGAGGATGCCGTCTGAGCCGACCAACCGGATCTCCTCGGCTTTCGGGCCGACGAAGCGTGATAGCAGCAACGAGCCATACAGGCCACTGTCGTACGAGAAGTGAAGGAGCGCAGTATCTTCAGCGTCGTAGCTGCGGTCCGGCCGGGCCCTCACCGATAGGTCGGCCGCTATGCGGTCAGGGAGGCCGAAGTACCACAGGATCAGGTCGATCAGGTGGTAGCCCATGTCGATCACACAGCCACCTCCGGCTTTGGCGGTGTCGCCGCGCCACCCCTCGGAGGGGTCATCGACGTGCAGGGTGTACCGCGCATCTACCAGGAACGGTGTCCCGATCTGGTCTGCCAGTTGCGGAAAGCTGGTGTAGATCGGATTGAACCGCCGCTGCAGGGTGACCATCAGCTGGATGCCGGATCGCTCGCACAGCTCGGCCAGTTCAATAGCCTCGATCAAGGTGGTGGCGAACGGCTTCTCTTTGAGCACGTGGATGTGGTGTTCCGCGGCAGCCTCGATCACCTGTCGACCAACGTCGTGTGGCACGCAGACAACGACGAAGTCGAGCTGCTCACGCTCGAACATCTCCCGGAAATCGGTGTAGCCGGACACCTGGTACCGGTGCTGCTGTTCGGCCACGATCCTCGGATTCTCATCACAGACGGAAACGAGGTCGGCGGTACGGGACGCTAGCAGCCCCGGCAGATGATCATCCACCGCCTGGCCACCAAGCCCCACGACACCCGCTCGCAGTACTGGTTGGCATGCTTCAGTGAGCTGCCTTGTGCGCCATGATGGTTCACTCTTCGGAAGGATGAGGCTCGGCGCCGGTTCGCTTCCCCCGCTGCCTCGAAGCGAGTCGCACTGTCTCATTGGATCCCCCTGATTGGTGAGGTGGTGCGCGCTGCGGTCAGCTCGCACCAGGTGGTGACGGTGCCGTCGCCGCTGCGGAACCGGCCGTAGCGATGACTCAGGGCGACGACCTGTTGGCTGAATTCCAGGCCAGCAATGGAGGTGGACTTGCCTGGTGGGACCTCACTGACTTCGATCACGAGGCTCTGTTCGGTGCGGCCGAGACGAAGAGTCAGCAGCTTCAAACCGGTTGCCGCGCCATCGCGGTGATGCGGGTAGGCGATGCCGCTCGCCTCCATTGCTTCAGTGACGAGCTCGGCCAAGACCTGGTCGGCGGACTTCGCCAATTCATCCAGCTGCCGCCACGACAGGATTAGCCGCGCGTGCGTCTGTGCCATCGAGACCGCCGTTGTCGTGGCTGCCAAGTGAGGTTCGGCCACGAACTCGACGGCACAGACGCACAAACGTCGCTGCGACCTGCCACCAGGCTGCCGAGGGCACTGCCTTAGCTCCATATGTTGGGCAGTGGACGCGAAGTGCGGCCTGTCGACGCGACGGCGGCTAGGGCTCGAGATAGAGGCGCTCATTGGGCAATCTCGGTAGTCCAGCGGTGTCGCCGGGGAGGACCTGCACCGCATCGGGGTAGTGGCGGGCGCGGAAGTCCTGAACGAACAGGAGTGCGGCGGTAAGGCAGGCGGCGAAGTCCATCCGCACGTCGTGTAGGTGGACCGACAGGTGCACGTCGGTCTCCCTTGAGTGTGGCGATGCCGCCGGGCCGGTCATGACGCACGACTCCGCATTCGTTCGTCGGACGAGCGGCGGAGGCATGACTGGACCGAGGACAACACGATCGCGCCCAACGGGCGGAATCTATCGCGTGGGGGCTCGATCCACTTGCGGGCTCCAGCAGGCAGGCCGACTGGCGACGGCAGTGCGATCAGCCCTCCGTTGCGAATGATTTTGATGTGCTCGCGGAACAAGGCTGCGAACAGGTGTGGGTCGTCGTCCGGCAGATCCGGCCGAATCAGAAAGGTCCACGTACCCGAGCGCGGATGGGTGAAGATCGGCCCCAGTGCATGCTGCTGGACCTGCATGCACTGGCGGGCAGCGGAACCCAACGACGCGGGCATCGTCATGGCGCAAACCGAGCCAGCTGGAAACGCGATACGCCCGAGCTCTGGGTCGACGTGTGTCGGCAGGCCGCACACGCGTCGGTAGAAAGCGCTGCGCTGCCCGGGGGTGTCGATCTCGATCGGGGGCACGGGCTTCCCCGCCGGGCCTGGTCTCGGCGGTCCAGCTGTCCGTTGAAATGCGGCGGCGTCGTTCTTGTCGTTTCGAACCATGCGTGTTGCCTCCCTGCGGTTTCGGAGTGCGCCCGACGCCGGGGGCTTGTGCCACCGACCAGCGGCACTGCTGGTCGATGTGCCGAGATCGGGAATGGGCATCAGCCCGGCGTCGGACGCAGGTTCAGTCTGTGACCTGGCGCACGCAGGTCGGTATATGTTTGATGCGGACAGAAACCTGTCCGCATCCGAGGTTGCGCCGAAACCGGTCCCAAACGACCAGGTCACAGAGGATGAAGCGATGGCCCAAAAACCGCGTGAGCTGGCCGCTATGGAGTCGGCGCAGCAGTTCTTCGGCGCGGAACTGCGGCACTGGCGGCTGTTGCGGAAGATGTCGCTGAATCAGCTTGGCGGGGTCACTCACGACAGTGGTTCGCTCATCGGCAAGGTCGAGAAGGCCGAAAGGCGACCTGGGCGGGATTTCGCACAGCGGATGGATGAGGCGCTGGAAACTGGGGGCGTTCTCCGACGCATGTGGGCAGACATGAATTCACCTGCAAGTCAGTCGGATTCGACTGGGGCCCTCGTCGCGGACGAACCGAACGCGCCATGGGCCGGCTGTGACGTGTTCGATCCTGTACGCGAATGGCTTGACGAGGCTGTTCCGGTCTTCGCTACCGGCGAGAACCATCGGCGCGTTGGGACCGCCGACATCGAGGTCATGTGGTCAATGTGCGATGTGTTCTCGAATGCAGATCACCATCTCGGCGGCGGGTACGCTCGCGCGACACTGGCGCGGTTTCTTGATGATGTGGTCCGACCGGCGCTACGCGGTTCGCATGACGGCCGTACCGCGCCCGAGTTGTACGCCGTCGCAGCCCGACTGTGCGACCTCAGCGGCTTCATGTGTTTCGACTCGGCGCGACAAGGATTGGGACAGAAGTACTTTCAGCAGGCGCTTCGGCTCGCCAAAGCGAGCGGCAATGCCGCGTTGGGGGCCCACATCCTTACAGATATGTCGATGCAGGCGCACTATCTGGACCGCACCAAAGAGGCACTGTGGTTCGGTACGGCGGCCGTGCGGGCGGCAGAGCAGTCGGGCTCGCCGAGCACCGCCGCCCGATGCAATGCGCTGTTGGCGAGGGCGCACGCACTGAACCGAGACGCGGCCGCGGGCGCACAGGCGATGTCGGAAGCTGAGCGTCGGTTGAACCGTGCCCGTCCGGACGACGAGCCCGACTGGATTCGGTTCTTCACGGAGCGGCAATTGACGGCCGAGTTCATGTACGTGGCGCACGATGGACGGCATGCGGCCGATGTCCAACAGCGTGCGCCGCTGGTTCTGGCAGATTCGGTTGGCATGGAGCGGAGGCAAGTGTTGGTAGCGGCAACCCTGGCAGCGTCTTACGTACCCGAATCCGACGGTGCAACGGTGAAAGGTGTCGAGATCGAGCAAGCCTGTCATGTGCTCCGAGACACGATGCGTGCCGCCCGGGGACTGACGAGTGCACGCGGGATCGAATCGATCAATATCGTGCGTCGTCGCTTGGCACCGTACGCCAACCTGGCCGTCGTTCAGCAGGTCGAAAACGAATTTCAAACCACAGTGGCACTGGTCGGGTAGGGCGCATGTCGTCGGAAGAGTATGCGGCTCTGCGTCTCGCGTGCGAAGCCTGCGGGCTCGATCCCAGCGGCGCGGAGCTCATCCACCATTCGACCAACGCTGTGTACGTACTACCGCGTCACACAGCCGTTGGACGGGTAAGTGCCAACGAGGCGGACCCGGACCGGCCGCGACGGACCTACGCGGTAACCCGATGGCTGACCACAGCCCACGAATTCGGTGCGACGGCGCCGCTGCCTGGCGCGGAGCCGGTCCGGGTCAACGGATACACGGTCGGATTCTGGCAGTACTACCCACAATCATCCGACATCGCCGCGCCAACCTCGAAAGAGCTTGGCCGCCTGCTGCGTTCACTGCACGACCTACCTACGCCAGATATCGAGCTGCAACGATGGACGCCGCTGGAGTCACTTCGCGGAGCGTTGCTCGACGACAACACGTCAAGCGCCATTAGTGAGGACGAACGAACGTGGTTGCTGAGGCGCGTCGACGAGATACGCAAAGAACTGAGCCTACTCGATTGGCCGTTAGGAATCGGCCTCATCCATGGCGATGCCTGGGCAGGAAATCTTCTCTGGGACAACAGAATTGATCCGGCGCAGCCGATACTCGGAGACTGGGACTGGGTCAGCATCGGCCCACGAGAAGTCGACCTGATACCGACATGGCATGCCGCGGTGCGCTACGGGCGGGACGAGACGTGGGTTCGGAACTTCATCGAGGAGTACGGCTACGACCTGGCGGAGTGGTCCGGATATCGAGTGCTGCTCGATATGCGTGACCTTGTTCAGGTATCCGGCCCGCTCCGCCGGGCGACGGCGTCAGCAGAACACGCCGACCGGTTGCGGCAACGAGTCGACGATATCCGTGCAGGCAATCGGAATACGTCTTGGAGCCAGTACATTCCGCACGGCCTCTCGCCGCTGTCGGGACCGATTGGGCCTGGTTCGTTGCCCTGAAATCTGCCGGGTCCGGCCGCCTTATCGCGTATCCGATATGAGGGATCGGGCGCGACTCCGTTGCCCAAAATCGGCCGCCTGGCAACGCGCCGACGTCGCCCTGATCGACTACGGCATCCCAGACGCCCTCGGTCACTACGACGCCGCCCTCGAATACCTCGACCACCAACCGGGTTCGAACTACACACGAGAAGCTGTTCGACCGGGTCCGGCGAATGTCGCCGCTTCCAATGCACGACGAGCTGACCACCATCAACCACGACAGGTGTTGCGGGCCCGCCGAACCGCGATCACCGTTCTCTTCGACCGGAAACGAACGCTCAACGATGAAATTCCTTGCGGCTCAACCACTGTCCTGTCAGTCACGCAACTCCGATCGACAGTCGACGCTGATAGCCTGGGCCGGGTGTCCGATGAGGTGGCAGCAAGCAGAGTTGAAATTCACGCGACTGCGGACCGTGTGCATGGACTAGCGGACACCTTCGCCGACGATATCGACGGGCTGATGCGCCAGGCTCGTTCGGTGATCGGTGCCGAGTGGCTTGGCGATGCCGCGAACAGTCACCAATCTGTATGGCAGGACTGGGAAGCTGATGTTCGTCGGATCGTCGCTGCGTTGTATGAGGACGCTATGGTGCTTCATCAAGTTGCCGAACGATTCGGCGCGACCGACGAAGGTAACGCCAATGCCATGGATGGCCTGGGGTTGGATCTGCCATGACTGATCGTGGATATGTCGCCAACCTCAGTGAGATTCAGGACCTGGTAGATGCGGCAGCGCGAATCACCGAGCGCATCGATCAAGGTCTTGGTGAGGTTGACCGGGCTATCGATAGTCTGCACATAGGCTGGTCTGGTGAGGCGGCGAATGCCCATCGCGCGAAGCACGACGAGTGGCGCGCCGCAGCGCGCGAGATGCATGAAGGGCTCGGGTTGCTGACCGCCGCCGTGCAACGAGCACACGACCTGTACGTCGCCAACGGTCTGCATCTGCAGGGGATGTGGCCAGAGTGAGTCCTCCGTCCACGATCAGTGTGCTGCCTGCAGCGTTTTCGCGGGCAGCGGGCACCTTCTCCGGTGGTCAAGCATCCACGGCGTTGGGCATGAAGGAACTCGCATCCACTCTAGATGCGAACTGGGGTTGCGGTGGCACCGACACCGCTGGAAGGCGGTGGACGGAAAAGTACGATCCTGCGGCTTTCGCTGCGGTCAACATGGGTACGGCGATCGTAAACTCGCTGGGTAAGCTCCATGATTTGCTGCAGGCCAACAGTGTCAACCACGGCAACGCGGCCAGCCAGTCAGCGGCCGATCCGAACCCGGCCGATGAACTGTCATTGCCCGCGCCGACCCCGGTCTTCGAAGCTCCGAAGTTCAAGGGCGCGTATGGCGGGCCGTCCGATGAGCCGTTCGGTTGGGGTCTGATCAGTCGATGGGTCCAGGGCTATCTGTGGCCCAACGGCGACCCGGACAAACTTCGGGCGGTATCGGACGCATGGACCAAAGCGGCAGGGATCGTCCGGGGCGCCGGATACGGCATCCCCAGCGCCCGAGGCGTGATCGCGGATCAGAATTCACCAGAAGTCCCGCAGATCCTCGCGCAGATCGACATCGTCGCGACTGGGATCACCTCCACAGCAACACAGTTCGACAATCTGGCCTCGGCATGTGACGACTGGGCGCAAGCGATCGAGGACGCCCACGGCAAGGTCCTCGCGCTACTCGCGGGATTTGTAGGGGCAGCGATCCTGCTCCAAGGTGTCGGGTGGCTTGCCGCGGGCCCACTCGGTGGTGGCGGCGGAGCAGCACTCACCGGCGTCCGCGCAGCGACGACCGGTGGTGAGGTCTCGGGTGTTCTCGGCGGTTTGGTGATCGCCGCCGACGCTGCAGCGCTTCGCGCGGCAGGCGTGGCAGTCGCGGGTGGTCTACTGCTGCAGAATGTACAGCCGTTGCTTGACGCGACACCGACAAAATTCGACGCCAACACACGTCCCGGTGGTGCCGAGCCCGGCCCGACACAGGCACATCCGGGCTCGGAGGTCAATCCCGAGTTCAATGGCGAGCAGGCGGCCCAAAGCCTGCGCGATCGGCTGTCGAATTCGGGGCAGACTATCCAGAACAAGAAGAACGTCGCGGTCGCCCAGGCCGAAATCGATGGGCAATTCATACCGTCATCCAGGCTGGAGTCCGTCAGCGGGGAAACATCACCGGCGGGTACTGTCGAGGTTCCAAAGAATCCTATCTTCAGGCCGATCGACGAAAGTGGTGTAAATATTCGACCCACGGACTCCGAGTACAAGATTCTCGAGGACCTTGCCTCTCGGATGAAACCGGATTCCAAGGGAGCAATCGACTTGTACACCGAGAACAAACCCTGTCCCGCATGCAACGATGTAATCGAACAGTTCCGGCAGAGGTTCCCAGGAGTGAAACTAAATGTCACCTACACCAACGTTCCCAAGTGAAGCCAGCCTGCGAGAGGCGGAGGGCTTCCGGCAAGCGTTGCTTGATACCGGCTTCGCAACTGCCGATGAGATCTCCGGTTGCACCGATGAAGAGATATCTCAGGTCGCAGCGGTAGCAACCTTCCCTCTGCCCGATGATTACTTGGCCTTTCTGAAAGTGCTGGGCCGCAAAGCTGGGACTTTCTTTGAGGGAAAGGGGATGTTCTTTCCTGAACCATTGGATACGTATGAGGCGGCCGAGAGTATTGCGGCAGAGCCTGGCGAGGACTTGACCATTGAAGATAGATTCTTTTTTGGTCACCATCAGGGATACCAGGTCTTCTTTTTCGAAAAAGGACGTCCTGAGGTGTTCGTGTACGTTGAAGGCCATCCAGGTGAAATACAGAAGCTTGGGGAATCGTTCTTTGGCTGGTTGTGGTTGGTTCGTGAACGTTCCCAGCTTCTGAGGGAGGACACCGAGCGGCGACGGGCGGAGAACGAAGCCGTAAGACAGCAGATGCGCGCCGAGGGGAAACTTTAGGTGATGACTGAACCGAGTGACTGGGAAGCGAAGCAGCGTGAGGTAGTCGCGGACCTGACGCAAAGGTCACGTGCTGTGGAAGAGGCGCTGAGCCGGATAAAAATCCGAGTGCCGTCACGCAACGGCGAACTGGGCGTAGTGGTGAACGCGCAAGGTCACATACTCGACGTCCGACTCACCCCGCAGGCACTCCGGTTGGGAACAGCCGGACTGGCCCAGGCACTCGTCGAGACCATAAAACGAGCCGAGGGTGAAGCCGCGAAACAGGCGGCGGAAGCCGCGAAACCCTTGACGAGCGATCCACGCATCGCAGCCACCCTGTCGGCATCACGCCAAATGCGCATCCAGGCGGACTCGACTCGATCAACCACCCGATGATCTCGACCAGCGATGTCGTATGGCGGGCTAGGTCGCCCGTGGGTCGATCAGATATTGCTGGCCGGAACCGCCCCGATAGCGTCAATCGCCGAGCACCGCGGCGCGATCGACGGTCGGGCCCAGCGGGCCTCGGCGATCAGTAGCCGTGCCCGGGTGGCGGTATCCGCGACAGCTCCGGTAGCGGTGGCTCTCGCTCATTCCAGTGCCTTCCACCCCGACCACGGCCGTGCCCCGCACTCGCCTCGGATACATGCCAGCCGGTGCTCTGCCTGCTCTCGAAGCGCCAGCCTGTTCGATGCTGCCTGCACAGCCATCGTGGTCATCCGGAACTCCCGGATATCGCGGAGCAGTTCGAAGCCTTCCCACTCCGTGACATCGTGCCCGTACACGTCGCAGAATTCCGCGTACTGCTCCGCGGTAATCCAGCCGAACGATGTCCTCTTGATCGCTGTGTGGACCAGGTCCCATTCCGGTGGCCCGATCGAGGTTCGTTCCAGATCAAGCAGGACAACCTGACCGTCGTCCGTGGCGGCCACGTTGCCGACCCAGGCGTCGCCGTGAATCACACACCAAGGCAGGCCTTTTGGCAGTTCTTCCCACCGCTCCTGTAATTCGGCGAGATGCGCACGCAGCCACCTCCGATCCTCGTTGCTCGAGCTGTGGGCAGCCTCGATCCGATCTTCCAGTCGTACGAATGGCGCCACCTCGCCGAGATCGAAAGCGGCCGGGACCGGCAGCCGGTGCAGCTGCTTGAGCACCGCGGCCACCTGCGTCGGCGTCCCGTGATGGTGCGACGGGAGCTCGCGCCAGAAGGTGACCGCCCGGCCACCGATGTCCACTGGCTGGTCAACATTCGGGACAACCTGCACAGCTGAGACCCCGGAGGCCTTCAGCCACCGAGCGACGTTCACTTCCCGCCGCGATGCGGCCAGTTGGCCGGGTCGACTCACCCTGGCAACAACGCATCCCGGCAGCCGGTAGATCGCATTTTCACTTACCTGAATGGGATCAACTTGATCGACATCCAGTCCAACCGCGGCACCAGCCGACCGCACGATCGTCAGCCAGTCAGTCTCGACCACCTTGCTCATGCGGGAACCAGCGTGCGGTCGATCTGGACGTGCAGCTCCTCGACCTCTGTGATGCAGACCGTCGCCAGGATGGCCGCACCAGATGGCCTGCCGTGCCATCGACGACAGCACTTTGCCGCGAAGCTAGGTCGATGCCGACGACCTGGTCTTTCATGAGAGCGGATCACGGATTCGAACCTGCGGGGCCTTTCGATGCCCTGGTGCAGATGTGGAATCTGGTGTTTCATGGAGTGGGGAGAATCGCGGACAGGCTCAGAAATGAGTTACGCATGTATTCGCCCCTCCGTCGCGCGGCAATCTCTTTGCGCGAGAATAACAACCACTACGCATGGCGTAGCCGACAATCGAATTCATTTCTGCCGCAGACTCATCCGATCAGGCTGGATGTAGGACTGCGCGACCGAATCGATGTCCTCCAGGGGCTCGGATGAACCCCGATGACGTGTGGCTGAGCACAGACGAATTGGCCGCACGCCTCAAGATTCCCGCGAAGACGCTCGCGGTCTGGGCCTCCGCCGGGCGGGGCCCTAGATACGCACGGATCGGGCGATACCGAAGGTATCGGTTGAGCGATCTACTCGAGTGGGAGCAGGACCAACTCGATAAGACTGGGCGACCTGAGGCCGATGAACCGACCGATCGGGCACAACACCCTCGACGTCGACCACCAACGAAGCAACATCGAAGCCGCCAGCAGGAGCACTGAGTACAGACCGCAAGCCATTCAGCTAATTTCTAGCAAATCAACAGGTCTTGCTCTGCGCCGCTGGGATATAGCAGTTTGTGCGGTGGTTCGGCTCGGCTATCAAATGTTGACAGGCTCGATCCCACGCTCTTTGCTCCAGCATTTTTCGCAAACTCCTCGCGTCCCGGGGGTCATCCGGTCCGGTCGCGGTCACGCGGCAGCCCAACAACCACCCACTCACAGGAAGGACAACCGTTGCCCAGACAATCGCTTCCGCTCGGCACCTACGGCCGGATCACCTCCAAGCGGCAGCCGAACGGAAGCTGGCGTGCCACCACGCGCTACCGAGACGACGACGGCACCACCCGCACCGTGCACAAGTTCGGAACCACCAAGGGCCGGGCCGAAGGCACCCTGCGGGAATCACTCACTCAGCGCACCGGAGCCCGGGGCCGACTGATCACCCGGGACACGAAGCTCACCGATCTGGCCGACCTGTGGCTGGCGGAAAAAGTTCTCCAAGAAGGCATTACCGAGCAGACGCTGGACCTGTACCGAATGGAGATCGAGGTTTCCATCGATTGCAGGGCGAGCAAAGGGACCGTCAAGATCAAATCAGCGCTCGGCGGCCTGCGGGTGTGGGAGGCCACCACCTCCCGCATCGATGCGCACCTGAAGCGGATCGTTCTCAACGGACACCGCGAGAAAGCGCGGCGGCAGCGGGTCATCCTGTCAGAGATGATGAGCATGGCTGTCCGCCACGACGCGATCGACCGCAATCCGGTCCGTGAGGTCGCAGACCTTCCCCGCAAGCGCCAGAAACCGCGTGCGGCCGATCTTGAGACCCTGGCGGAGCTGCGAACCCAGCTTCAGGGGTGGGTGGACGGTAAGCCACTCGACGGCGCACCCGCCTACACCTACGGTCCCAGACGCAATCCTCGGGTCTTGGACGTCGCCGACGTCGAACTGGGGACCGGTCCACGCCCGGGCGAAGCACTCGCTTTGCGCTGGTGTGATGTCGACCTGGACACGCAACCGCCGCGGATCACCTTCTCCGGCACCATCATCCGCATCAAAGGCAAAGGACTGTTCCGTCAGGAATGGACCAAGACCGACTCCGGCTACCGGACAGTGGTGCTGCCCCAGTTCGTCATCGACACCCTCCGACGGGTGAAGGCCGAAGCGGTCGCCAACGAACTGGATCTCGTCTTCCCCAACCGTGACGGCGGCATCTGGGATCCCCACAACTTCAACCGCCTGTGGCGCCAAGCACGCGGCGAGAAGTTCACCTGGGTCACCCCCAAGACCTTCCGCAAGACCGTCGCATCCCTCATCGCCGACCAGTACGGCCCCCAAGCCGCGGCCCGGCAACTCGGCCACGCCAACGACTCCGTCACCAAACGCCACTACATCGACCAACCCACCGAAGCACCCGACTTCACGGCGGCCTTGGGCCACCTCGCAGGCTGAAAGCGTGTCGTTTCCGTGTCATTCTACCCCAAAAACGACTAAAACCAGGGTCGAACGGTAACGTTCGCCCTGGTCAAAGCTCCCCCATCTGGACTCGAACCAGAAACCTGCCGATTAACAGTCGGCTGCTCTGCCAATTGAGCTATAGGGGACTATCCTCGACTCGCCGTGTCGGGCGCGCCGAGGAGAAACTTTAGCGTATTGCCACGCGGCTTCCCAAATCGTGCCACTACCTGCGGACATGCGTCCAGTTCAGCCTGCCTGGGCGGGTCCCGGGCTGCGGGCTATCCGGATCGACAGGTGGAGGGGGCGTCGGGCAGGATAGGTGGGCGCGGACAGGCTATTGGGAGGAGCTCCAGGAGATGCTGCGGTTGATCATCGGCGTCGCGGCCGGCTATGTGCTCGGCACCAAGGCCGGGCGGGTTCGCTACGAGCAGATCAGTGCGGCGACCCGCGCTGTGACCGAAAGCCCGGTGACTCGCAAGCTCGTGCTCGTCGGCAGGCAGAAGCTGTCGGATAAGTTGAGCACCCGGCCGCAGCTGGAGCCGATGGAGCCGCTCGATGAGCGGACCACCATTTTGGTTCCGCAGGATCAGTTGCGGCGCTGAGCAAGTCGGGCAAGGTGTAAACGGGCGGGCCGACCGAGGCAAGGGCGCGGTCGGCTACCCGTTCAGCCTGCGGCGAAGTCGTCGTGGTTGCCCATGGCCTGCTCCAGCAGGCTCTTGCGGTACTGCTCCAGCGCGACGAGGTCGCCGAACAGCGCCATGTACGCCTCCGGTTCCTCGGTCGAGGACACCCGCTGTAGCTTCGATTTCAGCTCGGCGGTCTGGCGACCGACCCATGCCTCCTGGGTGCGCGCCAGCACGCCCGCGATGAAGCGGGGAATGCCGTTGGCGGACTTCACCGGCAGCGGTTCACCCGACAGCTCCGATACCAGGGCACGCATGGTCAGGTCGTCGGTGCCGTCACAGACCGCGTTCACCCATTCCGCACCGCCCAGGCCGGCCGCCGTGCCGCCTGCCTTGACGATCAGCGCGCGCACCGCCACGTAGGCGGGGTGGGTGAAGGCTTCCGGTTCCAGCGAGTCGAAGACGGCACCGGCCATCGCGGGATATTGCAGGACCGCGCCGAGCGTCTGACGCTGCGGCAGCAAGGTGGGATCATTCGGGTTCGGGCGCGCGGCGGGGTGCTCGGCGACGGTGGCGCTCTGTTGCGCGGCGGCGCGGCTCGGTATTCCGGTGCGGCCCCCACCATTTCGGTTCCGCTTGGCTTCCTCGCCCACTCGGCGCACGACGGTCTGGATATCGTCCCAGCCGACCCAGCCCGCCAGCTTCGTCGCGTACGCCTTGCGCAGTGCGTTGTCCTTGATCTGCGCGACCACCGGCACCGCGCGACGCAACGCCTCCACCTGGCCCTCGGCGGTGTCGAGGTTGTGCTCGGCGAGCAGGCCGCGCACCACGAACTCGTACAGCGGGGTGCGCCGGGCCACCAGATCGCGGACGGCGCCGTCGCCGGAGTGCTGCCGCAGCTCGCACGGATCCTGGCCGTCGGGTGCGATGGCGATGTAGGTCTGTCCGGCCAGTTTCTGATCGCCCGCAAAGGCTTTCAGCGCCGCGGCTTGGCCCGCCGCATCGCCGTCGAAGGTGTAGATGATCTCGCCGCGCCAGAAGTTGTCGTCCATCAGCAGGCGGCGCAGCAGCGCGAGGTGCTCGTCGCCGAAGGCGGTGCCGCAGGAGGCGACGGCGGTCTTCACGCCGGCCAGATGCATGGCCATCACGTCGGTGTAGCCCTCGACCACGACGGCCTGGTGACCCTTGGCGATCTCACGTTTGGCCAGGTCGAGACCGAAGAGCACCTGAGACTTCTTGTACAGCAACGTTTCCGGCGTGTTGATGTATTTGCCGGGCATGGTGTCGTCGTCGAAGAGTTTGCGCGCGCCGAAACCGATGACGTCGCCGCCGAGATTGCGGATCGGCCACAGCAACCGCCGATGGAAGCGGTCGATCGGGCCGCGCTGCCCCTGGCGCGAGAGCCCGGCGGCCTCGAGCTCCTTGAAGTCGAAGCCCTTGCGGAGCAGATGCTTGGTGAGCACGTCCCAGCCCGCGGGCGCGTAGCCGCAGCCGAACTGCTGAGCGGCATTGGCGTCGAAGTTGCGCTCGGTGAGGTATGTGCGCGCCGTCTCGGCCTCGGGCTCGCGCAGCTTGGCCATGTAGAACTCGTGCGCGGCCGCGTTGGCGGCGACCAAACGGGAGCGGGTGCCGCGATCACGCTGCACCGAGGTGCCGCCACCCTCGTAGTTGATCTGGTAGCCGATCCGGTCGGCCATCTGCTCGACCGCTTCGACGAACCCGACGTGCTCGATCTTCTGCAGGAACGCGAAGACGTCGCCGCCCTCGCCGCAGCCGAAGCAGTGGAAAAGCCCGTGGTTGGGCCGCACATGGAACGACGGTGATTTCTCGTCGTGGAACGGGCACAACCCCTTCGCGGAGTCCGCGCCCGCTCGTTTCAGCGCGACGTACTCCCCCACGACATCCTCGATCCGGACGCGTTCACGTATCGCCGCGATATCGCGATCTGGAAGTCGTCCGGCCACGCAGAGAGTCTAGGCCAGTCCGCCCTCGACGCGCCCAGCGGCTGGTCATGCCACTTTCGGTCGGCGAAGCCGTCGCACTCGCAGCGGTGGAGACCGACGCTGCCACTGCGCAGCATGCGGACGGGCGCGTGCGTCAGATTCCGGTCAGTGTGATCTGCGAGGGGCCGACAACATCACCGCGACGCGCTCCAGCCGACTCTCGGTGTAGGAGGCGATTTGGTCGACGATCACGCGGACTCGGGCGGTGTCGTCGGCGGCGGCTTCCCACCAGGGCAGCAGGAGCGGGTCGAGGTGGGTGGGGGCGGCGGCCAGGAGGCGGGTGGCGACGTCGAGGATGAGGTCGCGCTGGGCCGCTTGGCGTTGTTTGTGGTCGGGATCGGACATGACGTAGCGCAGGGCGATGGTTTTGAGCATCGCCACTTCGGCGGCGACGATGCGCGGGATTTCCAGGTCGGCGGCGTAGCGGGACAGCGGGTCCGGACCGGCGGTCTCGCGGGTCGCGATGATGGCCGCGGTGGCGAACCGGCCGACCAGCTCGCTGGTCAGCCGCTTCAGTGCCACCGAGCTGGTGAGGGTGCCGTCGTAGTCGGTGACGGCGGCGACGACCGGCAGCTCCGACAGCCGTTGGGCGGCGGCGACGAGTTCCTCCACCGACGACGCGGGGTGCTGGGCGTGGCCGAGGCGGGCCAGGGCCGCCTGCTCGGCCGGGTCGGCGAGGGCGTGCAGTTCGATCCGGCCCGCGATGACGCCGTCTTCGACGTCGTGCACCGAGTAGGCGACGTCGTCGGACCAGTCCATGATCTGGCATTCGAGACTCTTGGCGCGATCGGGCGCGCCCTTGCGAACCCATTCGAGGCGGTCGGAGTCGATGTCGTAGGCACCGAACTTGGTACTGGGTCCCGGTCTCTCCCATGGATATTTGATGGCGGCGTCGAGGGCGGCGCGGGTCAGGTTGAGGCCCGCGCTGACGCCGTCGGCATCGAGCACCTTGGGTTCCAGCCGGGTGAGGATGCGCAGGTTCTGGGCGTTGCCCTCGAATCCGCCGTAGGCGTCGGCGAAGGTGTCGAGTGCCTTCTCGCCGTTGTGACCGTAGGGCGGGTGGCCGATGTCGTGCGCGAGGCCGGCCAGGTCGACGAGGTCGGGGTCGCAACCGAGGCCGTCGGCGATACTGCGGCCGATCTGGGCGACCTCGATCGAGTGGGTCAGCCGGGTGCGTGGGGTGTCGCCGTCGCGTGGCCCCATGACCTGGGTTTTGTCGGCGAGTCTTCGCAGTGCCGCCGAATGCAGCACTCTGGCGCGGTCACGCGCGAATTCGGTGCGGTGCCCGGTTTCGAATTCGCTGCGCGGCGGACCAAGTCCGGCCGTCTTGGTTCCCTCGACGACCAGGCGCTCCCTGTCGTGCTCGGTGTAGCCGTCGCTCATCGAATTTCACTGCCCCGCTGTGTATTTGAAGTCCACCGAGAAATGGGTGAGCTGGTACCAGAGCAATGCGCCGGTCTCGCGCAGGATGCCGTGCGCCTGTGATTCCCTGGTGTACACCGCAGGTCCGGTGCGGGTCGGGGCGGTCCATGCCGCCAACCCGGCGTCGCGCGCCATGGTTCGGGTGCGCAGCGAATGCCACGGATCGCTGACCAGCACCGCGGCGGACCACTCACGGGCATCCATGGCCGCCGCGACCGCTTCGATGCTGCGCAAGGTGTCCGATCCGGTCTCCACCGCGAGGATATTGTCGGCCGGTATCCCCCTGGCCTCCAGATAGTTCTTGCCCGAGGCGGCCTCGGTGTACAGATCACCGTCCTGCTTGCCGCCGACAGTGATCACTCGGGGCGCGACACCGGCCTTGAACAGTTTGTAGGCCTGATCCAGCCGCGCCTCGAACACCGTCGAGGGTGTTCCGGAGTACTGCGCGGCACCGAGCACCACGATCGCGTCGGCCTTCGTGTAATCGTCGATGCGGGCGACCTGCCACACCCGGAAGGCGGTCCCGCCCACCAGCACCGACCCCACGAGCAGTGCGCCGACAATGAGCCGTCGCGCCCACCGCAGTAACCCGGCGCCACAGCCACGCTGCCTGCCGGGTTCCATCGCGGTGCGCTGGGGAGCCATGGTCACCCCACCCAGTTTGCCAGGTCACCTGCGGTGTCGATGCGCCTCGGGTTACCGCTGGATATCGACGGCGCGATCGCACCACCGCGACTCGATACTTACCTATCGGTAAGTACCAGACCAAATAGTGAGTACTTGCCGCCGCCGCGGTATGTGCCGAGAATTGTTTCCGGCGCGCCACACCGAAGTTCTTCCGCTCGACCGAACCGGCTCCACGGACGGCAGAGCGATTCGACAACACTGAGGAGTGGACAGAATGGCGGAATCTCCGCGCACAACGGTGACGGTGCTCGGGCTCGGCGCGATGGGCCAGGCGCTGGCCGCGGCTCTCGTACGAGGCGGGCATCAGACGACGGTCTGGAATCGCAGCCCGGGCAAAGACGCCGAACTCGTTGCCGCAGGGGCGAAGAGCGCGACGACCGTCGCCGAGGCGGTCGCGGCGAGCGACCTGGTCGTCGCCTGCCTGTTCGACCATCAATCTGTGCACGACGTGCTGGACGCAGTGACCGATCAGCTGGCCGGGCGGTCATTGGTGAATCTGACGAGCACCGAACCGCAGGGCGCGCGCGAGCTCGCCGAATGGGCGCAGCGGCACGGCATCGACTATCTGGACGGTGGCATCATCGCCACTCCCCCGATGATCGGACAGCCGGGGTCCTCGATCCTCTACAGCGGATCGCGGCGAATCTTCGACACTCACCGCGAGGTGTGGGATCTGTTCGGCTCGGCCGAATACTTCGGCGCCGACGCGGGCAGCGCGTCGGTGGTCGATTTCGCGCTGCTGGCCGGGATGTACGCCATGTTCGCGGGCTTCTATCACGGCGCGGCGATGGTGCGGACGGTAGGAATCTCCGCGGCCGATTTCGGGCAGCGGTCCGCGGGGTGGCTGGGGGCGATGACCGCGTCGCTGCCACGGGCCGGGGCCCAGATCGACACCGGCGACTACACCACGGTGTTCCAATCGCTGGACTTCACCAAGGCCGCGATGGACGCGATCGTGTCGGCCAGCCGCGACGCGGGCGTCGACCTCGACATCGTCGGCCCGCTCAAGAATCTCGTCGACCGTCAGGTCGCCGACGGCTATGGGGCCGAAAGCACCGAGCGGATGTTCGAAAGCCTCAACCCGCGGCCCGTACGCAAATCCGGCGCATAGCCTGATGACGTTGTCCGAACGGCGCGGCGTTCCGCTGACTGAGCCTCCGAAGATCACAATCTCCTGGTGGGAGCCCGTGAGCGGTCGATATTCCTGGTACGCCGTCCCGTTCGGCACGCAGCGAATTGGTTCCGTGGTTGGCCCTTGCTGCCGGCGGTGCTGCTGACACTGACCGTCAGCGCCTCGGTCGCGGTCGCTGCATGGGCACTCCTTGGCAGGTACGTGTTTCAGCATCAGTGGCCATGGAGAGTGCAAGAGGGCGCGATCCACAATCTCGACTTGACGAAGCTCGCGTTGACGGTCGCCGGCGGAATTGGCGCAGTCGTAGCGCTGACGGTCACATACCGGCGTCAACGTGACGTTGAGCGGGCGATTCGTAGAACGGTTCGGCGCGGCCGCGAAACAGCTGGGCGATCCGGCAGTCGCGGTCCGCATCGCGGGGGTGTACGCGATGGCTGGAGTTGCCGATGAATCGAGAGGATTGCGACGTCAGCTCAATATTGAACGAGAGTTCGGGCCATGCGAAAGTTTCCGCGCCCCAGCTACTTCAGCACATCCGGCAGCAGCGAGAGACTCCGGTTCGGGATCACCCAATTGATGAAGGCCGGCCGAGACGAAACGGTTTGGCCTTGCGCGTTGTAGGGCTGCTGGTTTCGGTGAGTTGTGGAACGATCACCAAGCTCCTGGCACGGCACGAGACACATACTGGCACAACTCCTCTCACCTCAATCATTCATCTCCTCCGCAGCCCGATCCGCCCCGCCTCGTTGACGTGTACACTCCCTTTCGGGAGATCAGAAAGGGGGGAAGAGATCCAATGTCTGTGCTTAGCAGCAAGTTTCAGCACTGCCTCGACGACGAGGAAGCGGTGATTCGAATCAACGCCACTCCGGCTGGAGCACCCCGGAGGCAGCGTGGATAACTTCACAGTTGACGTGACCAGCCTTGCCGGATTCAAGTTGGATCTACAGGACCTGGGCACCAACTTTTCGTCGAACGCCTCCCGATTTCTATCCGCAGTGTCGCTTCCTACCGGCTCGACGGGACTAATCGCGACTCTTGCACCATCATTCGAGAAGTTTCAGAGTGCGCTCTCCGCAGTGCAGCACACTGACCTGACCACCATCGGCGCGCTTGGCACGAACCTTTCCACGGCGGCAACCAAGTACCAAGCGACCGACGACACCACCGCGAACGGGATCTCGGCGGCATCGACGAACACCTTCGGGAACTCTGGCACAGCCGGTTCATCTGGAGCTACGCAAAGCGTCAGCCGATTCAGTGGTTTGCAGCTGCCCAGTCTGCCGGAGGTTCAGGAGAACCAGTACACGGTCCGCCAAGTAGTCACTTCGGCCATCGAGCAGATCTCGGTCTACGACGAACCATTGAGCGCAGCGATCGGCATCAAGCCCGCAGCGGACTACCTGACCCCATTGGTAGCCGACTGGGAGTCGTTAGAAGCCATCGGCAAGCGGATCGGCATGCTCGGCATCAACGACTATGTCACCTCCGAGAATCTCATCAGCGGCACCAGATGGTTGCAAAGCAGCTGGTCCGGGGATGCATCGCAGGCCTTCGCGGCAAGTGCAAACACCCTCGGGCAATCAATTGCCGGGCGCAGCACCGATCTGGAGGCGGTGTCGAAGATCATCGAAAACGGAGGCGTCTGCCTCGAGCGTCTGGTTTACAACCAGGCGATGGGTCTCAGCGGCGGAATCCTGCAGTCGATAACCTATCAAGGCAATACGTTCCCGCTCGGCGTGTGGGCGCAGCTGATCAACAATCCGATGCAGGAATCGATCAAGTCGGATATCACCGCCGCGGTCGATGCGTTGAAGAAGTCGGCGGAAATGCGAAAGAACGCGGTAGCGACAATTATCGAAAAGATGTCCCAGGTATTGGACTACACACCCGGGCGAACGGCGCCCTCATACAACGCGAGTGAGTTCGAAGTTCCAGACAAGGTCGTCGTCGACTTGGGTATGACAAGATATGGAATCGGCAATAACGTATGGTGGGAGGAAAGCATTGCCTCCGCCACCTGACCCAATTCTGAACAGCCACAACATGTTTGGATCGGGCCGCAGTAAAACTATCGGCGGAGTGCTCTGATGTCACCACAAATCCCTGGAATGCCAACGCCGCCACCGACGGACCCCGGACAAGGTGCGCATGGTTCGCAACCGATATACAGCCGTGCCGACGATGTAGCATTCGCACACGTAGCACTTTCCGCGCAACTCGCTGCAGATGCCATAGGACTGACCCATGCAGCAGATCATCTGCGCCACTATCTCAGCAACTCCGGTGATGACCTGAAGATCGACCCGGACCAGATCATGAATGATGATCCCAAGCTGAAGCAGCACGTCGACAGCTTCGTGACCAAAACCGTTCAAAAAATCGCCAGCGACGCGGCCAACTACAACAAATCGGTTTCGTTCCAGTCGGATTGGTACGACTATTCATTCCCTGAATACGGCGAGCGGGACTGGTTTCTGGCGATAGGCTCAGTGGAAGCTTCCACCAGCGGTGTAGTCACGACGACTCCCCCAGACACCGACGGCGCTCAACCACGTGTCACGATCGACTACCAGGTTCACCTTTTCGACCGATACAACTGGGACGGTACGAAAGAGACCGAAATCGCCGGAATAAAATTTACCGATGCCCGACTCGGCGCCTTACATACAGCTGGATTGGCAAAAGAATTCAACATGTACGGTTCATCGACGACCAAACACTATGAGGGGGTTCTGCCCGCCTATGGCTCAATCGACTTGCCGTCCGGGCCCGACAGTCGCGGCGGCACTCGCACCGACCCGACCCGGTGAGGGCCGTTCGATGAGCGGTTCACGGTGGGTACTACGTGGCCTGATGCTCGGCATGCTTGTGGTGTTGTCACTTGCCGGAACCGGATGCAGCAGTGGTATCGATCGCGCAACCGCGCCAGATACCGAGTCATCGACCAGTCCGGAGCTCGTGAAAGAAGCGACCGAATACGGCAACTGGGTGCTTCCCGCGAACGGGAATATTCTCCTGGTCAAGAGGGAGATCATCCGCGACAGAAAGTATCAGATTGCTGTCGAGATGTCGCCCACTGATCTCACCTGGATGCTGGAGCAGTCTCGATTCACAGACCCTCTGGAGAAGGATTTCCCTCCGTACCTCACGAAGACGATTGCCGGTCCCGATCTAGCGTCGTCACCGAATGTTCAACATGCCCAGGACACATTCCTTTCGCAGGAAAAGAAGTCGATGATCCGCGATGTCGTAGTCGATGAGCGTGCCGCGAACACTCGAATAGTCCACATCGAGTTCCGTGGTGTCTGAATACTGTCGTACCGAGCAGCGCAGCGTGCTCGGTCGCGGCCAACTGGACATGACGAATTCAGGGTGGGCATGCGCGTGCAGTTCGCCGGTCTGACAGACTTCGCCCTCTGGCGTAGCTACCGCAGGTGAAGATGCTGAGTGCTCACGCCCCGCCTTACCTTCAGGTCGACTTGTTTCAGGTTCCGAAGATTTCGCGGGCGCGGTTCTTCCATTCCTCGATCAGGTGACGCGATTGCTGGTCGAATTCTTGCCGGTCGGGCTCGGGCCAGGTGCCGGGGTCCATGTCGAGGCCGCGTTCAGTGACGAACTGCATGAAGTGTTCGGAGGTGGCTTTGCTGCGGGCTCTGATGAACTCGCGCTCCTCGGGTGAGATATTCACAGTTTCTTCATCCCGAACCATATCGATCCTCTCATGACTGTGTCGCCGAGCTTGGGGTCATCACCGGCGAGCAGTGCCAGCTCCTGCGGCGACGGGAACCCGATAACCGGTCCCCGGAATCGTTGCTTGATGCCCTCGAGCAAGGCGACGTCTGCGTCGGACGGTACCCGGCCGTCGGCGATGACTTTGTCGATCCGCTGCTGGATGTAGTCGACAGACTTGGCGAGCTTATGTGGATCAGGGTCCCAGTCGTAGCCGGCCTTCGCCCATACGTAGCCGCCGTCGTCCTCTGCCCTCAGCTCGATGCGGTCTACTCCTGATCGCCGATAGTAGTTCTCGACCGACGCGGAAAACACGGTGGAAAAACCCTTCCCTCTGGCATGCTCCTCCAGCTCCATGATCTCGTTTATGGCAACCAGTTTGCCCTCACTGTCACGTTCGAAGTTGCGGAGCAGCTTGCCCACCTCGGCACCATCGCTGTCGCGGATCTTCGCTTCCATAAACAGATATCTCTTAGCGTCGTCGGTCCAGCCCTCCTCGGACCAGGCGCGCACGTCGGCGACTCGGTAGGGACCGTATTGACGTTCGAGTCCTTTGAATGCGCGGGTCAGTTCGAGGTCGTCGACTTTGCCGGTCTGCGCCTTGTCGAGGAGGTCGCCCAGAGGCGGCATGTGCGACAAGTCGGTGATGCCGTGCGCCGGCGAGGATGCCCGACTGACGGCTGCGGCGCCGCGGGAGGTCTGGTCTCGATCGCCCAGCGCGGCCAAGACTTCGCGCGCGCCATGCTCGTCGCCGCCATGAGCGTCACGCACCACGGAGGTGACCCCGTCGGAGACACCGTGCAACCCGCCTCTAAGCCCACCGGCCTCCAGGTCTGCCAGATTGCTCAAGTGCTGCCGAAGTCTCTGGAGCAGTTCGGCAGCAAGACTGCCCTTCATAGCGGGCACCCTCGATCATCACCGGCACGGGTCTCGAGCATGGGTCTCGCGAGGCGCCGACGGGCGCTGCGGCCCATCGCAGGGACCCGCCCACGCTTTCCCGATCGCTTTTCCATGCACAGCACGACCGATCACACGATTTGCCCGCTACCTGAGGACACAGTGTAAACATGCCGTCCGGCCGGTTTGTTTTCTGGTGTCGGGAGCACACCAAGCCCAGCAACACCCGCGCCGCACCAACGAGCGCGCAGACGGAACTCACCAAAACCAGCACGGCGATCGACCGCTACCTGCGAAGCAGCTGGCCGAGCGGTTCCGGACAGCTACTTCGGGCGTTCATCCTGCCGTGCGCGCTGCATTCCGGTACCTGAAAGTAGTCGGCCATTTGCTGCCGGTTCGCGCACCGTCACCGCCTTCGGCACCGGAGGATTTTCTTGGCGGCACCCAGAGGTCGCCCGTGATCATCCCGGGAGAGTCACCTCGGCGAGGTCCTTGTCACTGCGCAGCCCACGCCAACTCGGATGACGTAGCCCTTCCCCGGTGTACTCCCGGTACTCGATGTCTCCGACCAACTTTGGCCGCACCCAGTGCACGCCTCCGCCCCGGCGGCGGCCACCGGAGGGAGCGTCGAACGGCATGACGGCGGTGGCGAGTTCATCGAGCCGAGCCCGCAGGCTGCGGCGAGTGGCCATGCTGAAGCCGGTGCCGACGTTGCCGATATAGGTGAGCCGCCCATCCTTGTCGTGCGCGGCCAGCACGAGCGACCCGAACGTCGGCGCCATCATTCCGGTGCCGGGGATCCACCCGACCACGATCGCCTCGGCGGTCCTGCGGATCGGGGTCTTGATCCACACCGGCGAGCGTCGACCCGGGTGATAGGCCGCCTCGATCTCCTTGGACACGATCCCTTCGAGGTGGTGCCCACGCGCGACTTCGAGCACGCGGTCGGCGGCCACCTCCAGCCAATAGGGCGGGACGCTCACCA
This sequence comes from Nocardia sp. NPDC057440, assembly GCF_042802915.1. Taxonomy (NCBI): domain Bacteria; kingdom Bacillati; phylum Actinomycetota; class Actinomycetes; order Mycobacteriales; family Nocardiaceae; genus Nocardia; species Nocardia sp. NPDC057440. The sequence continues at coordinate 159,100 of NZ_JBHVDF010000006.1, forward strand.
ATCGGCCCGGCAGATGCAACCAGTCCAGGCGGGCGCGGCGGGTCAGATACGGCAGCACGGTGACGTCCCCGCCGTCGATGGCCAGCACGTCGAATCCATAGAACTGGACCGGCACCGACGCGATCAGCTGCGCGGTCGGTCGCGTGACATGCATGCGACGTTGCAGCAAACCGAAGGACGGCGCACCCGAGGAGGTCTGTGCGATTACCTCGCCGTCGAGAATCAACGACCGGCCTCGCGCCGACTCGGCCAGCGCCGCGGCGAGCTCCGGGTAGGAGCCGGTGATGTCGCGCTTATTTCTGCTGTACAAGCGACATACTTCGCCTTTGCACATGGCGAGAGCGCGGACGCCGTCCCATTTCATCTCAATGGCCCAGTCAGCCGTGTCCGGTGGCCGCCCTGCGACGGCCAGCATCGGCGCTGGCACTGCCATCACAAGTTCAGCGTATATCCAGCTATCGATAGAGAGGAGCTATCGACATGACAGGACAGGCGTGCCATTATGCGAACATATGTTCGAGACAGTTCTTCTTTCGGAGACCGGCGAGCGGGCCGACAGGCCGCTGGCCAACCTGTCGCGCGCCGCGCAGCTGGACGCCTCGCGGGCGCGGATGGCGACGATCCCCGGCCGAACCGCAGGCGGGCGGACGTGCTGGACAAGGCAGACAGCCGTCACGTCGATCTCCGGCCCCATCACCCAAACCGGATGAGCGAGTTCGACTCCTGGCGTCCGGTGTATCAACTCAGTGACGGCAGGGTAGTTCAACCAGGGCAGCTCTACCGATTGCGCAGCGGCATCTGGGAGGAGCCGGCACCGATGGCCTGTCCGCGCCGACACCGCCTAGGCCCGCAGCGCGCGCTGGTCGGGTGGCTGGCATGCCTTCCGGCAGGCGGCGGGCACCGACTCCACATCTGCCGCCGATGTGGATACGTCATTCACACGCCGCCGGTCACTGCCAAATGTCAGCACCCGAGCACTCGTTCCACCTGACCGGATGAGAACGCCTCGGCGTGCGACCTTACATCTCCGTCGTCAGCTGGCGCGGGGGAACAACAGCGGCTCATCCTCCGCCGCGGCGCAGCGGCAATTTCCGGCGCAGTCGGTGCATGTCGCGCACCCGTCACACCACGCGGTGAGGTGGTGTCCGCAGTCGGGGTTCCATTCGTCATCGAGTGTGACCAGGTGCGCGATCAACGGGCCGCCCTGGTCATATGGGCGAGGCTCCATACCTGAATCATCACCGCACCCACCGACAAACCTGCCCGATCGCGGTCAGGATAGGTAAAACTCTGCTGTCGAACGTGGTTTCGTGGCTGATACACGCACCACTCCCCATCCGACCGCAGGCTATATGGGCGGCGCAACAGGCGTCTCGACAACGATCGTTCCCGAGAAACCCACGCACGCGCGGCTCCGCAAGGAGAAGCGACCGCCGCCGTATGACAGTTCCCGCCAGAACGGCGCTACCAGAACTTTCCACGCCGATATTCCTCGACCCCCCGAGAAGGACACGCTCATGCGGACCTGCAGGGTTGCCGACCTCGATGCCAGCGATCACTGTCCGTCGGTGAGCGGGTCCAATCGGTCGGAATCCGCGTGGTTCTGGTGATCTTGCGCGTACTGTCCTCGGGTCGCGAGAGGACCGCCACCGCACCGGCGCTCGTGATTACGCCCCTCGCGGCGGCGAGCACGAGATTGCGCAGCCCGGGAATCGTCCTTATCGCGACACCTCGAGTCCCGGATTCAGGGCGATCTCCTCCAGCACCGCGAACGGCAGAGGCTCATCGGCGGCATCGGTGGAGCTGACCTGGATCTGCACCCCGGACCGGCGAGTGACGGTGACGGTGCGGGACGGCGAGCTTCCCAGCTCGCTGGACTCGACCACCGCCCCGTCCGGCAGCCGCCGCGTCGCGCCGTCGTACGACGAATTATCTGGCTCCTGCGGGAGGGGTTGCCCGGTGCTGATCACGACGCTCAACCGCGATTGCAGGCCGGACGTGGTTACTCGAACCGCCTGGCACACGCCGCCGCCCCACTCCCCTGGCAGCAGCGCCCCCAATGGCCGGTCCAGGGTCACACCGTCGAGCGGAATCTGCGCCAGCACCGCACCCCATCGACGAGCCTGCGCCTGATCGATCACCGCGCCGGATTTCGAGAAGCGCAGGCAGACCTCGGGCGAGCTCGACGTTCCGGGCGGAACCGGCGCACTGACGCGCAGCCCTGGGTCGGTCACGAACGCGACGAGTTCATCGATGGCCAAGGGGACGGCTCGGGTACGACCGCTGCCGTCAGCGGCTTGATCAGTGGCGTACGCGTGAACGACGGATCCGTCGGGCAGATAAGCGGTGGCGTCGCGCGAAAGGGTGCGGACCCCATTGATCTCGTACCAGGTGTCATCGGTATCGACGATCGTGCCGTCGGGGAGGTGGCGGCGCTCGTCGAGATCGCCGGCGACGCACGATGGAATCGGTGTGGTGGCCTGGCGAACGGTCACCGCCAGCGCGCCCGCTCGGCCACCACGCAGCAGCGTGGCGCGTGCCTCGGTCGAATCGCCGAATCTCTTGTTCTGCGTGGGATCGCCGATGATCGGCTGGAACACCAGCGAGCGCGTTACCGGGGCGAAGGCGATTTCGACATCACCGGGGAGCAGATCATTCAGCGCCTGCGTCATCGCGACAGCCTTGGGACCGGAGAACCATGGATAGGACGGATTGTCGTATCCGTATTTGTCGGAGTACATCACGCCGAACAATTGCGCTTGCCGCGGAGGTTCCACGACATCACAGCCTGGGATCTGCACCGGAAACGTGACCGGCGGGGTGACATAGGAGTTTTCGGCCCGAGCCGTGGGCTCCGACGGCTCCGGCTCGTGCACCAGCCAGGCGATGAGGTAGCCGGTCGCGACGATCGCGGCGCAGGTGAGACCCACCGTCCATCTGTTCACAGCCGGGGAGGGCTGGGGCGCGTCCCTGTCATCACCGTTTTCCATGTTCTGCATTGTGTCTGCCGGTACCGACATGCTGCACACTGGCCGGATACGGACAGAAAATCACCACCCCAGGCCAGCTGGGCTGACTACCTCGCCCACCTCAACCGGGAATGAACACCACCCGCTTGCGCGCGTGTGCTGCGTGCCACCGAATGCGCGGTAACTAGCCGATGTGAGGGTGGTGCGGGGTACGTGGAACCGATCGGTCGGGGCGTGGCTTATTGCATCATCTGGATGTGTGGGTGCTCGTGTGATGTCGGGCAGACTCGGATGATTTGAGCGTTGTCGTCGGAGACACAGATCCGGGTCGGCCTGCTCGGGCTGCCTTGTATAGGAGCCCGCGCGAGGTTGGCGGCCTGGTCCTCGTACGGGATCCAGTGGTGGACGTCGAAGTTCCACTCCGTGCCGGCGATCGTCAGCAGCGGCTCGGTCGGGGTGCCGCAGGTGGGGCAGGGGTTCGGATATGGATCTGTCATGCCCCAATTGATGTAGCCTCCGACCTTGAAGCCGGGCGCGATACACAAGTTGTGGTACTCGATGCCGAGCTCGTCGATGGCCCACCGGTCCAGTCGTTCCCGCATCTCCCGCCCGAGCTCGAGCGAGCTCGGGTATTCGATCACCTCTTCCGGATGGATGAAGCACGGCTCGGGTACATAGGCCACGCCGTCCACTGCCGCCGGTTCCGGTGGGGCGAGCAGGATGTCGGTCACCGCCGCCGCGGACCGCCAGAACACTGCGGTCGTGGGCATTCCGTCGCCGTGAAATTCGAAGGGGCACCACAACACCTGCAGCAGATCCGCACCCTCGGGTGGACGCAGACCGGGCACGTCACGCAGGTACAACTGGGCGACCGGCAGCATCGCGACGGGCCCCTCGGGGACGTCCATCTTCTCGATCCGTTCGAGGAGCGCCTGCTCCTCGGTGGTGTATCCCCACTCCCTGCTTTCTCTGGCCAATTCGATGCGCCGTCGCAGCCTGGCGTCCGCCAACGACATCAGCGGAATCGGTCCCGCGTCGTGGCCGTCCTCGGAACAGTGCGGCCATGGCTCGCTCGCCGGCCACAACAGTGGGCCGCCGATCGAACTGTCTTGGGGCGAGGGGACTCCCGGACGTGGGTGCAGTCGAGTCGCGGTGCGGGCCAGTGGCGCCAGCTCAGGAAAGACGGCCTCGAGATCGACCGGACGTGGCGGGGTAGTGCGAGTCATACAACGACCAGCTCCTCGAGATCTCTGCGGGAGATCCATTCCTCGCTCCACAAATCCAACCACGGTCTACAGTTCATTCCGCGAACGCTACGACCAGCCACCGACAAGTTCGGCATGCGTGCAGGCCGAGAATTGGTGAGAGCAGCTACTACTCCGGCTCTGCTTCGACATGTCCGCAAATGCCGCGACCCGGGCGTTGGTCGGCCGTCCAAACCTGTTGGCCGACAACGCTTCCCAGCGCGCGCTCCTGCCGCTACCTGCCCTCGTCGTGCTGGCTGGGCCGCGCCCTGATTTTGCGTCCGCACATTGCTCTCCGTCACGGCATCGATGGCGGATCGCAGCGGGGTATCCGGCTTCCCCAGTAGCGACCAAGGATCATGCAGGAATCAGTCGTCGGTCAACTGCTTGCGAAACTCCTGCCGCCAATGGGGGTCCTGACGCAGCCCCACGACCAAGCCCAGGGCTTCCCGGGCCGACAGGTTGAGCGCGTCGGCCAGGGCGCGGGCGGCCATGGCGCGGTCCTGCCAGAGGGACCGGTCTTTCCAGTCGGTGTATATCACCTTGGCCTCGGCGTGCACGCGGCGCAGCCGCAGGTCAAGGGCGGAATCGTCGGTAACGCCGGGGTGATCCTCCTCGCTCAGCAGGGACAGTGCGGCAGTGACCTCGTCATAGGTGTCGAGTCCGGTCTCGGTGGCCAGTGACGACATCTGTGTGGCGAGTACGCGGCGCAGGCGCTCGGGCGTCGCGGCGTCGACGAGGGAGGCAAACCGGTCAGGCACGGGTGTCTTGAAGTTGTTCTCCGGGAGCCCGAAGTTGTTGTCCGGGAGCAGGGGAAGGATCCGCGCGCTGTCGAGTTCCCCCTCCAGGCCGGGCGGTGGCAGTGGGATGCCACAGCGGCGAACGACCGCGTCACACACCGCCAGCAGCCGTTCCCGCCGCTGCTCGGGTGTGGGTTCCGGAACGGGCGTCGGCAGACCGGGGAAGACCTCGAACGGGTCGCGCGCGCCGTGGGGGACGGGCGGTCGGGTGTCGTACCTCGTCACCAGTTCGCCGTTGTCGAAAAGGGACACCGAGGTCGTGCCGTCGCCCCAATAGCTTACGGACACCGCGCGGGTGCCACAGGACACACGGCGCAGCACCTCCTCGCGTGTGCCCTCGAAAAGATGAAGACCTTCCTCGATGCCGAACGCCCAACCGCCGTGGGTTCCCACGCGGACCACCGGCAGCAGCACGCGAGGGTCCTGCCTCTGGTCTGGAATTGCTGCCTCCTCCCTCCACCGTGGGCGCCGGGTCTCGGGCAACGCGCCGAACCGGCGCAGAAGTTCGGTCTCGTCCAAGTCCTGCGCGAAGGTCAGGCAGAAATTGTCGTAACCGCTGGGCCAGGTCTTGTTCAGCGTGGCGTGGGAAGTCGTCCGGCCTGGCGCGGCGATGACCGGGCAGGCGAGCGCGAGGTCGAACAGGGACCGAGGCTCGGCTCGCCGTTCGGGAGCGTACTCCCACAGCAGCATCCCGTCGTCGACGACAGGCACATACGTTAGCCCCACTGTTATGGCGGTTCCGCCCTCGAGAGAGTCGGCGATCTGTTCCAGGAAGGCTGCGAGGCTTTCCCAGTTCCCGAAGCTCGTACCCTCGGACTCCACATGCTTGCCTACCGCGCCGAACGACTCGCCTCGCCGGCAGTCAACGACGAGTGCGTCCACACTGGAGGTGCGGGCGAAGGAGACGAAATCCTGGTGCCAGTAGCCCTCGAATGGCAGGTCCTCGCCGTGCCGGCCCCACAGTTCGTGGTGCATCCGGCCCGAGGAGAGGATCTCGGCGAGGGTGTACGGCTGATAGCCGGGGAAGCTGAAACCCCCCTCCTCGGGGGAGACGAAACCCCGCTCCCCGGGCGAGACTCCGTCGTGGTGGCGCAGATACGCGACCAGATCCGCGGGGAACTCCACCCCCAACTCGGTAGCTGCGGCGCTGATGGCCTCCTGCGAGGCGGGTGGACGCAAAGATGAGAAGGTACGCGGCGCATGCGCGGCGAGCCATGAGTCGATCCGTCGCCAGGACTCTTCAATGGGGCTAACGTGCATCGTCCGATCATCACATCCACCTCCGACACCGGTGCCTGCTCGGAGGCCACGGTCGGTAATGCTCACCTACCGGCAGGCATTGGCCTGTCGGCCCAGAACGCACTGTATTAGCCGCATGGCGCGCGTTGTCGGGGAGTCGATGCCAGCTGGACTAGGCGCGGTAACCGGCCCGGCGCCGATTCAGTGCCGCAGTGTCGTGATGGCGATGTCGAGGAATTCGCGCAGGAGCTTGTCGGGGTGGTCCGACGCGACGACCAAGCATGTCTCAGCCCCGGGGGCGTCGGCGACAGGGCGGTGGACGAGGTCAGGGCGGACGTAGGCACGCGCCACACTCAGGGGGGCGAGTACCAGGCCGTGCCCGGAGGCGATGAGCTCGAACTTTTCTTCCAGAGACAACCGCCGCCTGTTTCGGACGTCGAGCATCCGCTCACCATCGAGATCGGCCAGGGCGAGTTCCTGGCGTGACGCCAGCGGATGGGTCGCGGGCATGCAGGCAACCCTGGGTTCGTGACCGACGGGGATGGTGCGCAATCCGGATTCGTCGAAAGGTTTTCGCAGGTAACCGATCTGAGCTCGACCGTCTCGCAGCGGCGCGTCCGGCTCCCACCAGCGCGCCGGGACGACATCGGTTTCGATCTCCGGGTGACGCATCGCGAATTCCCGGATCGCCTCCGATACACGCAATCCGGGTGCGAAGGCGACCACCAGCCGTCGTAGACCGCGGTCGACATCGTGTACGCGCCGCACCGCCGCGTCGACGGCAGCGAGAATCCCCTGCGCCTCCTCGTAGAGCTGCTTCCCGGCGGCAGTCAGCTCCACGTTGCGGGTGGTCCGCACGAGCAGTGCGCAATCCAATTCCTGCTCGAAAGCCTTGATCTGACGGCTCAGCACGGGCTGGGCGATGTAGAGTTTTTCCGCCGCCCGGCCGAAGTGCCGATGCTCTGCCACCGCGGCGAAGTATCGGAGCTTGCGCAGATCCAGATCCATACCTTCACGGTATCAATCTCCGGAAAGGGTCTTGGACGCCGCGACGAACCGTCACCAGACTCGAAGCATGATCGTCATCACCTCACCCACCGGTCACATCGGCAGCCGACTGCTGGACATCCTGTTCGAAACACCCACTTGCAGTGAAGAATTGCGCGTCATTGTGCGCGACCCCGGTAGACTCCCGGAGGCGATCCGCCCCCGTGTCGATATCGTCACGGGATCGCACGGCGATGCCGATATCGTGGACCGGGCCTTCGCCGGCGCGGATGCGGTCTTCTGGCTGATCCCGCCCGACCACTCCGCGCCGAACCTGGACGCCGCGTTTTCCGGATTCACGCGCGCCGCCGCGAAGGCGCTCACCACCCACGACGTCGGGCACGTCGTGGGCGTCTCGGCGCTCGGGCGCGGTACCCCCGTCGCGGGTCGCGCCGGGCACGTGACGGCATCGCTGGCGATGGACGATCTCATCGCGAGTACGGGTGTGGCCTATCGGGCACTGGCGAACCCGACTTTCATGGACAACCTCCTGTGGCAGGCGGTTTCGATCCGAGACGACGGTGTGTACACCGGCACCGTTGCCGCCGACCGGAAGGCGCCGATGGTCGCCACCCGCGATATCGCCGCGGCGGCCGCTCGCCTGCTGCTCGACCGCTCCTGGACTGGAACGAGCGAGGTCGCGGTGCTTGGGCCGCAGGACCTGACGCCGAACGACATGGCGCACACCATGTCCGAGGTGCTCGGTCGCCGCATCCGTTACCAGAGGCAGTCTCTCGACGACTTCCACGCCACACTGACCGCGCGAGGCGTCGGGGGCGCGATCGCGACCGCCTACGTCGACATGATGCGCGCCAAGAACGACGGCCTCGACGACGGCGTGCCGCGCACCGATACGACCGCGAGCCCGACGAGCTTCCGCGAGTGGTGCGAGCAGATCCTCGCGCCGGCGGTCCTGGCATGAGCGCCAAGACCGTCCTCGTCGTCCGGGCGTCGCGCAACATGCCCGTCGCTCCGGGCGGTTGCGACGACGTCCACGCCGATCACTGTTTCGGCGGACACGAGCAGGTGCGGATTCGAGGTCTGTGGCCAGCGGCGTTGCCTGAATTCCAGCCAGGACACCACGTTGTTGTCGGTGAAGTCGGTGAGCCGGTCGGCGGTTCCGGCGATGCTGATCCGCCGCCCTAGTGCGCCCGTAGCGAGCCCGAGCGCACTGCGAAACGTCGCCTCGCGACTCGACGTACTGTGTTCGACTCGCGAAACGATTCGATCACCATCCCCGGCTCCGCCACTCCCCCAGCTGCGGACGCTCGGTACCGAGGTTGGTGTCGTCACCGTGACCCGGATACACGATCGCGTCGTCCGGGTACCGATCGAAGATCTTGCTGGTCACGTCGGCGTAGAGCGAGTCGAAGTCCTTCGGATTTGTTGTCCGCCCAAGACCCCCCGGAAAGAGGGAATCCCCGGTGAACAGGTGCGCGACACCGTTGTCGTCGATGAGGGCGAGCGCAACGGACCCAGGCGTGTGGCCACGGAGGTGGATTGCTTCGAAGGTCAGGTCACCGATCCCGATAGTGTCGCCGTCGTCGAGCAGGCGATCGGGGCGTATCGGCAGGGCATCGGCGTCGAGACGGTGGGCGGCGGTGGGCGCGCTCGTGGCGGCCGCGATGTCCTTCAGCGCACACCAATGGTCGCGGTGCAGGTGGGTCGTGACGATCAGGGCTATCCGACCGGGCGTTTCCTGCGCGATCAGCGCCTCGATGCGTTCGGGCTCGTTGGCGGCGTCGATGAGCAGTGCGGCTCCGGTGGCGGTGCACTGCACGAGGTAACAGTTGTTGTCCATGCCGCCCACGGACATTTTGACGATTCGGCCACCGGGAATATCGCGCTGCTGCGGATTCGATCCCGGGGACACATGGCCGGTGTATGGGAGATCGATCGTCATCACACGTCGATCGTATCCAGGGTGTCTGCGACAGGTGGGTGCTCGCGATACATTCGTGCCATGCTGCTGCCGCATCGTCGAGCTCGCTGGTCTGTCCGGGCGACGATCACCATGCTGCTCGCGGGTATCGCGCTGATCGGCGCTGCGACCGCGGCGGCCGAGCCACCGACCCGGTTGGGTACCTATGTGGTCGACTCGGCGGAGGTGCTCGACCGCGCACAGTTCGACGATGTGCGCTCGGCCGTCGACCAGTTGTACGCCAACCAACAGGTTCGACTGTGGATCGTCTACGTGCAGGACTTCGACGGACTGGGTGCCGAGGCATGGGCCGAGCGCACGGCGACGCAGTCCGGTTTCGGCAGGCGTGACCTACTGCTCGCCGTGGCCACCCAGACCCACGACTACTGGTTCTACGGCGACTTGCCGACCGGTGTCAGCGATTCCGAGCTCGACGGCCTGCTCACTACGCGCGTCGAGCCCGCGCTGCGGGAGAGCAGATGGGCCGAGGCCGGGATCGCGACGGCCGACGGCCTGGATTCGGCCATGCACGGCGACGGCGGTGTCAGCGGCCGCGCGTTGCTGATCGTCGCGCTGATGATCGCGCTCGTCGTCGGCGGGCTGGTGCTGTATTCCCGCAAGCGGCGCAAGGACCGCAGCACCGCCGAACTGCGGGCCGCGCGGCAGTTGGATCCGGATAACAGCGTGGCACTCGGAGCGCTGTCGCTGGGGGTGCTGCAGGTGCGGTCGCGGGAGGTGCTTGTCGAGATCGACAATGCGATCCGGACCAGCGGTGAGGAGCTGGAGCTTGCGACCGGCGAGTTCGGGGCCACCGCCGTCACTCCTTTCAGCACTGCGCTGACCCACGCGAAAACGGCTGCCTCCAAGGCATTTTCGATCCGCCAGCAGCTCGACGACGACATCCCCGAAACCGCCGACCAGCAGCGGACCATGCTCGTCGATCTCATCGGCACGGTCGGCCGCGCCGACCGGGAGCTCGACGCCCAGGTCACCGAGTTCGACGCGATGCGCGACCTGCTCATCAACGCCGCCGACCGGCTGGACGCGCTGACCAGGGATCTGGTCGAACTCACCGGACGCACGCCGGCTTCGGAGACCGAGCTCACCCGGCTCGCCACCGCCTACCCGCCCGGCGTGCTCGCACCGATCCGCGACAACGTGACCATGGCGCGAGAGCGAATCACCTTCGCGGAACACAACATCGACAACGGCCGCGGCGCACTGGCCCAGCCCGTAGGCAGGCAGGGTGGAGCGGTCGCCGCGATCCGCGCCGCGGAGGCGGCGGTCGGCCAGGCCCGCACCCTGCTCGATGCCGTCGACAACGCGGCCGCGAACATCCAGCAGGCGACCGACGGGCTGCCTGCCGCACTGGAGGAGCTGCGCTCCGACCTCGCCGCGGCGAAAGCCCTCGCGTCCTACGGCGGTCCGGAATTCGGCGCCGCCATCAGCGCGGCGGAGGCGGCATTGGCGAAGGCGACCGCCAACGCCGACAACGATCCACTCGACGCCTTCCACGACGCGATAGCGGCCGACGCCGAACTGGACCGCGCCAACGCGGCGGCGACGGATCGCAAACTGGCCGCCGAGGACCTGCGACGCAGGCTGCAGCGAGCGCTGACCGACGCTCGCACGCGGCTCGATGCCGCGACCGACTACATCACCACCCGCCGCGGCGGTATCGACGCCGACGCGCGCACGCGGCTCTCGGAGGCCCAGCGCAATCTCGATGCGGCCCGGCAGCTCGACGCCGCAGATCCCGCGCAGGCGCTCGCGCACGCGCAAGCCGCCGCCGACATGGCCGGGCGCGCGTTGCAGGAGGCCCAGGCCGGTGTGCGGGCCTGGGAGAGCAGTCAGGGACCGTCCGGCACCGGGCAGGCGGGAGCGGTGCTGGGCGGCATCCTCATCGATGGTCTGCTGCGTGGCGCGGCGAGCGGTGGCAGGTCCGGGTCCGGCGGCTATCGCCCGGGCTCCTACGGCGGCTCTTCCGGGTCCCGCCGGACCAGTCGCGGTGGCCGATTCTGACGAACATCGGGTGGTTCCGGCAACACCCTTGACTCTGACACCGTGTCAGGCCATAGACCAGGAGTCGTCATGTTCAGTATCGGAGACTTCGCCAGACACGGACGGGTATCGGTCCGCATGCTGCGGCACTACGACGCGACCGGGCTGCTACGCCCGGATCGGGTCGACGCGGTGAGCGGCTATCGCTACTACGAGGCCGGGCAGTTGGCTCGGCTCAATCGCATTGTCGCGCTGAAGGATCTCGGCTTCACGCTGGAACAGGTGGGCCGGATCCTCGACGACCGGGTCGACAGCGCCGCGCTGCGCGGCATGCTCACGCTGCGCCGGGCGGAATTGGAGCAGCGGATCAGCGACGATCGCGCCCGGCTCGTCCAGGTCGAAACGAGGCTCCGCATCATCGAGAAAGAGGGCGCTATGCCTGCCAATGATGTGGTGATCAAGTCCATTCCCGCTGTGCGCGTAGCCGAATTGACCGGCGTAGCAGGCGATTTCGAGCCACAATCGATCGGGCCTGTCGTAGGGCCGTTGTTCGAGGAAGTGTGCAAGCGCCTGGAACAGGCGGGGGTGGCGATCACGGGCCCCGCGATCGCGTACTACGAGGAGAACACGACGGGCGACGGCTCGGTGCTGGTACACGCCGCCGTGCCGGTCGATATCGAGCCCGATGTCGCGCGCGATTTCGCTGTCGTCGACCTGCCCGCCATCGCGCAAGCGGCGACGGTCGTCCACCGGGGCAGCATGGACGACGTCTTGGAGCCGTGGCAGGCGCTGGGCCGCTGGATCGACGCGAACGGCTACACGTCGGCGGGCTACGCCCGTGAGGTGACTCTTGAATTCACCGACGATCCGAGCGGCTGGGTCACCGAACTCCAGGAGCCGATCACCACCGCGTGACCGTGATCGGCTCGGCCCCGGGGCTCTCGGTGACGCACGTAGTACGCCGCCGACCTCTGCCGGGCGGCGCGATCGCATGTCGGGCAGCACGGTCACACGTCGGACAGCACGGTCACATGTCGGGCGGCGTTCGCCTGCTGAGCTGAACCTCGGGGCCGACTGTCTTCAGCTCAACCGGTCAGTACGGACGACCTGCCTCCGGACGAATGTCGTCCAGAGGCAGGACCTCAGACCCGAACGGTCACGGTGTGGAAGCCGCTCGGTCCGGCAGGGAACGCCGCGCGATCCTCGCCGTCCTGGATCTCGCCGGAGTGGCTGGTCGCGCGCGCCTGCACAGAGTGTTCGCCCGCAGGCAGGTCGATGGTGGTACGCCAGCGACGCCAGGCGGCAGGGGCGAGTTCGGTGCCGAGATCGACCGCGCGCCACTCCCCCTCGTCGACTCGGATCTCGACACCCGCGACACCATGCGGCGGCGCCCAGGCGACACCCGCGACGGTGGTGGCGCCCGCCGCCGCGCGACCGGGCGCGGCGACGTCGATGCGCGCCTGCGGCGTGACCCAGATCGGCTCCGGGGGCCAGCCGCGCCGCACCCAGTAGTCGACGTGGGTGTCGTCGGTGAGTTGCAGTTCGGCAAGCCATTTCGCACCGGTGTACTGGCCGTAGAGACCGGGAACGAAGACACGAGCCGGGAAGCCGTGCTCCGGTGCGAGCGGTTCGCCGTTCACGCCGACCACCAGGTACCCGGGCCATGCCCCGGAGCGCAGCGGCTCGATCGGCAGCGAAATGGTGTAGCCGTCGACGGCCCTGGTCACCAGCTTGGTCGCGCCGGCTTCCGGGATCACATGCTCGAGCAGCTTCGCCAGCGGGACACCGAACCAGCGGGCGTTGCCTGCCCGCCCCGCACCGGGACGATTGTGCACGCAAACCATCACCGCATCGAATTCCACTGCGTCGGAAGCTAATTCGTCCAGCGAGAGCCGCAGCGGATGGGCGACCATGCCGGTGACCGACAGTCGCCAGCGAGTCGGGTCGATCCGGGGCGGACTCGGATTGACGTCGGCCACATAGAAACTGCGGTTGCGGGTGATCAGCGACGACAGCCCCGGCTCGTCCTCGAGCCCGTCCTGCGGCACCGCGGCGAGACTGCCCATCGGGCCGACCTTCCGGATCGCCTCGTCCCGGCGACGGTCGAGGTCACGATGCAGCGCCCGCGCTGTCACGAAGAGCCCGGCACCCGCACCGGCCGTCGCGAGCGAGCCGATCCATCCGCGCGGCCGCATGCGCAGGCCGACACCGAGCACACCTGTGGCCGCGACCGCACCAGCGACGGTGGCCGCGGATCGGGTCGCCCGCCGCAACCCGAGCGCGCCCGCGCCCGCGCCGAACGCGGCGACAGCGGCGGTACGCGTCCGATCGGGCAGTGCGCCGAGACCGACGGCGGCCGCGAGAACGCCCGCACCGACTCCGATCCGAATGACGGCCTTGTCATGCCTGCCGGACAGCGCGACGGTGGCCTCGACAACCGGAACCGGCGCGGTATCGGTCAGCGCCCGGCCGATGGCATCGATCAGCGAATCGCCCCGCGTCGCGGCGATCACTTCGCCGACGCCGAGCGCCCCGGCACCGACGGCGGCGGCACCGAGCCCACCGCGTCTCCGGTCTCTCTTGCTCCGCACCGTCGCCACACCCGCTTCCGTCATTCACCGCCTGTGCTGTGCTATCCAGCATTCTCCACGAACCCGCCGACCCGACAGCCTCTTTCTCCGACGCGACGCCGGTATGAGCCGCACGATCAGATCGCGCGCCCGAGCCGCTTCCGGCACCGAGCACCATCGGCCGAGTTGCCTGGGGATTTGGACGAGGAGCCGATCCGCACCCTCACTAGCGGCCTGCCGAGCGCCTCGGCTCTGCACTGATGCACAATTGCTACTAGCGGTAGCATCGGGGGCATGCCTGGTAGCGCCGCCGATTTGCTGCGCGCCCATGATCTGCATGGTCACAAATACGCGATTGATTCCGCACTCGCGGCAATTGCCCGCGCATCCAGACCACCGGTCACCGTACTGACGTCCGATCCGGACGACCTGACTCTGTTGTGCGGCAACAGAATCAGGATCGTCAAGGTATAGCGCCGGCCTAGAGCTCATACGTCGAGCGCTTCCTCCGACAAGGCTGTCAGTTCTTTGCGGACGGCGGTGAGGAGGCAGTCGGCGGTGGAGCCGCCGCCGAGTAGACCGACGGTGAGGCGACCGGCGAAGGTGTAGACGAGGAAGGTGACGGCGGCGGAGGCGCCTGCCGAGGAGCGCGGGTGGGCCGAGAGGTAGACGATTTCGTAGTCGGAGAGTTCGAGGTTCGCGGGGACCCGGAAGGCGGGGACGACGCCGGTGTTGGTCACGGCGATGTGGCCGGCCAGGGAGTGGACTCTGGCGGGGCCGAAGAAGTCCGGGAAATGGAGGACCGACTGCTGGGTGACGCCCGCGGCCAGGTCGTGGTGCAGTCGGGACGAAATCCGTTGGGCGAGTTCGATGATTCCCGCCGAGACGTCGATGTCGGCGGCGAAGGAGGCCAGGCCCGCCATGTTGGTGCCCGCGGCGGCGGGGACGGGCGGGGTCAGGCGCGAGCGCATGTCCACGGGGTACAGACAACCGACCGGGACCGGATCGCCTGCGGCTCCGTCCTTTTCGGACGCGTAGGCACGCAGCAGTGCGGCAGTGACCAGCCCGTTGACCGTGACGCCCTGGTGCCGGCCGAGTCCGACGATGCGCGTGGTGGCCGCGCGGTCCAGCACGGCCCGCCGGGGTCGGACGAGCACGCTCGGCGCCGGGGTGGCGGGGTCGGCGGGAACCGACCGCTCCTGCGGCGTGAGCGGCCGCGCGACGTCTTCGAACCCGGAGGGCGTGCGCCGGGTGATTCCTCGCGCCGCCGCCCACCATTCCAGCGGTTGCGGATACTCGTGCGGCGCAACGGTTGTCGTTCCGGACTCGACGTAATCGGTGTAGTGGTCCCATAGCCGCGCCAGCAGCTCGACGCAGTGGCCCGCGTCCGCGATGCTGTGATGGGCGAACAACGTGATGCGCGACCGCGCCGCGTCCGTCAGCACGACGTCCACGTAGACGAGCTGGACCGCCGGATCGATCGGCTCGGCGGGCAACCGCACGGTATCGGGATCACCGAGGTTCGCCCAGACGCCTACCGGTGTCCGCGCCCCGGGACGCAGCAGATAGCCCTTGCCTGCCGCATCCTCCACGATGCGGCAGATCGCCACCGGATAAGCCTGCTGCAACGCGGCGAACGCGGCTCTCAGTGCGTTGATATCCAGATCGCCGACCACCGACACGGAGCGACCGGTGTAGGTCCCGTGGCGTACGAATCGCTCCTCCGAAGGTGCCAGCAACCGCACCACATCGTCCTCATCCCGCAACACACCGCAAGCGTGCGGCAACTGCGAGCAGGGCGCAAACCGGAATCCGCGCAGACTGCGAGAGACTGCATATATGAGTCTCGCGGCACATCTGGAGGAACTCGGCCGTCCGCTGGTCGAGAAACAACTCACGCACCCCACGGTCGCCGGCATCGCCACCGGCGACCTGGCCGAACCGATCTTCCGATCCTGGCTCGAGCAGGACTATTTGTTCCTGCTCGACTATGTCCGGGTGTTCTCCCGGCTGGCCTGGCAGGCGCCCGCGGCGCATCTCGGCGACCTGGTGGATCTGGCCCACGCCACCTACCACGAGGAGCTGTCGCTGCACCGTTCGCTGGCCGCCGAGTTCGGCGCCGACCTCGACGGCGCGACGAAAGGCGCTGCGTGCGTTGCCTATACGGCCTTCCTACTGGAGTCGGCCGCCGATTATGGCGAGGGACTTGCCGCGCTGTACCCGTGCATGTGGGGCTACTCGACACTGGGCGGCATCCTCGCCCGCAACCCACCGGCCGAACCTCGCTATCGCCGCTGGGTCGACACCTACGCCGACCCCGGATTCGGCGCGCTGACCCGCCGCTGCGCCCAGATGCTCGACGAGGCCGACATCGAGCAGGACCGCGCCGAAGAGCTCTTCCTGGCAGGCATGAACCACGAGCTCGCCTTCTGGGACGTGCCGCGCTGATCTGCACAACGCCCAGTTCCGAAGTCGCGCATCGTGATGGCCGACTCGCGCGGTGGCCGACTTCGTCGCCGACGTCCGAAGTCGTCCGTATCGACGAGCCGGGCTTTGTGCGCGGCTTCACTCATCGGTTGAACCGGCCGTTCGGCCCTACCCCATGGGCCGGTCAGATTTCGAACGGCTCGAATGATCGGGAGACACCACCTGGTGACCCACTGCGTAGTCGGCCAGTCCATGTTCCAGCACTTCGACCGCGCGCCTGCCCTGAGCGAGTACGTCACCGATCAGGTCGGGGCCGCGGCGACCGGCGAGCACCTCTCGGTGGATGTATTTCTGCATGGCGCGTAGGACACCGATCAGGGCATCGGCCACTACCCATGCGCTGACATCGGCGTCGGTGGCGCCGGCCTCTTCGGCCAGCAGGGTGGCGAGGCTGTCGGCACTGGCGTCGAAGAGTTGTCGTTGGCGGGTTTGCAGGGTGGTGCTGGCGTCGATCATTCGGGCCACCGCGGACAAGCGTTCGATGGCGTCGGGGTCTTCATCGGCCAGCAGGCCACGAGGCTGAACCACGAATTCGGCGAATGCGGCGAATGGCGACATACCGTGTGGGCGTTCCCGGATCGCCCGCAGGAGGGTAGCGCTGAAATCATCCATGCCACTGAAGATCAGGTCTTCCTTGGTGCCGAAGTAGTTGAACACAGTCTTCTCAGAAACATTTGCAGCGCAGGCGATTTCGGCTACCGTGACGCTGTCGAAGCCGCGTTCGGCGAACAGCGCGGCAGCCGTGTCGACGATCTGCTGCCTGGTCTGGAGTTTCTTGCGCGCCCGCAATCCGAGTTCGGTCACCAGCTCACGGTAGCACTTGACGTACAGTCACATGATTTTTACTGTGACAGCAACTAGGCAGAGGAGGGAGAGCAGGACCATGACGGCCACGGATGACATCCCGGAGCCGGGCACTCGCCCGACCGAATCCGTCGATCAGCCCGATCCCGTGCCAACCACCCGCGGGCCGGGTAGCGGTGCGATGCGCGTCGGTATCGGCATGACCACAGGCGGCTTCGCCTGTCCGGTCATACCACCCAGGTGCGCCGATGCATAGTCCGGTAGCGGCGACAATCAAGAAGTCTGCCCAGCGGCTCGAGCACGACGTGTGGCAAGCAGCCGACGCGCTCGCCCACCAGTCGCGAGTCGGCTCGAGAATCGAGAACGTGATCGGGGCGGTGACCGAGTGCGAACACCGCAACTGGGAGGCGCTGGCCGAGATACGCAGAATGCGGTTGGCGGATGAGACCGACCCGCGATGGATCGATAATTTCGGCAAGGTCGCCAACGTGCGCGACTTCGGCGGGCTCGAGACGACCGATGGCAGGAGAACCCGATCCGGTGTCCTCTACCGGTCAAGCACTCCGGAATGCGCCGACGCGGACGACGTCGACAGATTGGTCGACACCCTCGGAGTCCGATCGGTGATCGACCTACGCACAGCTGATGAATTCGCACAACACGGCCATGGGCTGTTGGACAATCGCGCCGATATCGACATCGTCAATTATCCGATCAGCTCCCCCGTTCGGCCGGTCCGCGGCCAGGCAGAATTCGTCAAGCTCTACCAGGAGTGTCTGGAATTCAGTCCGCAGGCGTTCGTAGCGGCCGCGCGCCACATCATCAACGCCGACGGCGCCGCCCTCGTCCACTGCGCCCATGGAAAGGATCGCACCGGCATGCTGATCGCCGTGCTACAGCACGCCGTGGGCGTCCCACGCAAGGCGATCCAGCGCGACTTCGAGCTCACGAATCTACGCCTCGAACAAATCCGGGCGATCGAAGGCATCAGACCACCGCGCGCCGCGGTGCCGCAGGCCATGAAGCAATTCCTCGACACCCTCGAAGGGGTGGGCGGCGGAGCCGGATATCTGCGCACGCATGGCCTGACCGACGGAGAACTCACCAGCCTGCGTGAAGTGCTGACAACCGACTCGATCCGATGACGGTCGCTACCGAATTTCGCGTCCTTGGTGAATCTCACGTCTCACAAACCGTCTCATAATTAGTCCCCCGCCGCGTGCGACTCCCCGCGCACCGACAGGTGCCGATAGAGGGTCGCACGCGAGACGCCCAGCTCAGCGGCGATGTCATCGACGGTATACGCACCGGACGCGCGCATCTTCCGTGCGGATTCGACCATCGCTTCGCTCATCATGCCCGGCCTGCCTCGGAGATTGCGCCGATCCGAACTCGACTGCGGTGTCGCCGCGACGACCGGTGCGCCGGTCGAGATTCCTTGTGGCACAGACATACCGAGGAGAAGGCGTGCCCCGTCCAGGATCGCGGCGCGCAACTCGGCGACCGGCTGATCGGCGAAAATGACCACCGGGTCACTGAGGGCGGCATAGACCTGCGCGGCGTTCACCCGCGCGGCCAAGTCGGCGTCCGCGCCCGCGATCAGCTCTTGCGCGCGCAGGGCCGCATCACGCAGCCTGCCGAAGGTCGCGACGTGCGCCGAGAGCGCCTGGTCTCGCATATGCATCTGGAGCAGCAGGCCATGCGACAGCCACAGATCCAGCAGTCCGACCACGACCGCCCGCCGCGCACCCTCGAGATCGGGCCGCCCGCCTGCCGCCGCGAGCACGGCGTCCATCCCGGTGAGCAGCGGCTCCGCCAGCGCGGGAATGATGTCGCTCTTGCTCGGAAAGTGGTAGAGCACAGCTGTTTTCGTCAAACCGAGATGTTCGGCGATCTCCCGCACGGTGACGGCGTGATAGCCGCGTGCGGCGAACATGTCCAGCGCTGCCCGCAGGATGCGGGCGCGAGTGTCATCGGTCATCCGTGAAATTATAGCCCTTGACTGACCTGCGGTCAGGAGCCTATGGTCACGACTGACCATAGGTCAGTATTTATGAGACGCAGGAGCGGACATGAAGAACGAGCGGATTCTCATCTCGGGCGCCAGCATCGCCGGGCAGACACTGGCGTACTGGCTTGCGCGACACGGGTTCCGGCCCACCATGGTCGAGCGAGCGCCGCATCCGCGTTCCGGCGGACAGGGCGTCGACGTTCGCGATCAGGCCATCCAGGTCGCCGAACGGATGGGCGTCATGCCACAGATCCGGGCGGCGGCCGCCGATGTCGCCGGTATGCGGTTCGTCGACGCGCGGGATCGCGGTCTGGCCCGCATCGATATGTCCGGTATCCAGGACAAGTACGGCAGCGGCGAGGTGGAGATCATGCGCGGCGACCTGGTCGGGATTCTGCACAACGCCAACGCCGATCCCGTCGAGTACCTCTTCGGCGATTCGATCCGATCCCTCGAGCAGGACGACGACGGTGTCGCGGTCGCCTTCGAAAACGGCCGGCCCCGGCGCTTCGACCTGGTCATCGGCGCGGACGGCATGCATTCCAACGTGCGCGGTCTCGTCTTCGGTCCGGAATCGCGGTTCGTGCACCATATGGACCACTACTTCGCTTTCGGCAACGCCGATTCGGCACATGGCCAGGACCGGACGATGACGGTGTTCAACACGCCGGGAACGATGGCGGGCGTCTACCGCTCGGGCAACCACGCCCAGGCCAAGGCGTACTTCATGTTCCGCAGCCCACAACGCGACTACGACCATCGCGATCCCGCTGCCGAGCGCCACCTGCTCACCGACGCGTTCGCGGACCGAACCGAGTGGCGGATACCGGAGCTCCTCGCAGGCGCGCTCGCGGACCCCGACCTCTACGTCGATGCCCTCAGCCAGGTGCGCATGGATTCCTGGACGACCGGTCGCATCGCGCTGGTCGGCGACGCCGCATACTGCGCATCGCCCGCCTCGGGCGCAGGTGCCGAGCTGTCGCTGATCGGCGCCTACCGGCTGGCGGGCGAGTTGGCGGCCGCGGGTGGCGATCATCGAACCGCCTTCCGTCGCTATGAGGAAACCCACCGCGAGTCGGTGGACCGCAAGCAGAAGATCGGCCCGAACCTGCGCCTCATGGCGCCCAAGACGCGGATCGGCATGGCGGTACGCAACACCATCGCGCGATCGCCGCTGCTGGAGTCCCTTGCCGGCCTGGAGCGCATCATGGCGCCGTCGACGACCGCCGCGCTGCCCGAGTATCGGCCAGCGCCCTCGACGTCGGCGATCTGATCGCCGATGCGATGACTTCTGCTCGGCCGCCCGGTCTACATACGCAGACGTGTGTTCATCCGAGCCCGAGGAGAATTGTCATGAATCGTCCGACCGTGGTTTCCCGCGACGAATGGCTGACCGCGCGCATGCGGCTGCTCGCCGAAGAACGGGAACAGACCCACCGCCAGGATGCGCTGGCCGCCCGGCGTCGTGAACTGCCGATGGTCGCCATCGACAAGAGATACGAATTCGAGGGGCCGAAGGGGAAGGTCGGCCTTGCCGAGCTTTTCGAGGGGCAACGGCAGCTGATCGTCTATCACATGATGTGGCGCTGGGACTTGGACGCGGGTTGCCCCAGCTGCGCGCTGCTGCTCGACAACGTCGGGCACACCGAGCATCTCGAATACAACGACACCAGGTTCGTCGCCGTTTCACGCGGGCCGTGGGACACGCTGAACCGCTACCGGGATCGGATGGGCTGGACCTTCCCGATGTACTCGTCCTTCGACAGCGACTTCAACTACGACTTCCACGTGACACAGGACGAGTGCATCGCACCCGTCGAATACAACTACGCGGACAAGGCGGAAATGCAGGCCAAGGGCCTCACCTGGCAGACCGAGGGCGAACAGCCCGGCACCAGCATCTTCTGGCGTGAGGACGACGACGCGGTCTTTCACACCTATTCGTCCTATGCCCGCGGCGGCGACATTCTCATCGGCACGAACAACTACCTGGACCTGACCCCGCTCGGCAGGCAGAAGCACGTCGCGGAATTCCCCCACCACGACAGCTACGGCAGCACCGCGACCCACTGCCACTGACCACGCACCCACCTGGGTCGTCATCGCTTGGAGCACAACCGAATCCATCGCCGGGCCGCCAGCCGACATCTAAACGGCTCGGTCGATTCGGTGACTCCGGCCCGCGGTGAAACCCGCCGATCACCGGGCGCACGAGCCCGTCGTGCCGATGTGCCGCCTGTCGAATCACGCTGCCGCCGAACGCGTCAGCATCTAAGCTGGCCCTCGTGGGTGAGGACAGGCTGCGCGCATCGGACGCAGACCGCGAAAAAATCGTCGAGCAACTGCGGCAAGCGATGGATGACGGGCGGTTGTCCCTGCACGAATACGACGACCGAATCCAGCAGGCCTATGCGGCCAAGACCTACGGCGAACTGACTCCGCTCCTGTCGGACTTACCTGTTCGCCAGAATCCGCCGAAGGCGGCGCAGCGCGTACCGCCGTGGGTCGTCATCATGTGGATTCCGTGGGTCGCGGTCAACGCGCTGTGCCTGACGATCTGGGTGGCGACCGGCGCCGGGTACTTCTGGCCGTTCTGGGTCGCGGCGCCGTGGGGTTTCGCGCTGCTGATCCCGACCGCCATCGGGCTGACCGTCGGATCGCAGTCGGCGTCGAGAAGGTGCTGAAACAGCGAGGCCGCCAGCACCCGTGCTGACGGCCTCGACGGTGCTGCTGGTCTCAGGAACCGATCAGGTGCTGAGCGAGGTAGCCCTCGACCTTGTCCAGCGCGATCCGCTCCTGCGCCATCGAGTCGCGCTCGCGGATGGTGACGGCCTGGTCGTCGAGCGTGTCGAAGTCGACGGTGATGCAGAACGGAGTGCCGATCTCGTCCTGGCGACGGTAGCGACGGCCGATCGCGCCCGCATCGTCGAACTCGACATTCCAGTTCTTACGCAGCTGTGCGGCCAGGTCTTTCGCCTTCGGTGTCAGATCGGCGTTGCGCGACAACGGCAGCACGGCCGCCTTCACCGGTGCGAGCCTGCGGTCCAGCCGCAGCACCGTGCGAATATCCACGCCGCCCTTGGCATTCGGCGCCTCGTCCTCGGCATAGGCATCCACGAGGAACGCCATCAGCGAACGGGTCAGACCGGCCGCCGGTTCGATGACGTAAGGGGTGTAGCGCTCGTTGGTGTTCTGATCGAAGAAGCTCAGGTCGGTGCCGGAGTGCTCCGAATGCGTCTTCAGGTCGAAGTCGGTGCGGTTGGCGACGCCCTCCAGCTCGCCCCACTCGCTGCCCTGGAAGCGGAAGCGGTACTCGATGTCGACCGTGCGCGTCGAGTAGTGCGAGAGCTTGTCCTTGGGGTGCTCGTAGAGCCGCAGGTTCTCCGGGTCGATGCCGAGGTCGGTGTACCAAGCCAGCCGGGTGTCGATCCAGTACTGGTGCCACTGCTCGTCGTCACCGGGCTTGACGAAGAATTCCATCTCCATCTGCTCGAACTCACGGGTGCGGAAGATGAAGTTGCCCGGTGTGATCTCGTTGCGGAAGCTCTTGCCGATCTGCGCGATGCCGAACGGCGGCTTCTTGCGCGCGGTGGTCTCCACGTTCTTGTAGTTGACGAAGATGCCCTGCGCGGTCTCCGGGCGGAGGTAGTGCAGGCCCTCTTCGGACTCGATCGGGCCGAGATAGGTCTTCAGCATCATGTTGAAGTCGCGTGGCTCGGTCCACTTGCCGACGGTGCCGCAATGGGGGCACGCGATGACGTCCATCGAGACGCTGTCCGGGTCGTCGAAGTTGTTCTTCTCGGCGTAGGCCTCCTGCAGGTGGTCCTGCCGGTGCCGGTGATGGCAGTTGAGGCATTCGACGAGCGGATCGTTGAACACGCCGACGTGGCCGGAGGCCACCCAGACCTGGCGCGGCAGGATCACCGAGGAGTCGAGGCCGACGACGTCCTCGCGGCTGGTGACCATCGAGCGCCACCACTGCCGCTTGATGTTCTCCTTGAGCTCGACGCCGAGCGGACCGTAATCCCACGCCGATTTGGTGCCTCCGTAGATCTCACCGCACGGGTACACCAGACCCCGGCGCTTGGCGAGGTTGGCAACGGTGTCCACCTTCGACTTGGGTGCCACGCGAGAATTCTCCATCCACTGCGAGTCGGATTGGTAGTGACGGCGCGATCGCGTAGTCACTACGCTGCAAGTGTCACCAGACTATCGGCATCGGCCAATGGGATTTCCACCGCACAGGCGACACTGAGCGGCGAGCCCGTTTGACATGCGCAACTGTGCATATCAAAATGGAATCGCTTTCCAATAAGGAGTTGGTTCGATGACCGCCGAGACCGCCACCGCTCATCCCCACAACCCGTATCGATCACCCGCACCCGCCGCGGTGCCCGCGCGAACCATTCTGGAGGACGCGGGCGAACTGCTACGCGCCCTCGCGGCCCCGGTCCGCATCGCGATCGTGCTCCAACTACGCGAGTCGCCGCGCTGTGTGCACGAGCTCGTCGACGCGCTCGGTGTCACCCAACCGCTGGTCAGCCAGCATCTGCGCATTCTCAAGTCCGCCGGCGTCGTGCACGGGGAGCGGTCGGGTCGCGAGGTGCTGTACGAACTCGTCGACGACCACCTTGCACACATCGTCGTCGACGCCGTGGCGCATGCCGAGGAAGGGTAACTCGTGACGGACAAGACGGTCTTCTCACAGAAGCCGGTGGGCATCCGCAGTACCCGCCAGCGCAGTGCGATCGCCGCGCTGCTCAGTGACATCGAAGAGTTCCGCTCCGCGCAGGAGCTGCACGACGAGCTGCGCCGCCGCGGCGAGGGCATCGGGCTGACCACGGTCTACCGCACCCTGCAGTCGCTGGCGGACGCCGGCCTCGTCGATGTGTTGCGCACCGACACCGGGGAGTCGGTCTACCGACAGTGCTCCACCGGACACCATCACCATCTGGTCTGCCGCCATTGCGGGCGCACCGTCGAGGTGGAAGGTCCCACGGTGGAGGCATGGGCCGAATCCATTGCGGGCGAACATGGTTTCACCGAGGTCAGCCACACCATGGAGGTCTTCGGCACCTGCAAGTCCTGCGCGTCAGCGGGTCGCACCGTCTGATAAGGATCAGGACCACGTGTCGTTCGTGGTCCCCGGGCGGCCTTCGCCTTGTTCCCACACCGCGGGGGCCGGCGAGAATACAACGGTGCCCACCGATATCGAACTCGTGCCCGGACTTCGGTACATCTCTGGTTGAAGGCCACCAGCACTCGGTGGACCGAGCGGTGGTGACCTTCGGGCTGTGCCGAGCGAGTCAGACGGCCGCGACCGGCTCGGGTGCGACGGCCTGCGGGGTGTCCTCGCGGGTGCCGCGCAGTGCGCCGACACCGAGCAGAACCAGCGCCACAGCAGCCCAGATCAGCAGGACCACAAGGGGTTTCGCGGCACCGGCACCGTCGAAATAGGCGACCGAGCGCAGTAGCGACGCGGCAGCGCCCGGCGGCAGCAGCTGCCCGACGGCGCCCCACGGCTGCGGCAGCAGCTCCGGGGCCGAGGTGGCGGCGGAGAACGGGTTGCCGATAAGCAGCATGGTCAGCGCGGCGAGGCCGATGCCCGGTCGGCCGATGGCGGTGGCGAGGCCGACGACCGTACCCGAGACGGCGAAGGACACCAGCCCCGCGACCGCGGCCAGCCCGAGATAGGGACCCGGCACCACCGACATCCACCCCTGGATGATCGCCATGCTGAGCAGGCCACCGGCGACACCGAAGGTCACCAGACCCGCCAATCGGCCGCCGACCGCCGGAATCAGCAGGCTGAGCAGCACACCCGCCGCGATAGCCGACATGACCAGCGGCAACACCATGGCCCCGAAAGCGGCGCCGCGCGGGTCGTCGGAGTCGGCCGCGACCACGTCCTCGACCTGCGTGGCCGGTGCGCCGGAGAGCTGCTGCGCGATGGCGGTGAGCTGCTGGGCGACGGCGGGGCTCGCGCCGGAGGCGATGAGCACCCGCGGCGCGCCGCCGCCGGTGATGATCGCGCCGTAGACCTCACGATCTTCGATGGCGGCGCGCGCGAGGGCCTCGTCGGCCGGGTTCGAGATGTCGAAGGCATCGGGGCTGTGCTGGCCGAGCTTGTCGGCGACCATGGCGGCCTGCGGTCCGGTGACGGCGAGCGGCACGTCGCGCGGCGCGATATTGGCGGCGGGCCAAGCGAATGCGATCAGCATCAGAGCTTGGAGCAGGGCGGCGCCGAGGCCGACAGCGAGCGCCCGCTGGGTGGTGTTCATGTCAATCTCCCGAAAATCGAATGCTCGTTCTCTTTCGATGAGAACACCGTCGCACGGAGTACGAAAGTTGTCAAGAACGGACATTCGTTTTACTTTAGTGACATGCCCAGAGTCAGCGAAGAACACCTGGAACGCCGTCGGCAGCAGATCCTCGACGCCGCGCAACTGTGCTTTGCCCGAAAGGGCTTCCATGAGACATCCATGCAGGACGTCTTCGCCGAATCCGGGCTGTCCGCCGGGGCGGTCTACCGCTATTTCAAAAGCAAGAACGAGCTGATCTCGGCGCTCGCCACGCAGACCATGGTCGTCCTGCGCGCGACCATGTCGGAACTGATCCACGGCGACCCGCTGCCCACCCCGGCCGAGTTGATCGCCACCATCGCCGAGCTGATCGTCGCGCAGAGCGGACCGGAGGGCCCGATCCGACTTGCTCCGCAGGTCTGGGCGCTGGCGCTGGTGCACCCCGAGGCGTCCGAGTACGTCAAGGACGCCATCCTCGCGATGCGCGGGCTGTGGTACGAATACGCCGAGCTGATGCGCGACGCGGGCTGGCTACCCGCGGACGCCGACACCCACGCGGTAGCGACCGCGATGATCTGCTTCGTGCCCGGATTCATGTTGCAGCACTTGATCATCGGCGATCCGGACCCCGCAACGCTGGCCCGCGGCGTCCAGACGATGCTCCCCTACGGCGAACCTGTCGCACAGCCTGCCACGACCTGACCGACCTCCACCGCTTCGACGCCTCCGCGGGCATCGGTTTCCGGCTCAGCGCCTGCCGAGGCGTTCAGCAGCGCGGACCGCTGCCGTGCGGGTGCTCGTTCCGAGCGCGAAGCACAGCCGCTACGTCCGACCGCCCGACCATGTGCCGACCATGCGGACGCCTGCCTCGGCGATACCCGCCCTGGCGAGCATCTGCTCGACCGGACGCGGTCGCCATGCCAGGTGTCGATCAGTCGCACGCTTTCGGCGACAGTGAGATCGGGCAGCAGGCCGATCAGGGCAGCAGGCCCTGCCTGGCCCGGCCCGCCCCCGACAGCACCAGCAGCAGCATGGTCGCCAAAGCCTGATCGTCCAGGCCCGCGGCCGGGAAGGTGTACCGCAGAATCACATCGGCGAGCTGCCCGTGTGCGATCAGAGTGATCGAGCCGAACTGCAGCGCGCTGTTGCGTTCGGCGACGCGCTTGTGCAGCTGCGTTTTCAGCGGGCGATCCCAGGCCAGCACGCAGGTCAGCGTCAGCACGTCCAGTCCCGGCGCCAAGTTGACCGCGCGCAACGAGCACAGCGCGCCTTCGTACTCGAAACCGAGCGAACCCTCCGGGTCGACGCGTACGTCGACGTCGTAGAGCGACATACAGGCGCCGGCCCGCGCCTGTAGCTCCCGCTCCGGGGTGACCGCTGCGTCCATATCCGTGCCGCCGTTCAGTTGGTGCCGCCGTTCATTTGGTCCCACCGAAGCGGCGGTCACGCGAAGCGTACTGGAGGCAGGCCTCCCACAGGTTGCGCCGGTCGAAATCGGGAAACAGGGTGTCCTGATAGACGAATTCGGCGTACGCCGACTGCCAGATGAGGAAGTTCGAGCTGCGGAACTCCCCCGACGGCCGCAGGAAAAGGTCGACGTCCGGCATATCCGGCTCGTCGAGATACTTGGCGATCGTCGCCTCGGTGACCCGCTCGGGGTCGATCTCGCCCGCCGCGACTCGACGCGCGATTTCCCTTGCCGCATCGGCGATTTCGGCGCGCCCACCGTAGTTGACACACATGGTGAGGGTCATCACCGTGTTGTCCTTGGTGAGTTCCTGCGCGGTCTCCAGCTCGTTGATCACACTGCGCCACAACCGCGGCCGCCGACCGGCCCACCGAACGCGGACGCCCATCTCGTTCATCTCGTCGCGCCTGCGGCGGATGACGTCGCGATTGAAGCCCATGAGGAAGCGCACTTCGTCCGGGCTGCGTCGCCAGTTCTCGGTGGAGAAGGCGTAGGCCGACAGCCACTTCACCCCGATCTCGATGCAGCCCTCGACAGTGTCCATCAGCACCGCCTCGCCGCGCTCGTGCCCGGCGGTGCGCGGCAGCCCGCGCTCCTGCGCCCACCGCCCGTTGCCGTCCATCACCAGTGCGACGTGGGTGGGCACCAACTCCGGCGGCAGCTCCGGCGGCCGCGCTCCCGAGGGGTGCTGCGACGGTGGACGGACGGTGCGCCCGGCATCCGGCCGAGCGCTGTTCGACCTGGTCCCGGAAGAGTCTCGACGGAGGATCACGGCCTCCATCCTGCCTGATGCCGCCCGCGCTCCGGAACGCCCTCCACCATCGCAGGCCGAGAGGCATACGGCTGTGCCGACAGTGGCGTGGCGCACGCCATGCGGTGCCGCTCAGACGGGGGATCCGGAGGGGCCGGGGCGGTCGATCAGCCGGTGTGGCCTGCGGCCGCGGGTTGCGGGACAGGCCCGCCGAGCGCCTGCTGGGTCTGCGAGCGCTCGATGAGGGGCAAGGTGCGCAGTTGACGCTCGAGGTGCCACTGCAGGTGGGCCGCGACAAGACCGCTGGCTTGTCTGCGAACTCCGTCGGAGGTGGTCTCGATGTAGTCCCACTCGCCGCGGCGCAGTGCGATCAGCAGATCGAGCACTCCCGGCGCGGGGGTGGCCGCACCGGGCGGGCGGCAGTGCACGCACACCGCACCACCGGCGGCGACATGGAACGCTCGATGCGGGCCCGGGGTCGCGCACCGGGCGCACTCGTCCAGCGCGGGCGCCCAACCCGCGAAACCCATGGCGCGCAACAGAAATGCGTCCAGAATCAATTCATGCGGCCGCTGTTTGGCCGCGATCGCCCGCAAGGCGGCCGCGGTCAGCGCATGCAACCGCGGCGCGGGTGCGCGCTCCTCACCGGCCAGTCGCTCGGCGGTCTCCAGCACCGCGCACGCCGTGGTGTAGCGCCCGTAGTCGTCGACGATGTCGGAGGCGAAGGCCTCCATTGTGTGCACCTGGGTGACGGTGTCGAGATTGCGTCCCGGATGCAGCTGCACGTCCACGTAGGCGAAGGGCTCCAGCCGAGCACCGAACCGCGACTTGGTCCGCCGCACGCCCTTGGCCACCGCGCGCACCAACCCGTGCTGGCGCGTCAGCAACGTGACAATGCGATCCGCCTCGCCCAGCTTGTGCTGGCGAACCACCACCGCCTCATCCCGATACAACCGCACCCGGCCATCCTCCCACGCCCACCCGACACCCACCCTCCGACGCACCCCACCGCTGCACGCCCGCCGAGCGGGACATGGTGGCCACGGCGTCGCGACGGCGGCACGGCCTCGCGACGAATGCGCGGCCACGTCCCGCTCGGCGCTATCCGTTCTGGATGAGGCCGGCGACAAGCAGCATCAGGGATTGCTGGGCCTGGGAGCGGGCGGCGGCTTTGTCGTCGGCGTGGGCGACGATCAGTCCGGCCTCGCTGACGGCGCTGAGGATCAGTTGGGCGAGCACGGGGATCGAGACGTCGGGGATCAGCCCTTCGGCGCGGGCGCGTTCCAGTTCGGAGATGATCAGTCCGAGTCCATGGCGAGCCTCGAATTCGCGCCAGGCCTGCCAGCCGAGCACGGCGGGGGCATCGAACAACGCGATCCGGATCATCTCGGGGCGCTGGCAGATTTCCAGGAAGACGCCGAGGCCGATGGCCATCGAGGTCATGATGTCGTCGGGGCCTACCGCGCCGATGGCGTTTTCGATCTCCGCGGTGCTCTCGATCTCCAGTTGCTCCAGCACCGCGAGGAACAGACCGCGTTTGTCGCCGTAGTGATGGTGAAGCGCGCCGCGGGTGACGCCTGCTTCGGTGACCAGTTCCTCCGCCGAGGTAGCAGCGAAGCCGCGCTCGGTGAACAGGCGGCGGCCTGCCTGCTCGAGCGCGGCTCTCGTGGTGCGGGAGCGATCCTCCTGGCTACGGCGTGGCATGCAGCCGAGTGAACTCCAGGATCGTTTCGGCGAGCAACTCGGGCTGATCTTCCGGCAGGAAGGTGTAGGAGTCGTCGATGAGTGTCATGGTGGCGTTCGGTAGGTCATGAGCCAGGCGTTCGGCGAAGGAGACCGGGAAGAATTTATCCTCGCGGGCCCAGGCGACCAGAACCGGAATCCGGACCGAGGCGAAATGGGTGGCGGCCTCCAGTGTGTAGCGGCGGTGCACCGATGTGATGAAACGCCGCAGATCCTCGCGGATAGCGGCGGAATTGCGGCTCGGCAGCAGATAGGAATCGACGATCTCGGGTGCCACCGGGTACTTGGCCGCCCACCCGAAGGCGATCGGCAGGCGGTGCAGTGCGCGGATGCGCATCAGCTCGGTCAACGGCCGCAGTGAGCCGGGAATGCGCGCGATCAGCGCCAGTGAGCTGAACGGCTGCGGGAAGAAGCTCTCGTAGGAGTCGACAGAGGCCAGCACCACGCGGCCGATGCGGTCCGGTTTACGGGTCAGCAGTATCTGGGTGATCGCGCCGCCGGTGTCGTTGGCGACGATGGTGACATCGGTGAGGTCGAGCTGTTCCAGAAAGGCGGCGATGAGATCGGCGATGCCGGTCGGGGTGAGGTCCGCGTCGGGGACCGGGATCGAATGCGCGCCGAGCGGCAGATCCGGGCTCAGGCAGCGATAGCCCGCCGCGGCGACGGCCGGGACGACCTCTCGCCAGAGATCGGCATTGACCAGGAGCCCGTGCACGAACACGACGGGCGGCCCCTCCCCGGTGTCGTGATATCGAATGCGGCCGCCCGGCAGATCCACCTCATGCGTGCGGCCGAGTGACGTACTGGTTCCCATGGTTCCTCCAAGGTGCTCGCGGTACCGATTCACTGTTACATACATACCGTATGTATGTCTATAGATTCGCGACGAACCCCTGGTCCCGCGCGCACGTAGACCCGACAGATCGCACCGATATGGACGGTTGACCAGATGCGCGCTACCGTGCATAGGCAGAGAATGAGGAGACGGAGCTCACATGTTCGTAGCAGACCCCACCCAATTGCCGACCGACGACCTCGGACTTGCCGACCTCGCGGCCGCGATCGCCAAGGGCGTCGTCAGCTCCGTCGCGGCAGTTGGTTCGGTCCTCGAACGCATCGAAGCAAGCCAGACGACGCTCAACGCCTTTCGTCACGTGCGCCGTGCGGAGGCACTCGCCGAAGCAGCCGAAGCGGATCGGCGACTGGCCGCGGGCGAGCGCCTGCCGCTGCTCGGTGTGCCGATCGCGGTGAAGGACGACACCGATATCGCCGGTATGCCGACAGCATTCGGCTGCGGTGGCGACTTCGCGCCGAAAACCGAAGACGCCGAATCGGTTCGGCGACTGCGCGCGGCCGGTGCGGTGATCGTCGGGAAGACCAACACCTGCGAACTCGGACAGTTGCCTTTCACCAGCGGCGCGGCCTTCGGCCACACCCGCAATCCGTGGCATGCCGCACACACGCCAGGCGGCTCCTCCGGTGGTTCGTCGGCCGCGGTCGCCGCCGGATTGGTGCCCGCCGCACTGGGTTCCGACGGCGCGGGCTCGATTCGAATCCCCGCCTCATGGACGAATCTCGTCGGCATCAAGCCACAGCGCGGCCGAATCTCCACCTGGCCGGAGGCCGAGGCGTTCCACGGCCTCACCGTGAACGGCCCGCTGGCCCGGACCGTCGGCGATGCCGCACTGCTGCTCGACCTCGCCGCGGGCCCGCATTCCGGCGACAAGCACACCCCCGCGCCATTGCGGGTCTCGGACGCGGTCGGCCGTGATCCCGGGCGGCTGCGGATCGCGCTGTCACTGCGAATTCCCTTCACCGCCACCAGGACTGCGCTGCACCCCGA
This sequence comes from Nocardia sp. NPDC057440, assembly GCF_042802915.1. Classification (NCBI taxonomy): domain Bacteria; kingdom Bacillati; phylum Actinomycetota; class Actinomycetes; order Mycobacteriales; family Nocardiaceae; genus Nocardia; species Nocardia sp. NPDC057440. The sequence continues at coordinate 190,300 of NZ_JBHVDF010000006.1, forward strand.
GGTCGAGGCCGCCGTACAGGGCATCGCCACCGCGCTCCGCAGGCTCGGCCATACCGTCACCGTCGCCGACCTGAACTACGGCGTCATGATCGGCGCGTCGTTCCTGCCACGGTCGATGGCGGGTATCAAGGCGAGGCACGAGCAGATGCCCGGCGCCGTCGTCGACCCGCGCACCAGCGCCAACGTCCGCGTCGGTCAATTGCTCAGCGGCCCGGCCCTGTTCGCGGCCCGCCAGGCAGAACCATTGCTGCACAAACAAATCGGCAGCTTCTTCCGTGACTTCGACGTCGTCCTGTCCCCGACCACCGCCACCCCGCCACCCCGCGCCGAAGACATCGACGGCATCGGCGTCAACGCCACCAACAACCTCATCACCGCGGCCTGCCCCTACACCTGGCCCTGGAACGTCCTCGGTTGGCCGAGCGTGAACGTCCCGGCAGGCTTCACCGACACCGGCTTGCCCGTCGGCGCCCAGCTGATGGGCACCGCGAACTCGGAGCCATTGCTCGTTTCCATTGCCGCCCAACTGGAATCGGAACTCCGCTGGGACCGGCACCGGCCCGACCCCTGGTGGTGAACCAACGCGCGAAGGGGTTTACCGCCGGGGTCCTGCGCCACGACCGGTAGTGACCCCGCCGTGCGCCCCCGCCCGCCGGGTGTGGGCGCACACCGTCAGAAGCCGAGCTTGCCGAGCTGCTTCGGATCGCGCTGCCAGTCCTTGGCCACCTTCACGTGCAGGTGCAGGTAGATGCGGACGCCGAGGATGTGTTCGATCTGGTGGCGGGCATTGGTGCCCACCTCCTTCAGGCGCGCGCCGCCCTTGCCGATGACGATGGCCTTCTGGCTGGGGCGTTCGACGTACAGCAACGCGTGGACGTCGAGCATGTCCTCGTTCTCTTCGCGCGGGAGAACTTCTTCGATGACGACGGCAAGCGAGTGCGGCAGTTCATCGCGGACACCCTCGAGCGCCGCCTCACGGATGAGCTCGGCCATCAGGGTTTCTTCCGGCTCGTCGGTGAGCTCACCGTCGGGGTAGAAGGCCGGGCCCTCGGGCATTTTCGAGGCGATGACGTCGACAAGGACTTCGACCTGCTCACCCTTGACAGCCGAGACCGGCACCACGTCGGCGTCCGGGCCGAGTAGTTGCGAGAGCGCCATCAGCTGCTCGGCGACCTGGTCGCGGCTCACTTTGTCGATCTTGGTGACCACGCCGAGGACGGTGGTTTTCGGCGCCATCTGCTTGATCTGCGCGACGATCCACTTGTCGCCGGGGCCGATCTTCTCATCCGCCGGGATGCACAGAGCGATGACATCGACCTCGGAATAGGTGTCGCGCACCAAGTCGTTCAGTCGCTGGCCGAGCAGCGTGCGCGGACGGTGCAGTCCGGGGGTGTCGACCAGGATCAACTGGGCGTGCTCGCGATGCACGATGCCGCGAATGGTGTGCCTGGTGGTCTGCGGACGCGAGGAAGTGATCGCGATCTTCGAACCGACCAGCGCATTGGTCAGCGTCGACTTGCCGGTATTCGGTCGACCGACGAAACAGACGAAACCGGAACGGAATTCAGCCACCGTGCACCTCGGTGACCGCGGCGTCGTCGACGATGTCGAAGACAGCGCCGTCACGATCGGTGAAGACGATCCGCGCCTCGGCCGATACTTCCCGAACCGCCGAGACTCCGGCGTCGGAGAACCGGCCGCCGACAACCACCGCCGCCTCGAATCCCTGCGCGCCGCTGGAGATCGCGGCGGCCACCGCGGCCTGCAGCGCGGTCAGGCGCAGCGACTGCAGTGCGACCTCACCCGCCGCGTAAGTCCGGCCGTCGGTGTCGCGGATCGCCGCACCCGCACCACCGCCGGTGCGGCCCAGCGCGCCTCGCGCAAGAACCACGAGTTTGGTGTCCTCGGCATCCAATTCAGTCATCGCTGTCTCCATCCTGGTCCCGATCGGGCACGGTCTCCCGCTCCGATCCATTGGCTCTGCGTTTGCCGTTCGATTTCTCGGACTCGGCTTTGTCGCTGCGTGATCTCTCGAGTGCCCTGCGCACCACGACGGTGTTCACCCGCACCCGGCCGCGGGCATCCGGGCCACCTTCACCGCGCAGCATCAGGCCGTGCACCACGACCTTCGAACCGGGCAGCGGCACCCTGCCGAGCGCGTGCGCGAGCAGGCCGCCGACGGTGTCGACGTCCTCCTCCTCGATCTCCATGCCGTAGATCTCGGCGAGGTCGTCCACCGACAGCCGGGCCGACACCCGGTACCGGCCGTCGCCGAGATCTTCGATGGGCGGAGTCTCGTCGGTGTCGTATTCGTCGGCGATCTCACCGACGATCTCCTCCAGCACGTCCTCGATGGTGACCAAACCGGCGATGCCGCCGTATTCGTCGACCAGGAGCGCCATATGGTTGCGCCTGCGCTGCATCTCGTCCAGCAGGCTGTCGAGCGGCTTGGAGTCGGGCATGAAGACCGCCGTGCGCATCACCTCGCGCACGTGCACCTTCTTGCTCCGATCCGCGTACGGCACAAGGTCTTTCAGATAGACGACGCCCAGAATATCGTCGACATTCTCGCCGACCACCGGAATACGGGAGTGCCCACTGCGCACCGCGAGCGACATCGCTTGGGCCGCGGTCTTATCGGCCTCGATCCAGACCATCTCGGTGCGCGGCACCATGACCGCGCGAGCCGGGGTGTCGCCGAGTTCGAAGACCGACTGGATCATCCGGCGCTCGTCGTCGGCCACCACGCCGCGCTCGGAGGCCATCTCGACCACCTCACGCAGTTCGATCTCGGAGGCGAAGGGCCCGTTGCGAAATCCCTTACCCGGCGTAATCGCATTACCGATCAGAATCAGCAGCCTGCTCACCGGGCCGAGCAGCGCGCCGATGAACTGCAAGGGCACCGCGGCCGCCAAGGCGATGGAGTAGGCGTGCTGGCGGCCGAGGGTGCGCGGGCCGACCCCGATCACGACATAGTCGACGAGCACCATCACCGCGGCGGTGAACAGCAGCGCCCAATCGTCGTCCCAGAGCGGGATCAGCGCAGCCGCGAGCAGCACCGTCGCACTGATCTCGCACAGGATGCGCAGCAGCACAAGGAGATTCACGTACCGAGGCCGGTCGGACACGATCCGGCTCAGCCGGACGGCGCCGGCCCGTTCGATACGGACCATGTCGCCGAGGCGAGCGAGTGAGACGGTATTCAATGCCGCATCCACGGCGGCGAACACGCCGCCCACCGGGACCAGCAGGACTGCCAGCAAGATGAGGGTCAGCGAATTCACGCGGGGCCCAGCGCGTCACCCGGTGTAGTGAAACCCGCCTTCCCCAGCAACCTGGCGTCGCGGGCGGCGAGTTCGGCGCGGCGCTGCTCCTCGCGCAAGCTCTCGTACCACTCTTCGAGCAGCCGCGCCTGCAGCGCGAACATCTCTTTCTCCTCCTCCGGCTCGGCATGGTCGTAGCCGAGGAGGTGGAGCACGCCGTGCACCGTGAGCAGCGCTAGTTCGTGGTCGAGCGAATGGCCTGCCTTGCGGGCCTGGCCCGCCGCGAACTCGGGGCACAACACGATGTCGCCGAGCATCGAGGGGCCGGGTTCGGGGCTGTCGGGCCGCCCGCCCGGCTCCAACTCGTCCATCGGGAACGACATCACGTCGGTCGGGCCGGGTAGATCCATCCAGCGCATGTGCAGGTCCGCCATGGTGTCGAGATCGACGAGCACCATCGACAGCTCGGCCGCCGGATGCACGTCCATTTGGGCGATGGCAAAGCGCGCGACACTGACGAGGTCTTCTTCGGGCACATCCATACCCGATTCGTTGGCGATCTCGATACTCACCCGATAAGACTACGGCCCGGCGGTTATGCCGTCGGACCGGAGGCTACGTGGCGCTTCGAAATCACCCGGACACCAAGGCCGACGCCGCCTCGTCGAGGTGGCGTCGGCCTTGGCGCTGACTATCGCCGATCGTTGCGGCCCGCGGCGCGGCGCTGCGCCCGGTTGCCCGCATAGTGCGGAGCGACCTGTGGCCTGTTCTCTTCCTCGAACCGGCCGTAGGCGTCCACGATGTCCGCGACCAACCGGTGTCGCACCACGTCGCTGCTGGTGAGCGTGGAGAAGTGGATGTCGTCGATCTCGGTGAGGATTTCGCTGGCCATCCGCAGGCCGGACCGCGCGCCGCCCGGCAGGTCGACCTGGGTGACGTCACCGGTCACCACGATCTTCGAGCCGAAGCCGAGACGGGTGAGGAACATCTTCATCTGCTCGGCCGTGGTGTTCTGCGCCTCGTCCAGAATGATGAACGCGTCATTAAGGGTACGACCGCGCATGTACGCCAGCGGGGCGACCTCGATGACACCGGCCGCCATCAACTTCGGAATGGCCTCCGGATCCATCATGTCGTGCAGCGCGTCGTAGAGCGGGCGCAGGTACGGGTCGATCTTCTCGTTGAGCGTGCCGGGCAGGAAGCCGAGGCGCTCGCCCGCCTCCACCGCGGGACGGGTCAGGATGATCCGGGTGACCTGCTTGGTCTGCAATGCCTGCACGGCCTTGGCCATCGCCAGATACGTCTTGCCGGTGCCCGCGGGACCGATGCCGAACACGACGGTGTTGGCGTCGATCGCATCGACATAGCGCTTCTGGTTGAGCGTCTTGGGCCGAATGGTCTTGCCGCGCCGGGACAGGATGTCCAGGCTCAGCACCTCCGCGGGCGACTCCGAGGCGCCCTCGGTGAGCATCGAGAAGGTGTGCCGGACCGCCTCCGGTGTCACCACTCGATTACGCCCGGTCAGCGCGACGAGCTGTTCGATGACCCGTTCGGCGAGCGCGACATCGGCCGCCTTGCCGGTGAGGGTCACGGAGTTGCCGCGTACGTGGATGTCCGCATCCAGCAGCCGCTCGAGTTCACGCAGGTTCTGATCAGCCGAACCAAGGAACGGGAACACGGATTCTGGAGCGAGTTCGATGCTGGAACGCACGGTCCGTGCTGCGGGACCCGTACCGTTGTCACCGGCACCGATGCCTGCCGTGGGAGTGGATGGGTCGCCGATCTCGCCTTGTGTTCTCAAAAGTGGCTACAGCCTGCTTTCCGGTCTCGACTGCCTTGATGATGAAAGTTTAACGCGCCCCACTGACAACACACAGTGAATAAGTCGCTACCGCAGGGCACCCGATTACCGCCGCGGTAACTGGATTCCCCGTCTGCGCTCCGCCCAATCCTCGGCGAAATCACGGAACCGTCGCACCGCATCCGAGGACGGACCCGCCGCCGACCAGATCAGCCCGACATCCCGGGCCGAACCCGCGTCGGCCAGCGGCAGGGTGACCAGCCCTGGCAGCGGAGCTGGATCTTCGAGCGGAACCACCGCGACACCGAGGCCCGCCGCCACCAAACCCGCGACGGTGACGAGATCGCTCGATTCGAATGCGATGCGGGGACGGATATCGGCCGCGGCGCACATTTCGTCGAAGATCCGGCGCATACCGAAGCCGGGATGCATCGTGATGAATTCCGCGTCGGCGACGTCGGCGAGCCGGATCTGCCGCCGCCCGGCCAACCGATGGTCGGCAGGTACGGCCAGTACGAGCGGTTGATGCAGCAGGCTGCGCCAGCCGATGCCCGCCTCCGTCGGGCGCGGGGAGACGATGCCGAGATCGGCGTCCCCGTCGAGCACCTGCGCGGTCACCACTTCGGCGGCCGCCTGGCGCAGGGTGACCGTGACGCGGCCGGACCCGTGGCGGAAGCCACCGACGAGCTGCGGTACCAACCAGCCACCGAAAGAATGTAGAAAAGAAAGTCGCACAACACCCTTGGCCGGATTGGCCAGATCGGCGATGGCGTGCGCCGCGGCATCGAGTTCGGCTCGTGCGCGGCGCGCGTGCTCGTAATAGATCCGACCGAAATCGTTGAGCGCGATGCGTTTTCCGTTCCGGTCGAATAATTCCACGCCCAGCCTGCGTTCGAGTCGGCCGAGCATGCGCGAGAGCGTGGGTTGGGAGATGTGCAGTCGCTCGGCGGCAGCGCCTACCCGCTCCATTTCGGCGAGTGTCGTGAACCACTCCAGATCGTCACCCAGCACGGCCCGCCCTCTCTATATGCACCCAGTGCATTATCAGACCAATTATTATTCATTTCCGTTCATAAAGGTGGATGGCAATCCTGGAGGCCAGGAGGAGCCATGACCACGACCGCAATCCCCGGTGTCGCACCGTCGCACGAGCGCCGGATCACCACCGCACTCTTCGCCGCAGGGCTGACCACCTTCGCGTCGATGTACAGCGCTCAGGCGTTATTGCCGAGCCTGTCCAGCGCGTTCGGCGCCACGCCCGCCCGGGCGGCGCTCGCGGTGTCGCTCACCACCGGGTTCCTCGCACTGGCCATCGTGCCGGTGAGCGCACTCTCGTCCCGGATCGGCAGGACCAGGGTGATGATCGGCTCCGCCGTCATCTCGGCCGTCATCGGGCTACTGCTTCCCTTCAGTCCGTCGCTCGACGTGCTGCTGGCCGGGCGGGCGCTCCAGGGTGTCGCGCTGGCCGGAGTGCCGGCGGTCGCGATGGCCTATTTGGCCGAGGAGATCGGCGGCGAGGGGCTCGGCGCCGCCATGGGCATCTATGTCGCGGGGACCTCGATCGGCGGATTGGCGGGTCGGCTGATTCCGGCCGTCACCCTCGACCTGACGTCGTGGCGGTGGGCCGAAGCCGCCGTCTCGGTGGCGGCCGCGGCATGCACCGTCTGGTTCGTGCGCGGCCTGCCGCAATCCCGCGGTTTCCAGGCGCGCCCCGCCGGAATCCGCACCGTCCTGAGCGATCTCGGCACTCCCCTGCGCAACCCCGGCCTGCTTGCCCTCTTCGGCATCGCCTTCGTCCTGATGGGCGCGTTCGTCTCGGTCTACAACTTCCTCGGCTACCGCCTGACCGAGCCACCGTTCGAATTACCGGCCACCGTATCGGGATCGGTGTTCCTGCTGTATCTGGCCGGTACCGCAGCCTCCGCGGCCGCTGGACGATTGGCCGACCGCCTCGGCAGGCACCGGGTGCTCGCCGCCTCGGTGGCCACCATGGGCCTCGGGCTGGCACTGACCGTCCCCAACCACCTGACCGCGGTCATCGTCGGGGTATTACTCTGCACCGCGGGATTTTTCGGCGCGCACACCGTGGCGAGCGCCTGGGTCGGCAGCATGGCGACCGGGAACCGCGGTGCGGCGTCATCGCTCTACCTGTTCTCCTACTACCTGGGCAGTGCGATCATCGGCGGCGCGGTGGGGATCGCCTACGCCGACGCCGGTTGGATCGGCCTCGCCGCGTGCGTCGGCGCCCTCATCACCATCGCCGCGGTCCTGCTGTGCACCTTGGCGACCCGGTCACACCGGACGAACCGCCACCTCGACACCACACCGGGGCTACCAGCGGGGAGTTAGGGCGCCCAAGGCTCCGAGGGCTACGGCGGCGGCAGTCGAAGTGCGCAGGATGGTGGGGCCGAGCAGGGTCACCGCGGCTCCGGAGTCGGCGAACGCCGTGAGTTCGGAGTCGTCGAGGCCGCCTTCGGGACCGACGATCAGCATGATCTCGGCGGCCTCGGCGAAGGGCAGCTCGACGAAGCGGGCCGTGCCGGATTCGTGCAGTGCCACCACTATTGCGCCCGAGTCCACGGCCTTGCGGATCGCTTCTAGGAGGTCGCGGGTGCGATGGAGATTCGCGACCTCGGGGATGTAGGCGCGACGGGATTGGCGGGCGGCCGCACGGGCGGCGGCGCGCCACTTGTCGACAGCCTTACCCGCCTTGCCTTCCCAGTTGGCGATACAGCGAGATGCCTGCCACGGGATGATCGCGTCGACGCCTGCCTCGGTCATCAGCTCGACAGCCAGCTCCGAACGGTCCGACTTCGGCAGCGCCTGCACGACGGTCACCCGCGGTGTCGCCGGCTCGGCGAGCACACGGTGGTGAACCATCAGCTCGAGTCGATCTTTCTGCGCCGCGACGACTTCCGATTCGGCGAGCAGGCCGCGACCATCGGAGAGGGTGATGGGCTCGCCGACCCGGGTCCGGCGCACCGTCGCGGCGTGCCTTCCCTCCGGGCCGTCGAGGACCGCGATGGAGCCGGGCTCCGGGATGTCGTCGAGGTAGAAGACCGTGGCGGCCAACGACTATCGCCCGCTGAAGGACGCCCGCAACCGGGCGAACAGGCCGCTGTTGTGCTCGGACTGGGCCGACATCACCTCGGCGCGCTCCCGCTCGCGGGTGCCCTTGTACTTGCGCAGCAGGTCGGTCTGCTTGGCGTCGAGCTTGGTCGGCACCACGATGTCCAGGTGCGCGAGCAGGTCGCCGCGCGCACCGGAACGAAGGCGGGGCATCCCGTGGCCGCGCAGCACCGAGATCTCGCCCGGCTGAGTGCCTGCCGGGATGGTGAGCTCGGTAGGGCCGTCCAGGATGGTGTCGATGACCACGGTGGTCCCGAGCGCGGCGTCGACCATCGGGAGCCGGACGGTGCAGTGCAGGTCGTCGCCATCGCGAACGAAGACATCATGCGGCTGCTCGACAATCTCCACATACAGGTCACCCGCATGCCCACCGCCGGGGCCGACCTCACCCTGCGCGGCCAACCGCACCCGCATGCCGTTGGCGACACCGGCCGGAATCGGCGCGGCGATTTCGCGCCGCGCCCGCACGCGGCCGTCGCCGCCGCACTTGTGGCACGGGTCGGGGATCGTCTCGCCCGCACCGCGACAGGTCGGGCACGGACGCGACGTCAGCACCTGGCCGAGGAACGAGCGCTGGACCGACTGCACTTCACCCGCGCCGCCACAGGTTTCGCAGCGCACCGGCTTGGAATTGCCGTTGGTGCCCGAACCAGTGCACACATCGCACAGGATGGCGGTGTCGACCGTCAGGTGCTTGGTGACGCCGACCGCGCATTCGGCCAGGCTCAACCTGGTGCGCAGCAGTGAGTCGGCGCCGGGCTGCACGCGGCCGCGCGGCTTGCGGGTAGCGCCGGTGCCGCTCATTCCACCGAAGAACGCCTCGAACACGTCGCCGAGGCCACCGAAACCGGCGCCGGAGTAACCCGCGCCGCCACCGGACTCGAGCGGGTCACCGCCCATGTCGACGATGCGTCGCCGCTCGGGGTCCGACAGCACCTCGTAGGCCGCGGACACTTCCTTGAACTTGGCCTGCGCTACCTCGTCGGGGTTGACGTCGGGATGCAGTTCGCGCGCCAGCTTGCGGTAGGCGCGTTTGATTTCCTGGTCGGTCGCGTTCTTCGCAACACCGAGCAGTCCGTAGTAGTCCCGTGCCACTTGAGTTCTCTAGTCCTTGGTCGCAACAGCATTAGTCGGATGCACTCAACTTTATCCGGCCGAAAGTTCGAGGGTAGCAGCGACGTCGGCGGACGCCGCTCCTCTTCAGCGCTCGGCGAGCACCTCACCGATATACCGGGCAACGGCCGCGACCGAGGCGATCGTTCCTGGGTAGTCCATACGCGTCGGACCGAGCACACCCATGCCGCCGAGAACCGCGCCCGCCGCACCGTAGCCGGTCGACACTACCGAGGTCCCACGCATCTGCTCGACCTGGGTCTCCTCGCCGATGCGCACCGTCACGGTACCGGGGTGCTGCGCGGCGGCCAGCAGCTTGAGCACGATCACCTGCTCTTCGAGCGCCTCCAGCACCGCGCGCAACGAGCCGGGGAAGCCGAAGTCGGCGGCATTGCGGGTCAGGTTGGCGGTGCCGCCGAGAACCAGACGCTCCTCGGGATGTTCCACCAGCGTCTCGACCAGCACGGTCGACACGCGCACCAGCACATCGCGCAATCGCTGTGGAGCCCGCTCGGGCAGTTCGGCGACCGCCGCCGAGGCCACGGCCAGCCGTTTGCCGTCCATCGCCCCGCCGAGCATGCCGCGCAATGCGGCCAAGTCGTCGTCGCCGATGAGCGCGCCGAGTTCCACCAAGCGCTGGTCGACGCGACCGGTGTCGGTGATCACGACCAGCAACAGCCGAGCCGGGTTCAACGCGACGACCTCGATGTGGCGCACCGTGGAGGCGGACACCGTCGGATACTGCACCACCGCGACCTGCCTGGTCAGCTGGGCCAGCAGGCGCACACCACGGCGCAGCACGTCGTCGAGGTCGACTCCCGATTCCAGGAAGTCCATGATCGCCCTGCGCTCGGCTCCGGACAGCGGCTTCACCTCGGAGATCCGGTCGACGAACTGCCGGTAGCCCTTGTCGGTGGGAATGCGGCCCGAGCTGGTGTGCGGCTGCGTGATGTAGCCCTCAGCCTCCAGCACCGCCATATCGTTGCGGACGGTGGCGCTCGACACACCCAGGTTGTGCCGTTCCACCAGGGTCTTCGACCCGATCGGCTCCTTGGTCGCGACATAATCCGCGACGATCGCGCGCAGGACCTCGAAGCGCCGATCCTCGGTGCTCGACATCGACCCCACCTCCTCGCTTCGTCCACGGGTACGCCCCGCACTGGTGGCAGAGCCGGAATTCCGGTTCGCTATTTACCCAGTCTAATTGCCAGGCCGCCGATCGCTCGTTCACGGACCTGGGGATACCGGCCGCGCTCGGCCGATACACCGGCTCCCAGCGTTGCACGGCCGACGAATCGTCTTTCGACGGAAGCCATACGGCTGATACCGTGCCCGACATCGTTCGGATGCACGATGATCAGCAGGGGGATCCTGACTCGCGCCATGCACGTGGTCGAACGTCGACCGCACACCGACCGCCGACTTACGAGCGTTGCAGTGATCCCGTGCAGGCAGCGCGGGCGCTGTGATGGCAACCGGCGGCGCTATGACCGGGACCACTGTGCGGCTCATCGAAGCCATCCCGAGCCGGGGCTCGCACCAGCAGGGCTTGATCCGCGCCTCGACGTCGGCATCGCCGTCTCCAGTCCCCGGAACTCGACGAAGAACCACGCGCGGCCCATGGCCGGCATCGCGGGCAACGGCAGCACGATCGCTACTGACACAGCCGAATTCGAGACAGAGGTCCAGCTATGAGTAATCCCCTTGGTGAGCAACAGAATTGGCAAACCAGCAGGCCAGGTCCGCAGCCACACCAGCCGTACATGCAGCCACATCATCAGCACCAGGAGCAGCAGCAATACCCGCACAACCAGCTCACAGTGCGGCAACAACACCCCCCGGCCGGCCAGTATCGAGCCGGCGCGACGCCGACGTATCAGAGCACTCCCCTGCCCGCCGACTTCGTCATTCCGCACGGCGCGACCCCACAGTCGCCGATCCCGCAATATCAGCCGGAGCCCGGGCCGACGGGGATCGTGGTGGAAACCTCGTACTTCCCATGGACCTTCCCGTACGCGTACCTGCTCGCGCTCACGGGGCCGACGATTCTGGTGAACGGGCAGGTAGTGCCCGAAACACGGTGGGGCACTACGCATATCCCCGTCCGGCCCGGCCTGTATCACGTGCGGGTGTACTTACGTAAATCACGAAGGGCCACACTGTTGGGCGTCGCCCCGATGGGGAGCGATTTCGGTTTCGCAGACGCGATGATCCCGGTAACCGAAGGTCACCGCACCAGCACCCACTACCGCGGGCCCATTGTGCCGATCCTGAACGGCGCACTCGCGCCCCAGCAACCGAAATCGCCGGGTAGGACGTGGTTCCTCATCGTGTGGGCCATCGTCGCGGTGCCCATCCTGCTCGCCGTCGTCGCCATCCTCACGAATTGACGCCGAGTGGCACACCGCTGCGAGCACGCCCGCGGAGGTGTGCCACTCGTCCGCCGAATCAGTGCGCGGCGGTTTCGATAAAGGCCGCCACCTCGGCGGGGCGAGAGACCAAGGACGCGTGGGAAGCGTCGATTTCGCTGGTCTGCGCACCCATACGGCTGGCCATGAAGCGTTGGGACGCAGGCGGAATGATGCGATCGCCGCCGGAGACCAGAAACCAGCTCGGCGTCGACGCCCAGGACGGGGCACCCGACGGTTCGAGATTCGCGACAACGGCGATCGAACGCTGGTGGGCGAGCATGTCGGCAGCGGTCGCGTCACTGACGTCTTGAGCGAAGACCTCGTGGAAGCTGCCGGGCGCGACGTATCCGTCGATGTTCTTGCCCGCGACGCCCTTGGGGTCGTCGACGACCGCGACCTGCAGCACCGGCGGCAGCAATCGGCTGCCGGGGAAGCGGATCGGGTCCAGCTCGGCTTGGGCGATCTCCGACTGCACCGGAGCGAAGGCCGCGATGTAGACCAGCGATTCGACCTTCGGGTCGTGCACGTTGGTGATGACGAACCCGCCGTACGAATGCCCCACGAGCACAACAGGTCCCGAGATGGTATCCAGCGTCCGCTGCACGGCGGCGGCATCATTGGCGGGGCCGCGCAGCGGGTTTTCCGGCGTCACCACCCGGTAGCCGTCGGCGCGCAGCAGAGCCGCGACACCGTCCCAGCTCGTCGCGTCCGCGAACGCGCCGTGCACCAGCACGATCGTCGGCTGGTGCTCGGCGGTCGCTGGCGCGGCCGCGACGACGGGCGTCAGAGCGAGAGTCAGCGCGACCAGGCAGGCGCGCACGCTACGGGAAATGGCCATCAGTCCCTACCTATCCGTTCTTGATGAAGTCGAGCAGGTCGGCATTGAAGAAGGTCTTCTCGAAGTCTCCACACAATCCGTGCGGCGCATCAGGATAGGTCTGCGGCCGGCCGTTGAGTGGTAGCCGCGCCGATTTCGCGACGCCCGCCGCGGTCGGGGTAATTGGTCGTCGTCACCGAGTGCGACCGGCACCCGGGGATACTCCACCAGTCTGTGGTGCACGGGCCGGAGACGGGATTCGGGCCGCGTGGGCAGCGTTCTCGGCCAGAAATTTCAAGAGTGGATCATCAGCCAGCAGCCCGGTCGGGTGCGCGCCGAACTCGCTTGGGTTGACAACAGGCACCGATCGATCGCGATGATCGCGCGCCGATGGAGTGTGCGCGATCCATCGCATTTCGCTCGACGCTTCCGAACTGCCTACGACATGTCACCACGTGGGTGCCGGCGAGCAGCGCTGGAAAACGCCGTCTACCGACCGCTGCGCGCGGAACGGGACACCCGGCCTCGGCCGTGTCCCGTTCGCGGCGAGGGTGGAACTACAGCTCAGGGCTGGTGCTGACCCTGGCGAGCTTGCCGGCGAGAGCATCCAGACCGAGCATCGCAAGGAGGGACACACAGTCGTCGGCGTTCTCGGAATGGCTGGCGACTGTCCTGGCCGCGATCGCGCTCTGTCGCGCGGTTTCTGCCTTTTCCGCGGCCCGCGCTTCAGCGAAGTCGCTTTGTTCGTGAATAAGAGTGATGTGTCGTGCCGGGGGCATAAGACTCCTTGGGTTACCTCGGAGCCTACGCGGGTTGACCGAACCGTGATAGTGCAACCGTCGCGACACGCCCGCGACCGGCAACACGTGGGCAGCGCCGGGTGCTCGGTCCGGTTGATGGCGGCACGGCCTGAAAGGCGCGACGAGCTGATGGCCCCACATCATCCCCGATGACGCGGCGCACACGCCACAACAGCCATGCGGCGGTGATCGGCCGCCACCGCGCCGGATGCCGTCGCAGAACGGACGGTCGATCACCGCACGACTATCCGATGCCGGAAGTCGCCGACCCTCACAACACCGAATCGCCCCGGCTCGCAGACACATCCGGGGCGGTATCGTCACTAAGCCGGCGCCGGCTGCTGCTGCGCATTCTCACTGGGCGTCAGGAGCTTCACGATGGCGTCACCGATCACCTTGGCGAAGCCCGCCAGGTCCGTGAACGCCGTACCCATCTTGGTGAGCAGGGTCGCGATCTTGAATCCGTCCCTGGCGAAGCGGCCCATCACCTGAGCGATGACGGCCGGTGTCGCGCCGCCGAGGGTGCAGGCGAGTTCGATGGTGTAGGCGATCAACGCGCCGACCAGGCTGGCGACGATGTCACCGACCAGAGTTCGGACCGCTTTGACGATGGCGGCCGTCTGGTTCATGGTCTCGCCCATGCTCGCGGCAACCCCACCCGCCGCACTGATGTGGTCGATCAGCTCGGTGGCCTTGGCGCGGTAGGCGTCACCACTGGCACCGGTCCACGTCGCTATGTCCTTTTCCAGCCCGGTCTTTAGTCCTCGACCGTGCTGGCGACGGTGGCGAGCTTGTCCGGCAACTCGGCGACCTCACCCGCCAGCTTGCGGATGGCCTCGACCGCGCCCTGCTGGTTGTCGTCGATCACCATCTTGACGAACGGGCGCGGTATCGAGCCGAAGCCGTCATCGGCGGCGCCGATATAGCTCGCGGCTTCGAGCGCCGAGGTCATGCTCTCCAGCAACGTCTTGACCTTCTCGGCGTGGCTGCGTACCTCGTCCGGATCGATCGATATCGCGGTCGCCGGGGATGTCATCGCCACACCACCCCGGACGTGCACCGGTTGGTCGATATCTGGCCGGAATCGGCACCGAACATTGCCTGCCTCCTAATTTCTCAACCTTCAGTCATGGGATTCGACGTAACTCGACGCCGTTCGGTTCCATCGATGTGCCCCGCCCTCGACTGCGGTCACCCTAGGACGCGCCGTGACCGCTGTCCAACACCCACGATGGCCACAGCCCGATGCCCACGGAGACAATGGATTCCGATGCCGGAAACGACGCGGCGCATGCGAACAGCGGCGGCGTGCTCAGTCCAGCAGCGTCCGCACCACGCCGTCGGCGAGCAGGCGACCGCGATCGGTGAGGACCAGATGGTCGCCCGAACGGACGGCGAGGCGGTCGGCGACAACACGTTCGGCCGCCGCGGTTTCCGCCCCGCTCAGCTCGGCCAATGGCAGTCCGCTGCGCAGCCGGACCGCCAGCATCACGCGTTCGGTGTGGCGCTCCTGCTCGGTCAGTTCCTCCCAGCCCGCGGCGGGCAGGCCGCCGAGTGCGACGCGATCGGCATACCGCGCCGGGTGCTTCACGTTCCACCATCGGACGCCGCCGACGTGGCTGTGCGCGCCGGGACCCGCGCCGAGCCAGTCACCGCCGTCCCAGTAGCCGAGGTTGTGTCTGCAGCGCGCGGAATCGCCTGCGGCCCAATTGGATACCTCATACCAGGTGAGTCCGGCCGCACTCAGTCGCGCATCGATGCGTTCGTACCGGGCGGCGAGCACGTCGTCGTCGGGCGCGGGCAGTTCGCCGCGGCGGACACGCCGCGCGAGGGCGGTGCCGTCCTCGACAATGAGCGAATACGCCGAGACGTGGTCGACGCCCGCGCTGAGCACCGCGTCGAGGCTGGCGTCGAGGTCGCCGTCGCGCTCGCCGGGGGTGCCGTAGATCAGGTCGAGGTTCACGTGGTCGAACCCGGCCGCGCGCGCTTCCCTGGCAGCGGCGACAGCCCGGCCGGGAGTGTGCGTGCGGTCCAGCACTTTCAGCACATGCTGTGCCGCCGACTGCATGCCGAGCGACACCCTGGTGAACCCGGCCGCGCGGATCCGCTCGAAGAATTCGGGCGAGGTCGACTCCGGATTCGACTCGGTGGTCACCTCGGCATCGGACTCGAGGGTGAAGTTCGCCCGCACCGCGTCGAGGACCGCGGCGAGCCCGTCGCCGCCGAGCAGCGAGGGCGTCCCGCCGCCGACGAAGACGCTGGCCACCTCGGGAGTCGCCGTCGGCAGCGCGGCAAACCGCTCGGCCGCTGTGGCCAGTTCACCGCGCAGCGCCTCCAGCCAGGACTGCGGCGAGGCCGAGGTACCGAGCTCGCCCGCCGTGTAGGTGTTGAAGTCGCAGTACCCGCACCGCGTCGCACAGAACGGCACGTGCACATAGATCCCGAACGCCCCGCCCCCGAAATCACGCAGCACGAGGTCAGCGGTCTCGGCATCGGTCGCGGTAGCAGCAGAACTCACCCCACCAGTGTGAACGCCGCTTCCTCGGCCGCCGCCTCCGGGCAGCCCGACCGGCCCGCCTGGGGGTGCCGGGATGAGGTCGGGTCTCGAGACAAGTGCGCCCGCGCACCCGGCGTTGACGGTGTCAGGAATCGGCGACCACGGTGTTCTGGTTGGCGGTGAGCAGCCAGCGGCCGTCTTCCTTGGACATGACATACATGGGGCTGCCCTGGCCCGCCTGCCTGCCGTCCTCGTCGAAGTAGCGCTGGACCACTTTGACAGCGGCGACGTCAGGGCGGATGAACAGCACGTGTTCGACCTCGTAGGTCGCGGTGCCCGCACGCATCGCGCCGGGCAACACCTCGGCCGTGAATTCGTCGATGGCGGCGCGGCCGAACAGGCGTTTGCCGCCGCCGGTGGTCCAGAGGGCGTCTGCGCGGAACAGGCCGACGAATTCGTCGACGAGTTCGTTCTGCTGGGAATGCTGGATGGTGGCGACCACCTGGCGGATCGCTGCGATGTCGGTGTCTGCGCCGACGGCTGCTGTACTCATGACACCGAGCCTGCTACCTCGAGTTAACTTCAGGTCAATGACCGTGCGGTAGCTCACAGCGGACCCCCATGGCACATCACCGCCCGCAATCGCGTCGCGAACTATGACAGCCATCACAGTTGCCGCCATCGGTCCAGGGAATTTCCCTCGAATCTGCGGGAAATATGTCCGCACGGTCGGAACGTCCACTCTGACATGGCACAATAGGCGCATGCGCGGATCCGGAGTACGACTTGTGGCACGTCGCCACGTCGACTTCAAGCGCGTCTGTAGCGCCTGCTGTCTGCCCGGTTGTCCCCGGTAGTTCAGCGGCGCGCATTCCCGGGTCTCCCCGGCGATCTTCCGATTTCGATGACATCGGCCCGCTGACACCACAGGCGTGAGTCAGCCCCTCGCGCCTTCAGCACGGATGTTCACCCACCCCGCAGGAGCGACCCCATGACGTCGAGCACCGACGCCGGTCCGACCGATCAGCCTTCGCCGGAGTCCCGGCCCGGGCATCACACCCGTCCGGACCGCCCGGCCTCCGAGCGACGCGTTCGGCCGGACCGGCCACGCGCCGAGGCCGGTGCGGCCCCGCGCGCCCGCACCGGTAAGCCCGTTCGCCGCAAGGCGGAGGGCCAGTGGGCGCTCGGCTACCGCGAGCCGCTGAACCCGAACGAGCAGTCCAAGAAAGACGACAATCCGCTCAACGTCCGAGCCAGGATCGAGAACATCTACTCGAAGCAGGGCTTCGACAGCATCGATAAGGGCGACCTGCGCGGGCGGTTCCGCTGGTGGGGTCTCTACACCCAGCGCGAGCAAGGCTACGACGGCAGCTGGACCGGCGACGAGAACATCGACATTCTCGAGGCCAAGTACTTCATGATGCGCATCCGCTGCGATGCGGGCGCACTCAATGTCGAGCAGCTGCGCACCCTCGGCCAGATCTCCACCGAGTTCGGCCGCGACACCGCCGACTTGTCCGACCGCGAGAACGTCCAGTACCACTGGATCGAGGTGGAGAACGTCCCCGAGATCTGGAAGCGGATCGAGGCGGTCGGGCTGAAGACCACCGAGGCGTGCGGCGACTGCCCGCGTGTGGTGCTCGGTTCCCCGCTGGCCGGTGAATCGCTGAACGAGATCATCGACCCGACGCCCGCGATCGACGAGATCGTGCGCCGCTACATCGGCAAGCCGGAGTACTCCAACCTGCCGCGCAAGTTCAAGTCCGCGATCTCGGGCCAGCAGGACGTGGTGCACGAGATCAACGACATCGCCTTCATCGGTGTGCACCACCCCGAGCACGGACCGGGTCTCGACCTCTGGGTCGGCGGCGGCCTCTCGACCAACCCGATGCTGGCGCAGCGGGTCGGCGCGTGGGTGCCGCTCGACGAGGTGCCGGACGTGTGGGAGGCCGTTGTCTCGTTGTACCGCGACTACGGCTACCGCAGGCTGCGCACCAAGGCCAGGCTGAAGTTCCTCATCAAGGACTGGGGCATCGAGAAGTTCCGCCAGGTGCTCGAGGACGAGTACCTGAAGCGCAAGCTGATCGACGGTCCCGCGCCGGAGCAGCCGACCAAGCCGATCGACCACGTCGGCGTGCAGAAGCTGCGCAACGGGCTCAACGCCGTTGGCTTCTCCCCCATCGCGGGCCGGGTGTCGGGCACGATCCTGACCAAGGTCGCCGACGCGGCGGCGAAGGTCGGTTCGGATCGCATCCGGTTCACGCCGTACCAGAAGCTGATCGTGCTCGACGTCGCCGACGACAAGGTCGACGAACTCATCGATGAGCTGGCGCCTCTCGGCCTGCAGGCCCGCCCGTCGCTGTGGCGGCGCAACCTGATGGCCTGCTCCGGCATCGAGTTCTGCAAGCTCTCCTTCGCCGAGACCCGCAAGCGGTCCCAGGTGCTCGTTCCCGAGCTCGAGGAGCGGCTCGCGGATCTCAATGCGCAGCTGGATGTTCCGGTGACCATCAACATCAACGGCTGCCCGAACTCGTGCGCGCGCTCGCAGATCGCCGACATCGGGTTCAAGGGTCAGCTCGTCGATGACGGCAGCGGGAATCACGTCGAGGGCTTCCAGGTTCACCTGGGCGGCAGCCTCGGATTCGACAGCGCTTTCGGCCGCAAGCTGCGCCAGCACAAGGTGACCAGCGACGAACTCGGTGACTACATCGAGCGGGTAGTGCGCAACTTCATCAAGCACCGCGAGGACGGCGAACGGTTCGCGCAGTGGGCGGTTCGCGCCGACGAGGCCGACCTGAAGTGATGAGCGCGGCGAACAGCAGCGATCGAGCAGAGCTGTGCGACGGCTCGGTACGGGAGATCTGACATGACAACACAGTTGGCGGGCAAACTGTCCGAGGGCGAGCTGCGGGCGATCGCCGAGCGCGGCGCCGCGGAGCTCGACGGCGCTTCGGCCGCGGAACTGCTGCGGTGGACCGAGGACAACTTCGGCACCGGGTCGAACGGAGCGCAGGGCGATCGCGCCGGCTACATCGTCGCCTCGAACATGCAGGACGGCGTGCTGGTTCACCTTGCCGCGCAGGTCCGTTCGGGAGTCGAGGTGTTGTTCCTCGACACCGGATACCACTTCGCCGAAACCATCGGCACCCGGGACGCGGTCGAGGCCGTGTACGGCGTGAACGTGATCAATGTGCGGCCCGAGCAATCGGTGACCGAACAGGATCAACTGCTCGGCAAGGATCTGTTCGCGCGCGATCCGGCGGAGTGCTGCCGGCTGCGCAAGGTGGTGCCGCTGAAGAAGTCGCTCGGCGGCTACAACGCCTGGGTCACCGGCATCCGCCGGGTGGAAGCACCGACTCGGGCCAACGCGCCGCTCATCTCGTTCGACGAGGCGTTCGGCCTGGTGAAGATCAATCCGCTCGCCGCCTGGTCCGACGACGAGATGCAGGCCTACATCGAACAACACGGCATCCTCGTCAATCCCCTGGTGGAAGAGGGATATCCGTCCATCGGCTGCGCTCCGTGCACACGGAAGCCGGAGCCGGGTTCCGATCCGCGAAGCGGCCGCTGGGCCGGCCTCGCCAAGACCGAATGCGGGTTGCATCAGTCATGACCGAAACCATCGTGGGTGAATTTGTGAACGAATCATCGAATACCGCCGAACGCGCCCTTGGCATCACCGAATTCGACACTCTCGCGGCGCTCGAATCCGAGTCGATCCATATCTTCCGTGAGGTGGCAGGCGAATTCGAGCGGCCGGTGATCCTGTTCTCCGGCGGCAAGGATTCGACGGTGCTGCTGCATCTGGCGCTGAAGGCCTTCTGGCCCGCACCGCTGCCGTTCGCGCTGCTGCACGTGGACACCGGGCACAACCTGCCGGAGGTGCTGGAGTTCCGCGACAAGATCGTCGAGAAGTACGGTCTGCGGTTGCATGTCGCGAAGGTCGAGGACTATCTCGCCGACGGACGGCTGACCGAGCGCCCCGACGGCATCCGCAACCCGTTGCAGACCGTCCCACTGCTGGACGGCATCGCCGAGCACCGCTTCGACGCGGTATTCGGCGGCGGCCGCCGCGACGAGGAGCGCTCCCGCGCCAAGGAGCGCATCTTCTCGCTGCGCAACGCCTTCGGACAGTGGGATCCCAAGCGGCAGCGTCCCGAGCTGTGGAACCTGTACAACGGGCGGCACGCACCCGGCGAGCACGTGCGGGTGTTCCCGCTGAGCAACTGGACCGAGCTCGACATCTGGCGCTACATCGCGCGCGAGGACATCGACCTGGCGAGCATCTACTACACCCACGAGCGCCCGGTGTACCAGCGCGACGGCATGTGGATGACGCCCGGCGTGTGGGGCGGCCCGCGCGAGGGCGAGGCGCTGGAGACCCGCTCGGTGCGCTACCGCACCGTCGGTGACGGCTCCAGCACCGGCGCGATTCTTTCCGAGGCGGCTGACAACGAAGCGATCCTCGCCGAGGTGGCCGCCTCCCGATTGACCGAACGCGGTGCTACGCGCGGTGACGACCGAGTGTCGGAAGCCGCGATGGAAGACCGCAAGCGAGAGGGTTATTTCTGATATGTCCGACCTATTGAGGCTGGCCACCGCCGGTTCTGTCGACGACGGCAAGTCCACTCTGGTCGGACGCCTGCTCTACGACACGAAGTCCGTGCTCGCCGATCAGATCGACGCCGTCACCCGCGCGTCGGTGGACAAGGGTCTGGCCACCCCGGATCTTTCGCTGCTCGTAGACGGGCTGCGGGCCGAACGCGAGCAGGGCATCACGATCGATGTCGCCTACCGCTACTTCGCTACGCCGCAGCGGTCTTTCGTGCTCGCGGACACCCCAGGGCATGTGCAGTACACCCGCAATACCGTGTCGGGCGCGTCCACCGCACAGCTGGTGATCCTGCTCGTGGATGCCCGCAAGGGCGTCATCGAGCAGACCCGGCGCCACGCCGCGGTGCTCGCACTGCTCGGCGTGCCCAAGCTGGTGCTGGCGGTGAATAAGATCGACCTGGTCGATGACGCCGCGACCGTGTTCGCCGAGATCTCCGCCGAGTTCAATCAACTCACCAGCACGCTCGGGTGGGCCAGCGAGGACGTGCAGGAGAT
Source organism: Nocardia sp. NPDC057440 (assembly GCF_042802915.1). Taxonomy (NCBI): domain Bacteria; kingdom Bacillati; phylum Actinomycetota; class Actinomycetes; order Mycobacteriales; family Nocardiaceae; genus Nocardia; species Nocardia sp. NPDC057440. The sequence goes on from NZ_JBHVDF010000006.1 coordinate 211,240, forward strand.
CCCGGTGTCCGCGCTGAACGGCGACAATATCGCCACCCGCTCGGCCAACACCCCGTACTACGACGGACCTTCGCTGATCGAGCATCTGGAGTCGGTGCCGGTGGACGCCGACAGCTCGGGTACGCACGCGCTCGGGCTGCGTTTCCCCGTGCAGTACGTGATCCGGCCGCGCACCGCCGAATACCCCGACTACCGCGGCTACGCCGGTCAGATCGCGGCGGGTTCCGTCGCTCCCGGCGACGAAATCGTGGTGCTGCCTTCGGGTATCCGTTCCACGGTCGAGCGGATCGACACTCCCGATGGCGAGCTCGCGGTGGCACAGACCGGGCGCAGCGTCACGCTGATCCTCGCCGACAATGTGGACATCTCCCGCGGCGACATCATCGCCTCGGTCGCCGATGCCCCCGAACCCATCGACGCCTTCGATGCGACCGTGTGCTGGTTGGGCGACCGGCCGCTGCGCCCCGGCGCCCGGCTGCTGCTCAAGCACGGCACCCGCACCACCCAGGCCATCGTCGGCGGCCTGCTGGAGCGGTTCGACGAGCAGCGCCTGATCGCGGACCCGAACCCGGAGTCGCTGGAACTCAACGACATCGGCCGCATCTCCCTGCGCGTCGCCGAGCCCGTCGCGGCCGATGACTACCGCGTGAACCGGCACACCGGCAGCTTCCTGCTCATCGACCCCGCAGGCGGCAACACCCTGGCCGCAGGCCTGGTCGGCGACGTACTGTCGGCGGTCGAGGTCGGTACCGGGGTCTGATATGCGGTCCGCGCCAGCTCTTTTCGACCCCGCGCAGGCGCGGACCGCTGCCACACCTCACGTGTTCGGTCTCCCCGTATCGACGGACGCCGCCACAGCCCTCGGCGCTTGCGAACCGATCGGGCCAACGCCACCGCGGGCCGCCGCAACGTCCTCGGCCGATTCCACCCTTGCCGTGTCGACACCAGTGTGGACCGCCGAGACCCACCGGCCGCCGCCCGACGTCGACCTCTCCACCTCAACCCGGTCCGCGAAACCTCCCGCACCCGCGGCAGCGTTCCCGACGGCCGCGTGGACGGCGGCGCCGCGACCGGCACTGATCGCCGTTGCCCACGGCAGCCGCGACCCGCGCTCGGCCGCGACCATGTCCGATGTCGTCGCGCTGATCGCCGCCGCGCGCCCGGATGTCGACGTACGGCTGGCGTTTCTCGATCTGAGCACACCTTCGGTCGAGCAGGTCGTCGATGCCGTCGCGGCAGACGGCCACACCCACGCCGTGGTCGCACCTCTGTTGCTCGGCAACGCCTTCCACGCCCGAATCGACCTACCCGGCCTACTGGACAGCGCCCGCAGCCGCCACCCACGCCTGCGCCTCACCCAGGCCGACGTCCTCGGCCCCGACCCCCGCCTCGTCGCCGCCCTCCGCGACCGAGCACTGGAGGCCCTCGCGTCCCATCCCGCCAGCGCCGCGCACCTCCCCGATGGTCACTCGGTGAGTGGCACGTGGCTGCGACGTATCGCGAGAGACGCCCACGATCGTCTGCCACTGGGCACCCGCACGGAGCCACTCGAGCGGGTCGGAATTGCGGTGGCGGCGGTGGGGTCGTCGTCGGGGGCCGCCAATGGACGTACGGCGCTGGTTGCGCAGCGGCTGGCCGCTGTGACGGGGTGGCGCACCGAGATCTGCTTCGCCACGACCGAACCCGGTGTCACCGAGGCGGTTTCGCGTCTGCGGTCACGCGGGGCGGACCATGTCCTGGTAGTTCCCTGGTTCCTGGCCCCAGGCCTGCTCACCGACCGACTGGCGGACAGCGCACCGGAACTCGTCCACGCCGACGTCATCGGTGCGCACCCCGCCCTCGCCGACATCGTGTGGAACCGCTACGACGCCGCCTTCGCGTCCACACTGACCCTCTCGGCCTGAATCAGGCTCGCCGACGCCGACCTCAACGGCAGGCACTTGCTCTCGCAGGCAAGTAGGGACTCCGCGCACCAGTGATGTACTCCGTTGCGCCGACCACTGATCGATAGTGCGACCTGCGCGGCCGACGAGGCAGACCCCGCGTGAGCCACCTCACATGAGCCAGCCTTGCTTGATACCCCTAGGGGGTATACTTTCGGTTCTGTCGGAACGAAGGACAAGATCAGAGAGGCCGAGCAATGAGCACTCAGGCGAACACCGCGCAGCACAACACCCCCATCGACCACGAGGCCACTGCCGACCATTCGACGCACGCGACCTCCGGCGCTCACGCGGGTCATGACATCCACGCGGGTCATGACATCCACGCGGGTCACGACACTCTCGCGGATCACGACGCTCACAGCGCTCATGCAGCGCACGGCGCGGCGGGGATCAGCGGGCAGCAGATCACCCAGAACGAAATTCACGCGGACCACGCAGCCGACGGCGACCACGCAGGTCATGGCGACCACGCAGGTCATGGCGACCACGCAGGCCACGGGGACCACAGCGCTCATGCGGCGGCGGGACCCGGTGGGCTGCAGATCACTCAGGATGGGTACACGCTGGAGTTGGCGCACACGATTGTGCGGGCGGGTGAGATCGACTTCCGGTTCCGGATTGCCGGGCCCGACGGGCTGGCGGTCACCGAGTACGCATCAATCCATGACAAAGAGCTGCATCTGATCGTTGCGCAGCGGGAGCTGACCGGGTTCTGGCATGTGCATCCCGAGCGTGCGGCGGACGGCACCTGGTCGGTGCGGCTGAATCTGCCTGCGGCGGGGGCATATCGGGTGTTCACCGATATCGCGCCGCGCGCACTCGGGCGGACGATCACACTGGGAGCGGATCTCGCGGTCGCGGGTGACTACGCGCCGCAGCCCACACCGGAGCCGGCTCGCACCTACGTGGTGGACGGATACGAGGTCGCACTGGATGGAGAGCTGGTTCCCGGTGCGGGCCGGCTGATCACGCTCACCGTCCACAAGGACGGCGTGCCGGTCACCGACCTGCAGCCCTACCTCGCGGCATTCGGACACCTGGTGGTGCTGCGCGCGGGCGATCTCGCCTACGTCCACGTCCACCCGAATGGCGAACCCGGCGACGGAGTCACCGCGCCCGGCCCCGAAATCACCTTCCACACAGTGGTTCCCGGCCCCGGCACCTACCGCCTCTTCCTCGATTTCAAGCACGGCGACACCGTCCGCACCGCCGCCTTCACCCTGACCACCACCGCGACCCATGGACACTGAACCACTGCGAGCGTGAGCTCGACGCGAGATCCACACGGCTCACCTTTACCGAGATACCCGCGAGCGGGCGCCCATCATCGGGCGCCCGCTTCGGTTTTCGCCGGTCGAAGTCGGCCGATCAGGGCGCGGGCTCACCCATGAGGTTGTCGACTATGGCGCGAGCGGTGGCGACACCCCAGTCCTCGCCCATCTGCTGGGCGGTGTTGGCGGCACTGAGCACGGCCTCGATTTCGAAGGCGATGACGTCCGCGTTGCGCTCGCCGAGATGACCTTGCTCCTGGGCCAAGCGAATCTCCTTGGCCAGGAACGCGAGCCAGTCCCTGCGGTCCTCGGCGATGGCGTCACGGACCGGGCCGGGCTTGCTGTCGAATTCGGCGATGGTGGCGACGCGGAAACATCCGCCGGGAAAGGTCGGGTCGGTGATGTGCTCGAACCACAGCTGGATCAGGACCCGGAGGCGGCCGTAGCCTCGCGGCTGGGACATGCTCGGCGCGATGACCCGCTCGATGAATGCTTCGCGGGCCGACTTCACCGCGGCTACCTGTAGCGCCTCCTTGGTGCCGAACAAGGTCGCGATGCCGCTCTTGCTCAGGCCGAGATCGGCGGCGAGCCTGCCGATGCTGACCCCGGTCAACCCTTCGACGGAGGCCACTTCCGCGGCATGCCTGGCGATAGACGCCCTGGCCCGAGCGCCTTTGGCCAGGCGTTGGTCGGTGCCGGGCTGCAGCTCGGGTGGGGTTGTCGACTCAGCCATGACGGTCATTGTTCCACCTAGGGGTTGCAAATACGAACGTACGGTCGTACGTTAATTGCACGAACGATCGTACGCTTTGTTCGTCCTCCTCGCTAAAGGATCTCCTCCATGACCGAAGTGACCGCGCGGATCGACAATCCGCCGACCACGAACACCGCAGCACGCACCCTCCTGATCGCCTCCGGCGCGGCGTTCATCGCCTTCCTCGACCTTTCCGTCGTCAACATCGCCTTCCCATCGATCGCTCGTGACTTCCCCAGCACCCCGGCCACCACGTTGACCTGGATCGTCAGCGGCTATGCCGTCGCGTTCGCCGCGCTGCTCACCCCGGCGGGCCGGTTCGCGGACACCCTAGGCAGGCGCAAGCTGTTCGTGATCGCCATGGCCGGCTTCGCGCTGACCTCACTACTGTGCGGCCTCGCACCGAGCGCGCCGTGGTTGATCGCCGGTCGCCTATTGCAGGGCGCGACAGCGGCACTCATGGTGCCGTCCGCGCTCGGGCTCGTACTCAGCGTCACTCCCCGCGAGAAGATCGGCGCGGCGATCGGAGCATGGTCTGCCGCAGGCGGATTCGCCGCGGTCGTCGGTCCCGCGATCGGCGGTGCGTTGGTCGAGACGTTCGGCTGGCGCTCGGTATTCATGATCAACATCCCGATCGCGATCGCGCTCATCGTGCCCGGTCTGCGCATTCCGGTGCCCGACACCCGGCAGCCGGGCAGCGCTATGCCCGACCCACTCGGCACGATCGCCATTGCGCTCGGACTCGGCGGCCTTGTCGTCGGAGTCACCGAGGGACAAGAGTGGGGCTGGAACGCGCCGGTCACGCTGATCGCGCTGATCGGCGGAGCCCTGCTGATCCTCGCCGCACTGTTGCGCTCGACCCGCCACCACAATCCCGCCATCACCGTCGGGTTGTGGCGCAGCAGGCCGTACGCGCTGGCTACAGCTTCGACCTTCGTGTTCGGCGGGAGCATGTTCGCCTGGCTTTTGGCGGGACCGCTTTTCCTGGACGCGATGTGGCAGTACTCGGTGCTGGAATCGGCCGGCGCGTTGACCGTCGGCGCGGTGTCCTCGATGGTGACCGCCACCATTGCCGGTCGGATCACCTCCCCTGTCACGCGGCGCTGGGTCGGCGTCCTCGGCGCGCTGATGTACACCGCAACCACAGCGTGGATGAGCACCGACGCGTTCGGTTCGACGCCTGCGCTGTGGTCGGCGTGGATCCCCGCCGGACTGCTCGGCGGTGGCGGCGTCGGGATCGTCGTCACGGTGCTGGGCACTGCTGCGGCGAGTTCTCTTCCGCCGCAGCAGTTTGCCGCGGGTATCGGGATGAACCTGACCGCGCGTCAGGTCGGCGGCGCGCTGGGCATCGCGGTGCTGGCCGCAGTGTTCGCGGCGCATCCGGGCGATCCGCTCGGCGGATTCCACACCGTGTTCGCCGTCTCGGCGGCCATCGGCGTTGCGGCCGCGCTGCTCATCGCAATCCCGAGTCGCACGCCCGCACCCGCCACACAGTAGGAACAAGCATGCCGCACCACAGCATTCGGCCCGACGACATCGCCGAACACTCAGCTCGAGAATTGGGAGTCACCGTGACCGACAACACTGTTCACACCGAAGCCGACGACCCGATGCTGCTGCCCGCCGACGAAGCGCGTCGCCTACTGGCGGGCGCACCGTGGCAGCGTTACGCGGTGCTCGGTGACTCCATCGCCCAGGGCATCGGCGATCCGAGCCCCGGCTATGAGAGCACGGCCTGGGCCGACCGTGTCGCGGGAACGCTTTCATCGGTGAATCCCGGTCTGGCGTATCTGAATACCGGCCGGATCGGCGCCACCACCGCGCAGGTGCTTGCCGAACAGCTGCAGCCGGTTCTCGACTTCGAGCCCGACCTGGTGCACCTCAGTTGCGGCGGCAACGATTTGTTCCTGCCCGGCGGCAGTGTCGACGAGTTGCGCACGAATCTCGATGCGCTCTTCGGCGCGCTGGCCCGCAGCGGCGCGCAGGTGTGCACATTCACGCTGGCCGATGTGTGGGAGGTGGAACGCATGCTGCCGATGCGTCCGATGCGGGATCGGATGGCAGCGCTCAATGATGTTGTGCGCGAATTGGCCGCGCGCTACGACGCGATCCTGGTGGAATTCTGGAATCACCCACTGCGGTTGCGCTCCGATGTTATGAGCGCCGACCTCATCCACTTCACGATGAGCGGACATGCCGTGGTGGCAGGCGAGATGGTGCGCGCACTCCACAGTCGCTTGTCCACGCGCGCCGAAGAGCACACACACTAATTACCCGCACGGCCATCCTTATTCGAAGAATGCGCCCCGCGACGACACCGGGCCGCGCCAAGACATTTCTGTCCAGGCACGGCCCGGTGTTCGCGGATTCGACCCCAGAATCAGGGCAGCACCTGCGGCACCATCTCCGGAGCGAGCGCACCGACCAGCAGACCGATCACGGTGCCCCACAGCGCACCGTTCAGCGCACCGCTGATCGCACACGGGATCGCGCCGACGATCAAGGCGGGCAGGCACACGACACCCGCGAGGACGCCGGAGCCTGCGGCGCCCGCGAGAGCACCGCCTGCCGCACCGTTGGCCAGCGGATCGTGGTTTGCCGCTTCCGGATTGGTCGCGATCTCCTCCAGCGGGATCCCGGCGGCCACCGGCGCAACGACCGGCTCGGCGACCAGCTGCACAACCGGTGCGGGCGCCGGAGCGAGCTGCCCAGGATCGGCCGAAGCCACACCGGCGACGGCGACGGCAACCGCCAACGGCATCGCGGCGGCAACCAGCTTGTTCACAAAGGTCCGACGGACCATGTCTTTCTCATTTCTCCCCGACCCCGATATCGAATCGAACGTCTCCGAATTACTGTTCGGCTCAGGATGATCCGAACAGCTCAACGTAACGGACGACCGTTCAGATTTCAAACTGTTCTGCCGCAACCCTTTTCACCATTGGGAACACTCGCCCTCGAGCGCAGCAACACCCGTCGAATCAAGTGGCACGACCGCGCCGGTCGAGAATCCCTGGGCCACATCAATTTCATTGCCAATGACTCGAAGACGAAGACTTGATGATTCGATGTGCAGGGCTCAATTTGCGAATCGCCGATTCAGGCCCGATATCTGTCGACGAGTTCGGTGCCGAGTACCGCAAGCTGGTCGCGCACCGACCGCGGACCGAGCACTTCTATTTCGGCCCCCCAGCCCGCCAACTGCTGGGCGATCATGCGCGGTGTCGGCGCGGTGACACGGACTTGGATGCGACCGTCCTCGACCGGTCCGTCCACCACACAGTGCCTGCCCTGCTGATTGCGCAGGACGGGCAGCAGGTGCTCCGCGATCAAGGCGGTCGCGGAGGTGGCCGCCCTGCGCTGCTCCATCTCGCCGACCACCTCGCCCCATGCCTCGAACAGATCGAAATCGGAGGGGCGCTGGGCTGTTTCGTCGGTGACGAGCGCATCGAGGATGCGGTCGACGCGGAAGGTGCGCTTACCGCGATCGGTGCCTGCGATGAGGTACCAGGTGCCGTCTTTGTCGACCAGACCCCACGGATCAACCAGTCGCTGCGTTTTCTCACCCTTGCGGTCGTAGTCCAGGCGTACCTTGCGGCGTTCGACGACGGCCCGCTGCAACCGGGTGACCATTTCCGGGCGCGCCGGATCGTGGGCGCCCCAGCGCGCGGGATCGATGACCACGGCGTCGGCCGCGGCCTGCGCATCGTTGCGGAAGGTCTGTGGCAGGGCGCGGACCAGTTTCCGTAGCGCGGACTTCAGTTCGGGTACCGCGTTCGCCGACGGGCCTGCCAGCAGGAACAGTGCGCGCGCCTCCGATTCGTTCAGCCCGCTGAGATCGGTGCGCGCGCCGCCGATCAAGGACCAACCGCCGCCGCGCCCCATCTGCGGGTATACCGGAACCCCCGCCGCCGACAGCGCCTCGAGGTCGCGGCGCGCGGTGGCGACCGAGACCTCGAGTTCCTCGGCGATCTCCGCCGCGGTCACCCGTCCACGCGCCTGCATCAACAGCAGGGTCGCCACCAATCTGTCCGCTCGCATGTTTCTCATTCTGCCCGCAAAAGTGCTCATTCCGTGAGCACTTTGGGTTGGATCATGGTTTTCACAAGTAGACGAACACCGACGAAGGAGACCGAAATGCTGCGTGGAATGGCGACCGTGACGTACTGGGCCGAGGACTTCGAGGGCGCGAAGGACTGGTACACCGAACTGCTCGGCGTCGCGCCCTACTTCCACGTGCCCGGCGCGTACTACGAGTTCCGCATCGGTGACTACCAGCACGAACTCGGCATCCTCAACCGGCAGTTCGCCCCGGAGGGCGCACCCACCGAGCCGGGTGGTCAGGTCTTGTACTGGGCCGTCGACGACCTGCGGGCCGCACTGGACCGGCTGATGGAGCTGGGTGCGAAGGAGTACCAGCCGGTGCGGGCACTCACCCAGGGCTTCGCCGTCGCCTCCGTGGTCGACCCGTTCGGCAACGTGCTCGGCGTGATGAGCAACCCGCACTACATGGAGGTGCTGGCCGAGACCGGCCCCGCGTAGCAGGCCCCTGCGCGTGGACACTGCCTGCACTTCGGTCGGCAGTGTCCACCCGTCTCGTATCGGGCCGGGCGGCGCCGAGATCAGTTCCGTGGCGGAATCTTCGAGACGGGTCATGCGATACGGAGTTGCGAACCATCCGACAGACAGCGTCCGGCGCGAGTGACCGGAGCGAATCGGCCGATCCAGACGGTTTCGGCTTGGACGACGAGGTCCCGCGCTTCGGTGGCGAGGCGGCCGGTAGGTCAGGCGCGGAACCAGCGTTCGAGAACCTTTGCGACACCGTCGTCCATGACGTCGTCGGCGATGTCGTCGGCGAGCGCGCGAATCTCGTCGGGCGCGTTGGCCATCGCCACGGAATGTCCCGCCCAGCGCAGCATTTCGCGGTCGTTGTAGCCGTCGCCGATGGCGAGGGTGGCCTCGCGGGGGATGCCGAGTGTGGTGCGCAGGCGTTCCAGGGCCCAGCCTTTCGAGACACCCCGGCGGGAAACCGTGAGCCACGGACCGAATTCGCCGTGCACCCAGCTCGCGCCGGGCACCCGTAGCGAACTCAGCAATCTCAGCATCTCGGCCAGCGTGCCGTCGGGCCACCAGCCGTTCAGTCGCGGCGTCGGTTCCCTGCTCAATTCGCCATCGTCGACGAGCAGGTATTCACCGATGGAGAACTCACCAGGGCTCATGCCGGTCGCCCAGGTGCCGATGCCGACCTCCTCCACCGCGAAGATCATGTCCGGGAACAGCGCACGCAAAGCGGTGACGGCGGGCGCGGGATCGAACGCCTGGACGGTTACCGGCTCGCCCCTCGCCACATCTATGTGGACCGCGCCGTTGGAACACAGCGCATGCCCTTCTACCAGGCCGATCTGCTCCAGCACTGGACGCGTTGTCAGCAACGTCCGCCCGGTCGTCACCACCAGATGCGCACCCGCCGCGACCGCTGCCCGCACCGCATCGGCCACCCGCTCGGTGACCGGCGATCCCGTCTGCAGCAGCGTCCCGTCCACATCCAGCGCAATGAGCTGGGGTCCCCCGACTACAACCACCAACCCATTGTGCATCGGCGCGCCGCCGAGCGTCATCCGATCAATTGTCACCGGACTTCCACGCGCACTGACTCATTCGGACCTACCGAGCCGACGCGACCACCGTCAGCCACTCACTCACAAGCGGATAGGCCACCCGACTCGAGTCAGCGGCCGCGCACACCACCACCGAAACCACCTCCGCCTCCGAAACCACCTCCACCACCAAAACCACCTCCACCACCGAAACCACCTGCGCCGCCCGAGCCACCGGAGTGGCCCGAGAACGCACCACCCGATGAAGCTCCACCTGAACTCGCGCCACCTGACAAAGCTCCTCCAGGAGAGATCCCACCGGAAGACGCGCCACCTGAGGACGCACCTGGCGAAAAGGCTCCACCCGAAGCGGAACCGCCGGTGGAAGCGCCTCCGGTCGACGCACCACTCGAGGACGCACCACCCGACGTGGCTCCGCCAGAAGATGTTCCGCCAGACGGGGCACCACCGGACGACACTCCACCAGAGCTCGTACCACCCGAAGATGTCCCACCGGATACACCTGACGACGAACTGTCCGCACCACCGGAGGACGCGCCACCGGACGAAGCACCTCCCGAGCTGTCGCCGCCGGACGATGCGCCACCCGAGGCGGTGTCGGAGGCCCCGCCGCCGGAAGTCGCACCACCGGGTGTCGTTTCACCTGATGTGGAACCGGAGGTGCCCCCGGAGGCTGGAGTGTCGGTCTCACCGCCGGATGCGGGGGTACCGGTCTGACCACCGGACGTCGGGCTACCGGTCTCACCACCGGACGAAGTTCCCGTGCCGGGAGTCGCTGGAGTGCCGGGGTACGGGTTGGACGGGGTGGGAGCCGGGTTGGACGGGG
>NZ_JBHVDF010000006.1:221753-392909 GCF_042802915.1 Nocardia sp. NPDC057440
CTCGGAGCCGGATTAGACGGGGTCGGAGCCGGATTAGACGGGGTCGGAGCCGGATTAGACGGGGTCGGAGCCGGATTAGACGGGGTCGGAGCCGGATTAGACGGGGTCGGAGCCGGAGTCGTGCCGGGGAAGTCGGGTGGAAAACTGATCCTGGGAATGACGGGGACACCCGGGGGCAGGTTGAGGGGTGCGGGAATGAAGGGCAGTGGATTGATGAATTGGGCCGGGTTGGCGTAGGTGTCGAGTCCGGATTGCAGTGTTTCGCAACAGGATCGCTGCATAGGGTGGGAACGGGGGCCGGATTCGGCCAGTGTCGGACCGAATCGGGTCGACCGGGCGACGGGTGCGATCGCCAGACCGGAGGGGGTATAGGTGACCGGCCGCGATCCCGCGCCCCCGGTTCGCCAGAGCTTGTCGAGCGCTCCGTCGCCGCTTGGTTCGTACAGCAGCGTGTCCGCGGGAATATCGACGCCGGGTAAGCGGTCGAGCACCGGGGATAGTCCGGTGTCGACGGGTCCGCCGAACACGGTGACAGCCGAAACCGCGATCGCGGAAGCGACTGCGGCGCTGGAGAATACCGTGGGATGCGGGAGGAAATGCTTACCGGTGAGGGCGGGAACGAAGGTGCGCGCGGCGTAGTAGGCGGCGCCGGCGGCGACGGTCTGACCGGGATCGGCCGACATCACCACGGGGCGACCGAGTTCGGCGAGTGTCCGCGCGACCTCCGCCGGCCGGCCTGCCCCGCCGATGAGCAGAACGCGTCCGATATCGGAGAGGGTGAGGCCGGTCGACTGCACACACGCCCGCACCACATCGAAGGAATCGCGGATGTGTTCGGTGCGCAACCCGTCGACGTCGACGATCGACGTCATCGACAACGGTGCGGCGCGGCCGGGTGCGACGCCGTGGGCGTATCGCGCGATCATCGACCCGAGCGGCCGGCCGCCGAAGTCGTAGGAGCGCTGTGGCTTCCCGACCATCGGGTGGTCTTCCCAGTCGGGCCCGACCCGGACGACGGTGACATCCAGACAGGTGCCGCCGAGGTCGTACACCAGCACAAAGCCGGGTTCCAGCGGACCTTGCTCCTGCTCGAGCCACTCCGCTGCCGCCACCGGTTCGGGCATCAGCAGCACGTCTCGCGCTCCGGCGAGATCCATGGCCTGGCGCAGCAGGGCGACCTGTTTGTCGGAATACGCTGCCGGATAGGTCGCTACGGCGCCCGCGATCGGCTCGACCGCCTCGATCAGGCCGTTCACCACGGCCGCAACCAGATTGGCGGGCGACCAGATCCGCCCGCCGACGATCACCGGCTCCGGATCGCGCGCCAGATCGGCGAAATCACTGACCGCCATACTGAATTGGGGTATCGCACCGATTCGGATGCCGCCCGCGCTGTCGAACGTCACCGCCGAACGTCGAGTGCGCACCGATGGCCGGGAGCGTTCCTCGCTCACCGAAGCCGATACGGAGTTCACTGAACCGATGCTGAAGCCCACGCCTGTAGTCATTCGCCATCCCGTCAACGCACCGTGACCACGTCCATCACACAGGAAATCCATGTGGCCGCGGTCGTCTTCCAAATAGCCCCCACAGGTTAACTGCTTACCGGCCAGTACGGATGCCGAATTGATATGGAAAGTTCGATCGCCGTTGGCTATCCGTTATTTACCCAGGTAGATGGGTTGCGCGAGGTGGATCAAGACACCTCGGCGATGGCAATTCGATTGCGGTAATGCCGATTCCGCTACTACACAGCGACCTGGATATCCATTGTGGACGCTGCACTGCCGCGACTCGGCGGCCATCGATAAAACCCGGACAACACACACCGACCGGTCGGTAACCGAATCGTTGCCAGCGCTAGGCATTTCATGGCACACATGCCCCATTCGCACAAATATGACACGTCAAACGCAACGGCTGTTTTCCGCCAGCACCGCACTGCCGCTCCGGCTTGACTGGGTACAGCGATGCGACGCACGACCGAGACAAGATCCAGGTCCGCAGTTACATCCGACATGAAAAATCAAGGACGAGAAGGGGATTGAAGACGATGACTACACGCTTCGCGCAGAAGGTCGTGCTGATCACCGGAGCTAGCTCGGGGATCGGCAGGGCTGTGGCCCTGCGCGTCGCCGCCGAGGGCGCGGCAGTGGTACTCGGCGCTCGCGGTAAAGACGCGGGCGAGCAGGTCGCCTCCGACATCCGCGCGGCCGGCGGCCGCGCGCTGTTCGTGCCGACCGATGTCACCGTCGAAGCCGACGTGGCCCGGCTGACACAGGCCGCGTTGACCGAATACGGTCGCCTGGACGGAGCCTTCAACAACGCGGGCGCGGTCAACGCCTTCGGTCCGGTCTCCGATATCGAGGAGTCGGGCTGGCGCGCCGATATCGAGCTCAACCTGACCAGCGTGTTCTATGGTCTGCGCCACCAGGTTCCGGCATTGGTCGCCTCCGGCGGCGGCGCGATCCTGAACAACGCCTCGAACCTCGGCGTGGTTGGCATGGGCCAGGTCGCCCCGTATGTCGCGGCTAAGCACGGCGTGGTCGGGCTGACCCGCGCGGTGGCGTTGGAGACGGCCGAACAGGGTGTGCGGGTGAACGCGATCGTCTCCGGCGCGGTCGACACGCCCGCCTTCCGCAACTCGATGGGCGCGACACCGGAGGGCGAAGCGGCCATTGCCGCACTGCATCCCCTCGGCCGGATCAGCGAGCCCGAGGAGATCGCCTCGTTCTGCGCGTACCTGCTCAGTGCTGAAGCAAGCTTCATCACCGGCGCGGCACTCGCGATCGACGGCGGGTTCACAGCTCGGTAAGTATCGCGTCCGTATAGACAGGCGCGGCACCTCGGCTCGAACACGCCCTCATCGCGTGACCGCCGGCCGAGGTGCCGACTACCGCTCTGGCGACCCTACCGTCTGATCGCCGCCGCCGGACGGAGTCCGTACAACCGTCCCACATTCGGCCCGTGAGCGCCTCGGCCCGCAAGCGATCCGGAAGTGCCATGGCGGTCTTCGACCGTGCGTATCGGGTCGCTCCCGCAGCCTCCGTCCCAACCGATCCGAGGGTTGCGAGGGGCGCCTCGGCCTGCGATCAAGCGCGAGCAAGCAGTCGGCGGATCGAGCCGGGGCGCTGCGCCGCCCCTGTCGCGTGCACCGCAGGCCGGCGGTTACGCACCAGGCGATCGAATTCCTTGGCACTGCCGCGAGGTTCGCGCAGCAGACCGGCATTGAAATCGTCGGCCACCTGCTGCACCGTCTCCTGCGCGCACGACTTGTTGGTGCCGATGAAGCCGGTGGGGACGCGCTTGATCCAGCCGGTGACATAGGCGCCGGGAAACACCGATCCGCCCACCTCCCGCAGGACACGTCCGTTCCGGTTCGGGATCACCGCGTCCCGGTCGTCGAATGGCAAGCCGGGCAACGCAACACCGCGATAGCCCACCGACGTGAGCACAAGTCCGGCCTCGATCCGCTCGGTCTGCCCCGTCGCGACCGCACGTACCCGGCCGTCCGGATCGGTGACAAGTTCGTTGCGGCCGACCTCGACACCGGAGACCTCGTCGATGCCGAGAATTTCGGTCGGCGCGGCCAGGTAACGGAAGATGATCCGTTTGCGAGCGCCGAACGGGCGGTCGGCCACGCTGCGCAGCAGTCGCAGCTTCTGCTCTACCTGGTACGCCATCCCCTCGGCCGGTTCGGGCACCTCGCCCTCGACGGCGATATCGACATCGGCGCCGAGCAGACCGACGAATTCCGGGACGGTGAAGGCGGATTCGGCAGGACCACGGCGGCCGAGGATGACAACCTCCTCGATCTTGCTGTGCCGCAACGCCCGCAACGCGTACGGCGCGATATCGGTGCCCGCCAACGACTCCGGGTCGCCGGCCAGGATGCGCGCGACATCGAGCGCCACATTGCCGTTGCCGACGATGACGACCCGCCGCTGCGACAAGTCGAAGGTGTCGCCTGCATGATCGGGATGCCCGTTGTACCAGGCGACGAAGTCGGTGGCGGAGACATTGCCCGCCAACCCCTCACCGGGGATACCGAGCTTGCGATCCGAGGACGCGCCGACCGCGTAGATCACCGCATGGAAGTGCCCGAGCAGCTCCTCGTGCGAGACATGCTTGCCCACTTCGACATTCAGGTACGACCCGAACCCGGGCTGCGCCGAGATGATGTCGAACAGCTCGCTGACCTGCCTGGTCTTGCCATGGTCTGGTGCGACGCCGTGACGGGCCAGTCCATAGGGCACCGGCAGGCGATCGAAGACGGTCACCGACACGTCGGGCTGGGTCAGCAGCTCGTCGGCCGCATACATCGCCGACGGCCCCGACCCGACGATCGCCACCCGCAGCGGCTGCCGTTCGGTATGGAACTCGGCGGCGGGCACCGGCTTCGCGAGCAGCGGACGCGGGCGGGTCTGCCGGTAGAAGTCGGCGTTGATCTCGATGAACGGCTTCTGCTCATCGGTCAGCTTCTTCGACGAGGTGATGGCATCGACAGGGCAGGCGCTGGCGCAGGCACCGCAGTCCACGCACGCCTGCGGGTCCACGTACAGCATGTCCGCCGTCAGGAAGTCCGGTTCGTCGGGCGTGGGATGGATGCAGTTGACCGGGCAGGCGTAGACGCAGGACGCGTCGCTGCAACAGGATTGCGTGACAACGTAGGGCACGTCAGGCAGCCTTGACCGCGCGCAACGGCTCCGAACGGTAGCGGGTGGTGTGGCCGTCGATCCGGAGCAGCTTCCAGACCGCCTTGGAGATCGGGTTCATCAGGCCGATGTCGTTGGCCAGGGTGCGCACATCGGCGAAGTAGTCGCGGAAGACCTGCTTGGCTTCCTTGGAGCCGTAGAACAGTTCCTTGCGGACCGACCGCGGGATGTCGAACTCCTCGAAGAACGCCTTCGGCGGCGTCGCGATCGAGCGACCGAGGATCCACATGACGATCGGCATCGCGACCGACAGCACCAGCTTGCCGGCCGGGTTCGCCTCTGGCACATGCTTCTTGAGAAACTCGTGCGCGAAGGAGATGTGGCGCGCCTCCTCGGCGACGTGAATGGCCATCACGCCGAGCATGATCGGATGGACCTCTTCGCCGGAGCGCAGGATGGCCTTCTGGATGTGGTCGATCGGCTCTTCGCCGGCCAGCACCGCCATGAAGAACAGGTTCGGGAACAGCCCGGCCACCGGAGCGCCGAGGTACTTGAACTTGCTCACCAGCGGGCCCATGCCGGGAACATCGACACCGATCCGGTTCACCATCTCCTGGAACATCAGGGTGTGGTTGTGCTCCTCGATCATTTCGTGGGAGCAGTAGCGGAATTCGGGCGAGCCGTTGGGCAGGCCGAAGTTGTGCGTCGCCATACCGCTGATGAGGATCGACTCGAACTGCAGACCGACCTTGGCCACGTTGGCCTGGCGGTACTTGCCGATCTTGATCTTCTCCTCGTCGGAGAGCGCGAGGTACCAGGGATGGCGGCCGAGGGTGTCGCCGGACATCGGCAGGATCCACCGCTGTTCGCCGGCGTCGGCCGCGTAGTCGGGGTTGTCCCAATCGATGTCCTCGAACGGGTCGAAGTGCTTGTTGACCGAACCCTCGGAGAGCAGCAGCAATTTCGCTGCGTACTCCTGCGCCTTCTCCAGATCGGGATCGACCGCGGGCGTCACGGCTGCAGACATCGTCGTCACTGCCTCTCCTCATGGGATCAGTTATCTGTTTCCCATAGTTACATCAACGGAGACAGCAGTCAACCCAGCGCCCACGCGGCCTTCCCGGCGGCGAGCCGGATACTCGCCACCGCACCGCTCTCCCCCGCGCTATCGCACCGCGAGCTGCGACAATCCCACGACCACCGAATCCGCGGGCAAGGCGAGGGCGAACGCGCCACAGGCCGCCGACATCCCCGCCGCGATGGCGACCTTCGTCAGCCTGCGCCGCGTCCGTCGTGACAACAACAAGGCCCTCGTCGCCGCGCTGCGGTGCGACCCGCGATGTTTACGCCTGTGCGGAACGCCCGCTGCCTCCTCGACAGCGGCCGCCGACCTGCGCGCCATGATCGCGGCGCCGTCGGCGATCGTGCGCTCCGGATCCGGGGCCGTGATCACCGGGCGTGCCAGCTCGCCCGCCAGCACCTGAGAAACCTCGATCGGCCGAGCCGCGCCACCGACAACCAGCACGCAGTCCACATCGGCCATCGTCACGTCGGCCATGCCGAGGCAGCGATACACCAGTTCCAAAGAGCGGCGCACATGCTCGGTACGCAACGCGTCGGCGGTCGTGCCGGTGACCGCTCCCGACAGCGAGGCGGCGGCGACACCGGTCCCGGCACGCTCGGCAACCAGCGCACCGAAGGCGCGGCCGCCGAATTTCGGCGAGCGCAGCGGGACGCCGACAATCGGATTGCGCGGACAGCCCGCGCCGACCCGGACCAAGGTGACGTCGAGGGTGGACCCCCCTAGGTCGTAGACCAGCGCCAGCCCCGGCATGATCGGGCCGCGTGTGGCTTCCAGCCAGGTCGCGGCGGCGACCGGCTCGGCGACCAGCGCCACATGCCCGAGAGCGACGGCATCCAGTGCCGCACGCAGCTGGGCCACGTGATCGTCGGTGTAGCCCGCCGGATGGGTCAGCGCGATCCCGGCCTCGACCGCCCGGCGATCGCGCCGCGCCTCGGTGATCAGACATTCGGCGACCACCGCGACCAGGTCGGCCGACGACAGGGCGCGGTGCCCGACTCGGGCCCGCAAGGTGGTGCGCTGGGTGAGGTCGGCGAATTCGGTGATGGCGCGACCGTGCCGCGGAATCATGCCGACCCGCGCCATTCCGGTGCTGTCGAAAGTGAGTGTGGTGCGGCGGGTGATGGCGGGCGAACGCTCGGCGGCGGAGCGTCGCCCCGGCGGAGCCTTGGCCGAACCCTCCTCCGCCAGAGCGGAAACCGTGTTCACCGTGCCGATACTCAAACCGAGACCAACCGCCATCGCAATCCACCTGATCGCCGAGCCGATTTGCTTCGAACCCCCTCACGCAACCACTCGGCGACCCGCCTGCCAACCACCGGACATAGGATTGTCCGCATCCCGCCTGCACTGACACGCGTTGCATAACGAAGGCGCCGAGCGCCGCCCACCTGCCGCGCTGGGCCAAAATTTGCGCAGGCAGCCGGATTTCCTTACGGCGCGGCGAAATTCGAGGATGCCCTGTCCGAGTTAGCCAGCCACGGAGCAGACCGTCCAGTTGCCAACAAATACACGTTCCTCCCCGCAGCACGGGCACCGCGCTATCCCGTTCGGCAACAAGACAGCACCGGCCCAGTTACCTTCTGGCTGAATCCTTCCACCGCACAGGCACTTCCGGATCTCCACCGGGAGCACACCCGCCTGGTGCGTGACGATTTCCAGGTCCCTGTCCGCCGCGCGCTCCCGCCACTCGGGCACAGAGCGTCGGGAACACCGAACACTGGGTGGTGGCCCGCCCGAACGGCCGGTGCAGGTAGTCCGGCACGTGCGTCTGAAGTGCCTTATCCGGCAGGCAACTCCGGAATACGGGTGGCGCGGGCGAAGACTGTCTCCCCCTCGTTCAGGTGCAGCGCCTCGGCATCGCCGCGGGTCACCTGAGCCGCGAACAGATCGCCGGTGGCGGCGTTGCGCAGCTCGACACGCACCTCGAAGCCCAGATGCACGACACGTTCCACGGTCGCGCGGGTGACGCCCGCCGATTGCGCGGTGCCCTCGTGCGCGGCCAGCGCCATGCTCGCGTCGCGGCCCACCCGAATATCGTGCGGACGCACCAGGTGTCCGTTGAGCCGGGCCACCGCACCGAGGAACGACATCACGAATTCGTTGGCGGGACGGTCGTACACGTCCTCCGGAGTGCCGACCTGCTCGATGCGGCCCTTGTTCATCACCGCGATCCGGTCGGCGACGTCGAGCGCCTCCTCCTGATCGTGAGTGACGAGCACGGTGGTCACGTGGACCTCTTCGTGCAGCCGGCGCAACCAGGTGCGCAGGTCCGCGCGAACCTTGGCGTCCAGTGCGCCGAACGGCTCGTCGAGCAGCAGCACCTGCGGGTCGACGGCCAGGGCGCGCGCCAGCGCCATGCGCTGACGCTGACCGCCCGACAGCTGTGCGGGGTAGCGATGCTGGAAGCCGTCGAGGCCGACGATGCCGAGCAGTTCGTCTACCCGCTTGGCGATTTCGCCCTTGGGGCGCTTGCGGATCTTCAGCCCGAACGCCACGTTGTCGCGCACCGTCATATGTTTGAACGCGGCGTAATGCTGGAACACGAAACCGATGTCACGCTTCTGCGGCGCCACCCTCGTGACATCGCGCCCGGCGATGACGACGACGCCGGAGTCGAGCGACTCCAGTCCGGCGATCGACCGGAGCAGCGTCGACTTGCCCGAACCCGACGGTCCGAGCAACGCGGTCAGCTCTCCGGAGGGGATGTCGATGGAGACATCGTCGAGGGCGGCGAACGAACCGTAGTTCTTCTTCGCGTTGTTCACGGTAATCATGGGTGGCCTCCGGCAAGGGTGATCACTTGGTGCCCCGCTTACGTTCGAGGAGGGTCATCAGCAGCAGTACGACGAGCGCGATGCCCATCAGCAGGGTGGCGGCGGCATACGCGCCGAAGGTGTTGTGGTCGTTGATGTATCGGCCGTGCACGAGCAGGGTCAGCGTCTGCGACTTGCCGGGCAGCGCGGAGGAAACCATGATCACCGCACCGAATTCGCCGAGCGCGCGGGCGACGGTGAGCACCACGCCGTAGGTCAGGCCCCAGCGGATCGCGGGCAGCGTGATACGCCAGAAGGTCTGCCACCGGGATGCGCCGAGCGTGGCCGCGGCCTGCTCTTGATCGTCGCCGATCTCGTGCAGCACCGGCTCCACCTCACGCACCACGAACGGCAGTGTGACGAAGATGGTGGCGATCACCATGCCCGGCAGATTGAAGATCACCTTGAAGCCGAGGTCCTCCAGACCGCCGAACCAGCCGTTGGCGCCCCACAGCAGGATCAGCGCGACGCCGACCACGACCGGTGAGACGGCGAAGGGCAGGTCGACGATGCCCTGAACCAGCGTGCGGCCGGGGAACTTGCCGCGCACCAGTGCGAGCGCGGTGACGATGCCGAAGATGACATTCACCGGCACCACGATCGCCACGATGATGATCGAAAGCTGGAAAGCGGAGATCGCCGCGGGCGTGGTGATCGATTCGATGAACGCGCCGACGCCCTTCTCGAAGGTGCGCCACAGGATGATGATCAGCGGCAACACCAGCAAGATGAACAGATAACCCAGTGCGATGGTCCGCAACGAAATACGGGTCAGCGGAGAAAGTTTCATCGAGCGGCCTGTTCTTTACGCGCACTGCGCTCGGCAAGCAGCCGCAGCACGAACAGCGCCACGAACGAGATGGCGAGCAGCGTGACCGACACCGCCGCCGCGTTCACCGGCCGGTCGATCTCGATCTGCTTCTGGATGTACTGCGAGGCCATCTCCGTCTTGCGCGGAATGGCCCCACCGATCAGCACCACCGAGCCGTATTCGCCGATGGCACGGGCGAAGGCGAGGCCGCCGCCGCTGATGACGGCGGGTGCCAGGGTCGGCAGCACGATCCGCCGGAAAGTGGTCCAGTTGTCCGCGCCGAGTGACAGTGCCGCCTGCTCGACCTCGCGGTCGGCCTCGATCAGCACCGGCTGCACCGAGCGCACCACGAACGGCAGCGTGACGAACGCCAATGCCACGACCAGGCCGGGCTGGGTGGCATTGAGGTGGATGTCGATCGGGCTCTGCGGCCCGTACAGCGACAACAGCACGATGCTGGCCACGATGGTCGGCAGCGCGAAAGGCAGGTCGATGAGCGCGTTGACGACGCCTTTGCCGGGAAATTCGTCGCGGACGAGCACCCACGCGATCAGCGTGCCCATCACGACGTTGATCACCGCGACCACCACCGACACCAGGATGGTGATCCGCAGCGAATCGAGCGCGGCGGGTGCGGTGACGGCGTCCCAGAACCCGGACCAGCCGTTGTCGAAGGACGTGACGGTGAGTGCGGCCAGCGGCAACAGCACGATGATGCTGAGCCACAGCACGGCGGTGGCGATGCCGAGCGGGCCGACCGAGCCGGTGACCCGCAGCCACGACCAGTTGAAGCGCCCGGGCGCTGCGGCGGGCGCTTTCGCGCCCGCCTCTAAGGAAACGCCGGAACCGGGCGCGGGCCCGGTTCCGGTGTTGCTGCTGTCTGTCACAGTCTCGAGTATCCCGTGTGGCTCAGGTCACCGAACTACTTGGTGGCCTTGTCATAGATGACCGCGACGGAGCCGGTGTTCGCGGTGAACAGCTCCTTGTCCACGGTCTTCCAGCCACCGAGGTCGGCGATGGTCCACAGCTTCTGCGGGGTCGGGAAGTCCTTGGCGAAGTCGGCGGCCACCTTCGGGTCGACCGGGCGGAAACCGGCAGAGGCCCACGCCTTCTGGCCCTCGGGGGTGAACAGGAAGTCACGGAAGGCGGTGGCCTTCTCCAGGTTCTTGCTGTTCTTCAGCACCGCGACCGGGTTCTCGATCTTGAACGTGGTCGGCGGGACGACATGCTCGATCGGGTCGCCGTTGCGCTCGGAGAACAGCGCCTCGTTCTCGTAGCTGAGCAGCACATCACCGGTGCCTTGCAGGAAGGTCTCGGTGGCCTCGCGACCGGACTTCGGCTGGACCTTCACATGCTCCTTGGAGATGAGCTGGCTCAGGTAGTCGAGGCCGGCCTGCGGGTTCTTGCCGCCGTCGCTCTTGGCGGCGTACGGGGCGAGCAGGTTCCACTTGGCCGAGCCGGAGCTGAACGGGTTCGGGGTAACCACCTCGACGCCCGGCTTCAGCAGGTCGTCCCAGTCCTTGATGCCCTTCGGGTTGCCCTTGCGGACCACGATCGCGACGACCGAACCGAACGGAATTCCCTTGGTGGCGTCGGCATTCCAGCTCGCGTCGACCAGGCCCGCATCGACAAGCCGGGTGATGTCGGGCTCCACCGAGAAGTTCACGATGTCGGCCTCAGCGCCGTCCTTGACCTTGCGGGACTGGTCGCCCGAGGCACCGTAGGACCCGTTGACCTGGACGTTCTTGCCCTTTTCGGTCTTGTTGAATTCGGGGACCACCTTGTCGAAGCCCGGCTTCGGCACGGCGTAGGCGAAGAGGTTCAGGGTGCCGCCGCTGCCGTCGGAACCACTACCTCCGACGGTGTCACTGGCTCCACCGCCGCACGCGGTGAGCGCAACCGCCGCGATCGCTGTGAGAGCGGCGGCGGCATAGCGTCGACGCGGCGAGAGCCAAGATTTGCGAGACATGAGGGGTGGACCTTTCCAACGGAACCGTCACTGCCGGCACGGCGATCGATGACGGAGGAGCTGATGCTGATCGGTAGACCTGCCGCTACGGGCAGTGGCGCGACTCTCGGCCGGGCGGCCGTCGGGGTTCGACACATCTGCGAAAAAGGTGCGTGCCAGTCTACGAGGAAACGACGCGCAGAAGTGCCGGGTTACCGATCAACGACAGTGAATATCGGCGACATCGAGGTTGCCGACAGCGATCAACGCCAATTCATGGCGGACCAGCGGGACGGCACTCGAAGACACGGGCAGACTGTAGCAGAGCGGACGCCACTGTCTCGAATTGTCGCGGCGACTGCTTGCAGATTGCTAGCAATGACAGAGGTCCAGGAAGAGGGGCTTTCATCCCATGACTACCAGCCCGGATCGGGTCCGCACCCGACTACCCGGCATCAGCACGCGCGCCTGGGAACATCCGGCCGACCGCACCGCCCTGGTGACGCTGCGCTCGCTGTCCGGATTCGACGTGGTGCTGCGCACACTGTCGGGGTTGTTGCAGGAACGCCAGCACCGCCTGCTGTACCTGGCGACCGCCGTCCGGGTCGACGAGCGCCAGTTCCGTTCGCTGCACCAGTTGCGCGAGGACTGCGTCGAGATCCTCGACGCGCGCACGACGCCCGAGATGTTCGTCTTGCAGAGCCCGCACGTCAACGCCTTGACCATCGGCATGGACACCCCGTTCATCGTGCTGACCACCGGGCTCATCGACCTGATGGACACCGAAGAGCTGCGCTTCATCGTGGGCCACGAACTCGGCCACGCCCTGTCCGGCCATGCCGTCTACCGCACCATGCTCATGCACCTGCTGCGGCTGTCGGCCAGCATCGGCTGGATGCCGGTGGGCGGCTGGGCATTACGCGCCATCGTGGCCGCGCTGATGGAGTGGAGCCGCAAATCCGAGCTGTCGGGCGACCGCGCCGGACTCCTGTGCGGTCAGGACGTGGACGCCTCGGTGCGGGTGCACATGAAGACCGCGGGCGGCACCTGGATCAAGGAAATGAACCACGGCGCGTTCCTGGCCCAAGCCGACGACTACGAACGCTCCGGCGACCTGCGCGACGGCGTCCTGAAACTGCTCAACCTGGAGCTGCAAAGCCACCCGTTCTCGGTGCTGCGCGCCGCCGAACTGCGCCGCTGGATCCAATCCGGCGAATACAACCGCGTCCTGGCAGGCGACTACCCCCGCCGCGAACACGACAAGAACACCAGAATCAGCGACGAAATGAAGGAAGCCGCCCGCACCTACCGGCAGAACTTCGACCAATCCGAGGACCCGCTCATCCGCACCGTCCGCACCCTCGGCAAGGACGTGGGCTCGGCGGTGAGCACCGTGGGCCACGAAGTCGGCGAGACGGTGTCGAAGATCGGCAAGCGCTTCAACGACTGGCGCACGGGAGAACGGGACGACTGACCCGGTCAGTCGAGGATCGTGTGGAGATCGATCCGGACCTGGAGACTTCCCGTCAGGCACACCTACCAGGGGTTTCCCAAGCGGTGCTGAGCAGCCAGAGACACGCGCGGCTTCCAGCGTGACCGCACCGACGATTGCCGAGGAAGTCCTCGGCCGATGCCACTACTACCGAACTGCCTGCGCACTGCCCTGCCATGTCGATGAGCGCGGCAGGCTGGCCGTCACCATCGGCGGCACTCTCCGCGCACTCATGCTCGCCGAATACTGGGGTTATCGAGTGACGGAGGAACTTGCCGTTTGGGGCATGGGTGGTCCGACGATCTGGCATCCGGTTCAGCGGCTCACGATGCTGACGGGTGCGTACTTCGACGACGAGCACGGCCCATCGATAGACCGCCTCTTGCGGCATACGGTTCGGTTCTGGTGGAGCCGGGAAAGTCGGTCGTCCTCCCCTCGCCTGGCGACGGCGGCCGTGGTTGGGCGACCCCGATCAGAGACCTGTTCCGGCCGACGATGGCAACCGTCCTCACCACACTGGCCGAATGCGCGTCCAGGGAGCGGCGATGAGCGCGATCCTGATCCTCGTTCCCCGCTGGAGCGAGAGCGACGACAACGTCGTCGAAGCCGGTTGGGCGAAGGTGCACGCCAAGATTCGTCATGACAACCCGCATTGGCCGGTGTCCAGTCGTGCCGACGCCGAGCAGGCGCAGAACATGCATCGGCGGTGCGATCCTGGGGAATGTTCGACACGAGTTGCTGCTTCTATCGTGGTGCGCAACAACTTTCAGTACTTCCGGGACCGAATGCGATGACCATCGCAGCACCCGGAGAACCGGATGTACATCTACAGATCGACCTGCACGGCGTTGTCCTCCACTACGCCGCGCACCCTTCGGCCGCGCGCCGACTGATGGCGGACGAGTCGATCCACCACTACATCGACAACGTGTCCGTCATCCCGGGCACCGCCGCCGAACTCCCCCGCCTCCCCTGCGAACAGCTATACCTCGGCCCATGAGCTCGGCGGGTGGCACGTAGCTGCGTCCAAGGGTGCGAATCGCGCGCGGGGAGTGGGCGGAAACGTCGAATAGCGCCCTCGCGGTGTGCCGCTCGTCTCTGCCACAGCGGTTGCAAGCCTCCCGCCAACAGTTAGGGAAGAATGCGCACGATGGATAGTCTCGAGCCCGCCCGCCGGGCACTCGTGCCCGGCCAGCTGGTGCGAGCCAAGATCGTCAGTCACCAGCCATGGGGTTTGTTCGTCGATATCGTCGGTCGCGAAGGTGTCGGCGCGTCGGTGGATCTCATCGAACAGTTCAGCGCCGCCTTCCCAGGGAGGCAGATCTACCAGCTGTTCCTGCCGGTCGGCACCGAGATCGATGCTGTTGTCGAGCAAGTTCGGGACTGGTATCCCTCCGAGCGCGGTATTCGACAGGGCGGAATTCGACTCAGCATTCGCCCTGCGGACCTCACCTCGTTCAGCTGGTCGTGTGACTTCTGCGGGCAACCCACAACTCTCAGCCCCGGAGGCGACGGCCTCAGCCTGGCAGTGCTGACCACCGACGGCCCCGAGGGCTACACGGTGACCTCGCACCGGGAGTGTCTTGCCGAGCGCATCCGCCCGGAAGACGGAGGTCAACGTGCGCGAGCCCTGTGGATCGGCAAGCCCCTACCGAGCAACTCGCCGCCGGAGTAGTAGGTCGGACCGCGACGTTTACGGGTCAGCGGGTGAAGAACCAGGCGACGAGAACCAGGACGAGCAATGCGACGAGGGCGAGCTGAACGCGTGATCGGGGCATCAACGGGCACCGCTCTGGACGGGCTCGCGCATCTCGGCGACGGGAAGGGGCGGTTCCTGGAGCGCGGCGGCCGCTACGGCGCGATCGCGACCGAGGGCGTGCATGGCGGCGCGCAGGACGCGGTCGAGGCCGTAGGCGATGGCGAAGCTGATCGGGACCATGCCGACGAGGACAACGAGGAACTGCGGGATGAACGGCAACCCGGCCACCCATAGCTCGAACCCGTCCCACCAACCAGCAATCGCATGCACAGCGACAGCCTACTCACGCCGGATAAACGAGCCGTAAAGGAGCACGGCTGGGCGGCCGGTGGACGTGCGGGCGAGCTGGAACGAAGATGAGGTATGGCGTCCTACGATGATCTGACGGTCCAGGAACCCGATGGCTTGCCGTCGTTGAGTCCGATGACGGTGTCACAGCACCACGCCACCTATCCACCGATCGACGACTACGCGTTCCTGTCGGACTGCGAGACCACCTGCTTGGTCGCCAGCAATGGCGCGGTCGAGTGGATGTGTGTGCCGCGCCCGGATTCACCGAGCATTTTCGGCTCCATGCTCGATCGCAGTGCCGGGCATTTCCGGATCGGCCCGTACGGCGTCAATGTGCCCGCCGCGCGCAGATATCTGCCCGGCGGGATGATCCTGGAAACCACCTGGCAGACCGAGACCGGCTGGATCATCGTGCGCGACGCCCTGGTGCTCGGTCCGTGGCACAACAACGATCAGCGCAGCAAGACCCATCGCCGCACCCCGATGGACTGGGATGCCGAGCACACCCTGCTGCGCACGGTGAAGTGTGTGAACGGCACAGTGGAGCTCGAGATGAGCTGCGAACCGGCCTTCGACTACCACCGTTCGACGGCGAGCTGGCAGTACACGGGCAAGGTCTACGAGGAGGCCACCGCGGTGCGCACCGTCGACCCGGGCGCCGGTCCGACGCTGGTGCTGACCACCGATCTGCGGCTGGGACTGGAAGGCCGTGAGGCCCGCGCCAGGACCAGAATGAAGGAGGGCGACGAGGTATTCGTCGCACTGACGTGGTCGGAGCTGCCCGCGCCACGCACCTTCGAGGACGCGGCCCAGAAGATGTGGGCGACGACCGAATGCTGGCGGCAGTGGATCACCCTCGGCAAATTCCCGGACCATCCGTGGCGCAACTACCTGCAGCGCAGCGCGCTGACCTTGAAGGGCCTCACCTACGCGCCGACCGGCGCACTGATGGCCGCCGCGACCACGTCGCTGCCCGAAACGCCTGGCGGCCAACGTAATTGGGACTACCGCTACAGCTGGGTGCGCGACTCCAGCTTCGCACTGTGGGGCCTCTACACCCTCGGCCTCGACCGCGAGGCCGACGACTTCTTCGCCTTCCTCAACGACGCCACCACCGGCGAAAACGGCGAACCCGTTCCGCTGCAGGTGCTTTACGGTATCGGCGGCGAACGGGAGATCACCGAATCCACCCTCGACCACCTGTCCGGCTACGACGGGGCCCGACCGGTTCGCATCGGCAACGGTGCGTACAACCAAGACCAGCACGACATCTGGGGCACCATGCTCGACGCCGTGTACTTGCATGTGAAGTCGCGCCAGCAGGTACCGGAGACGCTGTGGCCGCTGCTGGAACGCCAGGTGCACGCGGCCATCGCACACTGGCAGGAGCCCGACCGCGGCATCTGGGAAGTACGTGGCGAGCCACAGCATTTCACCTCGTCGAAGGTGATGTGCTGGGTGGCGCTGGATCGCGGCGCGAAACTGGCCGAACTGCACGGACAGTTCGAGCACGCCACCGAGTGGTACACCATCGCCGAGCAGATCAAGGCCGACGTGCTGGCCAATGGCGTGACCGACAACGGAGTGTTCACCCAGACCTACGGCGGCGACACCTTGGACGCCTCGCTGCTGCTGGTGGTGCTGACACGGTTCCTGCCGCCCACCGACCATCGAGTGCGCGCCACCGTGCTCTCGATCGCCGACCGGCTGACCGAGAACGGGCTGGTGCTGCGCTACCGGACCGAAACCACCGACGACGGGCTCAGCGGCGAGGAGGGCACCTTCACCATCTGCTCGTTCTGGCTGGTGTCGGCGCTGGTGGAGATCGGTGAGCTACAGCGGGCCAGGCATCTGTGCGAGCGACTGCTCGGCTACGCCAGCCCGCTACGGCTCTACGCCGAGGAGATCGATTCGCGCAGCGGCCGCCACCTGGGCAACTACCCGCAGGCATTCACCCACCTGGCGCTGATCAACGCAGTCATGCATGTGATCCGCGCCGAGGAATCACGCCACACCGGCGCATTCCAACCCGCTCACACCCCCGCCAGCCATCCCGGCTGAGCGGGAAGCTCGCCTCCACCCCGTCGGCCGGCCCGGCTGAGCGGGAAGCTCGCTGCGCTGACGCACATCAACCACGCCGAAGAATCAGGCCACACCACCGCATTCCAACCCCGTCACCTCCGATGAGCGGGGTTCGAAGTCCCGGCCGACACGACATTCGCAACACCCCGGGAGCGGACTGTCGCTAGGCCGGGGCGAGATCGTCGGCGATCGAGCGCAATCCGCGCAGCTTGCCCAGTTGGAGGTCGAGGTCGGCGATCCGCTGTTCTCTGCGGTCGCCGTACTTCCCCGACGCTTCCTCGGCGGTGCGCAACGCCTCGTCGGCCGCGCGCAGCACGTCGGTGGCGATATCGGTGAAGTGGTCGCGCAGTGTGCGCTGCAAGGCGCGCAAGCGGTTTCGCGATTCCTTGCCGACCTGGAAGACGACATCGTCCATCAGTCTGGCGACCGCGACCTTGGCCTCGGCTTGGCGGCGCTGCTTGCGCGCCTTGCGGTCGTCCCACAGCGCGTTGACACCGAGCAGTACGGCGGCCGCGGCCGAATACCAGTTCACCAGTGGCATTTTCAGCAGGCTGGTGAGCAGGCCGACCATGAGCAGACCACCGTAGGAGCCGCGCATGGCGGTCAGCAACTGGGTGAACACACCGGCTTTCGCGCTCACCAGCGATTCCAGCGATGCGACCGGCCCGAGCACTTCCCCGGGGTTGGTCAGCCGCAGATCCGGCAGCGATGGGGCGCGGTTGTCGGCGGGGAACCGCGCGGCGACCTGCTCGCACAGCTCGACTGCCCGGTAGTGCGCCATCACGAAGTTCTCTTCGACGGCCTCGCAAATGCGCGCGTCGAGATCGGTGCCGAATTCTTTCCACCGGCGGGCCGGATCGGTCTCGGCGATCTCGGCCTCGGCGTCACGGACCAGGTTGCGCAGCCGGTGCCGCAGGTCGTGTTCGATGTCGGCCATCAGTTCGGTGCTGCCGTCGACCAGGGTGACCTGCCAGTTCGCCGAGCGCTGCCGCAGCTGGTCGGCCTGGTCGCGGGCGATGACCAGCCGTTCGGTGATCTCGGCGCGCTTGCGCGGATCACGCAGTGTTTCCGCCTCGGTCCGCAGCGTCATGGCCAGGTGGTCGGTGACCAGGCGGATGTCCTGCACCGCAGCGTCGATCGCGACGGTGTCGGCCCGCGCCACTACGTAGTCACGCAGGTGATCGATGAGCTGCGGGACGCCGGATTCGATATCGCGCTGGTAATTGCCCGCCTCGCGATGCAGCTGCGCGGATACCGGCGCGACCGCGAAGCCGAGCCCGGCCGCGTCGAGCAGATCCCGGTTGCGCTGCTGAACCTGCGACCACTGCGGGTACAGGTCGATCTTGTTGAGCACGCAGATCACCGTGGGGCACACCTGCTGGATGCGTTGTAAATGGTCGATCTGACGCGCGGTGAGCTCGGCGCTCGCCTCGCCGACGTAGAGCACGGCGTCGGCGGCGGCGATCATCGACCAGGTGGTGTGGTCCTCACCATTGGCGCCGGGGGCGTCCATCACCACAACACCGTCGGCGAGCAACGGGCTCGGCTCGGTGAATTCGGCGCGGATCACGCTCTCGGCATTGAGCGCGGGGACCGGATCGAGCGGATCGACCGCCTGGCGTTCGATGCGACCCTTGCCGACCGACTTCACCAGGGTCGCAGAGGCTTCCGGCGCGTACTCCACGATCACCGGAACGCTCAGCGCACTGTCGGTCGCGCTGACCTGCGCCCCGACCAGGCTGTTGACCAGGGTGCTCATGCCGTTCTTGGAATCGCCGACCACCACGAGCCGAACCCGGGGATCGCTGACCCTGGCCAGCACCATATTGACGCGCCCACCGAGATCATCGCGGCCGGCGGATCTGGTCATCTCCCGCAGCTCGTCGAGAATCCGGATGAGTGGCGCCATCGCGTCCGGGTGTTTCACCGTCACGGCCTCCAGCCCGGCTGCGGCAGACAACACTCCTCCTGACTATGGTTCGCTTCGCTCAACGATGACATGACCGTGCGCGGGCTCGTGCACGCACCCCGAATCGCGCTCTCGGTGCGCTCCGGCTACAACAGCGCGCCGTCCAGTCCACCGGGCAGCAGGTGGTGCGCGTCTTGCATGCTCGCCTCCGACATCAGCGGGGTGGCCAGGCCGCCCGCGGCCATCAGCGTGTACGCCGAATGGTCGTAGTACATCGACGGATCGGTGTGTGACAGCAACACGCTCATCGGGTCGTCGAGCTCGCCCGCGATCCCGTGCGGCTTCGGGTCCAAGCCCATCGGAGGCTTGATCGGGGTGACAGGCCCCGCTCCGGTCGGGAGCGGGTTCTGCGCGGTCGGCAGTTCGACGTCCATCGTCGGCGTGATCGGGATTATCGTCGGCGCGGGCGCGGCGTGCGAGACCGTCGGCTGCGGCAGCGAAGGCTGCTGAGTCGGTACGACCACCGTCGGGATCTCGGTACTGGGCTGAGTGGGCGTGGAGGGGCCGGTGTGCCCGGTGCCCGCGCCGCCGCCGGTGCTC
The DNA here is from genome assembly GCF_042802915.1 of Nocardia sp. NPDC057440. Classification (NCBI taxonomy): domain Bacteria; kingdom Bacillati; phylum Actinomycetota; class Actinomycetes; order Mycobacteriales; family Nocardiaceae; genus Nocardia; species Nocardia sp. NPDC057440. Next base: position 241,198 of record NZ_JBHVDF010000006.1, read on the forward strand.
GGCAGCGTGATGTCGTCGTCCGGCGTGGTTGGGCGCGTCGGAACGACGGTCGTGCCCGGGGTCTGGGTGCCGGGCAGGCCCGGTGTCTTGGTCACATCGATCCCGGTGCCCGCGCCCGGCGTCGGCGTGAGGACCGCCGTCGGCAGCTTGGTGGTGCCGAGGTCGGGCAGCTCCATGGTGCCGGGATCGGTGATGACGTTGCCCGGGGTCGGCAGGGTGTGGGTGATGGTGGTCGAGATAGTCGGCAGCGTCGCGGTCGGCACCGGGGTCAGGGTGGGCAGCAGGTCCACCACCGGCTTCACCGGAATCGGCTGCACAGGCTGGTCGAACAGGGCGGGCAGCACCGCGGCGGGCGCGGTCAGCGGCGACGGACCCGGTGGCGGCGCAAGCACATTGGCGATCGGCGTGCTCGCCGCGTCCGGCTGGATGGTGGTCTGCAGCGGGGTGGCCGCCACCGGCTGCGCGACATTCACCACGGGTGCGGGCGGCGCGATGGGCGCGGGCACCGGCGCGATCGGCTGCGCCGCGACCGTGGACAACGCGGGCGGGGCCACCGCAGGAGCCACCGGCTGATGACCTACTCCGCTGTTTCCGAGACCCGAAGTGCCCGAACCACTTCCCTGCTGATCCGCCGTCGCGCGCCCGGACGGGCTCGCCGGGTACGTACCGTGACCGCCGTGGTCGAGCCAGTCGTTGAACCGATCGACCTGATCACCGACGTTGCTCCCCGCGGCCCCGACGACCTTCAGACCCGCGGAGGCTTCCACCTTCAGGTCGGCACTCACATACGCACCCTTGGGGCCGATGCTGACGTCCAGGTCGAACTCGGTGTGCACCTGCACCCCGGCTTGCACGCCGAGGTACACGCCGAAGTCGCCGTTGCCGACTCCGTCGAAAAGATGGCCCGATGCCCCGTCGGACATCCCGTCCAGGTAGTCACCGAACATCCCGTCGAACATGTGGCCCGGCACCGCATTGGGCGTTTCGTCGAACATGTGGCCCGGCACCGCACTCTGCGATTCGTCGGACGCGTGGCCCGGCACCGCACTCTGCGATTCGCCGTACACGTGGCCCGGCACCGCACTCTGCGATTCGCCGTACACGTGACCCGGCACCGCACTCTGCGATTCGCCGTACACGTGGCCCAGCACGGTATCGGTCGCTTTATCGCTGACCGCTTGCACTTTCATGCTCTCCGCGACCGGAGCCCTGGTCAGGCCGAATACGTTCCCCGGCGGGACGAGACCACCGCCATCGGGAATGCCGAAGCCATGACCGGAGGGACCGTGCCCCGGCAGCCCGACACCAGGTCCGTTGTCGGACGAATCGTCTTCGGACTTCTCGCCTTTACCGGTGATCGCGTCCCACCAGTTGGGCACGTGCCATTCGGGCAACGGCAAACCGGGCGGCCCCGACGGTGCAGGCGTTTGCGGGGTCGGATTGCCCCATTCGGTGGTGGACGGCACGTGCAACGTGGGCGTGTTACCGGATTCCGACCAATTCGGCTTGGTCGACTCCGACCAATTCGGCGTCGAGGGGGTGTGCCCTTCGGGCGCGCCCACCCGGATGTAGGGCCCGTTGGACGGCGCGTGTCCGTTGGGAGCCGCGGGCGCGGTCGGGAAGGACGGCAACTGGAAGCCGTGGTGGCCGTCGCGAGCAAGCGGCGGCGCGGGGATCGAATGCGGATCCGGTTCCGGGAAGGTCACCACCGGGCTCGGCGCATCGGGTTCCGGATCGCTGCTGCCCGCAGCCCAACCGGTGTGCCAGCTGTCGAGCCGTTGCGAACCGGGATGGGTGGGTGCGCCACCGCCGTTGGACGCCACCAGGGCGCCGCCGGTCACGTAGGCGCCCGCCCTCGCCACCCGCGCGACGCCGGTGGCAATGCGGTACGCGGTATCGCCCGCGCGGTCGTCAGCTTCGGTGTCGTTGCTGTCGAAGGGCAGGTCACTCGTCATGCAAGCTCCACTCTCGGGTTTCCAGCATCCTCACCAACGCCGGGCAGACCCGAGTGAAGATCACCTAACGATATTTCGGGAAATCACAGCTGTCACATTCTCCGGCCACCCTGCCATGGCAATTACCAGAACGGAAGCCCTGTTTCTCGGGGCATACCAAACCGGACGCAGCCTCAAATATATGCCGCTACCGGGGCCGATCCACACCGCAGACTCCCTCTCGCGCATGCGCACCGCAGTCGTGTCGACGAAGATTAAGAGATCTCTAACAAATGCTCAAGGCGCGCTGAAGATCCGCTGCCTACCTTCGATCTCGCCGCTCCGATCGGTCGGCGGCATCGCAGCGAAGGAGACCTCAGCATGACGGCACTCACCGGACGCCGCCGAGCCCGCATCGCCGCCGTCCTCACCGGGACGGCACTCGCAGGCGGGGCGGCCACCATCGTCGCTGGCGCCGCGTCCGCCCACCCACCGCTGCCTGCCGAACTCGGCGGCCCCGCCATTGTCTGCATCATCCAGGACCCGCCCGATATGCCGATGCCTCCCGGGCGGGTCCGCATCGAGCGGATCGAACCACTGCCCACCGAGCCGGGCCCGCAGGTCCGCATCGAACGCGCCGAACCGCTGCCGCCCGGCGTCGCCCTCCCGGACTGCCCCGACATCGGCCCGCACGGCATCATTTCGGTCCGGCCCGCCGAGCCCGGTGGGCCGCAGGTGACCATCGAAAGGGGCGGACAAGGCGAATCCGGCGTCGTCTACGCACGACCCGCGCAACCTGCGCGGATCGCGCCGACCGGCAGTAGCGGCAGCTGATCGATCACCGGCTCTATGGTGGCCCCATGACCGGACAACGCATCTTGGTCGTGGACGACGAGATTCGAGTTCTCGCGTCCCTGCGACGCGGGCTCGAACTCTCGGACTTCGAAGTGATCACCGCCGGCGACGGCGCGGCAGCGCTGACGATGGTCCGCACAGCCGCGCCCGACGCCATGGTGCTCGATGTGAACATGCCGAATCTCGATGGGGCGGGCGTGGTTACGGCGCTGCGCGCGATGGGCAACGACATCCCCATCTGCGTGCTCAGCGCCCGCACCGCGGTGACCGACCGCATCGCCTGCCTGGAGCGTGGCGCCGACGACTACCTCACCAAGCCCTTCGACCTCGGTGAACTGGTCGCGCGGTTGCGCGCGCTGCTGCGCCGCAGGCCACCCGTCCCCGAGCAGCCCGCCGATCTGTGCCGCGTCGGCAGGGTCGACATCGACCATGCCGGACACCGAGTGCGGTCGAACGGCGCGACGGTGGAGCTGACCAAACGTGAATTCGAGGTGCTCGCATTGCTTGCCAGAAACATGGGCATCGTGCTCGGCCGCGAGCAGATCTTGTCGGCGGTATGGGGCTACGACTTCACCACCGACACCAATGTGGTCGATGTGTTCGTCTCCTATCTGCGCCGGAAGCTGGAGGCATCGGGTGCGCCGCGAGTGATCCACACGGTGCGCGGTGTCGGGTTCGTGTTGCGGGAGCAGCCGTGAACGCTCGCCTCGAGGACACCGTCGCACGCGCCGCCGCGACCATTCGGAACAGGGGCGCGTCGCTCTCGCTGCAGGCTCGGGTGGCGCTGGTCTCCGGCGGCGTCGCCGCGCTCGTCGCTGTCACTCTCGGCATCGCCTATACCGCGCTGCTCGACACCACTGGCTCCCGACAGTTCGACGAGACGGTGTCGACCATGGGCGTCGCGGTCGCACAACCTGCGGAAATACCACCGCACCTGGGGAGTCCGCCGCTCCCTTGGCCCCCGCCACCAGGATTCCGGCCACCGCCGTGCCTTCCAGTACCAGGAGCCGGGGTGCTGTGCCCTCCGCCGCCAGGGGCAGCGGACTCAGTCATGGCGCCGCCGGGATCCGCGATGCCCGGATTCCCGCTGCCCGCACCGGCGATCGTGGCCCCCGGCGACGTCCGCACCACGGTCGAAGGCTTCCCAGGACTGGTCGTGCGACTGGAAGCCGACCGCTCACTGGTGGACTCGGCCATCCGGCGCAGCCAATTGACCGGACTGGCGATCGGGCTCGCAGGCATCCTCGTCGCCGCGGTGCTCGGCTGGTTCCTGGCCGGGTACGCGGCACGACCGCTGCGCAGACTGGCCACCGCGACGCACGGCATCGAGACCCTCGAACAGCTGCCACCGCTGTCGGGTCGCGGGGCGCGCGAAGCGGAAGCACTCTCCGACGCCATCACCAGAATGCTGACCCGGCTGGAGGCCGCACACGGCGCGACCAACCGTGCCCTGGCCAGCGCCCGCGACTTCGCCGCCGTCTGCGCTCACGAGCTGCGCACTCCGCTCACCGCCATGCGCACCGACCTGGAAGTGCTGACCACCAAGGACTTACCGGCCGAGCAGCAGCGCGCGGTGCTGTCCGACGTGCTGCTCGCCGAGCGCCAGATCGAGAACACCCTCACCGATCTGGAACGGCTTGCCGTCGGCGAACTCACCGAATCCGATGCCTTCGAACCGTTCGAGCTGTGCGAAGCCCTCGACCGCGCGGTCCAGGATGCTCGGCGCAGGCATCCCGAGGCGCAGATCGACCTCACCGAATGCGCGCCGGCCATGGTGACCGGTTTGCCGGGCGGGCTCATGCTGATCGTCAGCAATGCGGTGGCCAACGCGGTGCAACACGGTCACGCGAAGACCATCACCATCGCGGCCCGCCGATACCACCCGGACGACCCGAACCCTGCCGGCTCGACCACCGGCAACCCGGCGACAGCCGACCCGGCAACGAGCGACCCGAACACGGCCGACCCGGCAACGAACGATTCGAACACCAGCGACCCGGCCACAGCTGACCCGAACACGGGCGTCGAAATCCTTATCGACGACGACGGCACCGGCATCCGTGACGACCTGCGCCAGGCCGCCTTCGACCGTTTCGTCAAAGGCCCCGGCTCCCCAGGCTCCGGCCTAGGCCTCGCCCTGGTCCGCCAGCAAGCCGAACTCCATGCGGGCACAGCCGAACTCGGCCACAGTCCGATGGGCGGGGTCCAGCTGCGCGTGCGGATCGGCCCGGCTGGGCAGTAGTCCGCGACCCGAACCGGCCGCCTCCGATGCGTACGGCGTCGGCGAGTCCGGGTCGACGTGCGCTACTTGCCCTTCGGCTTGTCGGAAGCCGCATCCGAGGACAACGCCGCGACGAAGGCTTCCTGCGGAACCTCCACGCGACCGATGGTCTTCATCCGCTTCTTGCCTTCCTTCTGCTTCTCCAGCAGCTTGCGCTTACGGCTGATGTCACCGCCGTAGCACTTGGCGAGCACGTCCTTGCGGATGGCGCGAATGTTCTCGCGGGCAATGATCTTCGAGCCGATGGCGGCCTGGATGGGCACCTCGAACTGCTGGCGCGGGATGAGCTCGCGCAGCTTGGTTGTCATCTTGTTGCCGTAGGCCTGGGCGGCGTCCTTGTGCACGATCGCGGAGAACGCGTCCACCGCCTCGCCCTGCAGCAGGATGTCCACCTTGACCAGCTGCGAGATCTGCTCGCCCGACTCCTCGTAATCGAGGCTGGCGTAGCCGCGGGTGCGCGACTTCAACGAATCGAAGAAGTCGAAGATGATCTCGGCCATCGGCATGGTGTAGCGCAGCTCGACGCGGGTCTCCGACAGGTAGTCCATGCCGCCCAGCTCGCCGCGGCGCTGCTGACACAGCTCCATGATCGAGCCGATGAACTCGCTCGGCGAGATGACAGTGCACTTCACCTCCGGCTCGAAGACGGTGCGCACCTTGCCTTCCGGCCAGTACGAGGGATTGGTGACGATGTGCTCGGTACCATCCTCCATCTCCACGCGGTACACCACGTTCGGCGCGGTGGAGATCAGGTCGAGATCGAACTCGCGCTGCAACCGCTCGCGAGTGATCTCCATGTGCAGCAGGCCGAGGAAGCCACAGCGGAAGCCGAAGCCGAGTGCCACAGAGGTTTCCGGCTCGTAGGTCAGCGCGGCATCGTTGAGCTGCAGCTTGTCCAGGGCGTCACGCAGATCGGGATAATCCGAGCCGTCCACCGGATAGAGACCCGAGTACACCATCGGGCGCGGCTCGCGGTAGCCGGTGAGCGGTTCGGTGGCGCCGTTGCGGGCGGCGGTCACGGTGTCACCGACCTTGGACTGGCGCACATCCTTCACACCGGTGATCAGGTAGCCGACCTCGCCGACGCCGAGACCCTGAGTGGGCTTGGGTTCCGGAGAGACGATGCCGACCTCGAGCAGTTCGTGGGTCGCGCCGGTCGACATCATCTTGATCTTCTCGCGCGGCACGATCTTGCCGTCCACCACACGCACGTAGGTGACCACGCCGCGGTAGGTGTCGTAGACGGAGTCGAAGATCATCGCGCGGGCGGGCGCGTCGGGATCGCCGACCGGCGCGGGGATGGTCTTGATCACCTCGTTGAGCAGCTCCGCGACACCGACGCCGGTCTTGCCCGAAACGCGCAGCACATCGTCGGGTTCGCAGCCGATGATGTGCGCGATCTCGCTGGCGTAGCGATCGGGGTCGGCGGCGGGCAGGTCGATCTTGTTCAGCACCGGGATGATCGTCAGATCCTTGTCCAGCGCGAGATACAGATTCGCCAGCGTCTGCGCCTCGATGCCCTGAGCCGCGTCCACCAGCAGCACCGCGCCCTCACACGCCTCCAGCGCCCGCGACACCTCATAGGTGAAGTCGACGTGGCCGGGCGTGTCGATCAGATGCAGCACGTAATCGGTGCCGTCCACCTGCCACGGCAGCCGGACATTCTGAGCCTTGATGGTGATACCGCGCTCGCGCTCGATATCCATCCGGTCCAGATACTGGGCGCGCATCTGCCGCTCTTCGACCACACCGGTCAGCTGCAGCATGCGATCGGCCAGCGTCGACTTTCCATGGTCGATGTGCGCGATGATGCAGAAGTTCCGGATCCGCGCGGGATCGGTGAACGTCGTGTCGGCGAAGCTGGCGGGCACTCCACTCCTCATTGGTATCGGCAAACTGTCGTCTATCGTCCCATGGGCAGCCACCCGAGTCCGCCGCCGGTCCGGCGACCATGCGCAAACACCGGCGCCAGCCCGAATATCAAGTCCAACCGGTCGCCACCGACCCGCCTCGAAGCGACCTCCGAAGTCGCATCGCAACCCGACTCGCCAACCCGCCCACCATGGAGCGAGTCTTACGAGCGACCGTTCGCGGCCGGCTCGCGTCCGAGTGGCCGAAGCGATTGCGACGAAGTCGCGAGTCTCGGCCGCTCGGACGCGAGCCTTCGGGGCCGCGAACCCGCAGTGCCGCAGGCGCTGCACATCAGATACAGGCGCTGCCAATCAAACACAGCGCCGTTATTCTCCAGAGATGGCCCGAAGTTGGAACTCTCTCGGCAAGCAGCTAGGCCTCATCGCGAAGGAACAGGGTCCCAGGATCGTCAAGCAGCAGGGACCGCAGCTTGTCGACAAGCTGCGACGCTCGTCATTGCTGGAGCGTGCGGTCGGCTCGATCGCGCAACGCAGGACACCTGCCGTCGCCGTGCGCCCCACCGCCTCCAAGCCCGTGCCGACGGCCGAGCGCGCCAGGCAGATCGTCTACGCACCACACCTGGACGGCCGCGCCGACCCTGGTGAGATCGTGTGGACCTGGGTTCCCTACGAAGAGGACCCCGATAACGGCAAGGACCGTCCCGTCCTGGTCGTCGGGCGCGATCGCAAGACCCTGCTCGGGCTGATGCTTTCGTCGAATCCGCAGCGGGCGCACGACCACAATTGGGTCGGGATCGGCAGCGGCAGTTGGGATCACGAGGGCAGGCCGAGCTGGGTCCGACTCGATCGGGTGCTCGATGTACCCGAGGACGGCATCCGCAGGGAAGGCGCCATCGTGGCGCGCAAGACATTCGACCTGGTCGCACACCGACTGGTCATCGAATACCACTGGAGCTGAGAGTGATCGACAGGGTGCTCGGGCCGACCAAGGTCGCCATGCTGATCACCGACATCGGCTTTCTGATCTATTGGGCGATCGCCTTCGCCCACCTGATCCCGCCGGAATTCGCGTACAAGGACTACACCGATCCGGTGCTCAGCGACTGGAACTTCTCGTTCGTCGCGCTGGACCTGGCCGCCTGCGCCACCGGCCTCGCCAGTCTGTGCCGCGGCAACGGCTCGCGAACGCTGATGACGGTGTCGCTCACCCTGACCAGTACCGCGGGACTCCAGGCCATCGCATTCTGGGCCCTGCGCGGCGACTTCAGCCTCACCTGGTGGATCCCGAACCTCTTCCTGCTGCTGTTCCCTATCCCCGCCCTGGTCACGCTGACCTGCGGCGCGGCGCCTCGATCCGGTGCTGCGACCGAATCGGGAGCGCTCCGCTAGCGACGTGGCGATCGAACTGCGCTGATCACTTCGCGGGAGCCGCCCGTATCGCAGCAGCCCGGGCCGACACGTCCATCGGAACGTGCGACCCGGGCTGTTCGGCAAGGCCGGACGCTCAGCTGATCATGTCGCGCGAGCGGCCGAAGAGCAGGCCGTACACCAGCGCACCGAGGACGCCGCCGATCAGTGGGAAGACGACGAAGGCCCAGACCTGGCCCATCGCGCCGTTCTGGTAGGGCGCGACGGCGAGGGCACGAGCCGGGTTGATCGCCGCGTAGTCCACCGGGATCGCGACCAGATGGATGACGGTCAGGGTGACGCCGATCGAGAGCCCGGCCAGCGGGACGTCGGAAAGCTGGTCGGTCGAGGCGAGCACCACGAACACCAGCAGCGCGGTCAGCATCACCTCGATGATGATCACCGCGGCCAGGCCGTAGCCGTTTTCGATGACGACCTCGCCGAGCGGCCCCGTCCTCGCCGACGGGCTGTGCTTTCCCCAGCCGTTGGCGGCGAGCCCGTCGGTCGAGCGATCGTAGGACGGCAGGTTCTTCGCGAGAGCGAACAGCACAAGACCGGCCAGGAACGCGCCGATGAGCTGGGCGATCACGTAGCCGGCCGCGCTGATCGCCGACAACCTGCCCAGCAGCAGCTGACCGACGGTCACCGCCGGATTGACGTGGCAGCCCGAGATCGGCCCGATCGCGTACACCAGGAACAACAGCGTCAGCCCGAAGGCGAACGCCACACCGAGCGCACCTACCTTCTGACCGGCCAGCACCGCGGTGCCGACACCCCCGATGACAAGAACGAAGGTGCCGAGCGCTTCGGCGGCCCATTTCTTGGAGTCGGGAGTCGGTGCTAGCTCTGTGGCTTCCTCGATGACTTCCTGAGCAGTGGGCATACATGTCACCTTCCGAGAGAACACCCCGCGTGCACGGGGAGCACACTGGTTCTGCCTGAGGTCCTGCTGCGTTCGATAGTGCCGAAGTAGTCGATCCGATCGGGACGTTACGCGAGGTAGTTGTGCTCCACAACAACCCTCGGCGCTGCGACGACCGATTTCCCGGACACCCGGGTGACTCGCCGGGTGGCCCGGAACCGGCCGATCGCGGGTTCGCGGTGCATCGCCGACTGGATGAGCCGCGGAAAAGGCCGGAGTCTAGGCGAGACGGGTGATCTCCACGACGACCTCGAGGTCCGTGGAGCCGCCGCCGGAAAAGATTCCCTTCAGCGGCGGCACATCCGCGTAATCGCGGCCGACGCCGACCGATACGTGCTGTTCGCTGATGGCGATGTTGTTGGTCGGGTCATAGCCCCACCACTGGCCGGTCCATGCCTCGATCCAGGCGTGCGATTGCCCGGCCACGGTGGTGTTGATCTCGGCGTCTGGATTGGGATGCAGGTATCCGGAGACGTAGCGACTCGGTATGCCCATGCTGCGCAACAGGACGAGGGTGAGATGCGCGTAGTCCTGGCAGACGCCTTGCCGGTCGGCGAACGCCTGCACGGCCGAGGTATGCACGGAGGTGGTTCCGGCCAGGTAGGTCATCTCCTGATGCACCCATTCAGCGGCTCGCACCACAGCTTTCGCCGGAGGCACCCCGCGCGCCAGCTGCCGCGCGACGGTCGCCAGTTTCCGATCCGCCGGCACATAGGTGGTGGCGGCGAGCATTTCGTCGAACCGGTCGGCGATCTGTTCGCGGCGCAGCTCCTCCCAGCCCAGTTCCTCGGCCGGACCGGCGAACGGCTCGGTCTCCACCACCGAGGAGCCGGTGACCTCCAATTCGGTGTGCGGCGCGTGCAGGTCGAAGGAGGTGACCGCGGTGCCCCAATAGTCGGTATAGCGGTAGGAGCGGGTCGAGGGCACCGTCTCCACCCGATTGAGGATGACGTTCTGCCTGCTGTCGGCGCGTGGGGTGAGCCGAGCCTCGTTGAACGACCGGGTGACCGGCGCGTCGTACACGTAGCCGGTGGTGTGCACCACTCGAATCCGCCAGCTCACAGTTCTCCTTCCACCTGCGCGTGGTTGTCGTGACTGCTGCGCAGATCGGTCCACGCCACCCATGGCGCGGCATGGAAATATTGCAGCGCGATCGCCTCGCCGACCTCGCGGAAGTTCCGCTGCAGCAACAGCAACCGATTCTGCAGGTCCTCCAGAAGCACACCGGGCGGCAGGAATTCGAGTTCACTGCGGGCCCGGCCGAGTAGTCGCTGTGCCTCGTGCCGGGCGCCGACCCGGCTGGTCGGCCGCTGGTCGAGCTCGGCGAGACAGTCTTCGGCAACCCGCACCGAATGGAACAGCGACCGCGGAAAAAGCCGGTCGAGCAGAATGAATTCGGCCACCAGATTGGCGTCGAGCGCGCCGCGATGGGTGCGCAGATAGGTGTCGTGCGCACCCGCCGAGCGAAGCACCGTCACCCAGGCCGGTGACGAGGTACGGTCGCCGGCGCGCGAAAGCAGTAGCCGCACAGTCATATCCGCGCGTTCGATGGAGCGGCCGAGCAGCAGGAATCGGTAGCCGTCGTCGCGACTGAGCGTCGAATCCGACAGTCCGGCGAACATCGCCGCCCGGTCCTTGATGTAGTGGAAGAACTCGTGCGGCCCGAGACTGCGGGCGGCGCGTTCGGCGGCGGCGAGCCCGATGTAGGTGGCGTTCAGGCACTCCCACATTTCGCTGGAGGCGACTTCTCTTGCGCCCCTGGCATTCTCGCGGGCATTCGCGATCGAGTTGGTGATCGACGCACCGTGCTCGGGACTGAACGCCACCAGATCGGTGACCGACCAGACATCGAGTTCGCCCTCGGGCGGCTCGATACCGAGCACCCGCAACAACACTCGCGAAGTACGGTCCGGATCGGCCGTCGCATCCTCCAGCAGCTGATGCACCGCGACGTCGAGGATGCGTGCGGTGTCATCGGCGCGCTCGACGTAGCGTCCGATCCAGTACAACGATTCGGCATTGCGGGCCAGCATCAGCGCACCACCCCCGCACCGGACTGTCGCTGCTCTTGTTGTTGCTGCTGCTGTTGCTGATTCGACTGCTCGGCAGTCAGTTCCCTGCCGAGTTCACGCGAATCCGATTGCGGCGGTTCGCCGACCAGCTCCGCACCCGCCAGTTCCCGGTCGGCGAGCGAGTCGCGTCCGGACAACACCCAGGTGTCCTTGCTGCCGCCGCCCTGGCTCGAGTTGACCACCAGGGAGCCCTCCGGCAGCGCGACCCGGGTCAGCCCGCCGGGCAGTACCCAGATGTCGTCACCGTCATTGACCGCGAAAGGCCGCAGGTCGACGTGGCGCGGCACCAGTTCGCTGCCGATCTTGGTCGGCACGGTGGACAACTGAACCACCGGCTGCGCGACCCAGCCGCGCGGGTCCGCCTTGATCCTGCGACGGGCGGCGTCCAACTCGCGCAGCGTGGCGTCCGGTCCGATGACGATGCCGTAGCCGCCGGACCCCTCCACCGGCTTGACCACCAGCTCACCGATGCGGTCGAGCACCTCCGCGCGCTCGTCGTCCAGCCAGCAGCGGTAGGTGTCGACATTCGGCAGCACCGGCTTCTCACCGAGGTAGTACTCGATGATCGTCGGTACATAGGCGTAGATCAGCTTGTCGTCGCCGACGCCGTTGCCGATCGCGCTGGAGATGACGACATTGCCCGCGCGGGCGGCATTCAGCAGACCGGCGACGCCGAGCACCGAATCGGGACGGAAATGCATCGGGTCGAGGAAAGCGTCGTCGATGCGGCGGTAGATCACGTCGACCTGCCGCTCCCCCGCTGTGGTGCGCATGTACACGACGTTGTCCCGGCAGAAGAGGTCCCTGCCCTCGACCAGCTCCACGCCCATCTGCCTGGCCAGCAGCGAATGCTCGAAGTAGGCCGAGTTGTAGACGCCGGGGGTCAGCACCACGACCGTCGGATCGGCCTCGTTCGGCGCGGCCGAAGCGCGCAGCGCGCGCATCAGATGACTCGGGTAGTCACCCACCGCGCGCACCCGGTGCGAGGAGAACAGGTCCGGGAACACCCGTGCCATGGTGCGTCGATTCTCCATTACATAGGAGACGCCGGACGGGGAGCGCAGATTGTCCTCGAGGACCCGGAATTCGCCGTGCTGGTCACGGACCAGGTCGATGCCCGCGACGTGGATGCGCACGCCGTTCGGCGGCACCAGCCCGGCGGCCTCCCGGTGGAAATGCTGGCAGGAGGTGACCAGGCGTTTCGGGATCACCTCCTCGCGCAGGATGTTCTGCTCGCCGTAGATGTCGGCGAGGAACAGCTCCAGCGCGGTCACCCGCTGCTTGATGCCGCGCTCCAGTTTGTTCCATTCGGCGGCCGCGATCACCCTGGGCACCAGATCCAGCGGAAACGGCCGCTCCTGACCCGACAGCGAGAACGTGATGCCCTGATTGATGAAGGCGCGATCGAGGGCGTCCGAACGCGCCGCGAGATCCGCGACGTCGATGGGCGCGAGCGCGGAGAAGATGCCTTTGTAGGGCTGCCGGACCCGGCCCGAGCTGTCGAACATCTCGTCGAAGGCCTGGGCATAACGGCCGGGTCGATAGCCCTCGAACAATCCGGTGGAAGGCACCCGCCCATGGCCACCCGCACGTCCGTTCGACCGGACCGGCGGCGGCACAGGAGATCGGGCCGATCGCGGCGGCGAGGCGGAGGTCATGCAAGAATCGTGCGCCATGCAGCGGCTTTGCCGTGTGAGACACAGGTAAATTTCTTGCATCACTCCTGCGTTGCGTGTGAAAATTCTGTGAGCCGAACCGGCGGGTCTGCCTCGGTGGCCCGGTTGCCGGATGCACCGATTTCGTGTGCCAAGCCGTGGCTGGTACCCTCGATCTTCGGCGTTGCGTTACCGATTTACTTCGGGTGTGTCGCACGCTCGCAAACTTTTCAGCACAGTCCATTCAGCGACAGGAACACGAGGAAACAGGCGTGGCCAACATCAAGTCCCAGATGAAGCGGATCCGCACCAACGAGGAGGCGCGCAAGCGCAACCAGTCGGTCAAGTCCGCTCTGCGCACTGCGATCCGCAGCTTCCGCGAGGCCGCGGCCGCAGGCGACAAGGACAAGGCTGCCGAGCAGCTGCAGTTCGCCAGCCGCAAGCTGGACAAGGCCGCCTCGAAGGGCGTTATCCACGCCAACCAGGCCGCCAACAAGAAGTCGGCTCTCGCGCTGGCTCTCAACAAGATCTAGTTCGCCGGTATCGCGAGATACCGCATGTGCTTGTGACGCAGCCGCCGTGGCCTCGATGACCACGGCGGCTTTTGTCGTGCTCCACCGCAACGAGATGGCCACACGACGCCGTGTCGCAGCGCCGTCGGGGCCGTGATCTGCGGGGACGAGCGCAGCAGGCGAATGGTGTGTGAACGGTTTCGGGCAAACGCCCGGCGTCCTCCGAATCGACGGTAGTGTCTGCCAGGCGAGGGCACTCGTCAGCAATGTTTTCACCAATGATTGGAGTTACCGTTGGACGGCGACCGCAACACCATCACGTTGTATGCCAACCAGACCGTGGTTCGGTCCGAGGACCTGCCCGATGTCATCCGGGCTGCCGATGTTCTCCAGATCGGTCTGAAGATCGAGAACATCATGGTTCCCGCCGGTGAGGGCGCGTACTCGTTGGAGTGGATCGTCACCCGTGACGACGACGTGCCGTTCTATGAGGAATGGGACGGCCGCTACGAGGAGTCCGACGAGGAAGACGAGCTGACGCTCGCCTCCGTCGAGTAGTTCTCAGGACTCGGCCAACCGGTCCAGCGCCGTCTGGGAATCGGCGTCAGCGGCTCGATAGATGATGATCCGCTGGTCGGGGTCCTGGATCGGCATCAGCACTTCGTAGTTGACGACCAAAGGCCCCACCACCGGATGCCGCAATGGCTTCCGGCCGCGACCGTTCACCCGCACATCATGTCTGTCCCAAGCCCGTGCGAATTCCTCGCTGCGGGTGAACTCGGCAATCAGGTCCGCAAGGGCCTGATCGTCGGGATGCGCCGCCCATGCGGCCCGCAGGTCAGCGATGCCTTCTCGGATGATCCGTTCCCGGTCGGCATAGAAGTCACGCATGTCGGGGTGCATCAGGCACAGCCACATCGAGTTGCGCTGGCCCGGCGGCAAGGTGTCGAACTCGACGACCAACCTGGCCATTTCCCGGTTCCACGCCAGAATGTCGTAGCGATGGTTGACCAGCATGGCAGGCAGCGGGGAAAGATCCTCGACCAGCATGACAAGCGCGGGCGCGGCCACCGTGCTCGGCTTGCCGGTGTCGGGCTGACGCTGCTGGGCCAGGTCGAACAGATAGGCGCGCTCGTCGGTGTCCAGCCGCAACGCACGCGACAGCGCTTCCAGCACGTCGGCGGACGGGCGTAAGCCGCGCCCCTGCTCCAGCCGGACGATGTAATCGATACTGACCCCTGCCAATTCGGCGACTTCCTCGCGCCGCAGGCCGGGCGTGCGGCGGGCCTGCCTGCGCTCGGGCAGCCCGAGGTCGCCGGGGGTGAGGCGCTCCCGCCGGGCCCGCAGGAAAGCCGCCAGTTCCTGTGTCGCGTTCACGGTGCCAGTCATCACCTTCGATCCTACGGCTGGGTGGTACTGGCTTTCCCAGGAAGAACCTTCCCTTATCGTCGGCCTCGCGCCGTTCCAGACTTGCTGTCGAACGAACGACGACAGGAGCCCGACATGTCCACAGGCCTCACCCTCGACACCTACCGGCTGCTCGGCCGCTCAGGGCTGCGGGTTTCCCCGCTGTCCCTGGGCACCATGACCTTCGGCGCCGACTGGGGTTGGGGCGCCGACAAGGACGAAGCCCGAAAGATTTTCGACACCTATGTCGAGCGCGGCGGCAATTTCATCGACACCGCCAGCCAGTACACCAACGGCACCTCCGAGCAGCTGCTCGGCGAGTTCACCGCGGACAATCGCGAAAGCCTTGTGCTGGCAACCAAATACACGATGCTGCGCCGACCGAACGACCCCAACTCCGGGGGCAACCACCGCAAGAGCATGTTCGCTTCGGTGGAGGCGAGCCTGCGCAGGCTGAACACCGACTACCTCGACGTGCTGTACCTGCACGCCTGGGATTTCCGCACCCCGGTCGAGGAGATCCTGCGCGCGATGGACGACCTGGTCCGTGCGGGCAAAGTGCTCTATGTCGGCATTTCCGACGCACCGGCATGGCAGGTCTCGCGCATGCAGGCCATCGCGGATCTGCGGGGCTGGTCGCCGCTGATCGCGCTGCAGATCGAATACAGCCTCATCGAGCGGACCGTCGAGCGCGACCTCATTCCGATGGCGCAGGAAATGGGTCTTGGCGTGATCCCATGGTCGCCGCTGGCCAGCGGCGTGCTCACCGGCAAGTACAGCAGCGCTGACCTGGCACACGATGTGGAGGCATCGCCGGCAGGCTCACGCAAGAATGTCGCCGCCGCCAACGGCTCGCTCACCGCGCGCGGTCTCGCCATCGCCGATGTGGTGAAAGAGGTTGCGGCGCAACTAGGTAAGGCGCCGTCGCAAGTGGCGCTCGCCTGGACGCTTCGCAACCCCGCAGTTACCGCACCGATCATCGGTGCCCGCACGGCGGCACAGCTCGAGGACAACCTCGGTGCGCTCGACGTCGAGTTCGACGCGGCGCAGGTGGCCCGGCTGGAACAGGCCAGCGCTATCGACCTCGGTTTCCCGCACGAGTTCCTGGCCAGGCCGATGGCGCAGAGCGTCACCTTCGGCGACCTGAAGGTGCAAGAGCGCAACTGAATTCGACTCGGTTCGCCAGCGGTGCAGAGCCGGCTTGCACCGCCGCGAACCGCTGTCCTATGCTCGGTGCCGCGACATCGCGTCGCCGTAAGCGTTCACGTGAACCAACGCACCGATCCCGCCGCCCGGCGGAATCGCTGCTGTGAGGACCTTACGGAGTGAACCGATGACTTCCGCGAACACCAACTCCCGCACCGGTTTCAAGCTTCCTGCCCGCTATGCGTCGGTGATCATGCCGATGCTGCTATCGATCCTGATGACCTGCATCGTCTCCCTGATCAGCACTCTGATGAGCGAGGGCTTCACGGTCGGGATGTGGTTGCGCTCGTGGGCGGTGTCCTGGCCTATCGCCTTCCCCACCCTGCTGCTGGTGCTGCCGCTGGTGCGCCGGGCAACCGCGACACTGGTGCAGGCACCGAAAGCGGTGTGAGGCACCGCTTCAGCTCGGATAGCGCTGGTCCGGCGTCGCCGGGGCAGGTGGCTGCCACGCACCGTGCCCCGCATTGGCCGTCTGCGCCTGGTGCAGCAGTTCGGGGACACGCTGGTGCGGCACTTCCGATTGCGCCCCACACCACGTGCACTGCACGGTGTGCTTGGTCTTCAGCGGGAAGAGCGGGATGAAGAAGAACGTGAACTTGGTGACGAGTTTGCGCAGGGCATGCGCCGCTGGATTGTGGCAGTTGCCGCATACCAGCGTGAGCATGGCGAGTTGCTGGACGGTGCGCCGCCAGCCCCAAATCAACATAGGAACCCCCGGGATCGAATCGAACGACGTCGACAGTACCCGCATGATCGAGGACCAACATCTGCCCACAGCGGTCGAGAGTCCGGCGGCTACCAGGGAAGAGCATGTCGCCGTTGGCCACGATGGCCGGGGCTCTGGACTGAACACGCCGAAGCACCGTTCACTCGAACGGCCGGAAAGCGCGTCGCTTCGGTCAGCCTGCGGAGTGCAGGTCGAGAATCTGGGTGAGGGCGTGTTCCAGGGCGTAGTCGGGGTCGGCGGCGCCGCCCTTCACGTCGGCGTTCAGAGTGGCGACCACCTGGAGGGCGGAGCCGATGGTTGCCGAGCTCCAGCCGCGGGCCTGGGCCTGGGCTTTCTTCACTTTCCATGGGGGCATGCCCAGCTGCTGGGCCAGTTTGAAGGGGTCGCCGCGACCCGCGGAGCCGACGCGGGCGATGGTGTGCACAGAGTCGGCGAGTGCGTCCGCGAGTAGGACATGCGGGACGCCGCGATCATTGGCCCAGCGCAGCGCCTCCATCGCGCCGGGCCGGTCGCCCGCAACGGCCAGCTCGGCGACGTCGAAGCCGGAGACCTCCGCTTTGCCGGAGTAATAGCGGCGCACAGCCGCGACGTCGATCTTGCCGCCGGTGTCTGCCGCAAGCTGTGAACAGGCGGCGGCGAGCTCCCGCAGCTCCGAACCGACCGCCTCCAACATCACCTGCACGACCTCGCCCGACACCCGCACCCCTGCGGCCCGGAACTCGTTGCGCACGAATTCGACCCGCTCCGCGGCCTTGGTCAGCTTGGCGCAGTTGTGCACCTCGGCGCCCAGCTTCTGCAGCGCAGGTGCCAGCGCTCTGGCCCGGCCGCCTCCGGAATGCAACACCACCAGCACCGCGCCCTCGGGCGGATCCCCGGCAGCCTCGGTGATCACCGCGACCGCGTCCTTCCCCGCCTCGGCCGCCGACTCCAACACGATCAACCGCTCCTCGGCGAACAACGAGGGGCTCAACAACTCGGCCAGCTCAGCCGTGCTGGCGTCTCCCGCCCGCAACCGATCGACCGGCACGGCGTCACCATCCGGCGCGCCCGCCCGAACCCGCGCGGCGATCGCCGCCACCGCCCGCTCGATCAACAGCTCTTCTTCACCGAGCACCAAGTGCACCGCCGCAGCTCGCTCGCTCATGGCCGCACCCCGCTGGCGCTGGACTCCCCAGTGCGGGCAACCGACCGCGACATGATCCGCTCGCCGCACTCGCTCATGGCCGCACCTCGCCGGCACTCGGCTCCAGCGCGCCCGAAGGCGCCATGTCCGTGGTTGGCTCGCCGCGCTCGCTCACGGGCCCGATCCTACGGTCCGCCACCGACGCCTTTTGCCACGACCACGCTGCGCGCTGTCCCGACCCGGGCTGCCGACCATCGACGGAAAAGAGAGCGGCCCGGGCCAAGGCGAGCAACACCCGATCGAACGCCCCGACATTTGTCACATACCTCTGATCCAGGGCAGTCCGTCAGGTTGTCAGCACTTCAGCTCTCAATTTCGGCGTTGCGGCAGTCCAGCGATTATCGACAATCGCGAGACGAGGAGGGTGTTTCCTTCAGTTTTCGCTCAGAAACATTCTGATCAAGCTTCGGTATCCAGTGCGCAACGATCGAAGCCGAACTGCAGATAGTCGCTTTTGTCCAGTTTTAGGAGACCAAAGAGGTCAGCGGATCCCCCTTTCAGGCATTCATCATCGGCTGGGTGAAAACCGAAGAGGGGCGATGAGTGATTGCAGTAGGAATCTATCCACACCCGACGGAAGCAAAATGTCTACCAAAACCGGCAAAATCTTCGCCGCGATCACGGTGGCCTCGTCTCTAGGTATCATCTCGACTCCCGCAGCATCGGCCGGCGCAACTCCGTCCACCGTGCCCACATCGATACACTCCCATTGGATCAATCAATCTGTGATTCGACCTCGGCAGTGTCTGGTTCTATCGCGAGGCGAAGGCCCAGAATGAAGAGAGTGTTTCATTTCAGTGTGCTCGGCAACATTCCGAATAAGCTTCGGCCTCCGGTACGCAACGGTCATACGCCGAACTCCAGGTGATCGTCTTCGCCGGACTGTAGGGGATAAAAGAGGTCAGCGGTATTTCTTGACCCCTTCTGGCATTCGCGGGCAGCTGGGTGAACACTGGGGAGGGCTATGAGTTATTGCAGTAAGAAATCGATGCACACCGAAGGAAGCAAAATGTCTACCAGAACCGCAAAAATTTTCGCCGCGACCGCCTTGGCCTTGTCACTGGGTGTGATCGCAGCTCCCGCAGCATCGGCCAGCACGATTCCATCCGCTGAGCCCACGTCGACATCAGCCACTCCCATCACTGGCGGATCAGTCGCACTGTGCTTCCCCCTCGGCAGTGTCGTCTGGTGCATCTGAGGCCACCGCTCGAGAAGCCCGCAAATGTGGGTCGATTGAGACCTTCCCTGGACTTGCCTCGCATCCAGTGCGTTTACGCACTGGATGGAGGTCCCGGAAGATCTCAGGAAGATGTCTCCGAGTGCGATGGGATTCGCTGAACGCGAGTTCCTGCACGGAAGAGTGCGGTCCCAATCCGAGTTTCGGGATGTGGCCGCAGATCATGGAGAGAATCAAGCCACAATTCAGCGCAATGTCACCACGCGCATTGTCGATCCTGCACCAGTGATTACGACGTCGCCCGACTGGTCGGTGCGGGTCACGCGGCTGCCGACGCGTGCCAAGTCGGCGAGTAGGCCGGGATGCGGGTGACCGAAGGTGTTGTCCGCGCCGACGCTGACTATCGCGAGGCGAGGATGGACGGCGGCCAAGAATTCCGCTGCGGTGGTTCGTGATCCGTGGTGCGGGACCTTGAGGATGTCGGCCCGGAGAGGGGCTCCGGAGTCCAACAGGCGGTGTTGGGCGGGAGCCTCGATGTCGCCGGTCAGCAGGATCCGGCCCGCGGGCGTGGTGGCGGCGATGACGACCGATCGGTCGTTCGCATCGTCGGCTGCCGCGCTGCCCGAAGGAGGTCGCTGGGATGCTGTCGGCGCGAGAACTATCAATTCGACTGCGCCGAAGTTGATTACGTATCCCGCCGACAATTCCACAACAGGTATACGTGCTCGCGCGGCGGCGGTTGCGACCTGGACCGGTCCATTCGCTGTTGCCCGCGCGTGGCCGGTCGGAGCCCGTGACTCACTGGTGGTACCGCGCGGATCGCCAGACGAGGCACGCGGCCGACTCCTCGTCGCACTCGGATCGCCGGTCACGGCGCACGAACTGTCGGTACCCGGAGGCGGATCGCCGGTCGCGGTGCACGGGTCGCCGGCTGTGGTTTGTAGGCAGCCGTCCGTCAAATCGCACTGGTCGCCGATCGAGGCGCACCGGTCACCAGGCGCGGCACGCGGGCCGTCTGTCGTGACACGCGGGCCGCTGATCGCACCGCACAGGTCACCCACGTGAGAGTTGGCCGCAGGCGTTGAACCGGCGGCGTCATTACCCTCGCTGCCGTTGACGCCGACCGCGATGTGACGCGAACCGGGTACTGCCGGGAGTTCACCGGGGCCGACGGCCAGTGCTGCGACCGAGCGTCCTTCGAGTGCGCCGGTGAGGCCGCCGATGTGGTCGGCGTGTGGGTGGGTCAGGATCAGCAGGGGGATTCGGGTGATACGGAGGCGATCGAGGCAGGTGCGGATGGCACGGGGTTCCGGGCCGACGTCGATCACTATCGCCGCACCATCGCCGATCGACAGGGCTAGGCCGTCTCCCTGTCCGACATCGCAGGCGGCGAGTACCCAGCCGGATGGCGGCCACCAGGGGTGCCAGATCCGGATGGGAACCAAGACGACCGCTATCCCGAGAAATGTCGCGGCCGTGAGTCGGCGCACGATGGCCGACCTTAGAGACCACACGAGCACCGCAACGACTGCGGCAGTGATCGAACCGCCGAACAATCCACCAGGAATGTCGATCGTCGCGCCGGGAGTCCCCGCCGCGCGCTCGGCAATCATCAGCAGCCACCATGTCGGTGGTCCCGCACAGCGCAGAACCAATTCGGCGGGCAGTTGCCAGAAGCACGACAACACAGCACCGGTTGCGCCGATCACCGTGATCGGCGCGACAACCGGTGCGACAAGAACATTCGCGAGAACTGCCACGAGACTGAGCCGTCCGGTCAGCGCGACCATGAGCGGAGTGGTGACCACGAACGCGCCTGCCGACACGGCCACGATTTCGGCGGGCACCCGCCACCAGCCGCGAGCGCGCAGCCAATCGGCCCAGCTGGGCGCAAGGAGTATCAAGCCGGCCGTGGCGACGACAGACAATGCGAATCCAGCCCGAACGGCCAGCTCTGGCCAGATCGCAAGCAGTCCGACAACCGCCGCGCACAACGCGGGCAACGCCTGTTTCCGGCGGCCCGTGACCAGTGCCAACAATGTGATTGCGCCCATCGCACCGGCCCGCAACACACTGGGATCCGGTCTCGCCAGCACAACGAACATGAGCAGCGCCGCCGCCGCGACCGTCGCCGCAAGACGTGGACCGAGGGTGAGGGCACGCACTACGAGCAGCACCACCGAGAGCAGAATAGTGAAGTTCGCACCGCTGACGACGCACAGATGTTGCAGCCCAGCTATTTTGAACTCCTCCCGCACGTCATCGGGCAACGCCGAAGTGTCCCCCACGACGAGTGCGGGCAGCAGTCCGGCTGGATCCGCGGGCAGGGCACGGGACGTGGAGGCAGCGAAATCCGCACGCACCGAGGCGGCCACGCGTTGCCACCACGGCAGCTTTCCGACCACGACCGGCGGACCGAGCGCCCGCAACGCGACAACCGAAAGATCCTGATGCCACGGCTGATCTATTCGCGCGCGGAATTCGACCGGCCCACCAGGCAACAGCTGCGCCCACTCCGCACCCGAGGCCAGAATCACCACCACACCACCGGTCCGCACGGTCACCTCACCCTGCTGGTACTCGCGCAGCTCCGCGCGCACCGTCCACCGTCGCTCGCCCGCGAATGAATTAATGCGCACTGGTTTCGGATCATCGATCGGTGTCGCCACGACCCGCGCCGACGCGCCGATCGCTGTCCGCAACGGATGCGTGGCCACCCGATGTTCCCGCCATGCCCCCGCGATCGCGAACCCCATCCCGAGCAAGACCGCCGCGAGCGCCGCCACCGCGACCACCCGCCAACGTTCACTGCGGTGCGCAACCGCC
Source organism: Nocardia sp. NPDC057440 (assembly GCF_042802915.1). Taxonomy (NCBI): domain Bacteria; kingdom Bacillati; phylum Actinomycetota; class Actinomycetes; order Mycobacteriales; family Nocardiaceae; genus Nocardia; species Nocardia sp. NPDC057440. The sequence continues at coordinate 263,233 of NZ_JBHVDF010000006.1, forward strand.
CACAGCAACAACACCCACAACCCGATCGCCAGCACCGACAGCCCGGCCGCGACCACTACTCCAACCACCCACCCACCGGTGACCGCCACAATCGTTGCGCCCCAGCAACACAGCGTCGCAGGCAGCAGCCGCGCATCGAGCGCCTGGGGCTGGTCATCCAGATCGGCATCGACGCCACTGCCGATCTCCCTCCGCCCGCTACTCATCGGACGCGCATCTCTCACGCACCGCCGCTGAAAGGCTCCCGCCCCGTTGTGAAGCTGGCGGGCACTGCCAGTCCATAGTCCCGAGTCCGGACAATCCCCATGCTCGACCGACCGGCTCGCTCCCCTCGCGGCTCATATCTTCACCAACCCGCGCAGGCGGGCGAGTCGAGCGGGTCCGATGCCGTCTATTTCGCCGAGCTGCCCGATATCGGTGAAGCGGCCATTCTTGGTGCGCCAGGCGATAATTGCGCGGGCTGTCACCGGCCCGACGCCGGGCAACACGTCGAGGTCGGACTCTGTCGCGGCATTGAGATCTATGCGGGCTGTCGGGGACGGTGACGATGCCGAACCCGCGTGCGGCGCCGGGTGGGTAACGGTGCGGCCGGCGCCGATCGTTGTGCTGCCCCATTGCGGCGGCCCAGGACTTGGGCCGGTGGCGCCGACCAGCACCTGATCGCCGTCCTGCAAGCGCTGGGCCAGGTTGAGCCCGCTGAGATCGGCGCCTTCTTTCACACCGCCCGCCGCCGTGATGGCGTCGGCCACTCGAGATCCGTTCGGTATACGCAACAGGCCGCCGTTGTGCACCAGACCGACAACACTGACGACCAGTTCGACGCCCGTGACGCTCTCGGGGCCGTCGGGCGACACCGGCGCTGCACCGGGTGGCGCAGCCACAATCGGAGCCGAACTCAGCTGTGGCGACGGGCGGACAGCGATCGTCGCGTGCACAGCGGGCACCGGTGGAACAGGCTGCGCGACAGGCCGTTCCCGCAACACCACCACCGCCGCCGCGACCACCGCCGTCAGCCCGACCAAGGCCAAAGTCACCACACCCCGCCACCCCGGATCGAACCGCGCACCCCGAAACCGCTCCGGCACGATCCGGTCCCGCCACACCGGGCGGTTCCCTGTCTCCGCCAGCCACCCCGGCACACGGACCTCACCGTCCCCGGCCAGGTCGTGTTCGCCACCGTCCGACCCATCCGACATCACGTCTTTCGACGTCAACCGGTCGTCATCCCACCGCCCGCCACGTATACCCTCGGCCCGACCGATCCGCCCCACCCGCTGCGCCTTTCCTGATCGCTGCACTCCAGCCGGCGACTGTGTCTGCTGTGCCCGCTCGCCGCCTTCCGATCGCCCATGGGCTCCTGACAGCGCGATACCCTCTGGCCGCGCACGGCCATCTGCATGCTCGCTTTCGCCGACCAGCTCCCCCGCACCCGCCACTGCGGCGATCTCTGATCGTTCAGTCGTGGACGATCGCGTATCGCTGCCGGCCCGCGATGGCGGTGTCGGGCCGCGAATCCCGGACCCCGCTGTCCTGCTCGCGCCGACCCTGCTCGTCAGTTCGCTGAGTCGCTGACGGATTCGCCGGCGTTCGTCGTGTCGTGACATGGCGGTGACGGTAGTGCGATTCGAATTCCTGGGATCCGCGTTGAACAGCGGATTCGATGGATTTGTTGATAACCGCGGAGCTGTGGACAACCGCGCTTCGAACGAACCGATACGGGCGGACCGGTCAGTACTATTCAGCGGGTCGCCAGCGCGCCGCACATCCCCCCGGGACTACTGACATCCCGTCACGCCGGCGGCCGGGCGAGTTTGGCGGCCACGGCGTCGAGGACCCACTCCAGGCCGGTCGCGAAGGACGCATCGGCGTCGATATCCGCGCCGTCGTACACGGCCTTGGCCAGCGCCGGGAAGCGGCCCGTGGCCAGCATCCTCCTCAGATGCGGGCCGGAGGCGCGCTGCCAGTCGCGCTCGGACAGGCCCGTGACGCGCTCGGCCCGCAGGTCAGCGATCTCGCGCCTGATCGCGCCGGTGAAGTAGGCGCTGACGGTCTCCACGGCGCGCAGGACGGTGTCGAGGTCGGCGAGGCCGTCGAGGGCGGCCAGCGAGCCCTCGGTCACGGCGAGGGCGTTGGGGCCCAGAGTCGGACGGCCGCCGATCAGGTCGGCCAGCCATTGGTGACGGAGGACGGCCTGCCTGGTGCGGTGGGCGCGGATGCGCAGCACCTCCCGCCAGTCACCGGGCTGCTCCTCGGGAAGGATCTCGGCGTGAACCTCGTCCACCATGAGATCGAACAGCTCCTCCTTGGTGGAGATGTATCCGTACAGCCGCATCGGGCCGACGTCCAGCCGGGCGGCGACCTTGCGCAACGACACCGCCGCCAACCCCCCCTCGTCGGCCAGCGCGATGGCGGCGGCGACGATTCGCTCCCGGTCGAGCGGCGCGGGGCGAGTCGGCGGCTCCGGCCGGTCCCACACAGTCATAGTGACACCGTACTGTTGCGATACATCGTCTTAGAACAATACAGTGTATCGACATGAGTCACCGTATCGCCGTGATCGGGGGCGGCCCCGCCGGCCTCACCTTCGCCCGCGTCCTGCACCGCCACGGTCACCCCGTCACCGTCCTCGAACGCGATCCCGCCCCCGACGCCCGCCCACCGGGCGGCACGCTGGACCTGCACGAAGGGCTGGGCCAGCTCGCGCTGGGCAAGGCGGGGCTGCTGGCGGAGTTCCAGGCGCTGTCCCGTCCCGAGGGGCAGGCCATGCGCATCCTGGACACCGACGGGACTGTCCTGCGCGACTGGCGACCCCGTCCGGACGACCGGGCCAATCCCGAGATCGACCGGGGGCAACTCCGTGACCTGCTGCTCGGCCCCCTCGATGTTCAGTGGGGGCGGGGCGTGACGGAGGTGGTGCCGGGGACCAGGGACGGCGTGCTGGTCCATTTCGCCGACGGGCGTCAGGAGATGTACGACCTCGTGGTCGGCGCGGACGGCGCCTGGTCCCGGGTCCGCCCGACGGTCTCGTCCGCGACGCCGCACTACACCGGCGTCACCTTGGTCGAGACCTCCCTGGACGACGTCGACACCCGCCACCCCGACCTCGCCCGACTGGTCGGCGATGGTTCCATGGGCGTGTACGGCGTGAACCGCGCCTTGGTCGCCCAGCGCAACAGCGGCGGCCACATCAAGGTGTACGCCCAGTTCCGCGCGCCGCTGGACTGGCACACCAACCTGGACCGGCATATGGGCCTGAACCGGCGCCCAGGAACGGACGCGGGCCTGGACCTGGCCGACGTCGAGGCCGTGCGATCAAGCCTGCCTGCCCTGTTCGCCGGCTGGGCCGCTCCCGTCCTCGACCTCCTCCGCCACGGCACCGCCTTCGTCCACCGCCCCCTCTACGTCCTGCCCGTGTCCCACACCTGGACCCACGTCCCCGGGGTGACGCTACTGGGCGACGCCGCCCACCTGATGCCCCCATTGGGAGCGGGCGCGAACCTCGCGATGCTGGAAGGCGCCGAACTCGCCGAGTCCATCGCCGCCCCTTACTCCGGCGATCTGGACGAAGCCGTCCGCGCCTTCGAGGAACAGATGTGGGCACGGGCCGGCAAGTGGGCGCGGATCACGACGACCGGTCTGGACCGCCTCGTGAGCCCGGACCCTACCCAAGCCCTCGCCCTCTTCGACGAAGTCCAGCCATCCTGACCCGCCGAGCGCGAGAGCACCGGCACCAGCAGCTCGCCACGTCGACTGAAGCGCCCCCTCACATCTACTTCTGGCCTGCGATTTCGCATGAAACAAGATCTCTACGGCGGGGGGTTCCTGCGCATCTCGGTCGCCTACCTACGAGAACCGCGTCGACGCCCTCCCGGCTACAGCCGGACCTGGTGAAAGGGAAGGGGAGTTGGCCTGATGGATTTCGACGACGTTCAGCGAACCGCGAATTCGGCGATGGCCGCTTCGGTGACCGGCGCGGCGCAATTCGCACAGGACCGAGGTCTACGTCGGCGGAGGTGTCGGTGACAGATGCCGCGAGGCTGGTGATTCGAGGATTCCTCTCCGGATGGGATGGTCCGAACGACGTCCGGGCCGTCTCAACCGGAGAGGAATCCTGTGCGCCCCGAGTTCGGTTGCGGTGTCGCTGAACTCGGGGTGCGTCGGTGGCATGGCGCCTGAGTGTCGGCGCATGGCATCTACCTCCGTTTCGGTCGGCAGCACGCGCTGCCCGATGGGTCGGTGTCGGATTGCGGTTAGGTGTAGAGCCTCGCGATGAAGGCGTTCATATTGTCCCGGACCCTGTCGACCTTGGTTTCGACGGAAATGAGGTCTTCGCGGTACCGATTGCCGAGCGCGGGCGTTCGCTTGCCGCGCGCATACAGCGAACACGCGAGGTCGGTGCACATATAGGTGCCGACCGAGTTGCCGCGGCGACCGGACTCGCCCGCCTTGTGCGCGGTCATCAACGAAACACCCTTGCTGGTGTGCGTGGTCATGCAGATCGCACACATCTGGGCTCGGCCGAATCCACCGATTTCGTAGCGCAATGCGACACCGATGAGGCGATCAGCTTCCTGCGGGACGACGAGGTAGCCGCGTCCGGGCAGCGATGGATTGCCCCACCCGAGAAAGTCCAGGTCATCCCATGGACGATCGTCCAGGTCTCGAGGCGTGGGCAGCTTCCTGGCGGTGGTTTTGGAACAGTTGACGAACGACGACCTGATGTCGCGTTCGGTGACGGCTTTCATGACGGCATCGACTCCTTCGGTTGATCTGTTGACAAACCGAAGTGACGGTACAGCTGGTCGCAGCATCGAACAACGGAATTTCACGGTCATGGCGACGAAGGGTGGCCGGCGCCATGAGCGGTGCGAATGACGCGACGGGTCAGACCCGGCGCATCACCGAGACCACTTTGCCGAGCACCACGGCCTCGTCACCGTCGATCACCGAGTAGGCGGGGTTGCGTGGCTCCAGATACACGTGGCCGTTGCGGCGGCGATACACCTTGACGGTCGCCTCGCCATCGATCATCGCGGCGACGATCTCACCCGAGTGGGCTTCATGCTGTTTCCGGATCACCACGATGTCACCGTCGCAGATCGCGGCGTCGATCATCGAGTCACCGCGCACTCGCAGACCGAAAACCGTGCCGCGGCCGACGAGTTCGCGCGGCAGCGTCATCATGTCGTCGGTGTGCTCCTCGGCGAGAATGGGGCTGCCCGCGGCGATGTCACCGACGACCGGCACGGCCACCGAGTCGTCCGACGACTCCCGCGGCGCGGCAGCGGCAAGAAACATCCGGACATCGATCGGCCGCGACATCGTTTCGCTGCGGCGCAGGAACCCCTTGTCCTCCAAGCTTTTCAGATGCTTGGACACCGACGAGGAGGAACGCAGCCCCACCGCATCGCCGATCTCCCTAGTGTTGGGCGGATACCCGTGCCGGACAACGCAGTCCCGAATCGTGGTGAGAATCTGCTGCTGTCGCACTGGCAGCGTCGAAGTGTCGAGGTGCTCGAACGCGTCGAGGTGGTCGTATCCGGTCACCTGGGAATCGTAGATGGCACACCAACCCTCACCAGCCGCACACTATGGACCGACCATCGGCGTGTCGCCGACCCCACGACCGAGTTGCCGTCCGCATCCACTCCCCTGCCACGACCTCTGGCCGCGCGGCACCGAACGGGCCGTCACGGCGGGCAGCTCCCGCACTTCGCCGCAGTGACGTCGTTCGTCAATGGTTCGCGTGACGGTGGTCTGTCAGGGCAGGGTTTTGGCGAAGCAGTTGGAGAGAGGGAGGGGTTCGTAGGGGGAGAACAGCGGGATTCGGTGGTAGCCGCTGCGTTCGTAGAAGCGGACCGCTTCGGGCTGGAGGTGGCCGGTTTGCAGGATCAGGCGGGGTTGGCCGAGTTCGCGTGCGGCATCTTCCGCGGCGGCGAGCAGGCGGGCGGCGACGCCGGAGCCGCGGTGGGCGGGGCGCACGAACATGCGCTTCAACTCCAGATCGCCCGCATTCCATCGCACCGCGGCATGCCCGACCGGCTCGCCCGAATAGGCGACGAAGGTCCGGTGCACCGTCGCGGGATCGACCGCTTGCGGGTTGCCGCGCAACCGCCGGGCCAGATAGGCGTACCGGGGGCCGACTTCGGCAGCCATCTCCGCACGAAGGGTAACCGCGTCCTGGTGCTCCCAGTCCGTCGACTCCACAGTCAGCGGCGGACGGGTCGGCGGCCTCGCAGAGCTCGTCATCTCGCGACCCTAACCCGCTCCACCGCCACCGAACCCCTTTGCGATCAAGCAGATTGGTTTACTCGCCGAGGGCCATGGGGTCCGAGCCTGCGCACCAACCGAAGCGGGCGGGTGATTCAGGCACAGCCGCCGGGGACGACCAGGACGCCGACGGCTCCGGGACCGAGGTGGACGCCGAGGGCGGGGCCGAACTCGGCGATAATGAGTTCACGGATGCCGGGGACGAGGTCGCGGAGTTGGGTGGCAACGGTATGGGCCACTTCTTCCGCGCCGAGATGTTGGACGGCAACCGCGGCGCCGTCCTCGCCTGCCGCGTCGACTGCCGCCGCGACCAGTTTGGCGTAGGCCTTGGAGCGAGTGCGGACCTTTTCGCGGAGCTCCAGGCGGCCCTCGACGATCTGCAGCAAGGGTTTGGTGACCAGTTCGCTGCCGAAAAACGCGGCAGCGCTGCTCAATCGGCCGCCACGGCGCAGCTGTTCGGTGCGGTTCACCAAGATGAAGGTGCGTGAGCGGCTCGACGCGGAGACGGCGGTGTCGTAGACGATGTCCAGTGCGGCGCCGCCGCGGGCTCGGCGGGCCGCCGCCAGCACAGGCAGCCCGGTGGCCAGGCCGGCGCCGAGGGAGTCGACCAGACGGACATGGTCGGCGGCGTCCATATCGCGGACCGCCTGCCTGCCTGCCTCCCAGGTCCCCGAGAGCTGGCGCGAAATATGCACCGCGACAACACCGTCACCGCCGCTGCGCTCCAGCGCTTGCTCGTAGACCGCGCGTAGTTCGCCCGGCGAGGCGGCCGAGGTGGTCACGGTGTCGGAGGAATAGTCGATATCGATGGGGTCGACGCCTTCACGGATCGCGCGATCACCCACCAGGACATGCAGCGGTACGACGGCGATGTCCAGCTCGTCGACGAGCTCGGCGGGGAGGCTGGCGGAGGAATCGGTGACGACCACAACGGCCAACTACCGAACCTCCTGCAAGGTCTTCACCATCGCATTGGCCACCGCGGTGTGTCCGGCCCAGCCCCAGTGGATGCCGTCGGGGTTGGCCTCACCGGAGAAGATGTTGTCGCGCACCGCTTCGCCGAGATCGACCAGCGGCACCGAGGTCTCGGCCGACCATTGGCGCAGCGCCTTCACCGCGCGCTCGCGGCCCGAGTGCACGCGACCGTAGGCATCGCAGTTGTGCACCGACGGCAACACCGCGATGATCGGTAGGTCGGGGCGCAAGTGCGACAGCGCTTCCCGCGACTGTTCCAGGTAGTCGACGCTCACTTTCGGCGGCAGCGCCACCGGGCGGCCGAGCTTCGACAGCTTCGGCTGCAGCCAGTTGTAGGCGCCGCGCACCGCGCGGCGAATGGCGGGCGGGCGCACGTAGCGGATCAACTCACGCAACGCGGTCGGCAGCGGCGACGGCAGCGTGTCCATCCCGCCGACCGCGAACACCACCGCACCCGCACGCGGAACCGCGGCCCACACACGAGGATCGCCGATCAGGGCCCAATAGGCATCCCGGCAGGTCCAGCCGATCCGTCCGACCAGCTCGACATCCCAATCGAGTTCGGCGCCGACAAGGTTCGGCCAGATCTGCGGATGATCCGCAGGCAACCCGCCCTTCGGCCCGAAGTAGGACAGCGAGTCCGCGATCACCAGCAACACCGGCCGCGCCGCGGACTGCTTCGCCGCGACCGTCGAGTCCACGCCGGCAACCACAGCGGCATCCGCACCAGCGACCACCGCGTCGACCTCGGCAGCTACAACCGAGTCCGCTCCAGCAGCCACAGATGAATCCGTCTCGACCGCCACGGCGGAGTCCGCCTCGGCCACGGCCGCGCTCTGCCCGGTAGCCGCAGCGGAGGCCACGCCAGCGGCCACAGTGTGCACGGCTGCGGCGGAGCTGCCGGATTCGCTTGCTGTGGTATCGAGTTCGATATCCGAACCCTCGGCAATGGGCGGGGCGGTCCCCGCTACCGCGGCCGCCTCATCGATAGCCGGGGTCAGCGAGCCCGAGTCGGACAGCTGCGCCGCGGCGGCTTCGGAAAGCGCGTCTGCACCCTCATCCGACCTGGCCGCGTCGGCCGCCGATACCGGGTTGGGGGCGGATTTCACTGTGGCGGCGGAAGTCTCTTCACCGGAAGCCGCGGAGTCGGCGGCAGTGGCATCGGCATCGGCCACCGAATCCGCTGTGGGAGTTACGGAATCGGTGGCTCCTGGAGGTTCTCCGGCAGCGGGCGCGACCGCGCCTCCCTCGGATTCGGCTGCACTGGACGCGGACTCGGCTGCTCCAGCCACCGAACCAGCAGCACCAGACGCGGACTCACCAGCACCAGCCACCGAACCAGCAGCACCAGACGCGGATTCGGCTGCACCGTTGGCACCGGACGCGGATTCTGCTGCGGCGGACGCGGTCTCGGATGCGCCGCGCGCGGATTCCTCGGCGTTCGCCTCGGCCACTGGTTCGGGTTCGACCGGCTCGACAGGCTTCTTGACCGGAGGGGGTCCGAACAGTGCGTCGGGGGCAGCCCGTTCGGGCTTGGCCGATACGCGCCGGAACAGTTCATCCGGAACCTGTCGAATCGGTTCTTCAGAGGACATCGGGGGCCACCTTCGCCGCTGCGTTCCACACATCCAGGCGCCAACCGGGTTGATCGATGCTCGGGCCGTGGCTGCTCAGCTGCACCCAGCTGGTATTGGCCAAGCCCCCAAGGGCAGGCCAGTTCCGCGGCGGCAGGTCGAGCAGCGCGGCCGTGAGGGCGGCGATCAGCCCGCCGTGCGCCACCAGGATGATAGTCCGGCCCGGCCAATCCTGCCGGTCGGCGAACAATTCTTGTACTACCGGAAGTGACCGCGCACCGACCTCGAGCTTGCTCTCGCCGCCGGGCGGGGTGTACGTCGCGTCCAATCGCCAGGCCACGCGGGCACCGGGGTAGTCGGCGTCCACGTCGAGGTGGGTCAGGCCCTCCCAGTCACCGAGGTCGGTTTCGCGCAGCCGCACATCCGTGACGACCGGCACCGTGGTGTGTTCGGCCAGCGCCGAGGCGGTGTCGAAGGCGCGCCGCAGATCGGAGGAAACGATGGCGATGGCGTTGCGCGAGACCAACTCACGGGCAGCCTCTTTCGCCTGGCGGCGGCCCAGTTCGGTCAGGTCGGTGTCGATCTGGCCTTGCATCCGATCGGAGGCGTTCCATTCGGTCTGCCCGTGCCGCAACAGGATCAGGGTGCGGACGCCGGCATGTCTGCTCACTCGGAGTCGTCCCCCGCTTCACCGCGCACAGGCTCGCCGTTCACGGATTCACCATTGCTCGCGACCGGCAGCTGCTGCGGTGCGCCGATGCCCTCCACGGGAACCACCGGGCAGTCCTTCCAGAGCCGTTCCAGCGCATAGAAATTGCGCTCGTCGTTGTGCTGGATGTGCACGACCACGTCGACGTAGTCCAGCAGCGCCCAGCGACCCTCGCGGGTGCCCTCGCGCCGGACCGGCTTGTGCCCGGCCTCGCGGAGCTTCTCCTCGATATTGTCGACGATGGCGTTCACCTGCCGCTCGTTCGGCGCGGAGGCGATCACGAAGCAGTCGGTGATCACCAACTGTTCGGAGACGTCGAGCACGACGACGTCGGAAGCGAGCTTCTCGTCGGCCGCACGTGCGGCAACCTGCGCCATCTCCACTGATTCGACAGATGCGCTCATGCCGCAACCTCGCTGTGCTTGCTCACGTTCAGCTACCTTCCGCTCCTGCGGGCACGTAAAGGTGCCGCTTCGATATGTACTGCACAACCCCGTCGGGGACGAGGTACCACACCGGCCGATTCTCGGCCGCGCGGCGACGGCATTCGCTCGACGAGATCGCCAAGGCCGGGATCTCGATCATGGTCACCGCGTCGACCGGCAGGTCGCGCAGATGCTCCGCGAGATGATCGGCATTCAGCTCATACCCCGGTCGACTCACCCCGACGAACTTCGCCAGTTCGAACAGTTCGGCCCAATCCTGCCATGTCAGGATGTTGGACAGAGCATCCGCTCCGGTGATGAAGTACAGCTCGGCGTCCGGATGCTTGCTGCGCATCTCGCGCAGGGTGTCGACGGTGTAGGTGACTTTTCCCCGGTCGATGTCGGCCCTGCTGACCGAGAATCGCGGGTTGGAGGCGGTCGCGATCACCGTCATCAGATAGCGATCCTCGGCCGGGCTGACCTGTTTGTCCGCTTTCTGCCATGGCTGTCCGGTCGGGACGAAGATCACCTCATCGAGGTCGAAACGATTCGCGACCTCGCTGGCGGCGACCAGGTGACCGTGATGGATGGGGTCGAACGTGCCGCCCATCACGCCTAGCTTGCGTCGGCGCCGACCTGTCTCGTGCATGAGTGCCGAGCTTAACGGGTTGCCCCCATGTGACGTCGCCGAGCGTGCGCTGAGCGGGCCGCCCGAGCGGGTGCACCGCGCACCGATTCGCCGTCAACTGCTGACGACTGCCCGCAGATCTGGCTTCAGCACGCCGTCGAGCGCGGACCACGGCACGGTGATGTCGATGTAGCCCATCGCGTGCGACGCGAGCTCGCCGAGATAGATGCGCATTCCCGCGGGGGTCGCGACCCAGCGTTCGTAGTTCTGCACCCTCGGCTCGAGATCTTCCTTGAAATAGAAATTGGTGCCGACCCGCGTCTTCGGCAGCAGTTCCGCCGCCTGTGTCGAGAGCACGTTCAGTCCCTGCTGCAGGTCGGTGAACAGATCGGGCAGGGTGAGCGCCGTCGCGGTGTCGATGTTGGTCACGTGGGTGGCCTTGTAGGTGGCCGGATGGGCGCCGCCGGTGTCGACCTCGATCCCCAGCACACCGCTGAGCACATGGCGGCCGATTCGGGCGACCTCGCTGCGGAACCCGGTGACTTTGATGTCCGGGCCCGCGTCCCGGATGAACTTGTCCGCCTCGGCGCGCATCCCATTGTCGAATTCGGTGCGCGCGTCCCCTTTTCCACCGGCGACCTGTGGCAGGTCGACGCTGTATCCCACGCCCTCCAAGCGCACCGTCGTCGCGGTGAACCCCCAGGTCGTGTCAGGAGCGGGTGACTCGACAGCGGCGGACGTGGTGGACACCGTGGCGGCCGGGCCGGCCTGATCGGCGGATCCACACGCGGTGAGCACGGCAGCCAACGCTGCGGCCACGATGGCGGCGACAGTCTTCTTCATTCGCGGAACCCTCCCAGACGATGCCCGGTACAGCCTAGTTATTCGCGACCGGATCGTCGGCGGACGACTGCCCGCATGTCGCAGCTGCCCTCAGGAGCCGACGACCTCCCGCATACCCGGCCTCAGCACACTGTCCAACTCCGGCCACGGCACCGTGATCTCGATCTTGCCCAACGCGTGCGGCCCGATTTCGCCGAGCACGATCCGCATGCCCTCCGGGGTAGCCAGCCAGTTCTCGTAATTCCGCTCCTCGGGGGCGATGGCCTCCTTACGGTAGTCCGCGCCTGCCCGTGTCTTCGGCACCAGCAGCGCGGCCTGCGCCGACAGCGCCTCCAGGCCCTTGCGTGTGTCGGTGAACAGGGTGGTCAGCGTGATCGGTCGACCGGTGTCCACGTTCGTCACGTGGGTTCCGTAGAAGTTGTTCGGATGCGCGGCGCCCTGCGAGTACACGATCACGACCAGCTCGCCGCTGAGGACACGCGTGCCGATGTGCACCACCGCGCTCTCGCCGCCGGTGAGCGAGGTGCCGGGAACGAGCTGCGCGATCCAGCCGCCCGCCAGCGCGCCCATTCCGTCGTTGAATTCCGCTCGCGCGCCGGGGTTCCCGCCGTTCACCTGCGGTACGTCGATGGTGTAGTTCGGGCCTTCGAGCCGGATGGACGACGGGGTGAAGGCGGCATTCGGGTCGGACTGGGGGGAGGAGAGCACGGTCGAAGGCGTGGTGGGCCCGGTTGACGGTGTGGTCCCGCCCGCCGATGGCGCCGGCGAACCCGCCGCACCGGCCGACGACGGCGCGCCACCCGAGCTCGGAGCGTCACCCGGCCCGCAGGCCGTCAGCACAGCGGTGAGCGCGCCTGCCACGGCGGCTGCGGCAATTTTCTTCATGTGGAAGCTCCCGAATCGACGACGCACCGAGCCCATCCCGGTGTCCATTCTCGACCATGCCGGTATCGCCTAACGATTCCCTTATCAAGGAGTAATGGACCTCAGGAGTCCGGTGCGCCCGTGTCTCCGACTTCGCGCCGCATGTCCGCCAATTGGCTGTGGGTGTGCGCGAGTTCGCTGGTCACCTCGGCCGACGGCGCGGCGCCTGCGCGCTGTTCCAGTTCGGCGAGCAACCCGCCCATCGTCGCCAGCCAGGGTCGCTCGTCGGATTCGCCGCTTCGGCTCCATATCTGCACCCAGGCGGCCGAGCGCAGGCACCGGGCTCGCGGACCCACTCGACCGAGCTCACCCCAGAGCTGAGCGGCATGCAGATACGCCGCCAGCGCCTGGTCGTCCTCATCGCAGTTTTCCAGCGCGGTCGCCGCCGCCCAGACAAGGTCGGCCTGTAGCTCGATGCGTCCGGGGTCATCGTGAACCAAACGCGCGGCTTCGACGAATTGCCGTGCCGCAGCGCGGAATCGGCCGAGCCTGCGTAGGGATTCGGCATACTGCCTGCGCAGCACGGCCATCTCGGCGGCCGGGTAGGGCACCTTGCCCGCGGCAATCGGCTGCTCGAACAAGGCGGCGGCCTCGCCGTGCCGTCCGGCCCGATGGAAGGCGCGCGCCGCGACGAAGGTGAGATGCACGGCGTCGGCGTCGGAAATCCCCTCCCATCGCGCGACGGCGTCGAGTGCCGCGTCGGCCAATTCGGATTCGCGCCCCGGCTGCCCGGACAACACCATGACCAGCTGCGAACTCAGCCGCGCCAGGTGCTCGGCAGGCAATACCGTTGCGCCGATCGACAGTGCCCGCCGCAGATGCCGTTCCGCGACCGCAGGCCGGTCGATCAGCCGGGCCGCGGCCAGACCTGCCAGCCACAGCGCCTCGGCCTCCCGTTCGGCGGCGGCGGCGACCCGCTCTGTTGCGGTGACCGCGCGCTGGGGGCGAGCTGGGCGCGGCAAGGTGTGGCGCAGACCGAGAGGAAGGCGCTCGAGCAGCGGTTGTTGTGCCAGTCGCGTCGCGACGCGGGCACTGACAACGGTGCTGTCGTTGCGGGCGTCGAAGCGGTCCGACAGCGCACCGATCTCGATATCGAGGTTCGCGCGCACCGAATACACCGTTCCGACGCCGAGGCAGAGATCACCGAGGCCGAGTGCTTCGAGTCTGCGCAGCAGCACCGACACTCCCGTCGTGAACGACAGCCGGGCGGCGGCGTCGGAGCCCTGATCGGTCAGCCACGCGGCGTGCGCGGCGAGGATGTCGAGGCCGCGCGCTTCGTTGCCGGTGAGGGCACAGAACTCGATGTGTTCGGCGACGGCGTGCCGGAGGTCGGGACTGTGCCGGACCAGTGGATACCCGGTCAAGTGCGCATTGCGCGCTTGCACGGTGCGGCCGGTGCGCACCAGCGGAAGCAACGCGTGCGCGAGCACCCGTTGTGGCTGCTCCGCGCAGCTGCGCTCACCGTCGAGAACCGGCCGCCACTGAGCGAGTGCGCCCTCGTCGTCACCGGCCCGCGCGCAATCGACGCCCCATCCGCTGCGTTCGCACGCTTCGCAGTCGGACATGCCGTCGCGCGGCGCGGCCATCGCGGCGTCGAGCAGACGGGCGGCCTGCTCGTGCTCGCCCAGTTCCCGAGCCAGATCCGAGCGCAGCGCGAACACCGGACGGGCACTGTATCCCTGCTGGCGATAACGGTTTTCGAGCTCGTCGAGCCACCGATAGGTCGTCGGAAGCGGGACCGCGGGGTTTCCGATCAATCCCGACGTCATCCACTTCAGATACCAGTGCACCGACGGCGCGATGGCGCCGAGTTCGGCAGGAAAGTCATCGTGGATCCGCAACAACCTGGCGTAGGCGACCGGAGCCAGATCCCATTCGCCCCCTTGCGCGTACGCCTTGGCCAACTCCAGCAGCACCGCCCCCTCCAGGGCCCGGTCCGGCCCTGCCTTCGCGGCCGCGGCGAGCGTCTCCAATCGCTGCGCTCGCCCGCGCCCCTCCGGCAGCGAACAACTGTGCGCCAATGCGCTTCGGATCTCTGTCGCGTCCATCTCACGCCTCCCCTACCTGTCTGACATCACCCACACGACACCGCGACCTCACCCCGCCGCAGCACCCCCACCGACCGAGCGTTGAGTCGCAGAATCGACGACCGCGCCCTTGGTCACCCGGATCATGCGATGCCGACGAGCGAACTCCGTCAGCGCCACGCGTCCATCGGTGGTTTCGAACAACAAGTGCGGCAGCATGATCCGCGGCATGTCGGGAGAATGCCGAGCCATGGCCTTCACACCGAGCGCGTGCACGGAAAGGAAGGCGCGCGGCCGCCCGGGCTCAGGGTCCAGCAGCTGCCGGGCGGTGACGGCGTCGACCGCGTTCTGCAACAGGTCGCGGGCATACGCCCCCGGACTCGAATACAGATGATGCGAGAGCAGATCGACGACTCCCCGCAGATCCACCTGGAACGCATCGCTGTGGTCCGCGGCCTCGCCGCCCACCGAACCGGCGCTGTCCGGCGTTGGGTTCACCATGGCGACCGATAGTGCTGCTACCCGCCAATGGTCGGCTTAACGAAAGCTTGACAACTTTCAGACGGTGGGGCGTTTCGACTTCGGCAGTTTGCTCACGACGGCGTCATAGGACTGGTCCACGAGTTCGGTGAGCTCGTCGCCGGGAATCGCGCCGCCGAGCGCGACAGTGTTCCAGCCATACCTGCCGATGTAGGCGGAGGCCGCCACGTCCTGCGGGTAGACCCGGATCAGCTCGTCGGCTTCCTCCCGGTTGCGGCCGCATTTGAGCCCGACCGAGGTCGAGCCGAGGAACGCGAAGATCTTGTCGCCGACCTTGGCGACGATATCGCCCTCCCACGGTTCGTCCTGCCAGGCACCGGGTTTCGCCAGGCAGTACGCCAGCAGTTTCGTCTCATCCATGTCGGCCCCTCACACCGGCAGCAGCCGAGACACCACCGCGGTCAGCTGGCTGGCCGAGCGGCATTCGTGCATCTCGATCACCTGCTGGTACTTGTCGGCGGCGGAATCGCCGGAACCCCAGTTGGTTCGCATCTCCGGATTGAGCCAGTGCGCGTGCTTGGCGGTGCGCACCAGCGACCGCAACGTATCCAGTTCGGGGTCACGGTAATTGGTGCGCGCGTCGCCGAGGATCAGTAGTGAGCTGCGGGCAGTGACGGCATCGGGGAAGTCTCTGACGAACCCGGCCAGCGCGTTGCCGTAGTCGGAGTGCCCGTCCATGCCGACGACAGCCGCCTCGGTGAAGATCCGGGCCATCGCAGTGTCGAGCTGCGTGCGCGGATCGAAGAATCCGGTGACCTCGTCGGTCTGGTCGACGAACGCGAAAATCCTGACCCGCGAGAATTGTTCGCGCAGCGCGTTGACCAGCAGCAAGGTGAAGTTGCTGAAGCCCGCCACCGAGCCGGACACGTCACACAGCAGGACCAGCTCGGGACGGCCCGGCCGCGGCTTGCGATTCACCAGGTCGATGGGCACACCACCGGTCGACATCGACTTACGCAGGGTTTTGCGCAGATCGATCTCGCCGCGACGGGAATGCCTGCGTCGCACCGCGAGTCGAGACGCCAGGATGCGCGCCAGTCTTTGGGTGCTGCGCCGCATCTCGATCAGCTCGGATTCCGACGCCCGCAGGAAATCGACGTCCTCGGATTGCCGCGAGACGGCGTAGCTCGCGACGCGCTCACGGCCGATCCGCTCGGCCACCCGCCGCCGGGTCTCCGCTTCCACCGACGCGCGGAACCCGTCGATGCGCCCGCGAGCGGCCCGCCTGGCGATCTCGGTGTCGAACGCACTGGTGTCCGGGCCGGCCGCCAGACCGGCCAGGATCTTGGCGAGCAAGGTTTGCGGCTGAACGTCCTTCAATGCCTTGTAGGCCGAAAACGACGACCCACTCGCGGACTGATACTGACCGAGCTGCTCGACCAGCTGGGCGGCAAGCGCCTCCAGCTGCGCCTCGGCCGATTCCAGGGCCAGCAGTTCCGCGAGCAATTCCCGCAGGGCTTCGATGTCGACCTCACCCGAGGGCGTCTTGGGAATCTCGACCTCATCGTCTACGGCCGTGCGCTCACCCACCGCGATCGGAAACCACAGGTCGAACAGCCCGTCGAAGGTCGTGCGATGCGTGGTGCGGCGCAGCAACGCACACGCCAGCCCCTCGCGCAGCACCTCACGGTCCATCAGGTCGAGCACGGTCACCACCCGGCCCGCGTCCACAGTCTCCGAGGGACCCACCGGAATTCCGCGTGTCCGCAGTGCCTCGACGAATCCGACCAGGTGCCCGGGCAACCCGTGCGGCGCATCCATCAGCTCGGCGTCCGCAGGGATCGATCCCGTCGACATGGCTCAGGCCAGCTTCAGCTCGGCGACCGCACGCTGGTGGTCGGCCTGATGCTTGAGCACGACGCCGAGCGTGGCGCGCACCGTCTTGTCGTCCAAGTCGTTGAGCCCGAGCGCGAGCAGCGTGCGACCCCAGTCGATCGATTCGGCGACCGAGGGCAGCTTTTTGAGCTGCATGCCGCGCAGCACGTGCACGATTCGCACCAGCTGGGCGGCGACCGCGCTGGACAGCTCCGGCACCCGGCTGGCCAGGATGCGGCGCTCCAGTTCTTCGTCCGGGAAGTCCAGGTGCAGGTAGAGGCAGCGGCGCTTGAGCGCCTCGGACAGCTCGCGGGTGGCGTTGGAGGTCAGCACCACGAACGGTTTGCGCTCGGCGGTAATGGTCCCCAATTCCGGGACGGTGACCGCGAAATCGCTGAGCACCTCGAGCAGCAGACCCTCGATCTCGACGTCGGCCTTGTCGGTCTCGTCGATCAGCAGCACCGTCGGTTCGGTGCGCCGGATCGCGGTCAGCAGCGGCCGGGTGAGCAGGAACTCCTCGGTGAAGACGTCGGCTTTCGTTTCTTCCCAGTCGTTTTCGCTGGAGGCCTGGATGCGCAGGATCTGCTTGGCGTGGTTCCACTCGTACAGTGCGCGGGCCTCGTCGACACCCTCATAGCACTGCAGGCGCACCAATTCGGCGCCTGCGGTCTGCGCGACCGCCCTGGCCAGCTCGGTCTTTCCGACACCGGCAGGACCCTCGATCAACAGCGGCTTGCCGAGCCGGTCGGCCAGGAACACCGAAGTGGCGGTGGCCTTGTCGGCCAGATAGCCGGTGGTCGCGAGCCGTTCGATCACATCGTCGACCGACGTGAAAATCGGCTGCTGCGGTGCTTCCGCCACGGTTGTCCTTCCTCGGGTGAGCGGAACGAGCCGCCGCACTCCTTATCCATCCAGAGCTCTAAACCGGCCGGATCTGGCCGTCGCCCCACACGATCCACTTGGTGGAGGTCAGTTCCGGCAACGCCATCGGGCCTCGGGCGTGCAGCTTCTGGGTGGAGATGCCGATCTCCGCGCCGAAGCCGAACTGCTCGCCGTCGGTGAACGCGGTGGACGCGTTCACCATGACCGCGGCAGCGTCGACCCGGCTGGTGAACTCGCGTGCCGCGGCGACCTCGCCGGTGACGATGGCTTCGGTGTGGCCGGTGCCCCAGGTGTTGATGTGCTCGACGGCCGCGTCCAGGTCGTCGACCACCTTCAGCGCGATATCGAGGGTCAGGTACTCCTCGCCCCAGTCCTTCTCGTCGGCGGGCACCAGACCGGGCAGGTCACCGTGGACGGTGACGCCGTGCCGTTCCAGCGCCTCGATCAGGCGCGGCACCGCGGTGGTCGCGATCGCGTCATCGATGAGCACCGTCTCGATGGCGTTGCACACGCTCGGGCGGCGGGTCTTGCCGTTGATCAGGATGTTCTCGGCCATCTCGAGGTCGGCGGCGGAGTGCACGTAGAGGTGGCAGTTGCCGGTGCCGGTCTCGATGGTCGGCACCGTCGCGTCGCGGACCACGGCATTGATCAGACCGGCGCCGCCGCGTGGGATCACCACATCGACCAGGCCGCGCGCCTGGATCAGGTGAGTCACGCTGGAGCGGTCCGCGCTGGGCAGCAGCTGCACGGCGTCTTCCGGAATGCCTTGCGTGGCAAGCGCTTCCCGCAGCACCGCGACCAGGGCGCTGTTCGAATGCGCCGCCGAGGACGAGCCGCGCAGCAACACGGCATTGCCGGACTTCAGCGCCAGCCCGAACGCGTCGACGGTGACATTCGGCCGCGCCTCGTACACCATGCCGACCACGCCGAGCGGCACCCGCACCTGGCGGATCTCCAGCCCGTTGGGCAGCGTCGAACCACGCACCACTGTCCCGACCGGATCCGGCAGCCCGGCGACCTGCCGCAGCCCGGAGGCGATGCCGTCGATCCTGGCCTTGGTCAGCCGCAGCCGGTCCAGCAGCGACTCCTCCACGCCCGAAGACTTCGCGACCAGCAGATCTTCGAGATTGGCGTCGAGCACCGTGCCCGCGGTGGCGAGCAGCGCATCGGCCGCGGCATGCAGCGCGGCGTCCTTCTGCGCGGTGGTCAGTCGAGCCAGCGCACGGGAGGCGACGCGAGCCCTGCGCGCGGCCTCGTGCACCACTTCGCGGGTATCCTGCTCGGTCGTCGTGCCTGACGTCATGGGTACAGCCTACGCACCCGGTTTTGCACCGGTTTCACCCACTCGAGGCCCCGATAAGCTGCGCAGCCACTCGTTCGGGGGCAAGACAAACCCGCGGGTAGCGCGGGAACGGCAACGCTGTGCTCACCAGGGAGCACCCGGCTGACGCCCGCGCACCCGCCGGATCGTGCCGAGCGCGCGCCGCACCCCGCGGGCTGGGACTACCGTCGCGCGTATGACCGCCGACCCGAGCAAGCCCGCCATCGTCGTGCTTGGCAGCATCAATATGGACCTCGTCACCACCACCGAGCAGCGCCCCGCTCCGGGGGAAACCGTGCTCGGCACCGGTTTCGCCATGGTGCCCGGCGGGAAGGGCGCCAATCAGGCGATCGCGGCCCAGCGAGCAGGCGGGGCCGTCGAGTTCCTCGGCGCGGTAGGTGACGACGTCTTCGCCGGTGCGCTACGGGGCGTGCTGAAGGATTCGGGCGTCGGCACCGAGCGATTGCGCACCGTCGCCGGTCCGAGCGGAATCGCCGCGATCGTGGTCGATGCGCGCGGCGAGAACAGCATCGTCGTGGTCGGCGGGGCCAATGCCGCCATGACGGCACTCACCGACGCGGATCTGGCCGCGATCGCGGCGGCCGATATTCTGCTGTGCCAGTTGGAGATCCCGGTCGACACCGTGGCGGCCGCGGTCATGCATGCCAGCGCGAACGGGACCGTTGTGTTGCTGAATCCTTCCCCGGCACAACATCTGATGGCCGACCTGTGGGCACATGTCGATGTGGCGGTGGTGAATTCGGGCGAGGCCAAACATCTCGGCTCCGATCTCGAGCCCGTCGCGCATCTGGTGGTCACCCACGGTGCGGACGGCGCCACCTACCGCGGCCCCAACGGCAGGGAGCTGTCACAGCCGAGCCCGCGGGTCGAGGCGATCGATACCACCGGCGCGGGCGACACCTTCACCGGCGCGCTCGCCGCCGCCTGGCACCGCGGCCCCGAAGCGGCACTGGCATGGGCCAGCACAGCCGGTGCGCTGGCAACGACCACACTCGGCGCGAGTTCATCGATACCGACACGAGAACGCATCGAGGCAGCGCTCCCGCCGTGGTAGCGCACCAGGCTGCCCGATATCGAACACGCGGCCGCCGAGTCTGCTCCGACCGCGACCGTCGCCGACTATCGTTGCGGTTCATGCCAACCATGCCGGAACGCATACCCGCCGACGGCGACGTGGAGGCCGTCATCGGCAGGCTGGATGCCGATATGGTCGTGCTGTCCTTCGTGGACAACGCCGGTGTCACCCGAGTCAAGGCGGTGCCGAAATCCCGGCTCGCGCATGCGGCGCGGTATGGCGTCGGGGTGTCGCCGTGCTTCGAGACGTTCGCGTTCGACGATCTCATGGCCGTCGGGCGGTATCTCGGCGGCCCGGACGGCGATCTGCGTCTGGTTCCGGATTTGTCGAGGCTCACCGAGCTTGCCTGCCAGACCGGCTGGGCCTGGGCACCTGCCGACAAGTTCACCCAGGATGGCATGCGTTTCACCGCTTGCCAGCGTGCCTTTGCGGCGCGGCAGACCGAGGCGGCACAACGGGTGGGTATGCGGTTGTCGATGGCCTTCGAAACCGAGTGGTCGGTCGGACGGGACGATCCCGACGGCCACGGTTTCACTCCCGCGGCGCCCGGCCCTGCCTACGGCATCATTCGGTTCGGCCGGGTCGGCGACTACGCAAGAGACCTGGTCACCGCGCTGCAGCGGCAAGGGATCTCGGTCGAGCAGTTCCATCCCGAATATGCGCTGTCACAACTGGAATTATCGGTCGAGGCGACGGATCCGGTCGCGGCCGCCGACGACGCGGTGCTGGTCCGGCACACCATCAGGCAGGTCAGCCTGCAACACGGTTGGCGTGCGCTACTCGCGCCCTGCATCGAACCGGACGGTGCGGGTTCCGGTGCCCACCTCCATCTTTCGGCACACGACGAGGACGGTTCGCTGTTCGTCGGCGGCCATGGACCCTACGGTATGCGCGGCGCGGGCGAATCGTTCCTGGCCGGTGTGCTGCGTGAACTGCCCGCCCTGGTCGCCGTCGGCGCGGGCAATCCGGCGAGCTTCCTGCGTCTGGAGCCGTCCCGGTGGGCCGGGGTGTGGCAATGCTGGGGCCGCGAGACACGGGAGGCGGCGCTGCGCTACGTCACCGGTGTGCGCGGCACCGAACCGTGGGCGGCCAACGCCGAGGTCAAATGCTTCGACGCGACCGGAAACCCCTATCTGATCGTCGGCTCGGTCATCGCCGCCGGGCTCGCCGGCATCGCCGACGAACTCCGGCTGCCCACCGAAATCACCGGCGACCCAGCGACATTCGATGCCGACGCACTGATGATCTCCGGTGTGCACCGACTGCCGACCGCGCCGTCGGAGGCCGCGGATCGACTTGCGGAATCGGCCGTGCTCGCCGAGGCCATGGGGCCCGAACTGCACGACGCGCTTCTCACCGTGCGCCGCGCCGAGGCCGAGCGCTATCGAGACACCCCCGCGGCAGAGCTGGTCGAGCTCACGCGCTGGCGGTTCTAGCGGTGCTCACCGACGGCGTCCCGCTCACCGACCACCATTGCCACGGTGTGGTCACCGCTGACCTGGACCTGCCGCACTTCGAGGAGTTGCTCGGCGAGGGGCGGCGCGGAACGTTCGAGTCATCGATCGGACTCGCGGTGCGGCGCTGGTGCGCGCCCGTCCTCGACCTGCCGCCGCACACTGAACCGGACGACTATCTGACCCGTCGCGCCGAACTGGGCTGGCGCGAGGTCTCGGCGCGCTTATTGCGTGCCGCAGGCACGACTCGATGGTTCCTCGACACCGGTTTCGGGTCCGACGACCTGGCGGCCTTTGCCGAGCTCGCGGCGGGCGAGGTCGGCGAGGTCGTGCGCCTCGAGCAGGTCGCCGAACAGGTGATCGCCGAGATCGGCACGCCGACAACATTATTCGAGCATGTCGAAGCCGCGCTGCGGGAGCGAGCCCGGCACGCTGTGGGCTTCAAGACGATCGTCGCCTATCGGTGCGGGTTGGATTTTCCACTCGTGCACACGGACCCGACTACGGTCGCGTCCGAGCAACGCCTCACTGATCCGGAGACACTGGGCCGCCTTATCGGACTCGGCGCGCGCCTCGGCGCCGAGCTGGGTCTCCCGCTGCAGTTCCACACCGGATTCGGCGACACCGACCTGCGCGCGGCACGCGCCGATCCCCTGTTGCTCACCGATTTCCTGCGTTCGACCGCGGATACCGGGCTCACCGTCGTGCTCTTGCACTGCTGGCCCTTCCACCGCAACGCCGCGTATCTCGCGCATGCGTATCCGCATGTGCTGATGGATCTCGGACTGGCGATTCCCTATGTGGGACATCGCTCTTCGGCCGTGCTGGCCGAGACGCTCGAGCTCGCGCCGTTCCGATCGCTGTGCTACTCCTCCGACGGCTACGGACTGCCTGAACTGCACTATCTCGGTGCGAAACTCTGGCGTCGCGGTCTCGGCCTGCTGCTCGACGAATGGCTGGCCGCGGACGTGATCACCGTCGCCGATGCCGAACGGCTGGTCGCCGCCGTCGCGCACGGCAATGCGAAGCACCGCTACCCGCCAATCCCGCGTCACAGACCGACGTCGAGCAGTCATTCTGGATGAATTCGGCAAATACCGGCAGTACTTCACGAACATCGGCGACACCGCCGACGATGGCGCGCCGAGGCCGGGCCAGGAAATAATGTGGCCTCGCGGCCGACTTCATGGAGCCTGACGGCGGATAATGGAATGCGAGGTCGGCGCAACGACCTCTACCGTTGCGGGAACAGATCAATCGAGAGAAGGACGTTCCCATGTTTCCCGTCGAGCTGCGCGGTACCAGGGCGCAGACGCTGATGTGGGCCAACGAGCACGAGATCGAGCAGTCCGCGCTGCGGCAACTGCGAAATATCGCGCAACTGCCCTGGGTGCACGGCGTCCGCGTAATGCCGGACGTGCATCTCGGTAAAGGCGCGACGGTCGGCTCGGTCATCGCGATGAAGGACGCGGTGGCGCCCGCCGCCGTCGGTGTCGACATCGGCTGCGGAATGGAGAGCGTGAAGACCGACCTCACCGCCGCCGACCTGCCCGACAACCTGCATTCGCTGCGCTCGCGCATCGAGGCGGCGGTGCCGGTCGGTTTCCAGGCGCACAAGGACGCGGTCGATATCACCCGGCTCGGTGCGGAGTTCGCCGCATCGCACGGCGACCTCGCGCGGTACAAGACGGGCTGGGATCGGTTCTGGTCGTCCTTCGGGTCGCTGAACCCCGGGGTGCAGGCGCTGGAGTCCAAGGCGCACAGGCAGATCGGTTCGCTCGGCGGCGGCAACCATTTCATCGAGGTATGCCTGGACGAGAACGACTCGGTGTGGATTCTGCTGCACTCCGGCAGCCGGAATATCGGCAAGGAACTCGCCGAGCGGCACATGACTGTCGCTCGGGGGCTGCCGCACAACGCCGATCTGCCGGATCGCGACCTGGCCGTATTCCTTTCCGGCACACCGGAAATGGATGCCTATCGGCGCGATCTGACCTGGGCGCAGGAGTACGCCGCGCGTAACCGCGCGGTGATGCTGTCGCTGGTCTGCCGTGCGGTCCGAGACGAGTTCGCCGGCCGTGTCGTGGGTTTCGACGACCCGATATCATGCCACCACAACTATGTGGCCGAGGAGACGATCGACGGCGTGCCGATGCTGGTGACCCGTAAGGGCGCGGTGCGCGCCGGGGCGGGCGACCTCGCGTTGATCCCCGGCTCGATGGGCACCCGCTCCTATGTGGTGCGCGGCAAGGGAAATCCCGCCTCGTTCCAGTCGGCCTCGCACGGTGCGGGGCGGCGGATGAGCCGGACCGCGGCCAAGAAGCAGTTCACCGTCGCCGACCTGATCGCCCAGACCGAGGGCGTCGAGTCCCGCAAGGACGCGGGCGTGGTCGACGAGATTCCGGCCGCGTACAAGGACATCGACGAGGTCATCTCAGCGCAGCGGGACCTGGTCGACATTGTCGCCACGCTGCGTCAGGTGCTCTGCGTCAAGGGTTGACGGGTGGCCGCGTCCATCCAGCATGGGCGCGGCCGACCTGGCAAGCGCGCCGGATTCGGATCGCCGACTTCTCGTAACCGACCCGGCTGTCCGGTTAAGCAGCGGGGCAACCGCGAACTGTGTGAGGCAGGGTTCAGCGACGTCTCATGGTGGCCGCGATGCCGGAGCCGATCAGGAGCATGCCGGTGATGAGGGCGAAGCCGTTCATCAGCCAGGCGTGCAGCGCCTGGTGCATCTCGCCGGACATGCGGGGTAGGTCTTCGACGAATCGCCAGGTGTCGTCGGGGAAGGTGAAGTGCGCGATGCCCGGGATGAGGCCCCAGATGAGCCCGGCGATCACGGTGCCTGCCGGGGAATAGCCCGCCAAGGTCGCCACCAGGAACAGCAGTAGCGCCCCGCCGACCATTTGGAAGGTGGATCCCCACCGCGCGCCCACGTCACCGAAGACGACCCATTGCCGGGTGTCCAGTGCGCCGTGTGCGGCAAGCCCGATCCCGATCGGCGTCACCACCAAGCCGATCACGGTACCGACCACGGTCCGTGCGGCATTGCCCCTGGTGCGGAACTGGGCGCCGGGCGGCGACCAACCGGGCGGTGGCTGATAGCTGCTCGACATGGTCGCCTCCTGCGCGGTCCCGCGGTGCCGAGGAAATCCTCTCACCCTATTGCCCTTTGTCCAGGGCGATTTCACGTTTCGTAACGGGATCGGCGCAGGACAACGCAGTGCCCGCTCCGACACTGACAACCATCTGGTGCTCGCCCTGGCCGTCATCGGGCACACCGGCGCGCGCGGGCATCGGGCACACATGTTTCTTGCGTCGGCGTCGGCGCGCACCGGATCCCGCACACCGACACGTGCCGGCTCCGATCACATCCGCGGCGACTACCCCCGGAACGGTCGCCGACCACGCGGCCCGAACGGCTGTCGGTGCCATCCGGCACGATGGAGCCCATGACCACGGCGGCGCACAGCGAAGCGATCGACCTCACCTCGCCAGATCTGCGCGAGCGTGCCGAAGAACTGCTGCGCGAACTCGCGGGCCCGCAGGCGCGGCTGCGCGAGGACCAGTGGACGGCGATCGAGGCGCTGGTGGTGCAACGGCGCAGGGCACTGGTGGTGCAGCGCACCGGCTGGGGTAAATCGGCGGTGTATTTCATCGCGGCCAAGCTGCTGCGCAGGGCGGGGCGCGGGCCGACGGTGATCGTGTCGCCGCTACTCGCGCTGATGCGCAACCAGGTCGCGGCCGCGCAACGCGCGGGTGTGGTGGCGGCGACCATCAACTCGGGCAACGTCACCGAATGGGACGAGATCCACGATCAGGTGGCCTCGGGCGCTGTCGACGTGCTGTTGGTCAGCCCGGAACGGCTGAACAACCCGGACTTTCGCGACCAAGTGCTGCCGAAACTCGCCGCCGACGCCGGACTCGTCGTCATCGATGAAGCGCACTGCGTCTCCGACTGGGGACACGACTTCCGGCCCGACTACCGGCGGATCCGCACACTGATCGCCGATCTCGGCTCCGACGTTCCGGTCCTGGCCACCACCGCGACGGCCAACGATCGGGTGGTGACCGATGTGGCCACGCAGATCGGCACCGACACGCTGGTGCTGCGCGGCACCCTGGACCGGGAATCGCTGCACCTGTCGGTGGTGCGTTTCGCCGACGCGGTCGAGCGCACCGCCTGGCTGAGCGGACACCTCGGCGAGCTGTCCGGTTCCGGCATCGTCTACACCCTCACCGTCGCCGCCGCGCACGATCTCGCCGACGTCTTGAATTCGCACGGGCACAACGTCGCCGCCTATACCGGGCAGACCGACACCGCCCAGCGCGAAGCGCTCGAGACCGCGCTGCTGAACAACGAGGTCAAAGCACTGATCGCGACCTCCGCGCTCGGGATGGGCTTCGACAAACCGGATCTCGGTTTCGTCGTGCATGTGGGTGCGCCGTCCTCACCTATCGCGTACTACCAGCAAGTGGGTCGTGCGGGTCGCGGAACCGAGCGCGCCGAGGTGGTGCTGCTGCCCGGCCCGGAGGACGCCAGGATCTGGAGTTATTTCGCCTCGGTCGCCTTTCCACGCGAGCACATCGTGCGTGCCGTGCTGGATGCGCTCGATTTCGATCGGGCCATGTCGACCGCGGCCCTGGAGCCGTTGGTCGAATTGAACCGCTCCCGGCTGGAGATGGTGCTCAAGGTGCTCGACGTGGACGGCGCGGTGCGCCGGGTCCGCGGCGGCTGGATCGCGACCGGCCAGGAATGGACCTACGACACCGAACGCTACGAGCGCCTCGCCGCGGCCCGTGAGGTCGAGCAGCAGGCCATGATC
Organism: Nocardia sp. NPDC057440; assembly: GCF_042802915.1. Classification (NCBI taxonomy): domain Bacteria; kingdom Bacillati; phylum Actinomycetota; class Actinomycetes; order Mycobacteriales; family Nocardiaceae; genus Nocardia; species Nocardia sp. NPDC057440. Next base: position 289,542 of record NZ_JBHVDF010000006.1, read on the forward strand.
GACTATCAGTCCACGTCAGGGTGCCGGATGCAATTTCTGCGCCGTCAGCTCGACGACCCGGGACTCCCTGCGCTGGAAGGGAATTCACCCGGCTGCGGCCGCTGCGACAATTGCACGGGCACCCGGCCGGACGTCACGGTCGACGCCGCGGCCATCGCCGCGACCCGGGCCCGCCTCGACCGCCCCGGCCTCGATCTCGCGCCGCGCAAACAGTGGCCGACGGGCATGGCGAAGCTCGGAATTCCGTTGTCCGGCAAGATCTCCGACGGCGCGGAAACCGGCCGCGTCCTGGGCAGGCTCACCGATCTGGGCTGGGGCCAGCGCCTTCGTGCCCTGCTCGACGCCCCCGACGACCCCATCCCCGACGCGGTCTTCGACGCCTGCATCGCCGTGCTGCGCGACTGGAACTGGACAACCCGGCCCACCTCGGTCATGGCCCTGGAATCCCCGCGCTACCCCGTGCTGACCGCCACCCTCGCCGCCCGCCTCGCCGAAGTCGGCCGCCTCCGTGACCTCGGCACCCTGCAAACCCGCCCCGACAGCCCACCCGTCTCGGCCGCGAACTCCGCACACCGCGTCGCCGCCCTCTACGACTCCTGGCTGATCCCCGACCTCAGCGCGGTAGACGGCCCGATCCTCCTGGTGGACACCCTCACCGACACCGGCTGGACCATGACCCTGGCCACCCATGCCCTCCGCGCCGCAGGCGCACCCGCGGTACTCCCCTTCGCCCTGGCAACACCCACCTGACACGCCCTGCACCTCATCTCGGGACCCGCACCCATCCGCACACCCGCAACAAGTGCGTATCCCCAAAAGGCGCCACTGAACTCGGGCCGCTCGAGGGGCTGCCGGACACGCTGGTCGCGGCCGGTGGCTTGTGGTCGGACTCTCGAACTTTCGGCGAGATGTCGAGCTCACACCTGTGGTCGAACCGGACACCCGCTGCGCGGGGCAGGCGGTTCGAGGACCGGGTCCGGTGCATAGTTGTCGCGGGCGGGCGGCGTCACTGGCGGGGGTCGGGCAGGATGATGGTCTTGGGGTCGGGGTCTGGGGTGAAGGGGCGGGTGGCGCTCAATTGGTCCTCCGGCGGGATCGGCCGACGTGGCTCTCGTACGCCTGCGCCGCCGGCGCTGTCGGGGCCGTCGCGGCCACCGCGGTTCCCGGCCGGTACCTCTCTGCCCATCAGTCTGCGGATCGCCCGCATCAGTCTTTGCTTCATCCCTCCAGTGTGCTCGCGCGGCACCACCGGGCCGACAGTTTTCGCACCTAGCGAATCGACCGGAAGCCATTGCGACCTGCCCGGGAACGACGGACACGGTCTCGGCGGCGCTGGCCACGTGATCGCGAGCGACCGCTGCGATGTGGCGCGGCCGAGGGTGCGCGGCATGTCGCGCCCTGGCCTCGGGACTACCGAGTCAGCCGAGCCGAGTGTTCCGGGCCTGCCGCGCGGCCGTTCAGAGGCTGAGTGTGGCGCGCAGGCGGGCGTCCAGGGAGTCGGTTTCGCTGGGTGTCAGCTCGCCGAGGTGCTCGGCCAACCAGGGGCGGTAGATGCGGTGCAGCTCCAACGCATCGGCCCAGCCGTGCGCGGTCTCGGCGGCCAGGACGTGGCCGGGATCGGCGTCCATCAGTGGGACCGCGCTCAGCCAGCGGTTGGGCGAGGTCATCACCGCGGTATCGGATACCAGCACAACTCTGGTTTGCCGCGGAAAAGGCGTGCCGTCACGCAACGTCGGTGCGTAGCGCCAGATTTCGCCGCGCCTCATGCCGCACCGCACGGGCCGGGGTCTTCGGACTCGGCCGCCCTGGCGTGGTCCAGATCGGTGTAGGCGGCAGCCAGCTCGGCGTCGTCGTCGACCACCAGCTTCGCCAGGCTGTCGTGCACCAGCGCGGTGCGCAGCGCGGAGTTGATCACCGACGACAGGCTGCGCTGCTGCCGGTCGGCCGCCTGTTCGGCCCAAGCGGCCACCTGCGGGTCCAGCGTGACCGTCACGCGCTTCGCCTTGCTCATACCGAAATGCATACCAGTTCGGCGCCAGGGTGGATCGGCTATGGTCGGACTCGTGGCCAGCAAATCTGCGACGCCCGCCATCGAGCTGGATGTCGGCGACCGCACGATTCGTATCTCCAACCCGGACCGGGTCTACTTTCCGGAGACCGGCGCGACCAAGCTCGACCTGGTGCAGTACTACCTGAGCGTCGGGGACGGCATCGTCAACGCGCTGCGCGACCGGCCGTGCATGCTGCACCGGTTCCCGAAGGGGCTCGCCGGTGCCAAGGTCCACCAGAAGCGGCTGCCCGCAGGCGCGCCGGACTGGATTCCGACCGTGCGAGTCTTCTTCCCCCGCTACGGAAGACATGCCGACGAGCTGTGCGTGCGCGAGCTCGCCGACGTCATATGGGCAGTGCAGATGTCGACGGTCGAGTTCCACCCGTGGAATTCGCGCCGCGCCGACACCGAGCGCCCGGACGAATGGCGGATCGATCTCGATCCGATGCCGGATTGCCCGTGGTCACGGGTCCAGCGCGTGGCGGGCGTCGTGCACGAGGTGCTCGACGAGCTCGGCGCGGTCGGCTGGCCGAAAACCTCCGGCGGCAAGGGTCTGCACGTATACGTCCGCATCGCACCCGAATTCGGTTTCAAGCAGGTGCGCCGAGGGGCGCTGGCGTTCGCGAAAGAGGTCGAGCGGCGGGCGCCCGACGACGTGACAACCACGTGGTGGCGCAAAGACCGCGATCCGAAGCTGCTGTTCGTCGACTACAACCAGAATGCCCGCGACCACACCATCGCGGCCGCCTATTCGGTGCGCGGTGTGCCGGAGGCCACCGTCTCCACACCGATCCGCTGGGACGAAATCCCCGATATCGATCCGCGCGACTTCACCATGAAAACGGTGCCCGCCCGCTACGCCGAACTCGGCGATCTGCACGCGGGCATCGACAATGCGATATTCCCCATCGAGCCGCTGCTGGAGTGGGCGGAACGCGACGGCGTCGATGTCGACCTGGACGAGGAGTAGCGGACCGGTCCGACCCGGGAGCACGTGTTTCGACCGCAGCCCCGGGACCATCACGATCACGCGGATTCTGTCGCTGAGGTCCGGCGGCCTCGGGTGCTACCTTCGCTTCTGGACACCCGCGAAGAGTCCGCGGGCCGCCATCATCACCGCGAACTCACCGTCGTGCCTACTGCAGGAGGTCTCGAGATGAACCGACCAGAGTTCCCGGTGCCGCTCGCGATCGGCCCGGCCACCCCAGCCCCGACACTGCTGCAGAAGGCAGTCGTCGAAGGCGGGGCCACCCTGACCGAGCTGGCGCAGGCCCGAGGGTTGATCTGGGCCGGCGGCCCCGGCGAATTCCCCGACGAACTGCCCGAGAGCATCGAATGGGTGCAGCTGCCCGCGGCCGGTATCGAGGACTGGTTCACCGCTGGCATCTTCGCCAGACACCCCGATATTCGATTCACCTCCGCCGCAGGCGCTTTCGCCGCCAGCGTGGCCGAACACGCGCTGACGATGCTGCTGGCCGGAGTGCGCTACCTGCCCGAACACCTGCGTGCGGCGAGCTGGCGGCAGCATGACTTCTTCCCGCACGTCGGCACCTTGCGCGGCAAGACCGTCACCATTGTCGGCGCAGGCGGTATCGGCCGCGCCCTGATCCCCATGCTGGTGCCGCTCGGCACGCACATCATCGCTGTCAACCGTTCCGGCCGCCCGGTGACCGGCGCCGGAATCCCCGAATCCATCGAGACCATCCCGGCCGACCAACTCGGGAAGGTCTGGTCACGCACCGACCACGTCGTGATCGCCGCTCCGGCGACACCCGCCACCAAGCACCTGATCGGTGCGGACGAACTGGCTCGGCTGAAGCCGTCCTCGTGGGTCATCAACGTGGCCCGCGGCAGCCTGATCGACACCGACGCGCTGGTCGCGGCGCTGGCGTCCGGCGCGATCGCCGGCGCGGGCCTCGATGTCACCGACCCTGAACCGCTGCCCGACGGCCACCCCCTCTGGGTCCTGCCGAATGCCATTGTCACCCCGCATGATTCGAATCCGCCGCAACTGCGCTTCGCGGCCTTCGCCGACCATGTCGCCGCGAATGTCGCACGGTTCGTCGAGGGCAGAGATCTGCTCGCCCCGATCGATACCGAGCGCGGCTACTGAGGCCAACGCGACAACAGTCCATGGACCCGACGCCGGTTGGCGCAACGTGCATCGAATCCGGGCCGTCGAGAGCAGCCGAACTCCTTCGGCGGCCACCCGTCGGCCTCCCCCGGGTCGGTTGTACTCGCGGCCGATGGCTGGGAGGCGCACAAGCTGGTGCTGCCGCGCGTCGTCGACACCGCGGCGGCGAGCTGACTCAACACGGCATCTGAAGGCTGCTCGCCCGGTCTGAGCAGGGCCGGGCGGCCTCGCAGCTGACGTACAGCGCCCATAATTCGCCTTTTTTGAATGTGCCATTGACAACTGGCACATTCATAGATGACTCTAAATGCATGACAAGGTCAATGAGGACCTCGGTCCCCGGCGTTCCTTCGGCGCCATCCGCGCGGTCCCGGCTCGCTGCCACGGCAGCGGAGATCGGGATGCGGCCACTGAACAATGTGGTGCCGATGAACACCCCGGGCATCTGGTTCGCCCGGAAGCTGATCGCGACCGTGATGGCCGCGGCGGGGCCACCGCTGCGCGGCACCGCTGTCACCCGGGTCCGATCCGGCGCGGTCCGCGGCGAATGGGTGCGAGCTCCCGGCATCGATTTCGGCAAGCGCGCCCTCTACTACATCCACGGCAGCGGCTACGTCCTGTGCTCGGCCCGCACCCATCGCGGACTTGCCTCGCAGCTGTCGAAGAAGACCGGGCTTCCGGTCTTTCTCACCGACTACCGGCTCGCGCCGGAGCATCGGTTTCCTGCCGCCGCCGACGATGTCGAGGCAGGATATCGGTGGCTGCTCGACCGCGGCATCGCCTCGCAAGATCTGGTGATCGCGTGCGATTCGGCGGGCGGGCATCTGGCGCTCGATCTGCTGATCGAAAACGGCCGCCGGGCCAGACCACAGCCCGCTGCCGTCGCCATGTTCTCGCCGCTGATCGATCTCACCCTCGGGCTGGCCGCCGAACAGGAACGGCGCCAACGGGATCCGATCATCTCGGCACGCGCGGCGAGCAGGCTGCCCCACGCCTACACCCGAGGCCTGCCCGCCGACGCACCCCGGCTGCGGTTGACGGTGCCGCCCGGCACAGCGCTGCCGCCGATGCTGGTGCAGGCCGGCGGCACCGAAATGCTCAGCGCCGACGCGCGACACCTGCACGACATGGTGCGCGCCGCGGGCGGCAGCTGCGAACTCGAGATCTGGCCGGGCCAGGTGCACGTGTTCCAGGCCCTGCCGCTGCTCGCCCCCGAGGCGGACCGCGCGCTGGACCGGGTCGCCGACTTCCTGCGCGCCGCAATGGTTTCCCCCACCACCGTCTCGGAAAAGGTGAGCTGACATGTTCGGACTGGAGAGACTCATCCCCCTCGGTATCCGCCCGCGCCGCACCCACGGTGCGCGAGCAGTGGTGACCGGCGCGGGCAGCGGCATCGGCCGCGCCTTCGCGCTCGAAATCGCCCACCGTGGTGGGCAAGTGATCTGTGCCGACATCGATGAGGCACGCGCGGACGAGACCGTCGCCCTCATCGAACGCACACACCCTGGCGCCGCACACGCGTTCCGCTGCGACGTCGCCCGCAGAGAAGACGTGGAAATCCTTGCGCGCTTCGCCGAATCGCAGTTCGAGCGCCCTGCCACGCTGGTGATCAACAATGCCGGTGTCGGCATCGGCGGAAAGCACGTCGGCGATATCGGATTCGACGACTGGGATTGGGCGCTCGGCATCAACCTGTGGGGCGTCGTGCACGGCTGCGAGATCTTCGCGCCGCAACTGCGCGCGGCCGGACGCGGCGGCATCATCAACGTGGCCTCGGCGGCCGGGTTCGCGGCCGCCCCTTCGATGGCCGTCTACAACACGTCCAAGGCCGCGGTCATGTCACTGTCGGAGACGATGGCCGCCGAAATGAGCGGCACCGGCGTCGCGGTCACCGTACTGTGCCCGACCTTCGTCAAGACCAATGTCGCTCGCGACGGTCGCATTACGCGGGAGGCGACCCGGCTCGCCGACACCCTCATGCGCTGGACCGGCTTCTCGCCAGAGCATGTCGCGCGCACCACCCTCGACGCGCACGACCGCGGGCAGCTGTATGTGCTCCCGCAGCTGGACGCACACCTCGTGTGGCGGCTCAAGCGCTACTTCCCCGCCCAGTACACCTATGCCCTCGGGCTCCTGGATCGGCTACTGCCACAGGAGAACTCGACCACCACCGACCGTGCCACGGTCACCGACAAGACAGGAGTCTGACATGGCGACCGCTATGGACTTCGACGACATGCTCCGCAAGATCAAGGATCGGCAGTGGGCCCTGGCCGATATCGACTGGGACGCCCCTGGCGCGGAGACGATCTCACCCGAACTGCACGCCAAGCTCAAGCCCTTCATGGCCGACCTGATGTGGATCGAGAATGTCGGCGCGCGCGGCTTCGCGGCAATGGCGAAGAAGGCGCCCACCGAGACGCTGCGCGAGATCTACCGCTACTTCCACGCCGAGGAGCAGAAGCACGCCAATGCCGAGCTCGCGCTGATGCGGCGCTGGGGCATGCTCGACGGTGACGAGATCCCGCAGCCGAATGTGAACGTCAAGCTGGTCATCGACTTCCTCGACAAGTACTCCGACGACATGTCGTTGTCGTTCCTCGGCACCGTGATCCCGATGCTCGAGGTGACCCTGGACGGCGCGCTGGTCAAGTTCATCATGGACGAGATCGAGGACCCGATCTGTCAGGAGGCGTTCAAGAAGATCAATGCCGACGAATCACGGCATCTCGCTGTGGATTTCGCGGTGATGGATCTGCTCGGCCACGCCACGCTGCGCAAGCTGCTCGTCGATCTGGTCGGTGGCTGGGCCAAACCGTCGCTGCTCATCGGAGTGTTGAGCTACGTGCCGCTGCTGAACAAGATGCGCGACAACATCGTGGAGATGGGTGTCGACGAGGAGAAGCTGTACGCCGCGCTCAAGCGTTACGCGAATGTCGGTGAGCGTAGCGAATTCGCTCGACGGCTGCCGATGTACCAGCTGGTCAAGATGCACGGCGGCTGGGTGATCAACCGCGATCATCCCTACCATCTGGTGGCCGACGCGCTGGTCAAGATCACTGCCCGGGTCCCCAAGCGGCTGCTGCGGTCGCAGCCGACCTGGTCGAAGGAACTCACCTACGAGCCCGCGGCGTGAGCACGATGAGCACCGAAACCCTCGACGTGGCTGTGATAGGCGGCGGGTTCGCCGGTATCGGCACCGCGATTCGCTTGAAGCAGCATGGGATCAGCGATGTCGCGATCTTCGAACGCGGCACGGCGATCGGCGGCACCTGGCGCGACAACACCTATCCCGGTGCGGCTTGCGACATCCCGTCGCGGCTGTACTCCTACAGTTTCGCGCCGAACCCGAACTGGTCGCACACGTATTCCGGAAGCGACGAGATCCTCGGGTACATCGAGTCGATGGCCGCGCAGTTCCAGCTGCACAAGCATTTCCGGTTCGGCCACAACATCACCGGCATCGTGTTCGACGAAGCGGCCGGGCGATGGGACATCACCGTCGAGGGCCGGGCCGACACCGTCCACGCTCGCGCGGTAGTGCTGGCGTCCGGACCGCTGGCCAATGCCAGCTTTCCCGCTATTCGCGGGCTGGAGAACTATCAGGGCCACAAAATCCACAGTGCCCGTTGGGATCACGACTACGACTTCACCGGTAAGAAGGTCGCGGTGGTCGGCACCGGGGCCAGCGCGGTACAGATCATTCCGGAACTGGTCGACAAGGCGGCCTCGGTGAAGGTGTTCCAGCGGACGCCGGGCTGGGTGCTGCCGCGGGTCAATCGACGCACCAACGCACTGACCAAAGAGCTCTACCGGCGGGTGCCCGCCGCCGAGAACCTGGCCAGGCGGGCCTGGTTCTACGGGCACGAGTCGGTCGCGCTCGGCGTCGTCTGGAATACGCCGTTGACCAGGGTGGTCGAGCTCGTGGGCCGGGCCCAGCTGCATCGGCAGGTGAAGGATCCGTGGCTGCGACGACAGCTCACCCCGGACTTCCGGGCGGGCTGCAAGCGACTGCTGATGACCGACGACTACTACCCGGCATTGCAGCAGGACAATTGCACACTGATCACCTGGCCGATCGCCCGTATCGCCGAACACGGCATTCGGACCGCGGAAGGTATCGAGCATCAAGCGGATTGCATCGTCTTCGCCACCGGATTCGATGTCTCCAAAACCGGCACACCGATCCCGATCACCGGACGCGACGGCCGGGTGCTCGCCCAGGAATGGCAGCGCGGCGCATACGCGTACAAGAGCATTGCGGTATCCGGGTATCCGAACCTCTTCTTCACCTTCGGCCCGAACTCCGGCCCTGGCCACAACTCGGCGCTGGTCTATATGGAAGCGCAGATCAATTACCTGGTCGGTGCGATCGAGACCATTCTCGACAGGGATCTGCGGATGCTCGATGTGCGGCGCGACCGGCAGGACCGCTACAACGCGGGAATGCAACGGCGGCTCACCGGGACCACGTGGAACTCGGGCTGCCGCAGTTGGTATCTCACCGAGGACGGATTCAACGCAACCATGTATCCGGGCTTCGCGACGCAGTACGTCAATCAGCTGCGGACGGTCGACCTCGACGACTACAACGTCGTGCCCGCCCAGCCGCGAACGCCACGGATCGCGGCGGTCTCCTGAGGTGACGGTCACCGGCCGCCGGAACGTTAGACTCGGTCGATCGATAACCGTGTTGTTCGGCTGCCGGCAGACCGGCGCCGCAGTGGGCGAGGGAGGTGACGCCGATGCCGGAGTACCGGATCGATGACCTCGCTCGCGCCGCGGGCACGACCACCCGCAACGTACGCGCCTACCAGGAACGCGGCCTGCTGCCGCCGCCCGCGGGCAAAGACGGGCGGGCCAGCATCTACGACGACGCGCACCTGGAGCGGCTGCGCCTGATCGACGCGCTGCTGCAGCGCGGCTTCACCACCGCCCACATCGCCGACTTCATCACGAGCTGGGAGACCGGAAAAGACCTCACCGAGGTGCTCGGCCTGCAGCATGCGGTGACGGCCTCCTGGGCCAAGGACGAGAGCTTCGAGGTGTCACGCGAGCTGATCGGCACCATCCTCGGCGCCGACGCCGACGAGCTCGTCGACCGGCTCGCGGAGATGAAGCTGGTCCGGTTCGAAGGCGACACCGTGGTGTTCACCGACACCCAGCTGCTGGCCTCCTTCGCCGAACTGCACGAGTACGGCATCGAACTGCGCACCCTCATCGAGATCTACGCCAAAGTGGCCGACCGGATCGACGACATCACCCACCTGATGATCACCGCGGCCAAACAGCACATCGTGGATGAACACGGCCCCGGCTGGCTCCCCGAGACCAGCAACGAAATCGCCGACACCACAACAATGCTGAACAAAATGCGCGAGCTGGCCGTCGCCTCGGTGCACACCACCCTGGCGCGCTCCCTCGACGTCACCCTGCGCCGAGAACTCGGCGACTACCTCGCCACCGCCGCCGAGCGCGAACGCGGGCGCCACGCCGACACCCGCTGAGTCTTTTGGCAGCGCCTGCGGCGCTGTGTTTTTGGCCGCGGCTGCGCCGCGGCGTGTTCGCGGCCCCCTTGGTCTCGCTTCCGAGCCGTCGAGACTTGCGCCTTCGGCGCGTGCGCTTCGACGGCTCGGAAGCGAGACGGGCCGCGAACTCTAGGGCTCGGTCTCGCTTCGCTCGGAAGACATCATCGTGCCCAGTGGGGGCGTTGGTGGCTGAGGTTGCGACTTTGGTGGACGCGTCTCGGGTGTTACAGGAGGCGGGCCGCGAACTCTGGTGGTCGGTCTCGCTTCGCTCGGAAGACATCATCGTGCCGAGTGGGCGCGCGGGTGTGCCACAGTCGAGTCCCGTTCGCTGGCCTTCAGAGGCTGGCAGCCCCCAACCCCGACGACGAGCGATGCGGCCTGCGGCTTCGCGGGGATTGTGTCTGCCACGATGGACAGCGTGGGCGAGATCCGGATCGGCACATCGGGGTGGGTGTATCCGCCGTGGCGCGGCGCCTTCTATCCCGAGGGGTTGGCCCACAAGAACGAGCTTGCCTATCTCTCGCAGCAACTCGGCAGCGTCGAGATCAACGGCTCGTTCTATGCCTTGCAGCGTCCGTCGAGCTACCAGAAGTGGGCGAGTCAGACGCCGGAGGGCTTCGTGTTCGCCGTGAAGGGCAGCCGGTTCATCACCCACATGAAGCGGCTGCGCGACGGTGACGCCCTGCTTGCGAACTTCCTCGCGTCCGGGCTGCTTGCACTCGGCCCCAAGCTGGGACCGATCCTCTGGCAGCTGCCGCCCAACTTCGCCTTCGATCCGGTCCTACTAGGCGAATTCTTCGGTCACCTCCCCCGCACGACGACACGGGCCGCCGAGATCGCGGCACAGCACGACCACCGGGTCGACCCCGGATTCACCACGACCGACGCCGAACGGCCGATGCGGTACGCGCTCGAGATCCGACATCCGAGCTTCGTCACTCCGCACTTCACCGAACTGCTGGCCGCACACGACATCGCGCTGGTCGTCGCCGACGCCGCAGGCAAATACCCGCTCATCGAGGCTGCCACCTCGAATTTCGTCTACATCCGGCTCCACGGCCACGACGAGCTCTACGTCAGCGGCTACACCGACAACGGCCTCGACATGTGGGCGGCGAAGATCCGCTCATGGGCCGCGGACCGCGATGTATTCGTCTACTTCGACAACGACGCGAAGGTCATGGCGCCACGCGACGCTCTCGCACTCCAGGCGCGCGTGGGCGGCTGACCCTGGTCGGCATCGCGGTGGGGTGGCAGGCCCACCCTCGAGACAGCTCGGTGTATCGGTCGCCCGAAGCCGGGGTGGAGTGCTCAGGTACCGCGCGCGACTCAGCCGACGACGTTGCTGCTCAATTAGCCGCGCGAGCGGCGAATCGCCACGTAGCCTCCTGAGAGAAACTGTCGATACCCGACGGGATGGAGGCACGATGGCATCCAACCGATCGAAAGTTCCACCGCAGGCGCTGTTGCGAGTGCTCGAGTTCGCCCGCAATTCGATGGCGGGGCTACACCGGCGACTTGTGCCAGGGCATATCGCGCTGCTGGAAATGATCGTTGCCGGGTTCTTGACCCAGGCGATCCACGCGGCCGCCGCACTCGGTGTGGCAGACGCGCTCGCCGACGGTCCGCGTAGCGGTGCGGAATTGGCGCGCGCCACCGGCGCGAACGAGGATGCGCTACATCGGCTGCTGCGGCTGCTGACGAGCCACGGCATCTTCGCTCGCCGATCGGACGGCACATACACGCTCACCCCGATGGCACAGGCGCTGCGCCGGGATGCGAGCGTCTCGCTGCGCGATACCGTGCTCTTCTTCGGCTCGCCGATGCACCGCAATCATTGGACGCATCTGGTCGACGCGGTGCGCACCGGCGAAACCGTCGGCACCGATCTGGACGGTATGTCGTTCTTCGACTACGTGCAGAAAGACCGTGAGCTCGGCGAACTGTTCGACCGCGCCATGACCAGCATCGGCACCCTGGCGATAGAACCGCTGTTCGCCGCGTACGACTTCGGCCAGTACGGCACGATTGTCGACGTAGGCGGCGGACAGGGCACCCTGCTCACCGAAATCCTCTCCCGCACACCGGCATCACGCGGCATCCTGTTCGATCTGCCGGAAGTGGTCGCGTCGGCGCCCGCCCGCCTCGCCGAACTCGGCCTCACCGACCGCTGCACGGTCGAGAGCGGCTCCTTCTTCGAGACGGTGCCCAAGGGCGGCGACGCCTACATTCTCAAACACATCATCCACGATTGGGCCGACGACAAAGCCAAGCAGATCCTGCGCACCCTGCACGAGCAGATGCCCAAGGACGCGACGCTGCTGCTCATCGAACTCGTACTCCCCGAAGACAATCGACCGCACCCGGGAAAATTCATCGACCTGGAAATGCTCATCAATGTAGGCGGCCGCGAACGCACCGAAGACCAATACCGAGACTTCCTCGCCGCCTCTGGATTCACCCTTGTGCGCCGGATCCCCACCGTAGCCCCCGACAATGTCCTCGAAGTGCGCCCCAGTTAGGTGCCGAGTGGCACCTGGCTGTGGCAAACGTCGAGGAAGATGCGGCAATGACGACGGATGAGTCAGCGGATTCCGGCGAGATGAATGATCCGCTGCTGCTGGATGCACGGCGGGCGCGGTTGCTCGAGCGGGTTCGCGAATTACGAGGTGACCTCGAGGCACTTGGCGCGGAATACCAGGCTTTGCCGGGGTCGGGAGTGCTCGTCGATACCGAAGGGGTCGGCGCGTTGACAACGCCCGGGTACTGCATCGCAGGCGCGGTCGAAGTCTTCGAGGAGGCGCAGATCGAGTTGGATGCGGCGGCGGATGCGCTCGACCGGGCCGGAAGATTCACGACTCGACTGCGGCCTGTGGTGTTCGATTGACCTCGGTGATCATGTCAGGGCCAGCGCCTGAACAATCAGCACGATGTAGAGGGCAAGAATGAACAGGACCGCGGGTAGGACCGGGTAGTCCGGCGTGCTCGCGCGCCGGAACTTCGATGCCGCCGTGGCTGGAATCAGTAAGAGCGCCACAGGAATCCAGGCGATCAACGCTTGCGACCCGGAATAGCTCCACGGTCGAACCAGGGCGAGGTCACCGAAAACCGCTATCGCGGCGCACACTAGCGCGGCCGTCGCGCTACCGTGGGCGCCCAAGGCGTTCGAGTAGTACATCTCGCCGGTGCGCGGCAACTTGGATGTCTTGCGGGCGAATTCGAACTGCAGGAAAGCGCCCGCGAAAATGATCGCGACGGCCGCTGCCTGCCAACGGGAGCGGACTTCGCCGGTCCCGATCGCGGAAACGACGACGTACGCGGTGACGAGGAGTTGAACCGGGTAGGTGATGACCAGGTTCAGCACGATGTCGGTGCGCACGGATGCCGAGAGATTCTCCAGACCCCAGAGGGCAAGTCCGTAGGCGAGCACGGCGGTGATCAGCACCGCCGAGCCGAAGGAGAGCGTCAGGCAGGCGGCGATGGCGCCCACCGCTATCACCGCCATCGCGCTGCGCAGTTCGTTCGCGCTGATCGCGCCGGTGACCAGGGGGCGGTCGGGATTGTGCACTCTGTCGTAGTCGAGATCCTTCTGTTCGTCGACGATGCGCAGATACAGCAGGACGACGGCGACGACGGCGATGCGGACAGCAGTGGACCCGGTCGGATGCCACGACGAATCCGGTTCGGAGACAAGGGCTGCCGTTCCTTCGAGTGCGAGCACCCAGAGCACGCCGTAGAGCAGGTAGTGCGGCTTGTACATCACCGCGGTGAACCGGGCGATGCGCGCAAGGGAGCCGAGCAGGCGCGGAGTCGACGAGGTTCCCGCTGCGCCGCTCATGCCGCGCCCCGGTGCCCGCGACTCGCCGATACGCCACTCACTCTTCGCTCCAGCGGTTCCACATCGTCACCTCGGCGGCCGGAATACGGTGCGGACCAGGACTTCTGGCGCCGGGCAGCAGATGGGCTACCGGGAGCATGGCGACCTGGGTTATCTGGTCGAAGGGAATGCCGAGCAGGTCGGCGATCTCTTGTTCGTAGACCAGGTGGGCGGTGGTCATGGTGGAGCCGAGGCCACGGTCGTGCAGGGCGAGCATGAAGTTCCAGACCGCCGGGTAGACGGAGCCGTAGAAGCTGGCGAGCTGGAGGCCGGCGGCGTTCGCGGGAGGACGCCCGAGCGAGCAGACGACCACCAGGGCCGGAACCTCGTGCAGGTGGGCGGCGAGGTATCGGCCGGAGGCGAGGTCGCCGAGTTGGTCGGGGCGTGGGGTGCGGGCGGACAGGTAGGCGGCAAAGCCTTTTCGGTAGTACTCGGCGATCTGCTGTTTGGTATCGGGGTCCTCGACCACGAGGAAGCGCCACGGCTGCCGGTTGGTGCCGCTCGGGGCGTGCACCGCGACGTCGAGGCAGTCGAGCAGGTCCTGTCTGGCGACCGGCCTGGTGAGGTCGAGGCGGCGGCGAAAGGCCCTGGTCGTTGTCAGCAGATCGTTGCCCATCCGGCTCCTGTCCATCAGACGATCCCGGAGTTCGGTTCGGCCTCGGGATCCAGTGTGTCCTCGGCGAATTCGAGATCGACCTGGGCCGCGACGGCACCGGCCTGGCGGATCTCACAGTGGATCACCACGGTGCCCGCACCCTGGTCGACGACCTCCGCCACGCATTCGGCGGGCAGATCGAGTTCGACGAATCGATCGAAAGTACTTGCTACACACTCCAACCGCGGCAATTCGTCGACGATCATCGACAGTGCGGTCTGGCGGCACGCTTCGATCAGCAGACTGCCGGGGACATGGTCGAGCTGATGATCGAACAAGAACGGGTGGCCGAGGTCGGCGACCAGCGCGGCCCGCGCGGTTGCGCCGGCCCGGCGCGGCGGACCGATGACCACGTTGCGCCAGTTCTCCCGGCCCACCGCGGCGGGCACGGCGCGTTCGGTGAGTGCGGAGGCCCCGTGGAAAGGTCCGAGCCCCAGGCTGTCCCGGAACGCGGAGCGCAGGCCCGACCACTGCCGCGCGGTGACCCAGGAGAAGGAACCGTCGACCGTCAACATCGGCTTGCCCGCACACTCGATATCCAGCACCATGTCGAGGCCGTGCAGCACACCGCCGCGGCGGTGCCGCTGCGGCACCCGTACCCGCATCACGAGGTCGGCGGGCGCGGTGTGCACTTCCCAGGCCGGGGTATCGGAGGCGGTGCCGTTGAAAGTCCTGACTACGAAGGCCATTTCGGGCGGCACACCATAGAACTCGTGGGTCAGCGCGATCGCCGCCTGTCTGGCCGCCTCCATCACCAGCAGCGGATCGTGTCGCATCGCGAGCGAACCGGCGTGGTCGCCGTAGTAGGCGTGCATTCTCGGTAGCTGTCCGCCCGCGACGAACTCGTCCGGTGCCACGGTATCCAGCGAGGTCACGAAGACCTCGGAGACCGCGCAGCGATGCGCTAGTTCGCGGGAGATGGTGCGGACGTGGCTTGCTGCCCGTACCGGTGCTGCGTCTGTGGTCACCGTCGACCCTCCAACCAATCTGTCGCGGACACGGGCCGCAAGGTCTGCGGCTGAGTGCCGGTCCGCATGGGAAGCACATATGAGCCGAGCACGATCACCGACCACGGATCCAGGTCCTGGTCCGCGGCCCATGCCGAGTACAGCAATTGCGCGCAGCCCGCATCGGATTCCAGGTCGAGATCGGGCGGGAGCGCGAAACCTGCCCGGTCGAGATCGCTCAGCAGCCGTGCGAGTGCCTCGGCACGGTCGAAGCTGCGGGCAGGAGCGTGGGTGTACAGGTCATGAGCGATCGCGACGGCATCGGCCGAGCGGTCGACACCCGCGCCTGCCTGCGCGATCACCGCCGCCCGCGTCCGCTCGCCGAAGTAGATGGCGAGCTCGCGCAGCACATCGGCGGGATCGTCGGGTGAGTGCACCAGATTGAGCAGATAGTTGTGCCTGCCGAGCAGGTACCGCAATTCGCCGGGCCTGCGTTTACGTGGATCGGTCGCGCCTTTGGCCTCGGTGAGCCGCACCGAGACCGGCAGCTCCCCGTCGGGACCGTGCACCACCAGGACAAGCACCTCCGAGATGCCGACCAGCAGATCGGCGAGCCGCCTGCGTTCGGGTGAGGCGATATTCCATGCGAAGTACCACAGCGCTCGGGCCAGGTGTCGATCCACCGGGATGCGGTAGGCGCCGACCACACGAAAACCGTTGTCGGCCAGCCATTGCAGTGTCGGTTCGACGGCGCGGGCGACGATCGCGTCGGGTTTCAGCAGCAGCAGCGAATGTTGCACGGCGAACTTCGCCGCGTCGACGCCCAACCGATCGAGCTGGTCTACCGACTCCTGCACGTAGGTGTCGTCGAGGTAGACACCGGCTTTCTCCGCCGAGGGCGTCGAACCGGCCAGCAGCTCGCGCAGCGAATCGCCGACGGCCCCGTCGCGCTCGCCCGGTGACGCACCGCTCATCGCCCGCCTCCGAAGTCATTGCTCGCCAGTACATCTTCGATCGATGGCAGCCGCACGCCCAGGTATCCCGATTCCAGGCAGTAGTCGAGGAGCAGACGCAGGTAGTCCTTGCCGCTCGGTGGCGACGGCTTGCCCAGTAGTGCGTCGGCATGAGCGGTGTCGAATATCAAGCGCCGCTGGAAGTAACTGGTATAGAGCGAGCCGATGCGCCGGTAGTACTCCCGTTCTACCGGGTCCAGGTCGTCCTCGGCAAAGGTCGCCTCCGGCACGAAGGTGGCCACCTCGAAAGAGGGATATTCGGCGAGCACATCCGATACCTCGCGCAACGACACGGTGTCCCGGCCGAGCGCGTGGAAGGTGCGACCGTGAGCGGAGTCGAAATCCAGGACCGCCGCGGCGATGACGTCGGCGACGTGATCCACCGGAGCCAGCGACAGGGTCGCGTCGTAGCGGCCCGGCAGGGCCCGGAGTTTGCCTTCCACCATGAGTTTCACGACGGTGTAGAGGTTCTTGTATTCGCGGATCGCGCCCGAGTCGGCGACGCCGGTCACGATGCCGGGCCGTACGATCGCCCAGCGCAGCCCCTGCTCACCGGCCGCGCGCACCAACTGTTCAGCGCGAAACTTGCTGTCCTCGTAGCCATTGCCGAACGACTGGCCCGCGTCCAGCTCGTCCTCGGTGACCACGCCGCCGCGCCGTCCGCACACATACGCGGTGCTGACGTGCACGAGCGGAACGTCCCACTGCCTGGCCAGCGCGATGGCGTGCACAGTGCCGCGCACATTCAGTTCCTCATAGTCGGAATCTCGCGCGTCGAAGGCGGTGGTCGCCGCGCAGTGCACGATGGCGCCGACGCGCTCGGCCAAGTCGGCGGTGTCGCGCTCCGACATGCCGAAACCGCGCGCCCGAATATCGCCCGCCACCGGCGTGCCCGCCTCCAGCACCGTGCCGTCGTTGCGGACAATGCTCGAATTGCTGTGCAACACAGCAGCCACCGGTCGGCCGGCGGCGGCCAGCCGCGCCACGACTTCGGCGCCCACCAATCCGGTCGCGCCGGTGACCAGCACGGTATCGCGCGCGCTCGCGATCGCACCGCGCTGCCGGTCAGCCCCGGCCTGCTCGCTCATGATGGGCCGCCTTCGGCCAGCGTCCCCGCGACGAGGGCGATCACTTGCCCGACTCGACGCACGCCGATCAATTGCTCCGGGCGATAGCGCGGCAGGTCGAAGGAGCGCTCGAGGACCACCGTGAGTTCCATGAGACGCAAGGAATCGAAGCCGAGGTCTTCGACCAGCCGCTTCTCATCGTCGGTCGCCGATGGTCGCGGTGCCATCGCGAGGACGAGGCGGCGGACCTTCTCGGCGATCGCGGTATCGGCTACAGCGGTCATGCCGACTCTCCTTCCCGTAGATGGGGCTGGTGGCCACCGGAGGCCAGCAGATCGCGGGCCTCGTCGAGCGGCAGGTCGGTGTTCAGGTAACCGGCGAGGCGCAGCCAGTCATAACCGATCGCCAGGGTCCGGCGCCATTGCTCGCGCGAATCGAACGAGGCGGGGAAACCCGTCGCGGACTCCGAGCCGCCTGCGATCCGCCGCACCAGGGCGACGAAGTCGTCCAGGATCGCGAGACCGGCGCTGGTGTCACCGCTGGTGCGGAGAATGTCCGAGAAGCACACCTGTTGAGCTGATTTCAGCTGGGCCAGCAGCGCATCGCGACCCGATGCGTGCGCCGGAAGTATGCGTCGTACCGTTTCGGCGGGCGCCACGTCGGCGGGCAATGGATGAATACCGAAGGCGGATAGCACGACCCGAACTGCCATGGCGATCAGGCGGTGGGCGGCTATGTCGGCGACCGCGCCCTGGGAGTTCTTCACCGCGCCCGCCAGGTCCTCCCTGGCATTCTCCAGAACGATGTTGGACCACACCAGATTCAGCGCACATTCGGTGAATCTGGTCGCGGGCAGTGGAGAAAGGGTGGCGATCGGTTCTGCTCCCGCGGCTCCGGTCACGCCGAGCGCGGGGGCGCTCGTACTCGGCACCGGTGTATAGGGCCGCACCGGCTTGCACAGTGCCAAGGCGGGTTCGATGGGTTCGCCGCCGCGCCATTGCAATCCGACGAACCCGAGCCGGATGAACTCGGACAGCTCGGCGGCGATGTCCGACTGGGCGCGGGCGAGCACGTCGCGCACCGAATGCCGGAACACCACCGACCGCCAGGCCCGCGCGGCCGGGTCCGAGAGCACGAAGACATCTCGATCGTCGCGTACGACATGCACGCGGCCACCGATCGTCCAGGTGGTGACGCCGGGGCGGCGCGCGAACAAGATCTGATGCGGGTCGTCCGGCACCGCGGGCACGCCGAGTGCCGCGGCAAGTTCCCACACCTTGTGCCAGGTCAGCTGTTCGGCCGCGGCCCCAGCTCGCGCGTCGCCGGGCCGATCGGATTCCGTGCCGACGGACACCGGGACAGCATGGTGCGCAGTTTCGGAATCCGATTCCGCGTCGCCGATCTCCCGCGCCTGGTCGTCGAACGCCCAGACGGCGGCAGCACTGGCGTCCCGGTAGCGATCGATAAGGTCGTCGTGCCCGATCCGGTCCAGCTGCTGGGGCAGCCATTTGGTCTCCAGGTAGGTTTCGCCGCGCCGCGCCGCCCACCCCTTCATCGCCTGCACGAGACCATCGCGCGCCCACCCGCCCGCTTCGGCGTGCGCTCCCAGTGCGCGCAGTGCGACAGCGAATCGCAATGCCTGCGTGGCCCGCGCGGTCCACCAGTCCGCCATCAGCTCCGTGAAGCCGGAGTAGGGCAGCAGCGAGCGCAATTCGGCTACGTCGGGCGTGCCCGACCGGACCACGGCCGCGCGCAGGAATCGCTGACACCGGTTGAGCAGGTCCTCATCGAGTTCTCTGGGGTTCCCCGCCGCCGCGACCTGCGCCAACTGTCCGCGCAGCTGTGCCTGCGACCGGGTGCGCACCTCGACTCGCCGCCCATCGATGAACAGCACTGTCGGCAGTGTCGGCATCTCCTCGTCGCCGGGAGCGAGCACGAGGAAGTCCACATCGGATCCCTCGTTGCCGAACCCCTCGGCCAGTGAACCTTCGAACAGCACCGTCGAATCCCGCGGTACCACTACGGTTTCCAAGGCGCGCTCGAGCAGCTGACGCACCCGCTCCGCAGCCAGCGCCGGTTCCGGTGCGATGTCCTGAGCGGCTCTGCCATGGCCTGCTTCGGTGTTGTCTGCCTCGTGGGCGATGGCGCCGTCGAGGACTCCATCGCGAAACAGCTGCCACATATGGCGGCGGCGCGGTTTGCCGCTGGAGGTGCGGCGGATGGTTCCACGGGGTCCGGTGACGATGGTGACGGACTGGGCGGGACCGAGCTCACCACGAATGATGGTGCGAGCCTGGGAGATCCAGTCGCCCGGCGCGGATTCGGCGAACAAAGCGATGCCCTGCGCGCCCGCCTCGGTGATCGTGACCGCGGCGAGTTTGCCTTTGGTGATCCCGGTTTCCTGGGCGACCCGGGATTCGATGTCCTCCATGAACACCGAACGGCCGCGCACCTTCAGGCTCGAGCCCATCCGGCCGAGCACGAAAACCTCACCGCGATACAGGAATCCCGCGTCACCGGTGTAGAGCCTGCCGTCGATGATCCGGGTGGACGAACCCGCCGCGGGCTCCCCCGAGTCCGTCACCGAATACCCGAGCGCCACCGAATCGCCGACCACGACCATCTCGCCCAGGGTGCCGTCGGGGAGCTCGTGACCGTCCTCGTCGACCACCGTGACCGTCGACTCCGGCGTCGAGTAGCCCAGGCCGGTAATCCAGCCCGCGCCTTCGACCCGATGGGTGTCGTCGAGCAATCGCTCGTCCAGGATCGTGATCCTCGACCCGAAGCGCAGACTCGGGTTGTCGAGGCGCAGCGCGGTGACCGGGCGGTTGCGTGCCGACGAGGTCACCATCAGCGTCGCCTCCGCGAGCCCGTAGGCCAGCGTGTACGCATTGGTCGAGAAGCCTTGTTCGCCTGCGAGATTCGCGAACGACTGCAGATCGGCGACCTCGACGGGTTCGGAGCCGACGGCGAGCGTGCGCCAGCCGGAGAGGTCGAGCTCGGCGATGTCCTCCTGCGGCACCCGATGTGCCACATAGCCGAGCGCGAACGAGGGTGACGGCGAGTGCTGGGCATGGGTCATCGCGCGCAGCCACCGCACCGGGTCGCGGACGAACTGGTCGGGTCGCATCAGGTATAGGTCGCCCTGATTGGTCACAGCGGTGAGGAAGGCGCCGACCAGGCCCATGTCGTGATAGAGCGGCAGCCACGAAACCATGGCCTCGCCGGGTCGCCAGTCCACGAGGGTGGAGATCATCGCGATGTTGTTGGCCAGGTTCTGCCAGCTGACGCGCACGCCGCGCGGCGTGCCGGTGGAGCCGGAGGTGAATTGCAGCAGCGCGCACTCGTCCGGCTCGCCGAACTCACGCACCGCGGGTGGCGGCCCCAGGGTCTGAGCGTTGATCACCAGCGGCTCGTCGGTGCGGCCCGCTTCGATCGCCGCCCTGCGGACGAGTTGCTCGAACTCCGTCGAGGTCACCACCAGTCGCGGACGGGCCTGCGCCAGGATCGCCGCGATGTGGGCGACGATCTGGTCGAGGTCACCGAACATCGGCGGGGCGACCGGGGTGAAGACCCCGCCGCAGGCCCACACGGCGTAGAACGCTGCGGCACACGGGAATCCGGTCGGCATGATCACGCACGCACCGTCGCCGCTGCCCATGCCGTGCGCCCGCATCAGAGCGGCGATGGACCAGGTGATGTCGGCGAGCTCGCGATAGCTGCGATAGGTCCAGCCCTCGCCTTCGTCGGCCAGATGGACCCCGGCGTCCTCCGCGGGCTCGACAAGCCAATTACGCACTGCCGCAACATATATGTCACGCTCCATCGCGGAGGTCTCCTTCGGACAGCACGGTAACCGTCCCATTGGTTCCATCGACCCGAATCCGCATGCTGGACCGTATCTTTTTCGTGAGGTCCTTGACTTGTACCACGGTGGGAACTCCTAATTCACGCGCCACGATCGCGACATGCGTGAGGGGGCTGCCGCGCTCGATCACCAGAGCCGACGCCGAGGGCAGCGCAGCCACCCAGCCCGGGTCGGTTCGATATGCCACCAGGACGCCGCCTGCGACGTCACGGGGCTTGTCGACCACGATAGCCGTGCCCTCGACGATCCCCGACGCCGACGGCGTTCCGGTCAGCACCGTTCCGACTGTCGCGGCCGGAGTGTCGGTCACCGGCACCCAGCCCTGAGCCGCGAGCTCGGCCCGCCCGAAGGCCGGACCTGTTGTGACGAAGCGAGCCGGCGCGACCAACTCGCTGTCCCTGGCGCGCTGAGCTTTTCGTGCCGCCACCAGATCGCGCAGCGTCTCGGTCTGCGCGCCTTCGTAGCAGCCACGCAATTCCTGCACGGTCAGCAAGAACACGTCGCCGAACTCGTCGATAACCTCGCGCTCGACCAGGTCGCGGCCCATCACCCGGATCATCCGCTTCACCATGCCGAAGGCTCGCGTCCGGCAGAAGCGCAGCCGCTCGCGGTGCGCGGCACAACGATTCACCTTGGCGCGCAGCCGTTCGTAGATCCGACGGCGCAGGCCGTGCAGGTGAGCGTCGAGATAGTCGTCGGCCTCGGCGCTGCGGCTGTGCTGTGCGGCGTCTCCTACCCGCCCGATGGCGCTGCGCAGCATGACGAACAGGCTGGCCGGGTCTTCCCGCAGATCGGGCGTCTCCAGTTTCAGCTCGTCGAGACTGCGATAGCCGTAGCGATCGATGTAGGCGTCGACCCGGGCCAGGAACTCGGCGCGCTGCGATCCGCGCAATGCCGGGTAGATCTGTTCCGGCGGAGTCGAATTGACCAATGCCACGAGTTCCGGCTCGGTGCGCACGAACTGGGCCAGCTCGGTCATCGCACGCGCGGGCTCCGCCGATTCGACATCGGCACCCGGGCCGACCACGGCGTACAGGAACCACTCCGGCGCCTTGGGCAGCAGCAGTTTCGTCAGCAGGAACATCAAACCGGTGCTGGTCAGCAGGATCGCGTCCAGCACCATCAGCGGGCCCCAGCGCTGCACCAGATCACGGTCGACGGTGCGGTAGGACGCGTAGGCCTGTTCGCCGGACAGGGACGGGTAGTCCATGGCGTCGTATTCATCGTAGACGCGATAGAACTCGGTCATGAATTGCTCGACCATATCGTCGATTCCGAACAGCCGCCGCAGATAGGTGACCGTGGTGACCGTCCTGGAGCGAAGCCGGGCCCCTCGCGTTCGGAAAGTGAACGGCCGCAGCGTCTTCGCGAGCTCGTCGGCAAGTGGTTCGTCGACGCCGAGCGCCGCTTCCAGCACCTTCCTGTTCAACGGGTAGCCGGGCGCGATGCCCACCATCCGGTACCAGTGCAGGAGGTTGTAGTAGACGCGGCCGTGAAAGTAGCCCAGCAGCACCGGAGTCCAGCGATCGGTCTGACGCAGCTGCTCGTCGGGCACCCGCAACGATTTCGCGTAGCCATGATAGACCCGGCCGTAGATATCGGCCGCCGTGGTGAACGTCAACGGCGAAGTGATGCCGCTGAAACTCTCGATGATGTTGGAGTTGTCCCAGATCCGCTGCTCGTCGTCGGCGAGCACCTCACCCGCGCCGCGCAACAGCGCGCCACCGGATCGGGAGGTGTCGCGCACGGCGGTGGTGATCGGTCGTGTCTGCAGCAACCAGAGCCCGTCGTCATCGATCGCCCACTCGACGTCCTGCGGCGCGCCGAGGTCGGCCTCCAGCTTGCGCCCCAGTTCGGCCACCTCGATGAGTTCGGCATCCGACAGCGCGGCACGGCTGCGCCGCTCCTGATCGACCTCATCGATCGCGACGCCCTGATCACCGGCGGGTGTATAGGACCGCTCCTTGTCCCCCAGCACCGTTTCCAGCACCGCGCCGGAGGATTTGTCGACGATCGCCGAGTCGGCGTCCACCGCGCCCGATACGAGGCCTTCACCGAGCCCGTACACCGCGCTGATCACCAACTCCTCCGCCGCGCCGGTGATCGGGTTCGCGGTGAACATCACGCCGCTGGTCCGCGCGGAGATCAACCGCTGCAGGACGACGGCAGGCGCGCCGGTAGAGGGCAGCTCGTGGGCGAAGGCGTAGCGGATGGACCGCTCGGAGAACGCCGACGCCCAGCACGCCCGCACCCGGGATGTCACCGCGTCGAGGCCGTTGACGTTCAGGAACGAGTCGAATTGGCCCGCGTAGGAGTGGCTGGGGCCATCCTCGGCGGCCACCGAGGAGCGCACGGCGACCGAGCCGCCGTCGAACCGGTCGTAGGCGTCGGTGATCAACGCGAGCACCGACGGCGGCAGCGCCGCGGCGACGACCTGTGTGCGCAGCGCCGCTCCCGCCGCCAACGCCCTTTCCAGGTCGTCGATGGCGAGGAAAGCCGTCAACTCCCCGGTGAGGTCGCCCGCGCGCAGCACCTGCTCGAACACATCGGTTCCCAGCACGACCCAATCCGGCACGCGGAAACCACTGGTGTGCAGAGTGTGCAATCCGCGCGCTTTACCTCCCGCTAGCGCGGCGATCGTTGCTGTATCGGTCCACGGTCCAAGTACCTGCAAGGTGTCTCCTGTCGACCCCTCGGTACCGGGTGGAGCCGGGTGCTACGGCACCGGGCACGCCGAACAAAAGAGGGGACTATTTTGGATATATCCGAGAATTCACCTCGACGTTAGCCCGCAATCCTGCGGGCTCGCTGACCGAAGAGTTGGTCGCAACCCTCGACTCGCCGCTAAGCTTCAGGCTGATTCGGTGGGTTCGGTGAGGATGTGAGTCGGCGTGGGTTGGACATTCACCCCGGATGAGTTCGCACATGTCTGGCAGGAAACCAAGGTAGATCGCCATCCCTACCCCATCCGGATCCTCGAGACACCGCGCACGGAGCGTGACGCCGATGTGTTGCGCGCGCAGCTGGACGAGCGGCTGCCACCCGGCAGCGACCCGGACCTGACCGCGTGTCTGCGGATCCTGGCCCAACCGCACACGCGGATAGTGGCGATCGGCGGGACGCATCGCCCGGGCACCGAGATCCGTTTGCTGGCGGGTGCGATCTTCGACCATGCCGTGCTCGCCCTGCAGGAGCCGGGCGCCGGCCCGGATTTCGGTGGCCGAGTACGCATCTCGATCGGGCACAGCGCCAAACTCGGCGCCAGGATCGCGGCGCTGCTGCCGAAGACGCCGCCGGGGCGGGAACCGGCCAGAGCCGCACCTGCCGACACCATCCGCGACGATGAGATCGTCGCGCGCCAACCGGCCGCGCCACCGATCCGCAGGCTGTTGCTGAAGCCGCACACCGCGGAGGGACACCTCCGGATCGAGGCGCGGCTGGATCGGGCGGAACCGGCGCCCCCGATCCACTACACCTGGATCGATGTCGAGGGCGACGGACGCTACCTGATCAAAGCGGGTTCGACCGTGCATGTTGTGCCCGCTTCGGCCGAGCAACTCGCCGCTCAGCTGCAGAAACGCATTCCGGCACAGGCAGGATGACCATCGCCGACGGGTAACTACTACTGACCGACGGCTTGGCTTCCGGTTAGTCTGGGTCGGACCGACCGATCTCAGGGGTGCGCATGACGATCGAGACCAGCCGAGCCGATATCGCCCGGTTCAAGCAGCAGGCGCAGGCAGGAACAGTCAAGTTCGATCCGGCCGCGGCACGGCGCTGTGCCGAGATGTACGACCATCAGGCCGATCGACTGACCTATCTCCAGCAACGCCTCGAAGCCGCGTCCGAAGCACAGGGCTTCGGCGGGTTCGTCTCCGCTCAGCAGCTCCAGGCCGGTTTCAGCCACAAGGCTCGCGACGCCGCCGCACTGCTCGACCACTACATCGAGGCCGCCTACCGAATGAAGGAGGCGTTCCTGATCAGCGGCGGACTGCTCGAAGAGGCCGACGCCGCGAATGCCGCCGCGTTGCGGGCCATCGAAACGAGGGTGCCGCGGTGAACGGGAACGACCCCGACTACATCAGCTCGATGGAGCATTTCGAGTCGATGCGGCATGAGGAGATCTACGCCAAGACTCAGCAAATCGACGCTGCGCAGGTCCTGAGCGCCTCGGTCACCTGGCTGGAAGTGGCAGGCACACTGGCTACTTCGTTTCCACTGACCCGAGCCAGCTCGGATCGAGCGATGAACTCCATGGAGTGGGAGGGCGCCACGGCGGACGCGGCATACGCCAGTGCCCGCAGTTACGCCGAGTCGGTCGACGAGCTCGCCGCCATCATGGGCCAGGTGGGCGCGCGGCTCGGTGGGGTCGCCGCGGCCGCCGAGGCGGTGAAGATCGCCGTGGTTCCCCCCGGAGGCTCGGGCCCGGTCGGCGCGATCGCGAAACTGCTGGAGGCCGGCGGCATTATCGACGCGCAGATGGCGGCGGAAGCACTGCGCCAGGAAGCCGTCCTCGCGATGAACATGGTGTACAAACCGGCCTACAACATGGCAGGCACCGGCGTTCCCGCCCTTCCCGACCCCCCACAGCTGCCCGGCGAGATGGCCCCGCGGCCGATCAACCCACGACATACCCGACCGGAACACTCCGAACCCTCACTGCCGCAACAGGATCAGCAGCCGATCACCCCGGTTCCAACCACCCCCGCCCCGACGCCGCCCGGCACCGCTGTGCCGCCGACGGTTCCCTCGACACCGGAACAGCCAGCCCCCCAACCTGTTCCGACACCGCCGTCCACCCCGGCGCCCGCGCCCGACCCCCGGCTAACCCCCAGCCCGACGCCGGTGCCGACCCCTCCGCCGACCCAGCAAACCACGCCGCTTGCACCATCTCCGGCTCCGCAGCCGGAATCATCTTCTCCCGCACCGGGACCCACACCGTCAACGCAGCAGGCACCGCCGGAGCCATCCCCTGCCCCGCAACCGGAACCACCAGTCCCCACAGTGGAACCGACTCCGCCACCTGCTCCGCCGACCCAGCAAGCGCCACCACCGGAGCCACCGCCTGCCCCACAGCCCGAACCACCAGTCCCCACAGTGGAACCGACCCCGCCACCCGCGCCACCGACACAACAAACGCCACCACCAGAGCCACCCCCAGCCCCACAGCCCGAGCCACCAGCCCCTGCACCGCCAACACAACAAGCACCACCACCGGAGCCACCGCCTGCCCCACAGCCCGAACCACCAGTCCCCACAGTGGAACCGACCCCGCCACCCGCTCCGCCGACCCCGCAAACACCACCAGCCCCACAGCCGGAACCACCTGCCCCACAGCCTGGAGAACCCACTCCCCCACTTGTCGACCCCGGCGGCCAGCCAGGTGTCACCGGCCCCGTCACAGAAGACCAAGACCAGCAATCACCTTCGACCACCAACCAGCCCGGCGTCATCCCCACACCCCACAAGTAGGCCACCGACAGCCCTCCCACCCATGCGTACCCAGCAACACCCGAGCGCCCGAACCCCGGATGGCCGACGCCCTCGATCCTCCATCCCGATGATGCGTTCGATCAGGTGTCGGGCAAACCCACACCTCCAACCGGCACAGCAACCGGCAGCGCCGAACGGAGTCGAATGGCGGCCACCCGGCAACCTCGGACCACCATCTGACTCGACTCGACGTAACAAGCCGGCGCTCACCAGCACCGCAGCACGATTCGGGCGCAGCAGCCGGGCGGAGGGCGCACCTCTACCCGACCCGCATTCGATCAGGTGTAACCAAAGCCCCCCACTCGGCGAAGCACAGCACAGCACAGCACAGCAACGACACCGCAGCCGCCGAACGGAGTCGAGTGGCGGCCATCCGACAGCCTCGAACCGCCACAGGACCGACTCGACGAAACGCGGCGCCGTGCCTACCAAAGTTCGAACACCGCTGCATGATTCGGGCACATCCGCCGGAGGCGAGAGCACACCCGACCCACGCCACTTGGTCATCCACCCGACCCTGATTCGATCATGTGTCGGGAAAACCACCAGCGGATCCAATGCTCAGCCCACCGCAACGGCACCGCAGCGGCCGAATGGAGCTGAATGGCGGCAACGCACCACAGCCTCGAACCGCCGAACGACCCGACTCGAGGAAATAGGATCGCCAAAGTTGCAGCACCGCACTATGATTCGATCACAACTACCGGGCGGAGGCGCAACAGGGCCGATGCCACAATCCTCCATCCTGACCGCGGATTCGATCAGGAGTCGCGCACACACTCATCGAGCACCCCGCCAACCGCACCGCAGTCGGCGAGCGGAGACGGGTGGCGGCCGCGATCTCCTCGGCAACCGCCAATTCTCGCCCCGCCCGACCCCATGCCCCTCGCCGGACACCCACTCAGCGGTGTGCCCTGCGGAGGCAAGGGTGCGGATCTTGCAGAATGGGGGGTCAGACGTTGACGAGGTCGTCGGCGTGTATTACCGGGCGCTGCATGGTGTCCGGGAGCTCGGCGGTGGAGCGGCCGAGCATGCCGGTGAGTTCGGTGCTGTCGTATTCGATTACGCCGCGGGCTATTACGCGGTTGTCGGGGGCTACGAGGTCGACTACGTCGCCGCCGTGGAAGCGGCCGCGGACGCCGATGATGCCTGCGGCGAGCAGGGAGCGGCGGCGGTGGGCCACGGCTTGGACCGCGCCCTCGTCGATGAGGACGGCGCCGCGGCTGTCGGCGGCGTGGCGGACCCAGAACTTGCGGGCGGATAGGCGGACCGGGCGGGCGGCGAAGGCCGTGCCGACGGTGCCTGTGGTCAGTGCGGTGGCAGCCTCGGTAGCGGCCGCGAGCAGTACGGGCACGCCCGCGTCGGCGGCAAGGCGGGCCGCCGACAACTTCGAAGCCATCCCGCCGGTGCCGAGTGCGCCGCCGCTGCCTGCGATGACGCCGTCGAGATCGGCACTGCTGCGGACCTCGGGGATGAAGTTCGCCGCACCCTTGCGCGGGTCGCCGTCGTAGAGGCCTTCGACGTCGGAGAGCAGGATCAGCGCGTCGGCGCCGACCAGGTGCGCGACCAGCGCGGCGAGCCGGTCGTTGTCGCCGAAGCGGATCTCCTCCGTTGCGACAGTATCGTTTTCGTTCACCACGGCGACCGCACCGAGCGAGCGCAGCCGGTCCAGAGTGCGTTGGGCGTTGCGGTGGTGCTCGCGGCGGGAGAAGTCGTCGGCGCTGAGCAACACCTGTCCGACGGTGCGTCCGTACCTGGTGAAGGAGGTGCCCCACGCATGGGCGAGCGCCAGCTGGCCGACGCTGGCGGCCGCCTGCTTGGTGGCCAGATCACGCGGGCGGCTGGTCAGCCCGAGCGGAGCGATGCCCGCGCCGATCGCGCCCGAAGACACGACGACCACTTCGGATCCCGCGCGCATCCGCGCCTCCACCGCATCGGCGAGTCGATCGAGACGCGCGGTATCCAGCCCGCCCTTCAGGCTGGTGAGCGCGGACGACCCGATCTTCACCACCACACTGCGCGCCGAAGCGATCGCCTGCCGAGCCTCACTCAGCCCATCCTGCGACATCGCCTCGGCCATACCAGAACTCACCTGCATAGCAACCGAACTCCCTGTACCGCACCAGAACACACCGTCGCCCCGACGAATACCGGGGCTCGAACGACACCGAAGGCAGCGCGAGACTCCCGCTTCCGCCCCGGCGAAGAGACGGCTCGCACACGCACCACGCCTGCACCGGAACCCCGACCGCCGAATCCCGTCATACCCTGCCGCGCCACAACAGCTCGCGACCGCACCGCATCAACACCGGAAACACCGGAACCCCAACGCACGCCATCGAATTCCGGTGTGCGCCGCACCGACAAGGTGGCAGTTCCCGCGCCCCCGGGCATCATCACTTGTCCTTGTCCTCGTCCTCGTCCTCTTTCACCAGACCACGGCGCACTCGGGACGCGTGCTTGCGTTCAGCGGCGCCGATCCGGTCGTTCTGCTCCAGCCGCAGGTCGGTGCCGCGGCCGGTCGGCACCATATCGATGCCGGCCGAGATCTGCGGCTCCCATTCGAAGGTCACATCGCCGATGGTGACCGGCGCTCCGGGCTCGGCGCCCTGTTTCACCAGAGCATCTTCGACACCGAGGCGGGCCAGCCGGTCGGCGAGGTAGCCCACCGCTTCATCGTTGTCGAACTGGGTCTGGCGCACCCAGCGCTCGGGCTGGCTGCCACGCACGATGAAGCCGCCCGGCTCTTCGGGATCGGCGATCACGCTGAAACCGGTCTCGTTCGCCGCGATCGGCCTGATCACCGGGCGCGCAGGCGCTGCCTTCGGATGCGCTTCACGGTACTTCAGCACCAGGTCGGCGAGAGCAAAGGTCAAGGGCCGCAGGCCTGCTCGGCTCACCGCGGAGATCTCGAACACGGGCCAGCCGCGCGCGGTGAACTCCGCGGTCACCATCTCCGCCAGCTCGGCGGCATCGGGCACGTCGATCTTGTTCAGAATGACCACACGAGGCCGATCGGCGAGGTCGCCGAGGCCGGTGTCGGCGTTGAGCATGGACTTGTAGGCCGCCAGCTCCGTCTCCAGCGCGTCCACGTCGGACACCGGGTCGCGACCTGGCTCCAACGTGGCGCAGTCGACAACATGCGCGAGCACCGCGCACCGTTCCAGATGGCGCAGGAATTCCAGCCCGAGCCCGCGACCCTCGCTGGCTCCCGGAATCAGCCCTGGCACATCGGCGATGACGAACGTGGTGTCACCACTGGCGACCACGCCGAGGTTGGGCACCAACGTGGTGAACGGGTAGTCCGCGATCTTCGGCTTGGCCGCCGACAGCACCGACACCAGCGAGGACTTGCCCGCCGACGGGAACCCGACCAGACCGACGTCGGCGAGCGACTTGAGTTCGAGAACCAGGTCGCCTTCTTCACCCTCCTCGCCGAGCAGGGCGAAGCCGGGAGCCTTGCGCGCCTTGGACGCGAGTGCCGCATTGCCGAGTCCGCCGCGACCACCGCGGGCCACGATGAACTTGTTGCCCGCGCCGACAAGGTCGATCAGGACCTTGCCGTCGTTGTCGAGCACCACAGTGCCGTCGGGCACCTTCAGCAGCAGATCGACGCCTTGCTTACCGTCGCGGTTGCTGCCCTCGCCCGGCTTGCCGTTGCCCGCCTTGGCGTGCGGATGGAAATGGAAGTCCAGCAGGGTGTGCACATTCGGGTCGACCTCGAGAACCACATCCCCGCCGCGACCGCCGTTACCGCCGTCGGGTCCGCCGAGCGGCATGAACTTCTCGCGGCGCACGGAGGCACAACCGTGACCACCCTTGCCCGCATGCACGTGCAATACGACACGGTCGATGAATTTGGACATAAGCCGAATCATCCTCCTCGGTGGTTGTGGTTGTCGGTGCCGACGCGATCGTTCGAAAACGCGAAAACGGGCCAGGGTGTGTCACCCTGACCCGCTCGGCTGTTGTCTGGAGTAGCAGGCGGCTGCCTCGCCTGCGCTCGGTCGGCGCAGTCGGTGGACGAACTACGTCCGGCCGCGCCTATCAGGCGGTCAGGCCTGAACCGGCTCCGGGACGACGATGTTGACGGTCTTGCGGCCACGCTTGCTGCCGAACTCGACCGCGCCCGCCGCGAGGGCGAACAGGGTGTCGTCACCGCCACGACCGACGTTGACGCCGGGGTGGAAGTGGGTACCGCGCTGACGAACCAGGATCTCGCCTGCCTTGACGGCCTGGCCGCCGAAGCGCTTGACGCCGAGTCGCTGGGCGTTCGAATCGCGACCGTTGCGGGAGCTGGACGCACCCTTCTTATGTGCCATTTCTGAACTCCTGTGAAGTAACTCGAAATCGAGGAGGCTTACTTGATGCCGGTGACCTTGATGACCGTCAGCGGCTGACGGTGGCCCTGCCGCTTGTGGTAGCCGGTCTTGTTCTTGAACTTGTGGATGCGGATCTTCGGGCCCTTGGTCTGCTCGACGACCTCGGCGGCCACGGAGACCTTGGCCAGCTTGGCCGCATCGGTGGTCAGCTCGGCGCCATCGACGACAAGAACCGGAGCAAGCGCCACGGAAGTACCCGGCGCACCCTCGATCTTCTCGACCTTCACCAGGTCACCGACCGCGACCTTGTACTGCTTTCCGCCGGTCTTGACGATCGCGTACGTTGCCATCGGTCGGCTGCCCTTCTTCCTGTAATGCGCGCGGCTGACGCTCACGCGGCTGCATGCTCCCACCCGGAAATTCCGCTTGGAAACCACAGCACTCTGGTCTGGTAGTCACTGCCGCCTCAGCAAACCTGAAGGCCCTCGGCCTCGGGGCCGAGTCACAATCACAGCGCAGTAGAGCGCTGTCGCCGGGCAGCGACTGTTCGAGATTACAGGACGCCTACCACCGGGTCCAAACCGGCATCCCCCGAATAGGCGTACCTCCGCCTTCGCTCCGGCCATGCGCAGGCGTACCTCCGCCTTCGCTCCGGCCATGCGCAGACGTACCTCCGCCTTCGCTCCGGCCATGCGCAGGCGTACCTCCGCCTTCGCTCCGGCCATGCGCGTAGGTCCGGCACGCCCGAAATACGAGACCCCCGCCACCATCGTGACGGGGGTCTCGGTCGTTCGGCATGATCCGATCAGCTCGGACCGGTCAGTTCGCCTCGTCCACCGGCGGCCCCGCGGGACGTCCCGCGGCCCGGCGGCGCGTCTTGCGCACGGGCACCGCGACCGGAGCCTCGGCCACGAAGTCCACGACCGGCGCTGCGGGCGGCTGATCCGCCGCCAGCACGAACACGGCACCGCTGCTGTCGGCTGCGGGCGCGGCGGCCGAACGGGCCACCCTGCGCCTGCGACCAGCCGTCCGCGGCGCGGCAGGCTCGGGAACACCGTTTCTGGTAGCGGCATGCTCCGGGACGGCGACCGGCTCCCGTGCACCGGTAGCTGGGGCCGGGGCTTCCGGCTCCACGACGACGGCAACAGACTCGACCGTTTCGGCAGGCGCGACCTCGGTCGCCACGGCCTCCTCGACCACTGCCGCAGCTGTTTCGGTCGGCTCCTCGGCCGCGGCCTCGGTCACCACAGCATCGACGTCGGCAGCTTCTGCCTCGACCGCCTCGACGGCGTCGGCGTCGGTCGCGTCACCGTGATGCGCTGCCATCGCCAACGCGACCGGATGCGCCCGCTTGACGGCGGCATCCTCCTCGACGGCCTCGGTCACCGGCGCGGTGCCGTTGGTCGAGGCGGGTGCGGCGGCCGCACCCTTGTCCCGGCCCCTGCGTCGACGCGAGCCGGTCTCCCGGCTCTTCGCGCCGCCGTCCTCGCCGGCGGACGACTCCACCGGGTAGGCGTGCACCAGGATGCCACGGCCGTGGCAGTGCTCACAGGTGGTGGAGAAGGCCTCCACCAGACCGGTGCCCAGCTTCTTGCGGGTCATCTGCACCAGGCCGAGCGAGGTCACCTCGGAGACCTGGTGGCGAGTTCGGTCGCGGCCGAGCGCCTCGGTCAGACGACGCAACACCAGGTCGCGGTTGGACTCGAGGACCATGTCGATGAAGTCGACGACGATCATGCCGCCGATATCGCGCAGCCGCATCTGGCGCACGATCTCCTCGGCCGCCTCCAGATTGTTGCGGGTGACCGTCTCTTCGAGGTTGCTGCCTCCCGCACCGGTGAACTTGCCGGTGTTGACGTCGACCACCGTCATCGCTTCGGTGCGGTCGATTACCAGGGTGCCGCCCGAGGGCAGCCACACCTTGCGATCGAGCGCCTTGGCCAGCTGCTCGTCGATCCGGTGGGTCTCGAACACGTCGATACCGTTGTTCTCGTGCCGGGCGACCCTGGCGAGCAGGTCCGGTGCGACAGTGCCGATGTACTTCTCGACGGTGCTCCACGCCCGGTCACCTTCGATGACGAGCTTGGAGAAGTCCTCGTTGAACAGGTCGCGGATGACCTTGACCAACAGGTCGGGCTCTTCGTACAGGGTCTTCGGCGCGCCGGAGTCCTTGCCGTCGGCGGCCTTCTCGATGGTGCGCCAGGTCGCCTGCAGCCGCTCGACGTCACGGGCGAGCTCGTCCTCGGCGACGCCCTCCGACGCGGTCCGGATGATCACGCCCGCGTCGGCGGGCACGATGTCGCGCAGGATCTCCTTGAGCCGCTTGCGCTCGGTGTCGGGCAGCTTGCGGCTGATGCCGGTGGACGAACCGCCCGGCACATACACCAGGAAGCGGCCGGCCAGGCTGATCTGTGTGGTCAGCCGGGCGCCCTTGTGCCCGACCGGGTCCTTGCTCACCTGGACGAGCACCTGATCGCCCGGCTTGAGCGCCTGCTCGATCTTGCGCTCCTTGCCGCCGAGTCCGGCGGCCTCCCAGTTCACCTCACCGGCGTACAGCACACCGTTGCGGCCACGGCCGATGTCGACGAACGCCGCCTCCATGCTGGGCAGCACGTTCTGCACCTTGCCGAGGTAGACGTTGCCGACCATCGACGCGGAACCGGTGCTGGTGACGAAATGCTCGACCAGAATGTTGTCCTCGAGCACCGCGACCTGGGTGGCGGTCGGGTGATCGGGGAACGCCTTCTCGCGCACCACCATCACCCGGTCCACCGCCTCGCGGCGGGCCAGGAACTCCGATTCGGTCAGGATCGGCGGCCGACGGCGACCGGCCTCGCGGCCGTCCCGCCTGCGCTGCCGCTTGGCCTCGAGCCGGGTGGAACCGGTGATGCCCTGCACCTCGTCGGATGCGGCGGCGCGGTTGCGGCTCTTGTTCCGCGGCTCACGCTCGTGCACGACGGTGTTCGGCGGGTCGTCCTCGGAGACGGCCTCGGACTCGGCACCCTCCCCTGCCACCTTGCGGCGGCGGCGACGACGGCGACGGCGGGTCGAGCCATCCGGCAGGTCGGCCTCGTCGTCATCGGACTCGGCGGTCTCGTCGGCATCGGCAGGCTCGGCGACAGCGTCGCGCGATTCGGCGGGCTGCTCGTCCTCGGTGTCGGCATCGGAGTCCGCGGTGTCGTTCTCGTCACCTTCGGCATCGCTGTGCTGCTCACCCCGACCGCGACCGCGGCCACGACGACCACGACGCCTGCGACGCGGCTGGCCATCGATATCACCCTGCTGGTCGGATGAGTCCTGATCGTCTTCGGTGGTCTCGACCTCGTCCTCGACCACCTCGGCCTGCGGCTCTTCGGTGCGACGGGTATCGCGCTCGACGCGACGCTTGCGCCGGGTCTGTTCGGCGGCGGCGGCGTCCGGTGGCAGGAACAACGGCGCCTGCACCGTGACGGCGGCCTCGAACACCGCGGGTGCCGCGACGTGCGGTTCCTCCCGGTCCAGATGCGTGAACAGCTGCACCGACGGCTGGTGGGCGGGCTGGACCGCGCCGGTAGCCGCCGAACCGGACTGATCGATCACCGGGTCCGGTGCCGAGAACAGCAACCCTGGCTCTCGGGCCGGGGCGCCCGGCTCGGGCTCCGGCGCGGGGGGCGTGGCCTCGGGCGCGGTGACGGTGGCGTCGGGCTCGACCAACGCGTCGCGGACTGTCTCCGCGACCGCTCTGTCGACGTTCGACTGCGCACTGCGCGCATCGGACCCCAACTCGGTCAGCTTGGCCAGGATGCGCTTACTCGTCACTCCCAGCAGCTTGGCAAGCGCGTGAACTCGGATTCGCTCCGGCAATTGTTCGGCATCCTGTGATGTTGTTTCCAGCGGCTCTTGATCGGCCACGAAGTCTCCTCGGGACCCCCGGGCGCGTCCCTCCTGGCAGAAGTGACGCGGCCGACGCGGGGGCACTAATCGTTCGCCTCACGTGGTTGACGCAAGGTCATGTGGTCTCGCCCCGCATGCCCGGTTATCACCATGGTTATTCGTCGGGCTAACTGGTCACGCGGCGCCTGGCTGTTGGCTGAACTCCACGAAGCGAGCGCTCATCCAGCGTGCCGACGCGAACAATCAACCCCCAACAACCGGGCTGTTTGTCCGTGGCAGCGATGATCGGCATCGAACCGCGGTGTCATCCGGCTGCTTCCGTTACCGATCGCTCGCGTACCAGCGCGAACAGTCGATGTCGGTTGCACCCGATGCCAGTATCCCACACCGTGCGCCAACAGTTCGCCATCGGCGCACGACTCAACCCCGCATTCGCGTGGTTTCGCCGTCCGCCGAAGGCGCTGTGCCCACCGGTGCGCTCGCAACGCTCCCGCACGACTCAACCCCGCATTCGCGCGGTTTCGCCGTCCGCCGAAGGCGCTGTGCCCACCGGTACGGGCGCTGCGGACGTGACGCGTGGAGGAATTGGGTCAGGCCGGGAAGTCGGGGAACCAGAGGGCGATCTCGCGCTTGGCCGATTCCGGCGAATCGGAGCCGTGGACCAGGTTCTCCTGGGTCTCCAGGGCAAGGTCACCGCGAATGCTGCCGGGCACGGCCTTCTCGACCGGATCGGTGCCGCCGGCGATCTGCCGGAATGCCGCGATGGCGCGCGGGCCCTCCAGGATGGCCGCGACGACCGGGCCGGAGGTGATGAACTCGATCAAGGAACCGAAGAACGGCTTCTCGGCGTGCTCGGCGTAGTGGCCGCGGGCCACCTCTTCGGAAACCTGCTTCAGCTCCAGGGCGGCGATCTTCAGCCCCTTGCGCTCGATCCGGGCCAGCACCTCGCCGACCAGGCCACGGGCCACGCCGTCCGGCTTGATGAGTACCAACGTCTGCTCAGTCACGGCGCACAGCCTAACCGGCGGTCGGGCGAAGTATTCAACGGGCAACTGCGCAGCGGGCCGAGCGAGCGGCTAGGCGGAGCGCTGAGTGCGCTGGCTCGGCAGCAGTCCCTGCTCCATACGGCGCTTGACATCGTGACGCAAGACCAGGATGAAGCCCCACACCACGGCGAACAGAATCCCCATCACCCCGATGGAGACGTGCACGAATACCCCGAGTATCAGCAGCACCTGGAGGGTCAGATTGAACGGTATCGCCCACGGGCGACGCTGGAGTCCGGCACCGAGAATCATGACCAGCGCCAAGATCACGAGGTAGCTGCCGGAGAACCAGCCGACCCCGCCGCCGACGGACCCGACGACGGGCAACGCGAGCAGGACCGTGATCGCCTCGAGAATCAGCGTGCCCGCCATGACGCCGCGCAACCCCTTCCACGGGTCGGGGGCAGTGGGCGCGGCGGCCTGGTCGCCGTCGGTCGGCTCACTCATGCTGTCTCCTTCGCGGCGGATCGATCCTTCACGCC
This sequence comes from Nocardia sp. NPDC057440, assembly GCF_042802915.1. Classification (NCBI taxonomy): domain Bacteria; kingdom Bacillati; phylum Actinomycetota; class Actinomycetes; order Mycobacteriales; family Nocardiaceae; genus Nocardia; species Nocardia sp. NPDC057440. Next base: position 325,897 of record NZ_JBHVDF010000006.1, read on the forward strand.
GGATCCTTTCCGAACAGCGCGCGGGCGGCGCCCGCCGTGACCACCGAACCCGTCACCACGACACCGGCGCCGGAGACCATCTCGCCGGGCTCGCCGACCTCCTCGGCCAGTGCGATAGCCGTTTCGAGGGCGTCGGGCAGTGTTTCGGCGGTGACGACCCGCTCGTCGCCGAAGCGCTGCACGGCCAGGTTCGCGAGGGTGTCGACGTCCATGGCGCGCGGCGATCCATTACTGGTGACGACGATTTCGTCGAGAACCGGCTCCAGCGCCTCGAGGATGCCCGCGGCGTCCTTGTCGCTGAACACCCCTACCACGCCGACGAGTTTGCGGAAGTCGAACTCCGTGGTCAGCGTCGCGGCAAGGGCTTTTGCGCCTGCGGGGTTGTGCGCGGCGTCGATGAAGATGGTCGGCGCGCTGCGCATGCGCTCGAGCCTGCCCGGGCTGGTGACGCTCGCGAAACCGGCTCGGATCGCTTCGATGTCGAGCTGGCGGTCCGCGCCTGCGCCGAAGAACGCCTCGACCGCGGCGAGGGCGAGCACGGCATTGCGCGCTTGGTGCTCGCCGTGCAGCGGCAGGAAGATCTCGTCGTACACCCCGCCGAGGCCTTGCAATTCGAGCTGCTGGCCGCCGATCGCGATCTGCCTGGCAAGCACCCGGAACTCCGAGCCCTCGCGGGCCACCGCGGCGTCGACCTCGACGGCGCGTCGCAGCAGCACCTCCATGGCCTCCGGCTCCTGTTCGGCGATCACCGCGACGGTGTCGCGCGGAATCAGGCTGTCGGGCGCACGCTTGATGATTCCGGCCTTCTCCCCGGCGATGGCGGTGAGGTCGGGGCCGAGGTAGTCGGTGTGGTCGAGGCCGATCGGGGTGATCACCGCGACTTGCCCGTCGATCACATTGGTCGCGTCCCAGGTGCCGCCCATGCCGGTCTCGACGATCGCGACATCGACGGGCGCCTCGGCGAAGGCCGCGAAGGCCATGCCGGTGAGCACCTCGAACTTGCTCATCGCCGGGCCGTCCGCGGCGTCGGACTGCTTGTCGATCATCTCGATGTAGGGCAGCAGCTCACGGTAGGTCGCCACGTACTGGGCGGGCGTGATCGGCTTGTTGTCGATGCTGATCCGTTCGGTCGCCAGCTGCAGGTGCGGGCTGGTGATCCGGCCGGTCCGCCGGTGCAGCGCGGTGAGCAGCGCGTCGATCATCCTGGTCACCGAGGTCTTGCCGTTGGTGCCCGCGACGTGAATCGCCGGATAGTGCTGCTGCGGCGAGGCGAGCAGATCCATCAGGGTGGCGATGCGGGTGAGCGACGGCTCGATCTTGGTTTCCGGCCAGCGGCGATCGAGTTCTGCCTCGACCAGGGCCATTTCGGCCAGGTCGACGGGAGAGGGCCCGGCACCGAGCCGGGTGGCGGGGATCGGTGACCCGTCGTCGTCGTACTGCGGTTCCGGCTCGGCGTTCATTTGCCGCTCAATTCCGCGAGCCGGGCGCTGATCCGGGTGACTTCGGACTCGGCGACATCGCGCCTGCCCTTGATCTTGTCGACCACCGGTTCCGGCGCCTTGGCGAGGAATGCCTCATTGCCGAGTTTGGCCGTGGTGGCTACCAATTCCTTCTCGGCGGCGGCCAGGTCCTTCTCCAGACGACGGCGTTCGGCATCCAGGTCGACGGAGCCGGAGGTGTCCAGTTCCACGGTGACGGTCGCCGTGCTGAGCCGGATCTCCAAGGAGGCGGTCGCCGCGAAATCGTCGCCCGGCTCGGTGAGCCTGGCCAGGTTGGCCACCGACGCCTGCTGCTCGATGAGGCCCGCCGCGTCGAGGCCGATCAGCGTGGCCGCGACCTTCTGCTTGTCGGCGAGGCCCTGATCGCTGCGGAACCGGCGGATCTCGGTGATCAACCGCTGTGCGTCCGCAATACGCTGCGCCGCGGCCACATCGGTCGGCACTGCGCTGGCCTGCGGCCATGCGGCGATGACGACCGACTCGCCGCCGGTCAGCGCCTGCCACAGCGATTCGGTGACGAACGGGATCACCGGGTGCAGCAGTCGCAGCACCGCGTCGAGGACGTTGCCGAGCACCACGGCGGTCGACTCGGCGCGCGGGCCCGCCGCGGCGAACTGCACCTTCGCCAATTCCAGGTACCAGTCGCACAGTTCGTCCCACGCGAAGTGGTAGAGCGCCTCGCAGGCCTTGCCGAACTCGTAGGCGTCGAACGCCGAATCCACTTCGGCGCGAACCTCTTCGAGCCGGTCGACGATCCAACGATCGGCGTCGGTGAGCTCGGCGCGCGCAGGTAGCTCGCCGGTGTGCGCGCCGTTCATCAGCGCGAACTTGGTGGCGTTGAACAGCTTTGTCACGAAGCTGCGCGAGGCGAGTGCGTGCGCTTCGCCGACCGAAAGGTCACCACCGGGCTGTGCGCCGCGCGCCAGGGTGAAGCGCAGCGCGTCCGCGCCGTAGGAGGTGATCCAGTCCAGCGGGTCGATGCCGTTGCCGCGCGATTTGGACATCTTCTTACCGAACTGATCGCGAATCAGGCCGTGCAGGAACACATCCTTGAACGGCACCTGCTTCGCGCCGTCCTTGCCCGCCGTGAGCACCGGGTCGTCGGAAACGAACGTGCCGAACATCATCATCCTGGCCACCCAGAAGAACAGGATGTCGTAGCCGGTGACGAGCACGCTGGTCGGATAGAACTTCTGGAGTTCGGTGGTGGAGTCGGGCCAGCCCATGGTGGAGAACGGCCACAGCCCCGAGGAGAACCAGGTGTCGAGCACGTCGGGGTCCTGCACCCAGCCTTCCGGCGCGGTCTCGTCCGGCCCGACGCACACCACTTCGCCGTCGGGGCCGTACCAGATCGGGATGCGGTGGCCCCACCAGAGCTGTCGCGAGATGGTCCAGTCGTGCATGTTGTCGACCCAGTCGAACCAGCGCGGCTCCTGGCTTGCCGGGTGAATGATCGTGTCGCCGTTGCGAACCGCGTCACCGGCGGCCTTGGCCAGTGCCTCGACCTTGACCCACCACTGCATCGAAAGGCGCGGCTCGATCGGCTCGCCACTGCGCTCGGAGTGCCCGACGCTGTGCAGGTAGGGCCGCTTCTCGGCGGCGATGCGGCCCTCGGCGGCCAGGCGCTCGCGCACCTTGACCCTGGCCTCGAACCGGTCCATGCCGTCGAATTCGGTGCCGGTGCCGGTGATCCGGCCGCGCTCGTCCATGATGGTCGGCATCGGTAGGTTGTGCCGCAGCCCCATCTCGAAGTCGTTCGGATCGTGCGCGGGGGTGATCTTCACTGCGCCGGAGCCGAATTCGGGGTCGACATAGTCGTCGGCGACGATCGGGATCTGCCGTCCGGTGATCGGGTGGTGCAGCGTGGTGCCGATCAAGGACTGATACCGGGGGTCGTCCGGGTGCACCGCGACGGCGGTGTCGCCCAGCATTGTCTCCACGCGGGTGGTCGCCACGATCACGTGCGGCTCGTTGTCGTCAAGGGAGCCGTAGCGCAGCGAGATCAGCTCGCCAGGCACCTCCTCGTGCTTGACCTCGATATCGGAGATGGCGGTGCGCAGTTCCGGCGACCAGTTGACCAGCCGCTCCGCGCGGTAGATCAAGCCCGCGTCGAAGAGCCGCTTGAAGATCGTCTGCACGGCCCTGGACAGGCCTTCGTCCATGGTGAACCGGTCGCGACTCCAGTCGACGCCGTCGCCGAGCGCGCGCATCTGCCACTGAATGGCGCCGCCGGACTCGCGCTTCCAATCCCAGACCTTGTCGATGAACAGTTCGCGGCCGAAGTCTTCTTTGGTCTTGCCGTCCACCGCGAGCTGTTTTTCCACGATGCTCTGGGTGGCGATGCCCGCGTGGTCCATGCCGGGAAGCCACAGCACCTCGTAGCCCTGCATGCGCTTGCGGCGGGAGAGGGTGTCCATCAGGGTGTGGTCGAGGGCGTGGCCCATGTGCAGGCTGCCGGTGACGTTGGGCGGCGGCAGCACGATCGAGTAACCGGGCTTGTCGCTCGCGACATCGGCGGTGAAATAACCGGCGGCTACCCAGCGCTCGTACATTTCGGCCTCCACCTCGCTGGGGTTCCAGCTTTTGGGGAGGGCATCGGCACGATTACGCGAGTTGTCAGAGGCTGCGCTGGTCACCCGACGATTCTAGTGGCCGGGTTCGGCGCGCTCACACCGCCCACCAGGCACAGAAAAAAGGCGGAGTCTTCGGTGGATGAGGGACACCGAACACTCCGCCTACAGATGAGAGCCTACCGTCGATCCGGGGCAGGCCCCGGAATCCATAAGTAATTCTCAGCTTCATTACGCATTCAATGCGTGGCTGCCGGAACGCTGGTGTCCTGCTCCACCAGATCTGAAACCCGTGCATGTGCTCGGCCTGCGCGTTGCGTGGCGCACCACGGCAACCCGCCGCCGCGCCCTGGTCAGCACCAGGGCAGCGGACAGTCCCGCCGCACCGCCACCAATGATCACTACGCCTATGTCTCGCTCATCTGCGATCACCTCCGCGATCACCCTGCCGCCGTCCGCACGATTTCGGCAACAAATGTTGCCGATTCCGGGAATCAGCGGTGCACTGGTGGGATGCAGATTCAGCCGGGAATCACCCAGGCCATCGCCGACATCGGCCCGCGACTCAAGGCGTTGCGCACGCACCGCAACGTCACACTGACGGCACTGTCGGAGGCCACCGGGATCTCCAAGAGCACCCTCTCGCGCCTGGAGTCCGGCCAGCGCAAGGCCAGCCTGGAGCTGCTGCTGCCGATCGCGCTCGCCCATCAGGTGCCGCTGGACGAGCTCGTCGCCGCACCGAAGATCGCCGACCCGCGCGTGCACTCCAGTCCGCGGAAGGTCAACGGCACCACGATCATTCCGCTCACCCGGCAGCCTGGTCCGCTGCAGGCGTTCAAGATGGTCATCCCGGCCGAGCGCACCGAGCCCGATCCCCGTGTCCACGAGGGCTTCGAGTGGCTCTATGTGCTGTCGGGCCGATTGCGCCTGGTCCTCGCCGAACACGATGTCGTCCTCGGCCCCGGCGAAGCCGCCGAATTCGACACCAGACAGCCGCACTGGTTCGGCAGTGCCGGGCGCGGGCCGGTGGAGATTCTGAGCCTGTTCGGCAGTCAGGGCGAGCGCATGCATCTGCGGGCGCGGTCCCGTGGCCGCGCGACGACCTAGCATCATCAGGGAATTCTCAGCCGGAATCAGGGTTTTCCCTGTTGCCGAATCGAATTCGGCCCGCGACGCTGGAAAGGGTGAACCCTCCGCTCGACGGGCCGCCCTTCGCCGCTTCGGAATCGCGGCCGCCGCTCGCCGAATTCCCTGTCATCGCACCGGATTCCGTCCACGATCTGCGCGGGCTGCTCGTCGATGAGCTGCGGTATCCGGCGACGGCCGCGCTGATCGTCGCGGGAGTGCCCGGCGCGGGCAAGAGCACCGCGCTGCGAGTGTTCTTCGGTGCCACGGCGGATGCCGACCAGGCGGCGAAGGGACCGCAGGGATCGGTCGTGCTCGATTCCAACCAGACCCGCAACTGGTGGCGGCGCCGGGTCGGTCGGCTGCCCTATCCGCTGTGGCGACCGGTCGTGCACATCGCGCATTTCGTCCGGATCCGAAATGCGCTGCGCGACAACGCAGGACCGGTCGTAATCCACGATTGCGCCACCTTCGGATGGACGCGCCGACTACTCGCACGGTGGGCCACCGGGTACCGCCGGGAAGTGCACGTGATCCTGCTCGATGTGCCTGCCACCGCGGCCCGCGCGGGCCAGTTCGCACGCGGGCGCCGGATCAACGGGCCCGCGTTCACCCTGCACTGCTATCGATGGCGACGACTGATCCGCGAACTCGGTGCGGGCCACGTGCCACAGCCCGCACCGGCCTCGACGGTGATCATCGACCGGACCAATGTCGACCGGATCAGCCGAGTCGGCTTCGCCGCGCAGGGATCCGACGTCTAACGGCGAACCAGCACGGTGAGCGCGCCGGGTACGGCACTGATCGTGACCGGCAGCGTGCCCGCTGGTTCACCGTCGGCGGTGGCCGGGGCGCCCGCGGCGGTCAACCTCACCTGCGCGGTTCGATACTGCTTGGTCGCCGGATGGTCGATCCGCTTGCCCGCCGACAGCGCGGGGAGCAGCCGGAGCATGTCCAGTCGCGAGACCGCACCGACGACGGTCAGGTCGAGCAGGCCATCGTCCATGATCGCGTCCGGGCAGATCAGCATGCCGCCGCCGTAGGTGCGGGTGTTGCCGACCGCGACCATGACCGCCGCCGTCTCCACGACCGTGTCGGTCGCCGGATTGTCCAGCGCGCCCGGCGCGACCCCGGTCAGCTCGATCCGATAGGGCACGGTGAAGCGACCCGAGATCTCGGCCAGCGCCGCGAACGTGTACCGCAGTGGCCCCTTCGGCCAGCGCATGCCGTTGGCGCGCAGGGTGACTCGGGCATCGAATCCCGTGCCCGCCACGGTGGCGAACCACATCGGCTCGGACCCGGGCGATTCGATCCGGCCGAGATCGATGGTGCGAGTGTGGCCGTCGAGTACCAGATCCGCGGCGGCCACCGGGTCATCGGTGGGGACACCGAGTTCCCTGGCGAGGTCGTTGCCGGTGCCCGCGGGGACGAGCCCGAGCGGCACTCCGGTCTGCGCCAGCGCTTCGAGGACGACGTTGACGAGCCCGTCCCCGCCGATGCACACCACCGCGTCCGGCACCTGATCCGCGCGGGAGATCGAATCCCGGACCAGGCGAACAGATTCGGCGGCCGATGGCGCACGCACCTCGGTGACCTCGACGCCGCGCTCGGCGAAGCGGGCCAGCGTCGCGGCCGCGACGTCGTGGCCACGGCCGACCCCGGACATGGGGTTGGTCACCACGGTGACCGCACCGATGGTGCGCGTCGAGTCCTGCGTCACGGGACCAGCTTTCCAGGATTGAGGATTCCGGCGGGGTCCAATTCCTGTTTCACCGCACGCAATACCCGGACACCCAGGTCGCCGACCTCCGCGGACATCCAGGGGCGGTGATCGGTGCCGACCGCATGATGGTGGGTGATGGTGCCGCCCGCGACCACGATGGCGTCGCCGACCGCGTGCTTCGCGAGGCCCCACTGCGAGATCGGATCATCCAATTGCTTGGCGATGATCGTGAAGTACAGCGAGGCGCCCGTCGGGTAGGTGTGCGAGATGTGGCACATCACCAATGGCGGCGTGCCCTGTCCGGCCAGTGAATCCGTCAGTGCCGCAGTGACCTTCGCCTTGAGGTTGTCGAGATTCGACCAGGTGGTCGCGGTCTCCAGCGTCTCGCACAGCACCCCGACGTCGAGCAGCGCGTCGCGCATGTAGGGCGCGGCGAAGCGGCCGTGCTCCCACTCCTCGGCAGGGGTCGCGCCCAAGTCCGTGCCGCCCGCCGCCGCCAAGAGCGCACTCGCCTCGGCGCTGCGCGACGCGACGTGGGCTCCCGTGCCTTCGAACGTGGTGATGGCCAGGCAGCCCGACACCGGGGTGCCGCCGACGTCACTGGAGCGGGCCAGGTTGATGCCGGTCTCGACCTCGTCGGACAAGCGCAGCACCGTCGGCGCCGCGCCCGTCTGTACCACCGAGCGCAGTGCGGCCGCGCCGGCGGCGAAGTCGGGGAACGACCAGGCCCGGTAGGCAATGGTTTCCGGCACCGGATGCACCCGCAGGGTGACCTCGGTGATCACGCCGAGGGCGCCTTCCGAACCGACGAACAGTTCGCGCAGGTCCGGACCTGCGGCCGAAGCGGGGGCACGGCCGAGTTCCAGCGTGCCGCTCGGCGTGGCGATCTTCAGGTGCTGGACCATATCGTCGAAGCGGCCGTAGCCCGCGGACGCCTGTCCGGAGGACCGGGTGGCCGCGAAGCCGCCGATGCTCGCGAATTCGAAGCTCTGCGGGAAGTGGCCGAGCGAAAGTCCCCGTTCGGCGAGCAATGCCTCGGCGCGCGGGCCGGTGAGACCGGCGCCCAGCGTGGCCGTTCCGCTCACCGGATCGATGTCCGAGATGGTGTCGAGGCGACGTAAGTCCAGCGCGATGACCGCCTCGAAACGGCCGCGCACCGGGTCGACGCCGCCGACCACGCTGGTGCCGCCGCCGAAGGGAACCACCGCGATGGCGTGTTCGGCGCAGTAGGCCAGGACCGCGAGCACCTGTGCGTGGCCGGCGGGGAAGACGACCGCATCCGGTGCTTGCTGCGGCCCGTCGGCGCGGCGGCGCAGCAGGTCCGGAGTGCTTTTGCCGCCTGCGTGCAGCAACCGATCGCGGTGGGCGACCGACACGTTGTCCGCGCCGACCACCTCGGCCAACCCGTCTCGCCGGGCAGGGGTCAGCACCGACTCGCGGAGCGGGACCTCATCCTGGTCGCGGCGCGCCACCGGGTCGCCGGACACTCCGAAAACCTGCGCCAGCAGGCCGCGAATCTGTGCCGAAAGCGGCTTGTGCCCGGCCGGAATACCCCAGGCGTCCCACACCATACTTGCTGCGTGCTCCGGTACGCCCGGCTTTGCCGCGTGGGCGTCCGAGCGGGGAGCCGAATCCTCGTCGGCATGCTGTTGCGTCTCGACCATGCGTTACAGTTTGACATATACTGTCAAGGAGTAACGATACCTGCCCATTTCGACACCCGGTGGTGACACTCGAATGCCTGCCCCCGACGAGCCCGACACCGCATTGTCGGCCACCGACCTTGCGATTCTCGACGCCGCGCGCGACTGCGTCGAGGAATTCGGCGTGCGCCGCACCACCCTCACCGAGGTGGCACGGCGAGCCCGGGTAAGCAGGCCCACCGTCTACCGTCGCTGGCCCGACACCGGCGCCCTGGTGGCCGAACTGCTGGTGCGCGAACTGCGTGCCATCGTCACCGCGACCATGCCTGCCTCCGGGCCCGCGCGCACCCGCCTGGTCCGAGGCATTGTCACCGGCGCCGCGGCGATCCGGGAGAATCCGTTGTTCGGCAAGATCTTCCGCACCGACACCGACTTGATGCTCACCTACGTGTTCGGCCGCCTGGGCCGCAACCAACGCCACCTGATCGACCTGTTCACCACGGGAATCCGCGAAGGCCAACAGGATTCGTCGATTCGCGACGGCGACGCCGAGCAGATGGCGACCATGCTGCTGCTGATCGCCCAGTCCGCGGTGCAGTCGGCGGGCACCGTCGCCGCCCTGCTCAACGGAGCAGCACTCGACGCCGAATTGATGCGCGCTATCGACGGTTACCTTGTACCACCGGTCGGCTCGGCCGCGGCCGACACCAGCGGTGTCGAATCGTCGGACGCCCATGAGGAACGGACATGAGCGAGCCGACATCGGGCATCACCGCGCCCGCCATCACCCGCGGCAGTCCCCTAACGCCCGATCCGCATCGTCAACGATCGCTCACCTCCGCACCGGCGGCAGGTCCGACCTCGGAAAGAGACTGTCATGACCGCTAATTCGGCCATCGTCGGCAATTCCGCCCTCAACGCCGCCCGGCGCTCCCGCGAGCTGGCACAGCTCGGCGATGACACCGAGATCGACGTGCTGGTAATCGGCGGCGGTGTCACCGGCGCGGGCGCCGCACTCGACGCCGCCGCACGCGGCCTGCGCACGGTGCTGGTCGAACGGCAGGATCTGGCGTTCGGAACCTCGCGGTGGAGCTCGAAGCTTGTACACGGTGGACTGCGCTACCTGGCGAGCGGTCAGGTCGGCATCGCGCACGAGAGCGCCGTCGAGCGCGGCATCCTGATCCGCACCACCGCACCGCATCTCGTGCGTCCGCTGCCACAGCTGGTGCCGCTGCTGCCGGACATCGGCGTCGCGCAGAGCATGCTGATTCGAGCCGGTTTCGTCGCGGGCGATGTGCTGCGGCGCACCGCGGGCACCCCGGCCGCGATCCTGCCCCGTTCGCGCCGCGTCGCCACCGCGGAGGCGCTGCGGCTGGCGCCGACCGTCCGGCGCGACGGGCTGCGCGGCGGTCTGCAGGCCTGGGACGGACAGTTGGTCGACGACGCCCGACTGGTGCTCGCGCTCGCCCGCACCGCGGCGGCCAACGGCGCGACCGTGCTCACCCGAGTGGAAGCTGTTGCTGTCGAAGGCAATTCGGCGACCCTGCGCGACACGCTGACCGGCGAGTCGATGACGATTCGCCCCCGCACCGTCATCAACGCCACCGGCGTCTGGGCCGACCAGGTGGACCCGAGCATCGAACTACGGCCGAGCCGCGGCACCCACCTGGTGTTCGACGCCGAATCCTTCGGCGGCCTCACCGCCTCCCTCACGGTGCCGGTTCCCGGTACCACCAGCCGCTTCGTGTTCGCGTTCCCGGCCGCGCACGGCCGGGTGTATCTCGGCCTCACCGACGAGGACGCCCCTGGCCCGGTTCCGGACGAGCCGCAGCCCACCGAGGCCGAGATCGACTTCCTGCTCGACACCATCAACACCGCACTGCGCGAGCCGTTGACCCGCGCGGATATCCGCGGCACCTACGCGGGACTGCGCCCGCTGCTGAAAACCGCGGACAATGCCACCGCCGACATCTCCCGTCAACACGCGGTCCTGCACTCCCCCACCGGCGTCATCACCATCGTCGGCGGCAAGCTCACCACCTACCGACAGATGGCCGAGGACGCCGTTGACGCCGCTGTCGCCCATGGCGGCCTCGCCGCGGGTCCTTGCCGCACCAAGCGACTTCCGCTGGTCGGCGCGGTGTCGGGAGCCGCACGCGACCATATCGCCGCCCCACCGGTCCTCGTCGAACGCTACGGCAGCGAAGCGCCCACCGTTCTCGCTGTCGCACAAGACAATTCAGCCGCGCTCGAGCAGGTCGCCCCTGGAATCGACGTCACTGCCGCAGAACTCGCTTTCGGTATCACCCACGAAGGCGCACTGGACATCGAGGACCTCCTCGACCGGCGCACCCGCATCGGCCTGGTCGCCGCGGACCGGGCCGCCGCCCTTCCCGCGGCGGAAGCCGCCTTCTCCCGGGCTCGCGGTTAGTCGAATATCCAGTCCGCCAGCTCCGCGCGCATGCAGGCGCGTGGCCACCGATCAAGCCCGTTGGCCGCCTCGGCGGCGCGGATCTCGCGCAGTCCCCGCGTCTCTTGCGCCGTGGTCAGGTAGCGAAAACCGAGCCGCTCGTAGTACGGGCCGTTCCAGGCGACGTCGGTGAAGGTGGTCAGGGTGATGGCAGGCAGCCCTTGTGCTTTCGCCCAGCGCACCGCGTGGTCGATGAGTCGCTTGCCGATTCGGTTGCCGGCATGCACGGGATCCACCGACACCTGATCGACATGTGCGTCGCCGTCGACGATTCCGAGAATCAGGTAACCGATCGGGCGGTCGGCGTCATCGGCGTATACCCACGCGCGCCCCGCGTGCACGAACTCGCGCAGGGTGTCCAACGGCGGCGGATCGTCGTCGGCGACGGCCGTCATGCCGATGTCCGCGAACGGCTTTCCCGCCGCGCGCTCGATGTCCTGCAAGACCGGCAGGTCGTTCTCGGTCGCCGGTCGAAATGCTTGCATTGCCGCTCCTCGCGCGGGGCTCACTCGGCCGGGGTGGCCAAGATGCCGTTGATCAGCACCCGCAGCGCCCATACTTCACGGTCGTCGCCGCTGCCGCTCATCATTTCTTCGCGCATGCCGAAGAACATCGGATACCGGTCGGCAGGCAGTTCCGCGAAATGCCGCTGGACCTCGGCGACGTAGTCGTCTTCTTCGCGCCCTCCGACGTTGTAAGCGCTCTGCTCCGCGGCCTGCGCGGTGATGTGCAGGTAGAGCAGGTCCACGGCCCAGGAATTGGTCCTCTTGTCCAAGCCGCCCTCGTCGAGCAGCGTGAGCATCCGTTCGACGAGCAGCAGGGCGTTGGGGCTGGTGGGAATCGAGCCGAGCGCGACGAGCGCCAGCCCTTCGTGCTTGCTCATGGCAGCCACGGTCGACGCGACCAGCTCGCCGAGCCGTTCGCGCCAGGTGTCACCGGCCGGCTCGGGGACCGTGCCGAGCACATGGTCGAGCATCGCGGCCATCAGATCGTCCCGGTTGGCGACATAGACGTACAGCGACGCCGCACCCGTATCCAGGTCCTGAGCGACGCGACGCATGGTGAGGGCGGAAAGGCCGTCGTTGTCGAGGATGCGCAGTCCGGTTTCGACGATGACATCACGGCTGAGTGGCGCCTTTGCGGGACGGGCCCGGCGGCTGACGGGTGCGGAGCTCATGACGTCGAGCATACGCCGTAACGAACATCGTTTGACACGAACACTGTTCGTCTTCTAGATTCGAATCGATCGAACATCGTTCGTAACGATCGATGTTCGCCCGATTTTCTTTCTCGAAGGGGAACCCCATGTCCACCATCACGCATCCGGAAACGGCGGCAAAAACCAAGGTCGGAGCCCGCATGTGGGCGATACTGGCCGTCATCCTCGCGGCCGACGTCCTCGATCTGCTCGACTCGACGATCACCAATATCGCCGCGCCGACCATCGCGAACGACCTCGGCGGCGGCCAGTCACTGATCCAGTGGCTCGGCGCGGGCTACGCCCTCGCACTCGGCGTTCTGCTCGTCGTCGGCGGCAGACTCGGCGACGGGTTCGGCAAACGCCGACTGTTCCTGATCGGCGTCGCCGGCTTCACCGTGGCATCGGTCGCCTGCGGCCTCGCCATCGACCCGACCTCGATCGTCACCGCACGACTTGCCCAGGGCGCGTTCGGCGCGCTGCTCATTCCGCAGGGTTTCGGCATCCTCACCCAGGTCTTCCCGCGCGAACAGCTCGGCAAAGCCTTCGGCGTTTTCGGCCCTGCCCTCGGCCTTTCCGCGGTCGGCGGCCCGATCCTCGCGGGCTTCCTGATCGACGCCGACCTGTTCGGACTCGGCTGGCGAGCCATGTTCCTGATCAATATCGTCCTCGGCTCGCTCGCCTTCGCCGCCGCATACCGCCTGCTGCCCGCCGACGACGGCGATCGCACCGTCGCCATCGACGCGCTCGGCTCCGCCCTGCTCGGCGCCGCCATGTTCGGCTCGCTGTTCGGCCTCATCCAGGGTTCGGCCAACGGCTGGACCGCCGCTCCCTGCGGCTATCTCGCCGCAGGCGCGGTGGCCTTCGCACTCTTCGCCCGTCGCCAGCTCACCGCGACGAATCCGCTCATCGAGCCGTCACTGTTCGCCAACCGCGGCTTCACCTCGGGCCTGCTGCTCGGCCTGGTGTTCTTCGCCGCGGTGTCCGGTCTGCTCTACGTGCTTTCGCTGTTCATGCAGACCGGCCTCGGCTACACCCCGACCGGCGCCGCACTCGGTCTCGCGCCACTGGCCGCCGGCATCATCGTGGCCTCGGTCGCCGCACACCAACTGCTCGCGAAACTCGGCCGCACCCTCATCTGGATCGGGCTGCTGATCACCCTTGCGGGCACCGGCCTGCTGCTCGCCCTCGCGCTGACCGCCGGAACCGATATCACCGCATGGGTTCTCGCTGTACCGGTCTTCATCCTCGGTGTCGGCATGGGCACCTGCTTCGGCACCATCTTCCAGATCACCATCGGCGATATCGACCCGGCGGAGACCGGCAGCGGCAGCGGTTCCCTCTCGGCCGTGCAGCAACTGGCCAACGCCATCGGCGCGGCCGCCGTCACCACCGTCTATTTCCACACCACCGGTTCCGGGCAGGCGCACGCGCTGACCGTCAGCCTCCTCGTCGTCGCCGCGATCACGCTGGTCAGCTGCGGCCTCGTCCGGCTGCTTCCACGACGAGCACCGGCCACAGACCACTGATCGGCACGTCGATCGAACACCCATCACCCACACCACCCCACGGAGTTGTCATGATCCTCATCACCGGAGGCCGCGGCGCGGTCGCCACCAATCTGCTGTCCCTGCTGCTCGCCGACGGCCACGCCGTCCGGGTCGGCTCCGGCCGACCCGACCAGCTCGAACTCCCCGACGGGGTGTCCGCCGTCGCCTGCGACCTGCGGGACCCGACCACTTTTCCCGCCGCGCTGGCCGGCATCACCTCGGTGTTCCTCTACGCCGAGCCCGCGCACATCGCCGAATTCGTCACCACCGCAACCGAAGCTGGGGTCGAGCACATCGTGCTGCTGTCGTCGTCCTCGGTGCTCGACCCCGACGCCGCCACCAATCCGGTCGCGAAGTCGCACCTCGATGCCGAACTCGGACTCGCCGACGCCCCGATGACCGTCAGTGTGCTGCGACCAGGCGCTTTCGCAGGCAACGCCCGCGGCTGGTCGTTCTCGATCATGGCAGGCCGCCCGGTGAGCCTGCCCTACCCCAACGCCTACGCCGACCCGATCCACGAACTCGACATCGCCGAGGCCGTGCACGCCCTGCTCACCGAGCCCGAGCACCGTGGCGAGGTCTACCGCCTCACCGGCCCCCACACCCTCACTTTCACCGCGCAACTCGACCTGATCGCCGAGCTCACCGGCCGCAGCGTCACCATCGACCACGTCACCCCCGACGCGTGGCGGCAGGAGATGGCCGAGTACATCCCCGCCCACTATGCCGACGGCCTGCTCGACTACTGGCGACGTTGCGACGGGGTGCCCACCGTGATCACCGACACGGTCGCCACCCTCACCGGCCACCCGGCACGCACCTTCGGCGACTGGATTCGTGACAACGCCGCGGTATTCGCCGCCTGAACTGCGAACGCACGCAAGACGACCCGATAACGCCACCTCCCGCACCACCGACAACAGGGCGGGCACGGACAATTCCGTGCCCGCCCTTCGGTTGTTCGCCGCGCCCGTTCCGGGCACCGTGCACGCTCTATGCTGGGGGCCGTAGTGCGCCGGGAAGGAGGGCACGGGTGCCGAAGGACCCGTCCACCGTTGGAATCGCGCCGGGCGATGGTTTGATCGCACGCTTCGGTGCGGTCGTGGTGTACCTGGCAGGCGAAACGTCTTCCACCGACCGCATACTCGGCGCGATCGAAGCCGTCGCCGACGGCGAGCATCCCGGCGCGGCGATCGTGCAGCGCCTGGCCGCGGTCGTGTTCGGCAGCGGATCGGAGCCACCGCCGTTCGGCGTGGTCGCGCCGACCGGCGATGGCACGGTCATCTTGTTGCGCGGAGCGGTGAGCGCCGAGATCCAGGGCGCGGAGGGGACCAGGCGGCTGGCCGGTGCGCGAGCGTTCACCTGGGTGGACGAGATCGTGCGCGAGCCGGTGCGGCAGATTTCGGTCGGCGCCGACACCGCGCTTCCCTTGACCACCCACCCACGCAGCAATTTGCGGGACGGCGTGGTTCCCGGGGGCGGTTTCGTATTTCGTGTCGCGGTGCGGAAAACCGCGAAGTCCGCGCGCCCGGCGTCCGTCGCGCAACAGTCCACGGCCGGGGACGAGCCGCCACCGACGGCTCCGGCCGGCATGGCCGCGCTGTCGGAATCCGATACCCAGTCGAGCCACGACGCTCGGGCAAGTGCGGAGATCGGCACCCGGGCGGGACCGCTGGCGTGGTCCGAGACATCGGACGCGACCCGGCCGACCACACCGTCGCGACCGCAACCTGTCGCGCTGGACAAGGTGCCGGCGCATGACGGCGCGCGACCACGGCGCGTGCGTACCACCGGCAGCGCACCAGCGCCGCTCGGTCCGGCCACCGGCGCGCTCGTTTTCGAGGACGGCGCCGCCTACCCGCTCGACCGCCCGTACGTCATCGGCCGCAGCCCCACGTCCGACGATTCGGTGCGCACCGCCGCCGCCTCACCCATCGCCGTCCCGCGCGACCGGCACGTCTCACGCGTGCACGCCTATGTCTCGCTCGAACGCGGCAAGGTCTACATTCGCGACGCCTCCACTCCCGCAGGAACTTTCATCGCGGCGCCCGGCGCCGGGCAGTGGACCCGCGTCGGCACCGCCCCCATCGAACTCCCGCCCGGCTGGAGTGTCCGCATCGGCGAGCGAATCGCCACCCACCACGTCGAAGATCGGCGCAAGGACGCCACCGAGATCTCCGGTGAACGCCGCCGCCCCTGAACGCTCACGGTTTGTCGTGACCGCCGCAGGAGGCCACTCGGGCCTTCTCCGCAGTCTCCCTGCGTACCGCTGTCGGGTCATCCCCTTGTGCCGCAGTCGGGGGTCATGTCACATACGCGCAGCCGGGCCTTCTTGCGTGCCGCGGTTGCGCAGCGGACCTCCGGCGGGTACGCACGATCGGACAGGCTGATCTCGGCCCCGCCGAGACAGCCTCCCTGCGGAGAGGACAATGACGACCATGCACCGTAAAGGGCCGACACGCGACATCGACGAGTCCGCGCTGAGTGTGACCGAACCGAAGGAGCAGGCGGCCGGGGTCACGGCCGTCGCCGTCGCGCTCAAACGCGCGGTCGAGGAGATGGGCGTTGTCCGCACCGCCCGCACGCTGGCCAGGGTCAACCAGGTGCACGGTTTCGACTGTCCCGGCTGTGCCTGGCCGGAGGCGACCGGCCATCGTCGCCCTGCCGAGTTCTGCGAAAACGGCGCGAAGGCGGTCGCCGAGGAGGCGACGCTGCGCACCGTCACCCCCGAATTCTTCGCCGCGCACTCCCTCGAGGAGCTGGCAGACAAGTCGGGTTACTGGCTCGGTCAGCAGGGCAGGCTCACCCATCCGATGGTGCTGCGCCCGGGCGCCACCCACTACTCCCCCATCGAATGGGCCGACGCCTACCAGCTGATCACCGAGCAGCTGCGTGCCTTGGCGACGCCGGATGAGGCGCTCTTCTACACCTCGGGGCGCACCGCCAACGAGACCGCGTTCCTGTACCAACTGCTGGTACGCAGCTACGGCACCAACAATCTGCCGGACTGCTCGAACATGTGCCACGAATCCTCCGGCGCCGCGCTGACCAGTTCCATCGGCATCGGCAAGGGCTCGGTCTCGATCGATGACTTCGATGCCGCCGACCTCATCATCGTCGCAGGCCAGAACCCGGGCACCAATCATCCGCGCATGCTGAGCGCACTGGCGGGCGCGAAGGCAAAGGGCGCCAAGATCATCGCCGTCAATCCGCTGCCGGAGACCGGGTTGCTCGGCTTCCGCGATCCGCAGACCGTCAAGGGCTTCACCAGCGGCGTGTCCATCGCCGACGACTTCCTGCAGATCCGCCTCGGCGGTGACATGGCGCTGTTCCAGGGGCTCGGCCGCCTGTTGTTCGAGGCCGAGGACGCCGCGCCGGGAACGGTGGTGGACCGCGAATTCGTCGACGCGCATTGCGCGGGCTTCACGGAATACGAAAAGAACGTGCGGGCCGTCGATTTCGACACCGTCCGCACGGCGACCGGGCTGACCGACGACGAACTCCGCCGCACCGCCCGGCTGCTGGCCGAATCGAACAACATCATCATCTGCTGGGCGATGGGCCTCACCCAGCAGAAGCACGGCGTCGCCACCATCGAGGAGGCGACGAACCTGCTGTTGCTGCGCGGCATGATCGGCAAGCCGGGCGCGGGTGTGTGCCCGGTACGCGGTCACTCGAACGTGCAGGGCGATCGCACCATGGGTATCTGGGAGAAGATGCCCGACTCCTTCCTCGACGCGCTCGATCATGAATTCGGCATCACCAGCCCGCGCAAGCACGGCTTCGACACCGTCGACGCCATCCGCGCCATGCGCGAGGGCACGGCGAAGGTGTTCTTCGGGATGGGCGGCAACTTCGTCTCCGCGACGCCCGATACCGAGGTCACCGAGGCGGCGCTGGGCGGCTGTGCGCTCACCGTGCACGTCTCCACCAAACTCAACCGCAGCCACGTTGTGCACGGGCAGACCGCGCTGATCCTGCCGACCCTCGGCCGCACCGACGAAGATCTGCAAGCCGGCGTGAAACAGCAGGTGTCGGTGGAGGATTCGATGTCGATGGTGCATCTGTCCACCGGGCGGCTGAAGCCGGTGAGCGATCAGCTGCGCAGCGAGGTCGCCATCGTCTGTGAGCTCGCGCAGGCACTGTTCGGCGCCGAGCACCCGGTCCCGTGGGCGCAGTACCAGCGCGACTACGACAAGATCCGCAACGCGATCGCGCGCGTGGTGCCCGGCTGCGCCGACTACAACACCCGGGTCCGTCAGCGCAACGGCTTCGTGCTGCCCCATCCGCCGCGTGACTCCCGCGAATTCCGCACCACCACAGGTAAAGCCAACTTCGCGGTGAACGATCTCACCTGGACTCCGGTCCCCGACGGCAGACTGATCCTCCAGACGCTGCGCAGCCACGACCAGTACAACACCACCATCTACGGCTTGGACGACCGGTACCGCGGCGTGCACGGCGGCCGCAAGGTGATCCTGGTGAACGCCGAGGACATCGCCGAATTGGGTTTCACGGACGGCGAATTGGTGGATCTGATCTCCGAGTGGACCGACGGCACCGAACGCAAGGTAACCGGCTTCCGCATCATCGGTTACTCGACGCCGCGCGGCAACGCCGCCGCCTACTACCCGGAGACCAATCCGCTGGTTCCGTTGGATCATGTTGCGGCACGGTCGAATACCCCGGTTTCCAAAGCGGTGACCATCCGGCTCGAGCGGCACACGCATGTCGGGCAGCCGTCGTGACCGCGCAGACCGTCGCCACCGATCGCCCGCTGAGAGCGGTGAGGTGCCGTCGTGAGTAGAGTGACCGCGCGCCGTCCGACGATCCGCATCACCTCCCACGGTGAGATCACCAGGCCCGACACCCTCGCGGTGGAGGAGCCGCTCGAAATCCGCATCGGCGGCGAGCAACTCACCGTCACCATGCGCACTCCGGGCAGCGATATCGATCTGGTGCACGGATTTCTGCTGGGCGAGGGCATCATCGGCGCGACCGACGATGTGGTGAGCGCACGCTACTGCGCGGGCACCGACGAGAACGGGCACAACACCTACAACGTCCTCGACGTCCACTTGCGCACGCCGGTGCCGGTACACGGCCGCCACGTCCTCACCACCGGAGCCTGCGGGCTGTGCGGCAGGACCGCGCTCGACGAAGTGCGCACCAGCACCCGATTCCCGATACCGTCCGACGGCCTCCTCGTCGACATCGCCACCCTCGCCGCCCTGCCCGCCGAATTGCGCACCCGCCAAGGCGTTTTCGACGCGACCGGCGGTCTGCACGCGGCGGGACTTTTCACCGCGGACGGCACCGCCCTCGCCGTCCGCGAGGACATCGGCAGGCACAACGCCGTCGACAAGGTGCTCGGCTGGGCACTGCGCGAAAACCGTATCCCGGCCCACGATCTGGTGCTGCTCGTCAGTGGCCGAGCCTCTTTCGAATTGGTGCAGAAAGCGGTCATGGCAGGCATCCCGATGCTCGGCGCCGTCTCCGCGCCCAGCTCGCTGGCCGTCGACCTGGCGGCCGAATCCGGCCTCACCCTCGTCGGCTTCCTGCGCGGTCTGACCATGAATATCTACACCGGTTCGCACCGGCTCGACCGCACGTCGATCACCGATGCGCCGATTGCGCCGACCAACGTAGGGACCCGCCCCTGACGGTGCGCCTATTGCCCGTTTCCGATGTCCGAATTACGGTTGCTTCACCCGATCCAGAATTCGGCTTGAACGGAGCGTCCGATGCGGATTTCGGTGGAAGGCAAGTCCGGCGGCGTGCGCGTGCGCATGCGGTTCGAACAGTTTCGCCGTCGGCTGCTGATCGTTCGGATCATGCTGGCGCTCCTCGCGGTCCAGGGCGCCATCGTCGGCTTGTGGGCGGTCTTCGCGCCGCACTCCTGGTACACCAGTTTCCCAGGTTTCGGTATGCACTGGATATCGGTGGACGGGCCGTACAACCACCACCTCGCAGCTGACGTCGGCGCCTTCTTCCTCGCCTTGACCGCGGTCACTGTCGCCGCGCTCGTCATCGACGGCACCGCCGTCGCCCGAGTGGCGGGAATCGGCTGGCTGACCTTCGGTCTACCGCACTTCGTCTACCACGCCATCCACAAACCGGCCGAGATGGGCGCGGGCAGCTTCACGTTCAGCCTGCTCGGCGCGGCCGCGCTGGTCATCCTCGGCCTCGGTTGTGTGGTCATCCCGCCGCGCGGCGACATCCCCATGTCCGACCCGGCGCCGATGGACATCCGGTTGCCGCGCCGCCGCACGCGCTGATCGATCGGCACCACTCATGTGCGGGCCGAAGCTGCCGGGCAATTGGACGACTCACGGCGAGTCCCAGGCATCGATGGAGGTGAGGTGGTCCAAGGCCTTGCCGACGGCAGGCGCGCACAAGTGATGGTCCGCAGGACCGAGCCACGTCATTTCCGCGATCTCCGCGGCTGGTGCTGGGTTGCCGTGGCCCGGCGCGGTGAAACAGTGCATTTCGACGAGAGTGCCGGGACGCCCGTGGGCAGGAGCGGTGATAGTCACCACGGGCGCGATCCGGTGCGCCTCCAACTCGACGCCGACTTCTTCTCGAACTTCACGAACGAGCGCTCCCGCCAGGGTTTCACCCGGCTCGGGCTTGCCGCCCGGTAGGTAGAAAGCGTCGCGTCCTCTGGTGCGGACCGCAAGCAAGCGGCCGTTCTCGACGCACAACCACGCCACCGACGTGAGCGTTCGTTCCTCGATCATGGTTACCTCGACAACTGAGACGCGATCAGGCGTCCAGTGCCTCGAGCAGTGCGGCGCGCTGGCGAGCGCCGAGTCCACCGATGCGGCGGTCCTCGGGAATCTCGGCCTGGTCCAACAGCTTGGCGGCCTTCACCGGGCCGACGCCGGGCAGGGCCTTGATCACGGCCGCGACCTTGGTCTTCTTGACCAGCTCGTCGCTATCGGCCTTCTTCAGCAGATCGGCAACCGAAACCTTGCCGGCCTTCACTTTGCCGATCAGTTCGGAGCGCGCCTTGCGGACCGCAGCCGCCTTGGCCAGCGCCTCAGTGCGCTGCTCCGCGGTCATGGTAGGCAGTGCCATGTCTCCTCCGCTTTCACTCGTCACTCGAACATCTGGTTGACCGGACCGATTCAACAGCACGTCGCCGAGAGCGCAAGTCCGACACACCGGGGCGCGACCGGCGGAAATAGCGATGAGTTTTCCGGGCCCGCGCCGTCGAATCAGGGGAGAGGCCCGCGCGCCGCGGGCGGCAATGACGAAAGGAACCTCCGACCATGGAGCTGTCCCTCACCCAGTTCATCACCCTCGACGGCGTCTATCAAGCGCCCGGCGGACCGCAGGAGGACCCGAGCGGCGGGTTCGCCCACGGCGGCTGGTCGGCGCCCTACGGCGACGAGGACTTCGGCACCTTCATGACCGAAGTGTTCGAACAGGTCGACGCCTTCCTGCTCGGTCGGCGCACCTACGAGATCTTCGCCGGATACTGGCCGCAGGTCACCGACCCGACGAATCCCATTGCCACCACACTGAATTCGCTGCCCAAGTACGTGGTGAGCACCCACCTGGCCAGCGCGGGATGGGGCCCTGCCGAGGTGCTGCGCGGCGATCTGGTCAAGGAGGTGACCGCACTCAAGGAACGCCCTGGTCGCGAACTGCAAATACACGGGAGCGGCAACCTGGCGCAGGGCCTGCTGGCCGCAGGTCTGATCGACACCATGCGCCTGCTCACCTTCCCGGTGCTGCTCGGCACCGGCAAGCGGCTGTTCACCGAGGACGTGCAGCCCACCGGATTCGATGTCACCGATTCGCGCACCACCGCTTCGGGCGTTGTCATCGCGATATACCGCAACGCGGGCGCACCGAAGTACGGATCGCTAGCATAAGTGACGGACGTAACATCGGAGGCCCTGCATACGACACCATCAACGAAAGCACCCGAGTGGGACGAAGGTTCAATGGCGAACCAGGAGGATCAACGGCGATCCCCGACCCGGGCGCGATCGAACCGCAGCAGCCGGCCGATCGTTACCGTGTCCTCGAAGGCGCTACACAGAGGATTCGAGGCCGTCGGCGCGCACGCGTTCGCCCGGCGGCCGGTCCGGGCGGTACCGGGCGTGCAATCATCGACCCAGGCGTCGTGGGCACTGCTACGCTCCGAATTAGAACATGTTCCAATTCGGCAGGAGTTTCCATGGCACAGCAAATCCGCGATGTGGTCGAGCAGTACGTCAAACTGGTCGGCTCGGGTCCGACCGAGGAGATCGTCAACCTCTACGCCCCCGACGCGACGGTCGAGGATCCCATCGGCTCCGAGGTCAAACAGGGCCACGCCGCCATCCGCGAGTTCTACGATGTGATCGCCAACCTCGATCGGGAAACCGAACTGAAGCCGGAGACTATCCGCATCGGCGGCAATCACGCCGCCTTCATGTTCAGCATCATCACCAAGTTCGGCGACAAGCGCTTCACGCTGACTCCTATCGACGTGATGGAGTTCGACGACGACGGCAAGATCATCAGCATGCGCGCGTATTGGAACCCCGCCGATATGCACACCGAAGCGGTGTAGCCCCGACGGGCCACGCGTGCGGTGGATCACACCCGGCTGCCCGTCACATTCCACGATCCCTCCTCGTCCGAGTAGCAGGACAACATCGTCGGATCGAAGGAGAACCGTGATGGGCACGACCCGTATCCCCGCCGTCCCCCCCGAGCAGGCGGGGCCGCTGACCAAGCTGCTGTACCGCATCGCCGCGCGACGCTTCGGCGCGGTGCCCGAACCGTTCGCGGTGACGGCCAACCACGGAAAGCTGCTCGCCGCCAGCGGCATTCACGAATTGCTCGTAGAACGAGCGAGCACAGAATTGCCTGCCGCCATCCGCGAGATCGCCGTCTACCGCGCGGCGTGGATCGTCGGCTGCTCATGGTGCATCGACTTCGGCGCCATGCTCATGCGGCACGGCGACCTCGACATCGACCGCCTCGAGCACATCGCGGAGTACGAGACCTCACCGCTCTACAGCGCCGACGAACGCGCCGCCATCGCCTACGCCGACGCCATCACCGCGACACCGACCACCGTCACCGACGATCAGGTCGCCGACCTCGAAAAGCGTTTCGGCCGTGCGGGTGTCATCGAGCTCACCTACCAGATCGGCCTGGAGAACATGCGCTCGCGCTTCTACTCCGCACTCGGAATCACGGCACAGGGCTTCAGCACCGATTCCTGCCGAGTTCCGTGGGCCCCGGACTGACCCCGCGAAACGACCGCGCCGCCCGACGAGCACTCCTCGGCGGGCGGCGCGGTAAAGCGGCTATGCGGCGTCGGCCATCACCTCGGCCAGGCTGGTCACCGTCCGGAAAACCGCGACATCGCCAGCGGCGGCGAGCAGCCGGTCGACACAACGTCGGCCGGTGATCAGCACGAGCTTGCCTCCTGGCGGTCCCACCAGTGACTCGGCCTCGATCAACACCCGCAGACCTGCGCTGCCGAAGAACGTCACCCTGGACAGATCGACCACCACCACGGACCCGGCGGTCTCGAGAGATTCGAGCAGACGGCTCCGGAAGACATCGGCGCTGTAGTAATCCACCTCGCCGACGAGGGCACACAGCGTGACCGAATCGGTGGGTGCGGTGAGGGTGACACGCAGGCGGTCGGAGGGACCGCGACCGGACGGCCACGGTCCCGCGATGTGGGTGGCGAATTGGCTGGAAGTAGCAACAACAGTCGACATAAGGACCTCGGTCCGGGTCGCGCACGGCACGCTCGAAACATTGCCGGCCTTGAATTTCGCCCGGATGCCTCCGCTCCGGGACTGGGCTGGTTGCTCAACCCTGAATATGGACTACCCCCACAGACAGGTCTGTACACCTCCGATGTGACCTGATGTCCACGATGGGCGACGACACGTCGCCTACTATCGCTGGCCTCCACTACGACGACGCAGCATGGCGTAGTAGATGTACTGCCGCTCGAGCGGGTTGGCGAAGACGCTCACCAGCTCGAACCCGAAGTGTTCGTCAAGCCATTCGACACACGTTGTCAGCCTCGCGAGCAGGCCGTCCAAGTCCGGGCCCGTGTCCCAGATCAGCCCGCCCTCAGAGCGCGAGAAGACCACGAGATGTTTGTGCCGATAGGTCCGCATGTCGACGGTGCCGCTGAGCACACCGCGGACATCGAGCAGCTGACCTGGCCCCGCCGGATGCAGCGGTGGCTGCGGTTGCACCCTGAAATCCCCTACCGGTGCGCGACTACGCCGACTTCTCGCGCCGCTCGGTGCGCTGCGCCTTGCGCGGCACGATGGTGGGCAGCACGTTGTCGTTGACCGTGTCGGCGTCGACGACCACCTTGGCGACGTCATCGCGGCTGGGGATGTCGTACATCACCGGCAGCAGGACCTCTTCCATGATGGCGCGCAGACCGCGAGCGCCGGTGCCACGCAGGATGGCCTGATCGGCGATCGCCTCCAGTGCGTCCGTGGTGAACTCGAGGTCGACGCCGTCCATCTCGAAGAGTCGGATGTACTGCTTGACCAGCGCGTTCTTCGGCTCGGAGAGAATCTTGACCAGGGATTCCTTGTCGAGATTGGTCACCGAGGCGACAACGGGAAGGCGGCCGATGAACTCGGGGATCAGACCGAACTTGATCAGGTCCTCCGGCATCACCTCGGCGAAGTGATCGGAAGTGTCGACCTCCGCCTTGGAACGCACCTCGGCGCCGAAGCCGATGCCGCGGTGTCCGGTGCGGTCGGAGACGATCTTCTCCAGTCCGGCGAACGCGCCCGCCACGATGAACAGCACGTTGGTGGTGTCGATCTGGATGAATTCCTGGTGCGGGTGCTTGCGTCCGCCCTGCGGCGGCACGCTGGCCTGGGTGCCTTCCAGGATCTTCAGCAGCGCCTGCTGCACGCCCTCGCCGGAGACGTCGCGGGTGATCGAGGGGTTCTCGCTCTTGCGAGCGATCTTGTCCACCTCGTCGATGTAGATGATGCCGGTCTCGGCCCGCTTCACGTCGTAGTCGGCGGCCTGGATCAGCTTCAGCAGAATGTTCTCGACGTCCTCGCCGACATACCCGGCTTCGGTCAGCGCGGTGGCATCGGCGATGGCGAAGGGCACATTGAGCATCTTGGCCAGGGTCTGCGCGAGGTAGGTCTTGCCGCAGCCGGTCGGCCCGAGCATCAGGATGTTCGACTTGGCGAGCTCGACCGTCTCGCCACGGCTGTCGCGACCCTTGTCGCCGGCCTGGATGCGCTTGTAGTGGTTGTAGACGGCCACCGCGAGCGTGCGCTTGGCCGTGTCCTGCCCGATCACGTAGTTCTCCAGGAAGTCCCGGATCTCGGCAGGTTTGGGCAACTCATCGAGTTTGACCTCGCTGGACTCGGCCAGCTCTTCCTCGATGATCTCGTTGCATAGATCGATGCACTCGTCGCAGATGTACACCCCTGGTCCCGCAATGAGCTTCTTGACCTGCTTCTGGCTCTTTCCGCAGAACGAGCACTTGAGCAGATCGCCGCCGTCTCCGATGCGCGCCATCTCGTGGGTCCCTACTTCCTTGTCCGCGTGCAACCGTCTGTCCAGGTTGCCAGCAATCCGCCACCCTCGGGTGTAATCACGAACACCTCGAGTGTTCCGGCGGGTCGAGCACTGCCGTCAACCGGAGCAAAGGCCCCTAGGTTGACCGTACCCGGTGTGCGCGACGGAGGTCGACAACTCGAGCATGTTTCTCGCCGGGGTTGCGCGAGTTCTCACGGCAATAGAACACGTTCTCCCCGAGCTGCGGCCGAAACCCGGTCCGGCCGCCTGCCTCGTGGCCCATCCCGCCGGACACCCTTCCGGTCGGTCGGTTCCATCGAAGCAATCCGGCCGGAACCGATGCCGAGCGGCACCTGTCCCGGCCGGATTTACCTGACTAACAGCAACATACGAGCGACCGGCGCAACCCGCATCCCGGGGCTTACCCCAGAATCCCTGCCTGACACCTGATCGCGCGCGGAGATTACTTCTGTGCGCTGAGCTTGCGGTAGTCGAACACCGTGTCGATGATCCCGTAGTCCTTGGCCTCCGCGGCCGTCAGGATCTTGTCGCGGTCGGTGTCCTTGCGGATCGTGTCCGCGTCCTTACCGGTGTGGTAGGCCAGCGTGGTCTCCATCAGGCGACGCATGCGCTCGATCTCGGCGGCCTGGATCTCCAGGTCCGAAACCTGCCCCTGGATGCCACCCTCCAGCGACGGCTGGTGGATCAGCACACGGGCATTGGGCAGGCAGGCGCGCTTGCCCGGGGTGCCCGCGGCGAGCAGCACGGCGGCCGCGGAGGCCGCCTGGCCGAGGCAGACCGTCGCGACGTCGGCACGCACGTACTGCATGGTGTCGTAGATGGCCATCAGCGACGTGAACGAGCCACCAGGCGAGTTGATGTACATGGTGATGTCGCGGTCGGGATCGAGCGATTCCAGCACCAGCAGCTGCGCCATGATGTCGTTGGCCGAGGCGTC
Organism: Nocardia sp. NPDC057440; assembly: GCF_042802915.1. Taxonomy (NCBI): domain Bacteria; kingdom Bacillati; phylum Actinomycetota; class Actinomycetes; order Mycobacteriales; family Nocardiaceae; genus Nocardia; species Nocardia sp. NPDC057440. The sequence goes on from NZ_JBHVDF010000006.1 coordinate 352,168, forward strand.
GTCCACCTGCACGCCGAGGAAGATGATGCGCTCCTCGAACAGCTTGTTGTACGGGTTGGACTCCTTGACACCGAAGCTCGAGTGCTCGATGAACGACGGCAGGATGTAGCGCGCCTGCGGGCTCTGCGGTGCGATACCGCCGAGGCCGGCGCGTGGGTCGATCAGGTTGGCCATCTTCGTCTCCAAAGTCTGAGTGGGTGAGCGGTTCTCAGCCGTTGCGACTGGTTGCAGGTCGCTCGAAATGGTCGGCTACTTCGCGCCGTTCCCCGCCTGATTCGCGTGGCTGATCACGTGGTCGATGAAGCCGTACTCGAGCGCCTGCGTCGCGGTGAACCACCGGTCGCGGTCGGCGTCGATGGTGACCTGCTCGACCGACTTGCCGGTGTGCTGCGCCTGCAACTCGTTCAGCTCACGCTTGGTGTGCGCGAACTGCTCGGCCATGATCGCGATGTCGGCCGCGGAACCACCGATGCCCGCCGACGGCTGGTGCATCATGATGCGCGCGTGCGGCAGCGCGTAGCGCTTGCCCTTGGTGCCCGCGGTGAGCAGGAACTGCCCCATCGAGGCGGCCAGACCCATGCCGTAGGTGGCGATGTCGCACTCGGCGAACTGCATCGTGTCGTAGATGGCCATACCCGCGGTCACCGAACCGCCGGGCGAGTTGATGTAGAGCGAAATGTCCTTGACCGGATCCTCCGCCGAGAGCAGCAGGATCTGGGCGCACAGCTTGTTCGCGATGTCGTCGTCGACCTGAGTGCCGAGGAAGATGATGCGCTCACGCAGCAGGCGCTCGTACACCGAATCACTGAGGTTGAGACCAGCAGTAGCGGCTGTCATGACCCCTGCCTGGTTGATTGTCACGGATACCTGCCTTCTCTTCTCACCGGCTTGTCACTGAAACCTACACAGCGCTGATTGCTACAGAGCCATCACCGTTCGCTGTCACAAACATTAACGAAACAGGGCGGCACCGAACTCCCGGCACCGCCCTACTTCGCTCACAGCGCAATCTCGCCAGCGCTCGATTGCGCTGTGCGCGAGGGCGCACTGTGTCCGCGGTTCACTCGCTACGCTCGCTCACTGCGCAATCACACAACCACTCGGCCGTCGATCACGCTGGCATTCCATGGAATTATTCGGCGCTCGCGGCGGCAGTTTCTTCGGCTTCGGCCTCGGAACCCTCAGGCGCGCCGAACATTTCGGCGGTGTCCACCGAGTTGCCCTCGGAGTCGGTGACCTTCACCTGGCCGACGACACCGGCGAGCGCCTTGCCGCGGCGCACATCGGCGAACACCGCGCCGAGCTGGCCCGCCTGCTGCACCTGCTGGATGAACTGTTCCGGCGACAGACCGTAGCGCTGCGCCTGGAACAGGATCCGCTCGGTGAGCTCCTCCTGGCCGACCTGGGTGTTCTCCGCCTCGGCGATGGCGTCCAGCAGCAGCTGGGTCTTCACCGACTTCTCGGCGGACTCCTTGGTGTCCTTGTCGAACTCTTCGCGGGTGCTGCCCTGCGCCTCGAGCGCGGCGGCGAAGGCGTCCTCGTCGTGGTCGAAGCCGTGCACGGCGTCGTGGACCACGGCGTCGATCTCGGCCTTGACGACGGCCTCCGGCAGCGGCACCTCGACCTGCTCCAGCAGCGCCTCGAGCACCTTGTCGCGGATCTCGCCTGCCTGCTCGACCTTCTTGACCCGCTCGACCCGGGTGCGCAGATCGGCCTTCAGCTCTTCCAGGGTGTCGAATTCACTGGCCAGCTGGGCGAAGTCGTCGTCGGCCTCGGGCAGCTCGCGCTCCTTGACCGAACCGACGGTGACGGTGATGACCGCTTCCTTGCCCGCGTGCTCGCCGGCGACCAGCGTGGAGGTGAACTCGGCGGACTCACCGGCCGACAGGCCGGTCAGCGCCTCGTCGAGGCCCTCGATCAGCTGGCCGGATCCGACCTCGTGGGACAGGCCGGTGGTGGCGGCTTCCGGCACATCCTCGCCGTCGACGGTGGCCGACAGATCGATGGACACGAAGTCGCCGTCCTTGACCGGACGCTCGACACCGGTCAGGGTGCCGAAGCGCTGGCGCAGCGACTGCAGCTGCTCCTCGATGTCCTCGTCGCCGATGCTGAACGCGTCGACCGACACCTCGATGCCCTCGTAGGCGGGCAGGGTGATCTCGGGACGCACGTCGACCTCGGCGGTGAACGCCAGCTGCTGGCCGTCCTCGATCTTGGTGATCTCGATCTCGGGCTGACCGATGACCTTCACCTCGGAAGTGGTGACGGCCTCGCTGTAACGCGCGGGCAGCACATCGTTGACGACCTGTTCCAGGATCGCGCCACGGCCGACACGGGCCTCGATCAGCTTGGCCGGCGCCTTACCCGGGCGGAAGCCCGGGATGCGGACCTGGTTGGCCAGTGCCTTGTACGCCTTGTCGAAGTCGGGCTTCAGTTCCTCGAAGGGCACCTCGACGTTGATCCGGACCCGGGTCGGGCTCAGCTGCTCGACGGTGCTCTTCACGGACATGCTCCTTGTTCGTTGGTGGTTCTGGTCGACTTGCTTCTCATCGACATGGGCGCATTGCTCTGATGGACATAGACGCAGCGCGCCCACGCGCACGCATCCCGACAAGGTTAGTTGACCGGTCGCGGTGGGTCGCGGGCAGCACCGTCCTAGACCGTCGCAGCGGCTGCTCGCGAGGGGACGGAGAAAGACTCAGCTCTTGGGAACGGCGACCGCGTCGGTGACGAAAACGAGCGTCTCGTTCGGCTTGATGCCGTTGCCGCCCGCGCCGTATCCGAGGTCCGGCGGGATGATCAGCAGCCGCCGCGCGCCCTGCTGGACACCGACCAAGCCCTGGTCCCAGCCGGGAATGACCTGTCCGGCGCCGAGGGTCAGCTGGAACGGCTTGCCCCGGTCGAAGGAACTGTCGAGCTTCTTCTTGTCCGACCAGGTGATCAGCGAATAGTTCATGGTGAGCTGCTGGCCCGCGGTCGCGCCCGGCCCGCCGCCCTCGACCAGGTCCTTGACGATCAACTGCTTGGGCGGGTCGCAATCGTCCGGGATGGTGATCTTCGGATTGGCGCCGAACCCACCGTCGACCTTGATGTCGTCGGCGGTGCATTCGCGGCCCTTGCTCTGCGGCGCCGCCGCCGCGGACGAGCCGGTCTTCGCGGCCGCGGTGGTCGTCGCGGACACCGAGTTGTTGTCGTCCCCCGACCCGCACGCGGTCAACGCGAACGCGGTCGCGGCGATCGCGCCGAGGCCGATGATCCTGCCGAGTATTTGCATGCGGCGCACCCTAATCCACGCGCGGCCATCGGCCTCGTGCCGCCCTGACCACACGGCGGTTCGAACGCTCGGGGGTCAGGAACAGCTCGTGCCAGCTCCGGTGCGACCATCGGCTCCCCGTTCGGGGGAGCCGAACCGTACGGACAGGGGGCGACCAGCGGGTGGTTCGACGACCAGCCTGAGTGCATGACAAGGATCGCCGTGGCGGCCCTCATCGTCGATCTCCTCCCCGACCGGGTGAGCAGGCGGGTGCCGACCGGCGGTCTCGGAGCGTGGGGCCGGCTTGGCCGCGGTATGGGCAGGCACGGGAGCCGATGCCGTGCACAGACACCTGACTCGCACGCCGGCTGCCGGTAGCCTGACGAGGAATTCTCCATCCGGTGTTGTCGATCGTTTTTCGACAACCGTGCAGGACCCGGCGACAGCGGTTCCTCCGGTACCGCTCCCGATGCCCCGAGCGTGAGGAGAGTCGGCGTATGACGCAGATGGCCAGTGCCGGGGGCGATACCTCGGCCGACAATGTCGACAGCAGCGGCGGTGCGACGATCGCGCCGCTGCCGTATCGGCTGGCGCAAGTGCCCGGTCCGCTCGACCGCGGCGAACTGGAGTCGATCGACGCGTGGTGGCGGGCGGCGAACTATCTCGCGGTCGGCCAGATTTATCTGATGCGCAACCCGCTGCTGCGGGAACCGTTGCGGGCCGAGCACATCAAACCGCGGCTGCTCGGACATTTCGGGACCGTGCCCGGCTTGAATCTGGTCTGGGCGCATGCCAATAGGGCCATCCAGCAGCGCGATCTGAACGCGGTGTTCGTCGCGGGGCCCGGGCACGGCGGGCCGGGCCCGAATGCGTGCGCCTGGCTGGAGGGCACGTATTCCGAGCTCTACAGCCATGTGCCACAGGACGGTTCCGGGATGGCTGCGCTGTTCGCGCAGTTCTCCTTTCCCGGCGGCGTGCCGAGTCACTGTGCGCCCGAAACGCCGGGCTCCTTCCACGAGGGCGGCGAACTCGGGTATTCCCTGCTGCATGCCTTCGGCGCGGCGCTCGACAATCCGGATCTCACCGTTTTCTGCGTGGTGGGGGACGGTGAGGCGGAGACGGGTCCGCTGGCCACCAGCTGGCACGCCGCTAAGTTCCTCAACCCGCGCCGCGACGGCGCGGTGCTGCCGATCCTCGCCCTGAACCAGTACAAGATCGCCAATCCGACCGTGCTGGCGCGCATTCCGGAATCCGAGCTGCTGATGCTGCTGCGCGGGTACGGCTACGAACCGATCGTCGTCTCGGGGGACGATCCTGCGGCCGTTCATCAGGCGATGGCCGCCGCCATGGACGACTGCCTGGACCGCATCCGGCAAATCCAGCGTGCCGCGCGCGTGGGCGGCGACGGGGTGCGCCCGAGTTGGCCGATGATCGTGCTGCGCACACCGAAGGGCTGGACCTGCCCACCGGTGGTCGACGGCGAGCGGGTCGAGGGCACGTTTCGCGCACATCAGGTGCCGTTGCCCGCCGCGCGCACCGACGACCGGCACCGAGCGGTGCTCGAACAATGGCTGCGCTCCTATCGCCCGGACGAGTTGTTCGATGAAGCGGGACGACCGGTGGCGGTACTCGGCGAGCTGGTGCCGCGCGGCGATCGGCGGATGAGCGCCAATCCAGTGGCCAACGGCGGCACGCTCGTTCGGGATCTTCGGCTCCCGGACTGGCGCGACTACGGGGTCGAGGTCGGGTCACCCGGCGCGAGCAGGCACGAGGCGACCCGAGTGCTCGGCGGCTGGCTGCGCGAGGTCACCGCGGGCAATACCGACAACTTCCTGACCTTCGCGCCCGACGAACTGGCCAGCAATCGGCTGCAGGACATCCTGGAAGTCACCGGGCGCGATTGGCAGGCGGAGGTAGGCGAATTCGATGTCGGCCTCGACCGGTCCGGCCGGGTGATCGAGGTGCTGTCCGAGCACATGTGCCAGGGCCTGCTCGAGGGCTATCTGCTCACCGGCAGGCACGGAGTCTTCACCTGCTACGAGGCGTTCATCCACATCGTCGACGCAATGTTCAACCAGCACGCCAAATGGCTCGACGCCAGTGCGGAAGTTCCGTGGCGGCGTCCCATCGCCAGCCTCAATTACCTTTTGTCGTCCCATGTTTGGCGTCAAGACCATAACGGATTCACCCACCAGGACCCGGGATTCCTCGATGTGGTGCTGAACAAGAAGCCGTCGATCGTGCGCGTGTATCTGCCACCGGACGCGAACACGCTGCTGTCCACCTTCGACCACTGTCTGCGCTCGCGGCACTACGTCAATGTGGTGGTGGCGGGCAAACAGCCACAGGCGGACTGGCTTTCGGTGCCCGATGCCGCCGCGCACTGCGCCCGCGGCGCAGGCATCTGGGGCTGGGCGGGGCACAACGACGATCCCGGCACCACGCCGGATGTCGTGCTCGCCTGCGCTGGCGACGTGCCGACCTTGGAAACCCTTGCTGCCGCGGCCATCCTGCGCGAGCGGTTGCCCGCGCTGCGCATCCGGGTGGTGAATGTGGTCGATCTGATGCGGCTACAGCCGCCCGACGAACACCCGCACGGCCTGTCCGACAGCGAATTCGACACTCTGTTCACTCGCGATCGTCCGGTGATCTTCGCCTTCCACGGCTATCCCTGGCTGATCCACCGCCTGACCTACAGTCGCGCGAACCATGGTGAAATGCACGTGCGCGGATATAGAGAAAAAGGCACCACGACAACTCCCTTCGATATGGTCATGCTCAACGACCTCGATCGGTACCACCTGGTGATGGATGTGGTCGATCGGGTGCCGACACTGCGGGACAAGGCGGCGGGCCTGCGTCAGGAGATGGTCGACGCCCGCTGGAACGCCCGTGCCTGGACCCGCGAACACGGCGAGGACATCCCCGCCGTCGCCGACTGGACCTGGCCGAAACTCAGCCTCTGACGCAGAAATACGGCTGCCGAGATCGCGAAACGTCCTTGCGGCGACTGCCCGGCTGGGCCACGATCGCAGGATGCTCTTGACGATCACCTGCACACCACCGGAGGACGCCGCGTGGCCGGCGACCGACCTGGGCTTCTTGCTGCACAAGAACCCCGACCGGGTGCAGGCGTTCGAGCAGTCCTATGGCGTTGCGCACGTGCTGTACCCGCAGGCCGACGCGGCGCGGTGCACGGCGGCGCTGGTGCTCGAGGTCGACCCGATCCGGCTGGTGCGCGGACGCTCGCGCAGCACAACGGATTTCAGCCTCGGACAGTACGTCAATGATCGGCCGTACGCGGCATCGTCGCTGCTGTCGGTCGCGCTCGGCGCGGTATTCCGCACCGCATTGCACGGCCGCTGCGACCAGCGCCCCGAACTGGTGCGCACCGCGCTGCCGTTGCGCATCGAACTGCCCGCCGTGCCGTGCAAGGGCGGGCCGGAGGCGGCCGAACGCGTCTTCGCCCCGCTCGGCTGGACTGTGGCGGTCACTCCCCTGCCACTGGACCCGGCCTTTCCCGAATGGGGCGATTCCCATTACGTGCGAATCGAACTCACCGGCACGCTCCGGCTCGCCGACGCGCTCTCGCACCTGTATGTCCTGCTGCCCGTGCTCGACGGCGCCAAGCACTATTGGGTGGCCGCCGACGAGGTCGACAAGCTGATCCGCGCGAGCTCGGGCTGGCTCGCCGAGCACCCGGATCGGGCCTGGATCACCCGGCGCTATCTTGCCAGGCGGCACTCCCTCGTCCGCACGGCGCTCGCACGTCTCGCCGAGATCGATGACACCGACCCGGAACAGCTGGACGCGGTCGAAGACACCGCCGACGAGTTCGGCAAGGACAGCGGCACCGCAAGCCCGGCAGCCGAGCAGACCACCGTCGAGGCAGGTGAACCCACAGCGTCGCTGGCAGTGCTGCGCCGCGAAGCAGTACTCGCCGCACTGCGTGAGGCCGGGGCGCGGCGAGTGCTCGATCTCGGCTGCGGTGACGGAGCGTTGCTTCGAGAGCTGTTGGCGGACACAACGTTCAGTGAGATCACCGGAGTCGACGTGTCGATGCGATCGTTGAATATCGCGAAGCGGAGGCTGCGGCTGGACCGGTTGCCGGAGCGGGTGGCGCAACGGCTGTCCCTGCGACAGGGCGCGCTGACCTACACCGACGCGCGCCTGCGCGGCTACGACGCCGCGGTCCTGATGGAGGTCGTCGAGCACGTGGACCCGCCACGTCTCGGAGCGCTCGAACACGCCGTATTCGGTTCCGCCGCGCCGGGTTCGGTGATCGTCACGACCCCCAATGCCGAATACAACGCGCTGTACGAGGGGCTGGAGACAGGCGCCTTCCGGCACTCCGACCACCGGTTCGAATGGACCCGCGCCGAATTCGCGGCGTGGGCCCATCGAGTCGCGGAACAGCACGGATACCGCATCCGATTCGTTCCGGTCGGCCCCGAGCATCCCGACGCCGGGTCGTCCTCTCAGATGGCGGTGTTCACCAAGGCAACCGCCGAAACCACCGACGGCGCAACGAAAGGAGTCGCGCGATGACCGAGCTGTCCGTCCCCGAGCTTTCGCTCGTCGTGCTGATCGGCAGCACCGGCTCCGGGAAATCGACCTTCGCGCACGCGCATTTCCGCTCGACGGCGGTCGTGTCCTCGGATGCCTGTCGCGGGATCGTCAGCGATGACGAGAACGATCAGTCGTCGACGCCGGACGCCTTCGCCCTGCTGCATCACATCGCGGGCGTGCGGCTGCGGCGCGGGCTGCGCACCGTCGTCGACGCCACCAATGTGCAGCCGAAGGCGCGTCAGGAACTGATCGCGGTGGCCCGCGCGCACGATGTGTTCCCGGTGGCCATTGTGCTCGACGTGCCGGATTCGGTATGTCTCGAACGCAATGCGCGCCGCGCCGACCGATCGCATCTCGGGCAGCATGTCGTCACCAGGCAGCAGCGCGAACTGCGCCGCGGTCTGCGCGGCCTGGAGCGCGAGGGCTTCCGCAAGGTGTATGTGCTGCGCGGAGTCGAGGAGATCGAATCCGCGACGATCGTCGACGAGCGGTCGTGGAACGACAAGCGCGAGCTCACCGGCCCTTTCGATGTGATCGGCGATGTGCACGGCTGTCGCGCCGAACTGGAAACGCTGCTCGCCAGGCTCGGCTACGAGCTGCACCGCGACGACCTCGGCCGCGTCGTCGGCGCGAACCATCCGGGTGGGCGCACCGCGGTGTTCGTCGGTGACCTGGTCGATCGTGGCCCGGACACCCCCGGCGTACTGCGGTTGGTGATGGGCATGGTGGCCGCGGGCACCGCGTTGTGCGTCATCGGCAATCACGAGAACAAGCTGGTGCGCGCGCTGGACGGCAGGAACGTGCGCGTCGCACACGGCCTTGCCGAATCACTGGCCCAGCTCGAGGCGCAGGACGAGGACTTCCGCAAGGCGGCCACCGAATTCTGCCGCGGGCTGGTCAGCCACTATGTGCTCGACGGCGGCAATCTGGTGGTCGCGCACGCCGGGCTGAAGCAGGAGTACCACGGTCGCATGTCCGGCCGGGTCCGGTCCTTCGCCATGTACGGCGAATCCACCGGGGAGACCGACGAATACGGCCTGCCGGTGCGGTATCCGTGGGCCGAGGACTATCGCGGTCGCGCCACGGTGCTGTACGGGCACACACCGGTCACCGACCTGCAGTGGGTGAACAACACGCTCTGCCTGGACACCGGCGTGGTGTTCGGCGGCCGCCTCTCGGCGCTGCGCTACCCGGAGCGGGAATCGGTTTCCGTGCCCGCCGAGCAGGTGTGGTACGAGCCGGTGCGGCCGCTGCGGGCCACCACCATCGCGACGGCCGAGGGCGTGGTGCGCCGCGATCCCGGCGTACTGGACCTCGACGATGTGATCGGCCGCCGGGTAGTCGAAACCCGCCAGCACGGCCGCGTCGGCGTGCAGGAGGAAAATGCCTGCGCCGCACTGGAAGTGATGAGCCGCTTCGCGATCGACCCGCGCTGGCTGGTATATCTGCCACCGACCATGGCGCCCTGCGCGACCTCGGAGCTGGCGGGCCTGCTGGAGCATCCTGCCGAAGCCTTCGCCTACTACCGGTCCGAGGGCGTCGAGCGGGTTGTATGCCAGGAAAAGCACATGGGTTCGCGCGCCATCGTTCTGGTGGCCCGCTCGGCAGCGGCGGCGCGTGACCGGTTCGGCGTCGAGGACGGCGGCACCGGCGTGATCTACACGCGCACTGGTCGTCCGTTCTTCGACGACGCCGCGCAGGCCGAGGCTTTACTGGCCCGAGTACGTGCGGCCGCCGAAACTGCCGGGCTGTTCGAGGAGCTCAACAGTCAGTGGCTCCTGCTGGACACCGAGTTGATGCCGTGGTCGGCCAAGGCGGTCGGCCTGCTGCGCAACCAATACGCGGCGGTGGGCGCGGCGGCACGGGCCTCGCTCGGCGCGGCCACCGAATTGCTGGCCGCAGCGGCAGGCCGCGGCCTCGACATCGCCGACCTCGCCGATCGCACTGCCGCCCGCAAGTCGGACGCGGACGCCTTCAGCGCCGCCTACGGCCGGTATTGCTGGCCGGTCGACGGGCTGGCCGGACTCCGGCTCGCCCCGTTCCAGATCCTGGCCGCCGACGGCGTCAACTACGCGGTGCGCGACCATGATTGGCATCTGGAGCGCGTCGACCGACTGGTCGCGGCGGATGGCGATCTGTTCGCCGCGACCGCGCGGATGACCGTCGACCTCGCACAGCCCGACGGCGAAGCAGCGGCCACCGCGTGGTGGTCGGAGCTGACCGCCGCGGGCGGTGAGGGCATGGTCGTCAAGCCGGTCGAGGCACTCGCGCGCACCGCGGCGGACCGGCTGGTCCAGCCCGGCGTGAAATGCCGTGGACCCGAGTACCTCCGGATAATCTACGGCCCGGAGTACTTGCGCGAGGACAACCTTCGACGCTTACGCACTCGCGGCCTCGGCCGCAAGCGGTCGATGGCGCTGCGCGAGTACGCACTCGGCCTGGAAGCGCTGGATCGTTTCGTCGCGGGCGAACCGCTGTGGCGTGTCCACGAAGCCGTCTTCGCGGTCCTCGCCCTCGAAGCCGAGCCGGTCGATCCTCGGCTCTGACCGCCGAAAACACACCGGTCGCTACCCGGTAGGCCGGGTAGCGACCGGAATCAGTCGCTGGTCGCCGCAGCGGGGTACATCACTTCTTCTTGCGGAACGCGCCCTTGATGCTGTCGACGATGCGCAGGAGGCCGCGCATGGCCATCGGGAAGAAGGCCGCCTTCATGAATTCGAAGTAGCTCGGGTTGTAGCGGGCGACATACGAGATCGCCGGGTCGACGGATTCGACCTGGTGCCACCAGAACATCGGGATGTAGAGAATGTCACCGGTCTCCAGAACCACGTCGTAGTACGACGCGTGCTGCAGCTTCTCGAAGCTGTTGCGATCCGGCTCGAACTCGTCGGGCAGCCCGGTGTAGGGATCCGAGGCCTTGAACGGCACCTTGCCGTACACATTGCGGTATTCGTTCGGCGGGAACAGCCGGACCCGCTTGCGGCCGTGCAGCTGGATCAGCAGGCCGTGCCACGGATCGTTGTGCAGCGGAGTCAGGTTGCCCTGCTGCCCGATCCACACGCTGCTGGCCGCCGTGCTCTGCGCGCGGGTGCCGACGCGCGCGGGCAGCAGATCGGCCAGTGGACGCGGATCCGCCGCGGAGCGCGAGTAGTAGTTCTTGCCCGGCTTCGGCTGATCGAAGACGGCGTCCATGACCTCACGGTATTCGAGCACCTCGACCGGCGAGGTTTCCTGAGTGAACACGTTGGTGGTGCTGGTCAGCGCGGCCACCTTCTCACTGCCGTACTTGCTGCGCAGCTCCTGGGGCTGGTAGTCCTCGAAGATCGGCCAGGTCTTGGCGACACCGCGGAAGACGACCGGGGTCTGCTTGTCGAAGACCGGCTCGAGCTCGAAGTCCTGCGCGGGCACCTCGAGATTCTGTTGACCGCCCGTGGATGGCTGGACAGCGTCTCGGACACTCCGACCGAGCCAGAGCGCGAAACTGGCGAAGAAAATCGGTGCCAGCGTCGCCGGCCTCTCGTCGTAACCCTTGGTCATGTCCCAATCTTCCAACGGAATCAGGTGCCCACCGCCTGTCGGCCGGCTGCTCGACGAGACTATCGGCGCGCCCCCGGCCGATGCTACATCCGCTGCGGGAGACGAGGACTGCGGGAAAGCCCCACTGGTGAGGAGGGCGAACGCGGGATTACTCCGTGCCGGGGCTCGCGGCATCGTGCCGCTGGGCGGCAGTGATCTCGACTGCGGTTGAGCAAGCGACCATTGCCGCCCATAAGTGACACCCGTTACAGTTTGCGTTAGCACGCTGCTTGCAACTGTTACGTGCCAGCTTGCAGGCGTTTTTGACAGACAAAGGAGTCTGACCATGCCCGCTGCGAGCATCGACGCGCCAGCCCACATGCTGATCGACGACCGGTTCACCGCGGTCGCCGCCAAGTTCTTCTCGATGTTTCGCCGCAAGAGTCAGGGCGGGGGCGGACTTGCGGTCTATTGGCACGGCGAGCCCGTCCTCGATATCTGGGCGGGTTGGGCCGACACCGACCGACGCTGGCGGGCGGACTCCATGGCGCTGTCGTACTCGACCGGCAAGGGCGTCGCGGCGACCATCGCACATCGCCTCGTCGAACGCGCCGTCCTCGACCTGGACGAGCCGGTGGCGACCTACTGGCCGGAATTCGCGGCGAACGGCAAGGCGGACATCACGATTCGTGAGGTGCTCAACCATCGTGCCGGGCTGCAACGCACCCGCGGCCTGGTCGAGCACCCGGACGATCTGCTCGACCACGACGCCGTCGCGGCCGCCATGGCCGCCTCCGCGCCCGACCCGATGCGACTGCGCGCGTCCGGCTACCACGGCCTGACCTTCGGCACCCTCATCGCGGAGATCGCCCAGCGGGCCACCGGCCGCGGCTTTCTCGAGGTGGTGCGCAGCGAACTCGCCGAACCGCTCGGCGACAACGATTTCTGGTTCGGCGTGCCCGAGCATCAGCGCCACCGCCTGGCCCAGCTGGCACCACGCCTCGGCGTCGCGGGGGTGCCGTTCGACACGCTGATCGCCCCGTTCGCGGCGGTGCGAATCGTCCGCTCGGCACGCGGCGCCATCTACGACGGCTGGGCCGACATGACCCTCGGCCCGCGTCCCTACGACGCCATGATGCCCGGCTGGAACGGCGTTTTCACCGCGCGCTCGCTGGCCAAGATGTACGGCGCCATCGCCAATGACGGCATGGTCGGCCACCGCCGCCTGCTGCGGCCGGAGACCACCCGCCGCATCGCCGAGATGCCGCCGAACGGCCGCTACGACTACGTCCTCGGCGCCGCACCCCACTTCGCTCTCGGCTACCACCGCGCCATCGTCGGCGCCACACTCACCAGGCATGCGTTGGGCCACTTCGGCATCGGCGGCTCCGGCGGCATCGCCGTACCCCGCCTCGGCCTCTCGATCGGCTTCGTCACCAACCACCTCGGCAACCACGCGATGTCCCTCGGCGACGCCCGCCTGCCCATGCTCGCCGCCATGTGCGAGCGCGCCGCCCGCTCGGCAGGCACCGACAGTGCCTCCGGTTTCATCGACACCACCGCGGCGGCGAGCTGACCGGTCCGGTCGTCGGCAATGACAGCCCCTCCGCCGCGTGCACGGTCGGCTGCGCGGGCTCCCCTCCTGACGTCGACGGCCGGTCAGGCCTGCTCTTTCGGCCGGGTGAGGCCGAGGGAGCGCACGAGGTGGCCGATTTCGTTGCGGTAGAGCTTGTCCGGGGCGGTCGTTTGTGAGCGCAGGTGGCCGAGGATCTCCAAGGAGACGAGGCCGTGCAGGTGGCCCCAGATGCGTAGCGCGATCGCGATGGCGGCCGGAGGCAATCCCGGGAAGTCCCGCGCGACCTCGCCGACGAGTTTGTCGTCGAAGTCCGACCACTCGAAGCCGCTGTCCGCGTACAGCTTCTCGGCATGCGGCCACGCGCCTGCCGCCAGGCCGGTGAGGCCCGCGCATACCCGATGCTCGGCCTCGGGGGCCGCACCACCCGCCGGTGGCCGATAACCGGGCACCGGATCGCCATAGATGAGGCGGAAACCCTCGGAGTTGGCCAAGGCCCATTCACGGAAGGCGCAGGCCCAGGCCAGGATTCGGCCCGCGGGGTCAGCCGGCGGGCAGGCGTCCCTCGCCGCTTCGACGGTGTCGGCGAGCTCGCTGTACACATCGTTGATGAGCGCGGTGACCAGGTCGTCGCGGGTGGCGAAATAGCTGTAGACCGCGTTGGCGGTCATGCCCATTTCGCGCGCGATCGCCCGCAGGGTGATCGCGCCGGGCCCGCCGTCGGCCATCAGGCGCAGGGCGACCTGCTTGATCTCGGTTGTCGTCTCGGAACGTCGTCGTTCCCGCCTGCTCGGCGCCGCAGTGGCCACGGAGCCACCTTACAGCGGCGTACAGAAACTAGACGTTGCACATAAAGTTCACGGCGTATAGTTTTTACGCGCCGTACCAAACAGCTCTAGGAGAACCATGTTCATCGGAATCGTCGGCGCGACCGGCAATATCGGCCAGCGAGTGCGAGCCGAAGCCGAAGCCCGCGGCCATCACGTCACCGCGTTCAGCAGGGACGCGCGTGAACGGACCGCCGATCAGCCGAACGTCGCCTGGCGCAGCCTCGACGTGTTCGACAGCGCCGCCGTCGCGGCCGCCCTGCCCGGAATGGACGTGCTGATCAGCTGCTATCAGCCAGGCAATGCCGCAACGGATTTCGCGGGCACAGTGGCGACATCGATCGCCGACCCTACGGCCTACGCGACCGCGGCGCGCTCGCTGGTGCAGGCGCTCGGCAGCCATCCACGCACCCGCCTGATCGTCGTGGGCGGCGCGGGCAGCCTGGAATTCGCGCCGGGTCGGGTCACCGCCGACGACGACCAGCGCCTCACCGACACCCTCGACAGCATCGGCCTGCCTCGCGAGTACGCGGCGGCGGTGCGCGGCCACCGCGACGCGCTGACCGTGCTGCGTAGTTCGAACCGGCTGTGGACCTACTTCAGCCCCGCCGAACTGATCGCACCCGGCGAACGCACCGGCCGCTACCGCGTCGGCGGCGATCAGCCGGTGCTCGATGCCGACGGTCGCAGTCGCATTTCGATCGAGGACGCCGCCGTCGCGCTGCTCGACGAGGCCGAGCTGCCGCGATTCGTACAGCGACGCTTCACGATCGGCTACTGACCCGACTCCTGCGCCTTCAGCTTTCGCCACCCACCGGCGCGGTTGTTGGCGATGATCTGGCGGACCATGGTCAACAACGCCGGAGCATTGAGGGTTTCCCCCTCGCGGACCGCCACCGTGCGCGCGGTCTTGTTGTCGTGGCCTGCGGTGATGATGCCCTCGGGGTCCGGCACGATGGCGCCGTCGTAGAGGAACACGTTGACGTGCAGTCTCGCCGCGAGCAGCGCGCAAATATTGCCATCCAGCATGAAATACGGCTGGACGGTGCGCTTGACGGTCTCGACGACCTCCGGGTCCGCCTCGTGCATCAGTTCGCGAACCTCGTGACAGATCCGCTGCTGCCACTCGGGTAGCGCGTCGATATAGGCGTCGACGCGTGGGTCGGCCTTATAGGACATGCGAATGATCCAAACACAGACACCCGCCGTCGCGTGCTGTGTTGCGGCAGGCGACGGGCGAGTGTTCGCGCTCAGTAGTTGTGGCAGGTATCGGCCACGGTCTGCATCTTGTCGCGCATTTCGGTGAAGCGCGGGTCGTTGCGGCGTTCCTCGATCTTCCCGCGGTGCTCCTCGATGCGCTCCTTGACCTTGGGATCGTCGAGACGCTGCTGGATGGCGGCCTTGCGCTGCTCGGGCGGCAGATTCAGCAACTGCTCCAGCTTCGCCTTGCGCTCAGGATTGGCGTCGAGGCGGGCGGCGAGCTCAGGGGCCGCCGCGTGCAGCGCCGCATCCACCTGAGCGAAGGAGCACGTCGTTTCCGCGAGCAGGTGGCCCGGCCCGCCCGGCCCGCCCGGCGCTGCGGCGGCGATTCCGGGAACCAGCAGCGCCGCAGACGCGCCGACGGCGAGCACGCCGCCCGCCACGGCGATCCGGATACGACTCGATGTGGAACTCATGTTCGAAACCTCTCCCAGTGGGTGAATCCGATGTCGATCAACGACACCTGGGATCGAACCCGGGAATTCTAAGACCAGCCTGGGAACCAGCTGCGAACCACATCCGTATCGAACCCGCGGCTGGTAACAGATAGCTCGGGACGCCGCGCGCACCGACCGCTATCGCACCGCTTCTTCCCAGCACGCCCGGCAGCTACAGCCGAAGGGGTGGGGTGGCCCGCTGCCGGAACCGAGCGAGGTGGCCGATCACGGCATCGCCACGGCCGGACCGGCCGGAGAACATTACTGTCGAACTGCTGTCGGGGTGACAGGATTTGAACCTGCGACCCTCCGCTCCCAAAGCGGATGCGCTACCAAGCTGCGCTACACCCCGTTGCCCTCGCGCCGGTATCGGCCGCCGCAGAGGATGAATAACCCTGTGTGGAGCGGGTGACGGGAATCGAACCCGCACCATCAGCTTGGAAGGCTGAGGTTCTACCATTGAACTACACCCGCAGGCATACGACATCTATGGGATCGCCACGATGCCGTGTGCGTACCGACTGTACCGAACGTCGCTTCGGAAACGCTAATCGCCCCACGCGGACCGGTGCGCCGCAATCGTTCTCGTCGGCGCGGCCCCGGGTCGACCTCTGGTTGTACGTCGCGGCTATGGTCGAGGGCGGGGTGATTTCGCCGCTACTTCGGACGCGTTCCGGCGCGCCGTCGGCGTGTCGTTTCGCGACTTCCCAGCGAACGAGATTCGTGTGTAACGCCCGAGCCTCGATAGCGATGAGATACCCGATCGCCATTCGTATGGATTCGAGAACGCGTTGTAAAACAGCGTTTTTCGAAGCCGGGTGGCTTGCTAGGATCCTTTTTGCCGGACGGGGGTATCTGGAAAGGGGGCGGTGAGCGTGCACCAGGCAAGGTGGACACAGCCGCATGGCAGTGGGAACGATCGGGGTGAGGCCGGCGCCGGTGTGGGTTCAGCACACCGCGCCACCGACTCGAGCTGTGCCGGGTGAGTGCGATGGCGACCGACATCGAGCCCCCGGTAGCCGCCATGGCCCGAGCCTGGGCGCGTGCGGTGTGCGCCGAGCCGGGTTCACACGCGGCGCCCAGGCAACTGGAACCGGTATTGATCGAGATCATCGAACGACTGCTGCACCTGGCCAAGTCCGAGCCGTTCCCCGTGCCGGAGGCGCGAATGCTCGGCGCCCGGCTGGTCGAGGCCCCGTTCGAAAGGACCAGAATGCTGGCGCAGGCCACCCGGTGGCTGCTCGGCTTCCCGGCGGGCGCACCGGGATCGCTGGTCGCCACGCGCTGGCCGTTGGTCGCCAGCCAAGCCATCGACAGCTATGCCCAGGCCTTGCAGGAGCGCGCGCTCGCGCAGCAGGAACAACATATTTCGGCCGCGGTGTCGCTGCGGGTGCAGGAAATCGCGGCGTTGCAGCATCGGCTGCGCCACGAGGCGACCCACGATGCGCTGACCGATCTGGCCAACCGCACACTGCTGCAGGACCGGGTCCGGCTGATGGCGGCCGATCCGACCCGCGGCGTCGGCCTGCTGCTGATCGACCTGGACCGCTTCAAACAGATCAACGACGGCTTCGGCCACGCGGTCGGTGACGAGGTGCTCGTCGAGCTCGCGCGCAGGCTGCGAGAGATCTGTCCGCCGGACACCGTGATCTGCCGCTACGGCGGTGACGAATTCGTCCTTGCCACCAATCCGCGTCACAACACCCTCGGCGATCTCGCGCACCAGATCGTCGGTACGCTGCGCGACCCGGTGTGGTCGACGGCCGGGCCGGTACCGGTCTCGGCCAGCGTCGGCACCGCCTACTGCGCGCCGGGCAGCCCCTGCGATTTCACCGACCTGCTGCGCAGGGCAGATCGCGCGATGTACTCGGCGAAGACCGCGGGCGGCAAGCGTTTCGCACTCGCGGAATCCGACGAACCGGAGATCAAGACGGCCGTCGCAGGCTGAGGACACAGAGCGCCTATCCGGCTGTGTGTCAGCCTTGGCAGCTGTGGCACCAGAACAGGTTTCGCGTCTCCAGCACGGCATGCCGGATCGGGGTGCCGCAGACACGGCAGGCGGAGCCGGAACGGCGGTAGACGTAGGTCCGTGGCCGGTCGACCGCGTAGGACGGTTCACCGTGGTCGTGCTCGGGCCGGACGACGACCATCTTGCCGACCCGCACACCGACCCGCATCAGCGCGACCAGATCGGTCCACATCGCGGCCCACTCGTCCGCGCTCAGCGCGGTCCCTGGCCGCTGTGGCGAAATGCCGTGCCGGAACAGCAGTTCCGCACGGTAGACATTGCCGACACCGGCGAGCACCTGCTGATCCATCAGCAGTGCGCCGATCGGCCTGCGCGAGCGGTGAATTCGCTGCCAGGCCCGATCCGGATCGGCGCCGCGCCGCAGCGGGTCGGGGCCGAGCCGATCGGTCAGCGCCGCCACCTCGGCGTCGGTGTACACCTCGCAGGCAGTGGGGCCGCGCAGGTCGGTACCGAAGCCGGGCTGCTCACCCGATCCGCTCCCGAACATCCGCATCCGCACCTGCCCGACCGGCTCCCCCATCGGCACGGTCGCCTCGGTGAACTTCCCGTACAGTCCGAGATGCACATGCACGACGAGCCCCGACTCGTAGTGGTGCAGTAGGTGTTTGCCCCACGCCTCGGCCCGCACCAGCAGCTGACCATCGACCCGCGCGGCCCCGGCCGCGAACTTCCCCTGCGGGCTCGACACCCGCACCACACCGCCCGCGAGGCGCCGCTGATGTAGCTTCGCGAGACGGTGCAGCGTATGTCCCTCAGGCACAGTTGATGATGACCGCGCCCGGATCAGTACGCGGGAACGGCCGGTGCGGCACCGGTCTTTTCGTACTCGGCGAGGATGTCGATGCGGCGCTGGTGGCGCTCTTCGTCGGACCACTCGGCCGCGAGGAAGGCGTCGACGATAGCGAGCGCTTCCTCGGTCGAATGCATGCGGCCGCCGATGCCGATCAGCTGAGCGTTGTTGTGCTCACGTGCCAGCTTCGCGGTCTCGACGCTCCAGGCAAGGGCGCAGCGGGCGCCGGGCACCTTGTTCGCGGCGATCTGCTCACCGTTGCCGCTGCCGCCGAAGACGAGCCCGAGGCTGCCGGGATCGGCGACGGTGCGGCGGGCCGCCTCGATGCAGAACGCGGGGTAGTCGTCGAGAGCGTCGTATTCGAGGGCGCCGCAATCGACGGCCTCGTGGCCCGCCTGCTCCAGATGGGCCTTGACGAGATTCTTCAGTTCGAAACCGGCATGGTCGGCACCCAGGTATACGCGCATGGCAGCGATTGTGTCAGGCCGCTTCGGCGGGGTCGCGAGAGGGATCGGGAGACGACACGGCTCGGGATCAACACCCGCGCCGCCCTCCCACGAAACCCATTGTGCACGATGCGCGCCGGCGCCGATGGTCGCCCGGCACCGCGTGCGGCAATCCCGTCCAGCCGACCGAACAGAGTGGCTTCCCATGCCCAACGATCCTCAGCCGCAGGCTGATCCAGTGCCCGAGCCGGGCCGCCCACCGATCGAGACCGACCGGTCGACGGAGTCGATGGCCGGACCCGCCGACGGGATTCTGAATAGAGTTCTTCCCATGCAGCCGCACGAACCCCAGCAGGCAGGCCCGCCGGTCGACCCCTACACCCCGCAGCAGGGCGGGTGGGCACAGGCTCAGGACGCGACCGCGGCACCCTACGGCTCGGCGCAGTATCCGCAGGTGCCCAATCCCTATCCGGGCGGGCCCTACCCCACCGGTCCTTATCCCACGGCTCCCTACGGACCCGCACCGTACGGCGGTGCGCCGATGCCGCCCGCGGTGCCGCCGCAACAGCAACCGCGCGGGCTGTCGCCCTTCGGGATGCCCGCTCGGCACACCTGGGAGATTCCGCTGCTGGTCGTCGTCGTCATGCTCACCGTTGTCACGTTCATGTTCGCGATACTGTTCGCGGCGCTCGGCACCATCAACCAGTACATTCTGTTGTTTCTCGCCGCGCCGCTACTGGTGTGGCTCGTGCGCGGTCAGACCTTCGCGAGTCTGCGGGTCAACGGCGTCAAGATGTCGCCGACCCAATTTCCCGAGGGCTATCGGTTGGTGGCCGAGGCGGCAGCCAGATTCGGCATGAAGAAGGTGCCCGACGCCTACGTGCTGCTCGGCAACGGTCAGATCAACGCATTCGCCTCTGGGCACGGATTCCGTCGCTTCGTCGCGGTCTACAGCGATCTCTTCGAAGTCGGCGGGGCGGCGCGGGAACCCGATGCACTGGCCTTCATCATCGGCCACGAGGTCGGGCATATCGCCGCGGGCCATGTGTCCTATTGGCGACAGCTCGGCATGTACCTGGTGCCGTTCCTGCCGATCCTCGGCAGCTCGCTGATCCGCGCGCAGGAGTACACCGCCGACAATCACGGCTACTGCTACCGGCATCTCGGCGCGCCGACGGCCATGGGCACCCTCGCCGCGGGCAAGTACATGAACACCCTCGTCGGCTACGACGAGATGGCCGACCGGGCGGCGACCGAGAAGGGCTTCTTCGTCTGGATCGTCAACGCCATGTCGTCGCACCCGGTGCTGACCTGGCGCATGTGGGCGCTGCGTGATCGCAGCAGGCACGGCAATATGTTCCTGCGCCCGAGTCGGCCCGCGGGTGCTCCCCCTGCGGGTAACTACCCCAGCAGCTACGGCGAAGTCCCGGCGCTACCGCCGAAACCCGTGCCGTAACCGGGCACGATCGGTGCCATCGCATGCGCCGCGATGCCACCGATCGCCGGTGAACAGCTCGTCTAGTCGAAGGCGGGGTCTTCGGTGCGGGTGCGCTTGAGCTCGAAGAAGTGCGGGTAGGACGCCAGCGCGACCGCGCCGTCCCAGAGCTTGCCCGCCTCCTCGCCGCGCGGGATCCGGGAAAGCACCGGACCGAAGAAGGCGTTGCCGTTGATGTGAATCGTCGGAGTGCCGACGTCGGGGCCCACCTTGTCCATGCCCTTGTGGTGGCTCTCGCGCAGCGCCTCGTCGTAGTCGGCGCTTTCGGCGGCCGCGGCCAGCTCGGCGGGGAGGCCGGCCTCGGCGAGCGAATCGGCGATCACCGCGGCGAGGAATTCCGCCTGCGACTCCCGCTCGTACTCCGCGCGCCGGTTGTGGATGCGTGAACCCATGGCGGTGTAGAGCGGCGCGAGCACCTTGTCGCCGTGCTCCTGCGCCGCGGCGATCGCGACCCGGACCGGGCCCCAGCCGGTGGCGAGCAATTCCTTGTACTGCTCCGGCAAGCCATCCCTGCCCTCGTTCAGCACCGACAGGCTCATGACGTGGAATCGGACCTCGATATCACGCACCTGCTCGACCTCGAGGATCCAGCGCGAGGTGATCCAGCACCATGGGCACAGCGGGTCGAACCAGAATTCGGCAACATCCTTTTCGGCGCTCACAGGTCGCTTCCTCTCGATCACGTGCTCGTAGCGCGGCGGAATTCGCCTCGCCGCCATTTGGGCCAACCACCCGATCGCGCGATTCGTTCCCGACTTCGGGTCCGTTTTTCCGGTGAGTCGTTTTCGAGAACGGCGACGACCTGTCCCAGTAGGGTGATAGCGCAGGAGTCCGGTTCCCTCTCGACAAGGAGTCCGCAATGACCTCTGATCGGCGTTTCGTCATCGTCGGCGGCGGACTGGCCGCGGCCAAGCTCGCGGAAGCGCTGCGAGACAACGATTTCGACGGGACCGTCACAGTGATCGCCGCCGAGGAGCACCTGCCCTACGAACGACCACCGCTGTCGAAAGAACATCTGGCAGGCAAGAAAGCGCTCGCCGATTTCACCGTGGATCCGGCCCAGTGGTACCGCGACCACCACATCGATCTGCGGCTCGGCACCACCGTCACCGCGATCGATCCGGTGGCGAAGACCGTCACGCTGCCGGACGATTCGACACTGCCCTACACCAAGCTGGCATTGGCGACCGGTTCGACGCCACGTCGGGTGCCGATTCCGGGGGCCGAGGCCCCCAACGTCTACACATTGCGCACCATCGCCGACTCCGACACTCTCATCGACCTCTTCGGCAAGGCCCGCAGGATCGTGATCATCGGTGCGGGCTGGATCGGGCTGGAGGTGGCCGCCGCGGCGCGCGCGGCCCAGGTCGAGGTGACCATTGTCGAAACCGCCGAGTTGCCCTTGCTCGGGGCGCTCGGACCGGAGATGGGCGCGGTGTTCGCGGATCTGCACCGGGCGCACGGAGTCGATTTCCGCTTCGGCACTCAGGTCACCGAGATCGTCACGCGCGACGAGACAGCCACGGGGGTCCGGCTCAGCGACGGCAGCGTCGTGGATGCCGACGCGGTGCTGGTCGCGGTCGGCGCCCGGCCGAACATCGAACTGGCCGCCGATGCCGGGCTCGCCGTCGACGGCGGGGTGCTCGTCGATGCGAGCCTCGCCACCAGCGACCCGGATATCGTCGCCGTCGGTGATATCGCCGAGCAGCAGCACCCCGTGCTCGGGCGCCGAATTCGGGTGGAGCACTGGGCGACTGCGCTCAACCAGCCCGCCGTCGCGGCCGCGACCATGCTCGGCAAGACCGCGTCCTACGACCGCATGCCCTACTTCTTCACCGATCAATACGACCTCGGCATGGAGTACACCGGGTACGCCGCACCCGGCGACTACGCGCGAGTCGTGGTGCGCGGCGATCCGGCGACGCGCGAGTTCGTCGCATTCTGGCTCGATGCAGGCAACCGCGTGCTCGCCGGGATGAACGTCAATGTCTGGGATGTGACCGAGCGGATCAAGGAGCTGATCGGCGAACAGGTCGACCCGGCACGGCTCGCCGACACCTCCGCGTCCCTCTGAGCGCATCTTGTGATGCGAATCACATCATGAGCATCACGGATATGTCGAACGGGCGCCGCGGGCTCCGACCTCACCGCGAGAGCGTCGCACGGACGCACCGAACGGCAAGGAGCCGTGCCATGAAGTACATGCTGCTGAAGACCTACAGCCCCGCCGCCTACTGCGACACCCCGATCACCGAGTGGACGCCCGAGGAGATCCAGGCGCACATCGACTTCCAGCGTGCGCTCGGCGAGGAGCTGGCCAAGTCCGGCGAGCTCGTCGACGCGCAGGGTCTGGCCGGACCCGACCAGGCGGTGCTGATCAGTTCCGACGGGCGCTCCGCGCCGGTGGTCACCGATGGACCTTTCCCGGAGACCAAGGAGTTCCTTGCCGGGTACTGGATCGTCGATGTGGACAGCAAGGAGCGTGCGTTGGAGATCGCCGCGGCAGCGTCGGCAGGCCCCGGCCCCGGCGGCAAGCCGATCGGCGAGTACATCGAGGTGCGCGCGGTGATGGGCGCTCCCGCCACCGAGCAGTGACCGGATACGGCGCGGCGGCCGAACATACCGGCGGCGCGCTCGAATGACGGCGCCGCTGAGCGCCACAACCGGACAACTGTGATCTTGTCCCGTATCGGCACGTCCCGGACAATCACACGATGACCGGGACGTTGCCCGTCGGCACCGAGGACCTGTTGCGCGAACTCGCACCGCAGGTCCTCGGCACGTTGGTGCGCCGATTCGGTGACTTCTACACCGCGGAGGACGCGCTGCAGGAGGCGCTGCTCGCGGCGGCGACGCAATGGCAGGCCGAGGGGCTGCCGGACAACCCGAGGGGCTGGCTCATCCAGGTCGCGCAGCGCCGGATGGCCGATGCGGTGCGGGCCGAGGTGGCCAGGCGACGCAGGGAGACAACGGTTTTCGAGCGGGACGTGCCCGACGCGGAGGCAGTCGACCGCGACGACACCCTTGCCATGTTCTTCCTGTGCTGCCATCCCGCGCTCTCCGGCGCGAGTGCGATCGCACTGACGTTGCGCGCGGTCGGCGGCCTCACAACGGGCGAGATCGCCCAGGCCTTCCTGTTGCCGGAAACCACTATGGCGCAACGCATCTCGCGCGCCAAGAAACGACTGTCCACCCTCGAGCGCCCCTTCGCGCGACCGAGTAACGCCGAGTGGCGGGAGCGCCTTGGCGCGGTGCTGCACGTGCTCTATCTGATCTTCAGTGAAGGCCACACCACGACCTCCGGCCCGAACCTGCATCGCACGGATCTGTCCACCGAGGCGATTCGCCTGACCAGGTCCATCCACCGGCTGCTGCCCGAGGACAACGAAGTCACCGGCCTGCTCGCGCTGATGTTGCTCACCGACGCTCGCCGCGCCGCGCGCACCGGAGCGCACGGCGAACTGATTCCCCTCGCCGAACAGAATCGCGCACTGTGGGACCGCGCGGCGATCACCGAGGGCGTGACGCTGACGACCGGCACCCTATCGCGCGGCCTCACGGGCCCTTACCAACTCCAGGCCGCGATTGCCGTCCTGCACGCCGAGGCTTTACGCCCCGAGGACACCGACTGGCCACGAATCCTCACGCTCTACACCATGATCGAACGCATGGCCTCTAATCCGATGGTGACCCTCAACCGCGCCGTCGCCGCCGCCATGGTCCACGGCCCCGCGGCCGGCCTGGAATTGGCCGACACCCTCGACGACCGACTAGCGGGCAATCACCGGCTCGACGCCGTCCGCGGACACCTCTACGAAATGGCAGGCGATATCGACGCCGCCATCGCCTCGTATACGGCCGCCGCGGGCCGCACCACCAGCACACCCGAGCGCGACTATCTGACCATTCGCGCCGCCCGGCTCCGCCGCATGCCTCCGCAGCGCTGACCCTGGCACAAGGAGCGGCGCGGACGGCGGGCGTGGACCCGTGTCGGGTCCGCAGCGCCCGACAGCGCACGGCAGACTGATCGCTGTGGCAGGCAAATACAGCGCGGGTGTTCTCTTGTTCCGCCGGACCTCGGGCGACGCCGAGGTCCTCATCGGACACATGGGCGGACCGTTCTGGGCGCGTAAAGACAACGGCGCCTGGTCGATTCCGAAGGGCGAGTACGACCCGGACACCGAGGACGCCGCCGCTGCGGCGCGTCGCGAGTTCACCGAGGAACTCGGCCTGCCCGTGCCCGACGGTGCGTGGATACCGCTGGGCGAGGTGCGCTACGGCAGCGGCAAGAGCGCGAAGAACCTCACGGTGTGGGCGATCGAGGCGGACCTGGATCCGGCGCAGGTGACGCCGGGGACATTCGAGGTGGAGTGGCCGCCACGTTCCGGCCGGATCGCGGCGTTCCCGGAAATCGACCGCGCCGCATGGTTCGACCTTGCCACCGCGCAGGACAAACTGGGTACCGGCCAGCGGCCCTATGTGGACCGCCTTGCCGAACATCTCACCGGCCGGACACCGGCCTGAGCGGACGCCCACCCCACCGTTCACGGAGGTGGACGGTGCCCGCCCGCGCCACAAATGCGAGCTACGCGCCCCAGGTCTTTCCGGTGATCAACTCGTAGGCCTGCCTATAGCGCTGCCGTGTCGCTTCGACGATATCGGCGGGGATTTCC
The DNA here is from genome assembly GCF_042802915.1 of Nocardia sp. NPDC057440. Lineage (NCBI taxonomy): Bacteria > Bacillati > Actinomycetota > Actinomycetes > Mycobacteriales > Nocardiaceae > Nocardia > Nocardia sp. NPDC057440. The sequence goes on from NZ_JBHVDF010000006.1 coordinate 377,036, forward strand.
GGGCCGGGCGGCTCCTTGTCCCAGCCGGTCGAGGTGGACCAGTCACGGACGAACTGCTTGTCGAAGGAGCGCTGCGGGCGACCCGGCTCCCACTCGTCGGCAGGCCAGAAGCGCGACGAGTCCGACGTGAGCACCTCGTCGCCGAGCGTCAGCGTTTCACCGTCCCAGCCGAATTCGACCTTGGTGTCGGCGACGATGACGCCGCGCTCGGCCGCGTGCGCGGCACCGCGGGAGTACAGGTCGAGGGTCAGATCGCGCAGCCGCTCGGCGACCTCGCGGCCCTCCTGATTCACGACATCGTCGAAGGTCATGAACTCGTCGTGACCGGTATCGGAGATCTTGGTGGTCGGGGTGAAGATCGGTTCGGGCAACTTGTCGCCCTCGCGCAGCCCCGCAGGCAGCCGGACCCCGGAAACCGCGCCGTCACGCTGGTATTCGCGCAACCCCATGCCGACCAGGTAGCCGCGCGCGATGCATTCGACCTGCACCATCTTCAGCGGCGTGACCCGGATGGCGCGACCTGCGAATTCGGCGGGCACATCGGTGGTGGACAGCACATGGTTGGGGATGTCGGCGAAGAACTCGAACCACCAGTTCGACAGCTGCGTCAGCAGCTTGCCCTTGTCCGGGATGGGGGTGGGCAGCGAGACGTCGTACACCGACACCCGGTCGGTGGCCACGAGCAGCAGGGTATCGCCGTCCTCGTAGAGGTCGCGCACCTTTCCCGCGTGGATGTGCTTCACGTCGCAGCTCCGATCCTGGTCGATAGGGTCAATGCGAAAAAGTTCCGCGCGGGCAACCTTACCGAGGTGGCATTGTGGTCACTGTCGTGCCTGCCCGGGCACAGTTCTTCGACCAACGAAGGAGACTCATGTCTGCACCCAACCTGACTCGTGACCAGGCGATCGAACGCGCCTCGACAGTGTCGGTCGAGAACTACCGCATCGAACTCGACCTGACCGACGGGGCGGGCAAACCGGGCGAGCAGACGTTCTCCTCCCGCACCACGGTCACCTTCACCGCCACCCCCGGCGCGAGCACCTTCATCGACATCGTGGCGCGCGGAGTCGGCTCGGCGGTCCTCAACGGCCGGGCGGTCGATGTCGCCGACTACGACGAGTCCACCGGGATCACGCTGACCGGCCTCGCCGAGCGCAACGAGCTCGTGGTCGAGGCGGACTGCGAATACTCCAACACCGGTGAGGGCCTGCACCGCTTCGTCGATCCGACCGACGACGCGGTCTACCTGTACTCACAGTTCGAGACCGCCGACGCCAAGCGCATGTTCGCCTGCTTCGACCAGCCGGACCTCAAGGCCACCTTCGACATCTCGGTCACCGCGCCCGTCGACTGGAAGGTCATCTCCAACAGCGCTGTCGTGGAAACCCTTGCCGCCGACCCCGGTAAGCACATCTTCCGCACCACCCCGAAGATGAGCACCTACTTGGTGGCACTGATCGCAGGCCCGTACGCCGCGTGGACCGAGGTCTACACCGATGACCACGGCGCCATCCCGCTCGGCATCTACTGCCGCGCCTCGCTGGCCGAGCACATGGACGCCGACCGGCTCTTCACCGAGACCAAACAGGGATTCGGCTTCTACCACAAGAACTTCGGCGTGCCCTATGCCTTCGGCAAGTACGACCAGCTGTTCGTGCCCGAGTTCAACGCGGGCGCCATGGAGAACGCCGGAGCGGTGACCTTCCTGGAGGATTACGTCTTCCGGTCCAAGGTCACCCGCGCCTCCTACGAGCGGCGCGCGGAGACGGTGCTGCACGAAATGGCGCACATGTGGTTCGGCGACCTGGTCACCATGAAGTGGTGGGACGACCTGTGGCTCAACGAGTCGTTCGCGACCTTCGCCTCGGTGCTGTGCCAGTCCGAGGCCACCGAATACACCAGTGCCTGGACCACTTTCGCGAATGTCGAGAAGTCCTGGGCGTACCGGCAGGACCAGCTGCCCTCCACCCACCCGATCGCCGCGGACATCCCCGATCTGGCGGCGGTCGAGGTGAACTTCGACGGCATCACCTACGCCAAGGGCGCGAGTGTGCTCAAGCAGCTCGTCGCCTACGTCGGGCTCGAGCCGTTCCTGGCCGGGCTGCGCGCGTACTTCGCCGAACATGCCTACGGCAACGCCACTTTCGACGACCTGCTGACGGCGCTGGAGAAGTCGTCCGGCCGTGACCTGTCGACCTGGGGCACCCAGTGGCTCAAGACCACCGGCCTCAACATCCTGCGCCCGGACTTCGAAGTGGCTGCCGACGGCACGTTCTCCTCGTTCGCGGTCGTGCAGGAAGGCGCGGCGCCCGGCGCGGGCGAGCAGCGCGTGCATCGTCTCGCCATCGGCGTCTACGACGACCAGGACGGAAAGCTGGTCCGCACCGAGCGCATCGAACTCGACCTGGATGCGGCCGAGCGCACCGAGGTCCCCCAACTCGTCGGCATTGCGCGCGGCAAGCTGGTGCTGGTCAACGACGACGACCTCACCTACTGCTCGGTGCGCCTCGACCCCGATTCGCTCGATGTGCTGGTGAACCGCATCGGTGATATCGCGCAACCACTCCCCCGCACTCTGGCGTGGTCGGCCGCGTGGGAAATGACCCGGCAGGCCGAGATGCGGGCGCGCGACTTCGTCGCCCTCGTCCAGCGCGGCATCGGCGCGGAGACCGAAATCGGTGTGGTGCAGCGACTGCTGATGCAGGCCAACACCGCCATCGGCAGCTACGCCGATCCGGCGTGGGCCGCGACCACCGGCTGGCCGGAGTTCGCCAACCGGCTGCTCGAGCTCGCCCGTGAGGCCGAGCCGGGCTCCGACCATCAACTCGCTTTCGTCAACGCGCTCACCGGCGCCAAACTGTCCGCCTGGCACACCGAGGTGCTGCGCGAGGTGCTCGACGGCGATCCCGCCGAGATCGGCCTCCCCGGCCTGACCGTCGACACCGACCTGCGCTGGCGGCTCGTCACCGCGCTCGCGGCCGCGGGCGAGATCGACGCCGACGGCACCGGCACCCCGGTGATCGATCAGGAACTGGCCAACGACCCGACCGCGGCAGGCAAGCGGCACGCCGCCGCCGCCACGACGGCGCGACCGATCGCCGAGGTGAAAGAGCAGGCCTGGTCGACGGTGATGGGCGATGATTCGGTCCCCAACATCACCGCCCGGTCGATTGTCGGCGGCTTCGCACCGGCCGGTCAGGACGAGCTGCTGACGCCCTATGTGGACCGGTATTTCGCCGACGTCCCCGGCGTCTGGGAACGGCGCTCCAGCGAGGTGGCACAAACCGTGGTGATCGGCCTCTACCCGGCCTGGGCGATCAGCGCGGAGGCCGTTGCCGTTGCCGACAAGTTCCTTGCCGGCGATCACCCTCCCGCACTGCGTCGCCTGGTCACCGAAGGCAAGGCGGGCATCGAGCGCTCGCTGCGCGCCCGCACGTTCGACGCCGAGTCGTAGCGGCCAGCGGCGGGATTCCGGAACGAAGCGTGCTCGTCCACCACAGCGGTGGGCGAGCACGCTTGTCGGGAGCAGCGTGGAACTTCGCGAGATCGAGATCTTTCTGGTCCTGGCCGATGAATTGCACTTCGGCAGGACCGCAGAACGGCTCGGGGTATCCCCGGGACGCATCAGCCAAGTGATCAAACAGCTGGAAAGCCGTGTCGACGCACCGTTGTTCGTGCGCACCAGCCGTCAGGTGACACCTACCCCGGTCGGACGTCAGCTGCGTGACGATCTGGCCCCCGGTTACCAGCAGATCAAGCAGGCGATCGCCAAGGCGACCGCGAACGGGCAGGGCATCACCGGGGTCTTACGGGTGGGCTTCTCCGGCGCCTGGTGCGGCAACCTCATCGTCGCGGCCGGTGATCTGTTCCGTACGCGCTACCCCGGATGCGAGATCCGGATCCAAGAGACAGCGCTCAACGACCGCTTCGGGCCGTTGCGCACCCGTGAGCTCGACCTTCAGCTCACCGAATTTCCTGCCGACGAACCCGATATCACGACCGGCCCGGTCATCTTCTCTCATCCGCGCGCACTCACGGTGCCGGCGGCACATCCCCTTGCCGGTCGCGAATCGGTGTCGCTCGAGGACCTTGCGGACTATCCCCTGATCACGATCGACGGGCCGCCGCAGTACTTTCTCGACTTCCACCTTCCGCGCTGTACGCCGCTGGGCCGACCCATCCCGCGGGGCCCGGCGACCACCGCGTGGCAGGAAATCCTCTCCCTCGTGAGCGCCGGGAAAGCGGTCTGCCCCACCTCCATTCGGTCGGCCGACTACTACAGCCGCCCCGAACTCACTTACGTCCCCTTTCACGATGCCCCGACCATGGACTTCGGACTCACCTGGCTCACGTCGGCCGAGAACACTTACATCCGAACCTTCGTTCAGACGATCCTCGAGGTCGCCGCGGACTTCCCCGGCACGGTCGGCGCCGGGGAGATCGTCAGCGAAACAGCTGGGCGTTAGCGGCTGCCCACCGGGCGAAGGTAGTGGCGGGGGCGCCGGTGATGTCGGCGACCGCGGTGGTCGGCTGTTGCGGATGCTCGACCATCATCTCGAGGCCGTCGACATACCATTCGGCGAACTCGCCCATGGTCGGCGTGAGCTGCTGGATCGCTGTTGCGCGTGACACTGTCACGAAGTCGATCGGGCGGCCGATGGCTTCGGCGAGCTGCCGGACCCGATCGGCTCTGGTCAGTGTTTCCGGGCCTGAGAGGTGGTGAATTCGGCCTTCGTGTCCGTCGGACAGCAGGATGGCGGCGGCCACTCGCGCGATGTCGTCCATGGTGATGGGGGCGTTCGCGGAATCGGGGTATGGCTCGCGAATCTCACCGGTCGAGCGGACCTGGTCTGCCCACATCAGGGTGTTCTCGGTGAATTCGCCGGCATACAGGTGGGTCCAGTCGACTCCGGACTTCGCCACCGCGGAGGCGATCGGCTGCCACTCGGTGTGCTCGTCACCCGAGAGGTCGACGATGTGCCGAATGCCCGCATCCTGTGCCAGCGCGACGACCTCGTCCACGGTCTCGAGCACCGGGGCGAGATACATCCGGTCCACACCGGCGAAGGCCGCGGGCAGCGACGAGACCCGACGCAGGTAACCCTCTGCGATCTCGACACCGGCGGGAAGTGCGGCGCGCTGCGGGTTGTTGGTCAGCGCCCGCACGTCCTCGGCTCCGGCTGCCAGCAGATGATCGACGACCATTCGGCCGATGTTTCCGGTCGCGCCGGTCACAAGAATCCTCATCCCCCTACTGTTGACAGGTTGCCGGACATCGCGCAAGGAGCACTTTCGCCCGCGGATACCGGGGCGCGCCCAACCTCGTGATGAGCACGCCCCGTTAGCCTTTCGGCTCAGCCGAGCTTGCGGCCGAGGAAGTCGAGGATCAGCGCGGCGATCTCGGGACCGTGCGTCTCCAGTGCGAAGTGGCCCGCGTTCAGCAGGTGCAGTTCGGCGTCGGGCAGGTCACGCAGGAAAGCGCGAGCGCCTTCCGGACCGAAGATCTCGTCATGCTCGCCCCAGGTGATCAGGACCGGCGGCCGGTGTTCGGCGAAGTACTTTTGGAAATCCGGGTAGCCGTCGAGATTGAGCTTGTAATCCGCGAACAGCTGGAGCTGGATCTCCTTGTTGCCCGGGCGATCCAGGTAGTGCTGATCCAGGGTCCAGGTGTCCGGGCTGACCAGCGCCAGCCGGTCGGCCGGAACACCATGCGTGTACTGCCATTTCGTGGCGTCGAGTTCGAGCAGCTTGCGCACGGCGGGTTCGTGCGCGGCCCGGTCGTTGGCGTGCGCGAAGAGCACCTCCCAGAACGGCGTGAAACCCTCCAGGTAGGCATTGCCGCTCTGGGTGATGAGCGCGGTGACGCGCTCGGGGTTGCGGGAGGCGATACGCAGCCCGATCGGAGCGCCGTAGTCCTGGATGTAGAGGGCGAACCGCTGGATGCCCAAGGTGTCCAGCAGTTCCAGGGTGATCTCGGTCAGCTTCTCGAAGCTGTAGTCGAAGGCGAGCACCGACGGCATCGCCGACTGGCCGAAGCCGATGTGGTCGGGCGCGATCAGGTGGTAATCCGCGGCCAACTCGGGCAGCAGGTTGCGGAACATGGCCGAGCTGGTCGGAAAGCCGTGCAGCAGGACAAGTGTCGGCTTGGCCGGGTCGCCCGCTTCGCGGTAGAAGACCGGCAGGCCCTGGATCTCGATGGTGTGGTGGCGGACGTTGGTCATGTCATTTCTCCTGTTGGTGTGATCTGTTTCTGATCGGACGGGCTATCGGTGGGTCAGCGGTCTCGACGACCTCGAGCTGCGTGGCCGGATGCTCGGTGGTGCGTTGGCCTCGGTGGCGCTCATGGATTACCTCGGGGTTCCGGCAGTCAGGCCGCGCTGGCGACGAGTTCGATTTCGGGTTTCGGGGTGGGGGTGAGCAGTAATGCCGCGGCCACGCTGAAGGCCAGCCCGAGGGCGAAATAGCCTTGGTAACTATCGGTTCGGGCGTGGATGAGACCGGCGACCGCGAGTCCCGCGGCGGCGGCGAGTTGGTGGATCACCCATGCGGGCGACAGTGTCCGTCCCATGCGAGCGGGGTCGAGACCACGCGAGATGACGGCCATCGTCAGTGGAACGATCGGGAAGGAGGCCGCGCCGAAGAGCGCGGCAACCACAATGAGCGCGGCGGGGGTGGTGGACGAAACAGCAAGTGTCAGTGCGACTATGCGCACGAGATAGAGAATGCGGAGCAAGGTCTCCTGTGGGTGTCGATGTTGCAGCCGAACCATGGCCGCGGAGGTGATCCCGGCGGCGAGCGCGGCCAAGGCCACCAGGCGTCCGGCCCCGACCACCGACCAGCCCGACTCGACGGCGTGCTTGGGCAGCATCAAGATCACTACGTACAGGGTCGCCGAGTGCAATCCGAACGAGATCAGCACCTTGCCCCGGCCGGCCAGTGACTCCCCGCGCCTGGCAACGGCATTGGTGACTCGATCGACGGGCAGGACAGCCCACAGGATTCCGGTGACCGCGAGCCCGACCGCACCGAGCAAGGCATAGGTCGCCCGGACGCCGACGGGTTCGAACAGCACGGTCGCCGCCCACGGCCCGATCAGCTGACCCAGATTGATACCGACCGCCGCGCGAGTGAGGGCGGGGCCCACCTGGTTCCCGAGTGATCGCCCGATGAGCGTGGTGACCGTCAATGTGGACGAGGCCGCGAAGCCGAGCCCGCCGAGCACCATGTAGGCGGCGACGAATTCCCAAGTCTCGCGCACCACCGCCAGTGCGAGGTAGCTGCCCGAGATGAGCGTGAGTCCGCCGATCAGCACCAGCGTGGAACCGACTCTGTCGAGCAGCCTGCCGACGAACGGCTGGGCAAACCCGGTCACCGTGGTACCCAATGCGGCAGCGGTCGCCAGCGCCGCCGTGCTCACCCCATAGGAAGCCGCGGTCGGCGCGAAGAACACTCCCATCGAGAAGTTCAAGCCGAACGACACGGTCATTGCCGCCAACCCGGCCCAAGCGACTTGTTCGCGTCGCATGCTCACCACTTCCTAACTATCAAAACAGATTTTAACGGTTAACTCAAGGTGTACAAGACCACCACTGCGGCACTATCCGATGCACAGGACCGCCACTTCACACCATGTGTGAGCCGGTGCGGGCCGCAGCGCGGCTCAGTTCAGACGAGGCGGCCTGTCACTCGCGGCCGATAGTGGCCCGCAGCTTCGCGTTCTCCCTTTCGAGCTCCTCGATCCGGTCCCGCAGCGACTGGACGGCATCCAGGACTTCTTCGCGCGGATACAACTCGGGGATGTGCTGACGACAGTTCCAGTCGAACGCCTCGACGTCGATCAGCACCGCTCGCTCGACGTGCGCTCGGTAGCCCTCGACGGCCAGCGCTGCCAACAGCTCCGGATCATCCACCGCCTCGACAGCTGTGGCCCGTCCGAAGATCTTCATCCGAGTCTTGGCCGAGTAGTCCATCAGGAACAGCGCCACCCGAGCGTCGTGATCGAGATTGCCGCGGCTGATGTACTGCCGGTTGCCACGGAAGTCCGCGAACCCGAGCGTCGATGAGTCGATGACCTTCAGAAACCCCCTTGGACCACCCCGGTGCTGAATATAGGGCCAGCCCGTCTCACCGACCGTGGCGAGGTAGAAGCTGTCGCGCTCCCCGATGAACCACGCCTCGTCCCGGCCGATCCGGTCGGCCACCACGGGCCCCTCGGCCATCCGCTCGTAACTGCGCAGGCTGCCGTGCTTGCGCTGATGCTCGCGGACGGCCGGGGTGAACGCGACCTGTGCGTAATGCCCGGTCATCTCGACGACTTTCGCTGCGGAAGAACCTTCGACATATCCGGATTCCTTTCTCGGAAGCGGTTATTCGCGCACATTCAGCACACACTCACCGCAGCGGTCGGGGCTAGCTCACGCGCTCGATCTTGACGGTGAGTGCGGTGAGCAGGCCCTGCAGCAGCTCGATAGTGGTCTCGTCGACGAGGTTGCCCTCGTCGTCGAAACGCTCGTGTGAGCGGAAGGCGATCACCTCGGGCTCCACCACTACGTCGCTCTCGGTCCACACGAACACCTGACGCAGTGCGAGTTGCGCACGCACCGAACCGAAGTTGGTCGGCGCGGCCCCGAGGATCGCGACCGGCTTGTGCAGCAGCGGCAGCCCCTCGGTCTTGGTCCAGTCGGTGCTGACCCAGTCGATGGCATTCTTCAGCACGCCCGGGATGGAGTAGTTGAACTCCGGCGTGGCGATCAGCAGACCGTCCGCCTCGACGACGCGCCTGCGCAGCTCCTCGACCGCGGCGGGCCGGTGCTGCGGGCTATCCAGATCCATGTCGTACGGTGGGATTTCGCGAAGCCCCTGGTAGATCTCGATATCCAGGCCGGTGTTGAACTTCTGCGCCGCGCGCAACAGCGCGGTGTTGTGCGAGTCAGCGCGCAGGCTGCCGGAGATAGCCAGGATCTTGAAGGCGGTCATTGTCATTCCTTGTTCGTCGCGCTTGGTCGAGACAGCAAGCTCAGTGGTCAGGCGTGGTGGTCGCGCACGACCGGGCAATCAATATCGGTGCCGGCAGCCGAACAGCCGGACCTTCTAACCGATCATACACATTTGAAAGGTTAGAACACTCGGGATCATTCCCGATCCTCGAAAGTTTTTGCACTGTGCGGCCGTTCGTTTGACATCCATGAATCTAGGGCGCACCGAGCCGGCGCTGCGCGGACCCGAGACGCCGTGATGCGGACCGAACACGACAACACGCCCGACCCCAGCGCACACACGCAGCGACAACTCCGACGAGGCGGGACCGGCGGGATCACGATGCGGACTTTTCACGCCAGATGTCCCGAATCACTTGATCTCGATGTGCCGGATATGCTCTCGCCGGTGATAGATGGCACGGTGTCGGCTCAGGTCATTCGACTGATTCGAACGACTGCCCTGCAGACCGGGGTCGCGCCGGCAGAGCTCAACCGACTGCCGGGGCTGGATCCGGAATTGCTCGGTGATGATCTGATACGCGTGCCTGTCGCGACGGCCTTGCGGATCTGGGAGCTCATCCACGCTCGCGGCGTGCAGGACGCCAGTCTGCGCATCACGGCGGCCGCGAACATGGGCAGCCTGCACGTGTGGGACTACTTGTTCACTACAGGCCCAACCCTGAGTGACAGCCTGAAAACCGCATTCGACCTGCACGCGGCAGTGACCGATCCGGCCGTCGGCTTCCAGATGGACGACGACGGCCGGCTACTCACCGTCCGCTACACCGGGATCGAGCCCGAGCCCATTCTCGCCGCGACCGAGGAGTTCGCCCTTTCCCTGTTGCTCCGGCGAATCCGTGAGGCCACCGGCCGGCCCCTCGTTCCAGTCCGAGTGGCGTTCGGCCATCGGGCCCGCGGGCGCCACCGACATCTCATCGATGCCTTCGACACCGACCGTGTCGACTTCGGCGCGCCGCACACCGAGTTCACCCTCTTGGATGCCAGTTCCCTACCGACCGGAACTGATCCCCACCTCGGCCGCATCATTCGCCGCCACGCCGAACTCACCATCGCCTCGGCCAAGTCCGCGCCCAGTTGGCTGGACAAACTCCACGCCGCGATGATCGAGGCCTTGATCCGCGATCAGCTCAGCCTCGATGTCGTGGCGCACCGGCTGGCGATGAGCCCCCGCACACTGCAGCGTCGTCTCGGCGAGCAGGGCACCAGTTGGCGAGAAGAGCTCGAAGCCGTCCGACACTCCCACGCCACCGCGCTGCTGCGCGACACCGATCTATCAGTGCAGTCGGTGGCTGCCAGGCTGGGCTACACCGACGCCCGCGCACTGCGCCGCGCCTTCCATCGGTGGACCGGCCGTAGTCCCGACGCGTTCCGCCGAGAACGCGCCGCGGCGGACGGCTGATCTCTCGACCTCAGCCGCCGACGAGGCCATCGCGAACGGCTGAGGGAGAAAATCCTTCGCGAAGGCCGCCGCACGACGACAGGTGCCGTCGCTGGGCGCGCAGGCGCGCCTACCTGTCACGACAGTCGAACATTCCCGGTCGACGCGGAACGGGTGAGCCGTTCCGCGCCTCGAGGATTCAGCGACCGATGGACGCGGCCATGACGCGGACCGCGGAGACGAGGCCGTCGATGAGCTCGCCCTGGCGGAAGGAGCTCAGCGCGGCGGTCACGCCGAGCTGGCAGACCCGATCGTTGGCACGGTCGGCGACATCGGCGCCGGAACGGACCTCGATCGCGCGATCGTTGGGCGAGACGGCGATGAGCACCGACTGCGCCGCCTCGGGGGTCGTCGGGAAGATGGCGTCCACGCCTTCGGCCGGGTTCTCGCCGAGATCGCCGATGTAGACGTTGAAGCGGACCTTGGTCGCCCTGGTCGCCTCGGTGAGCACGTTGTCCATCGCCAGCCGCTCGTCATCGCTGAACGGCGCTTCCTTGAATACATCGCCCGCCTCGTGCACGCCGGAAACCCGGCCACTCGTGGTGATGACGTACCCGTGCGGTAGATCGGCCTCGACCACCGCGGGCCAATTAGAACTTGCCACTTGCCCGGCCTCCGATCAGCTCCGCATGTGCGGATTCGATAGCCGCATGGGAGCCATGCGGGGTCTCAGCGTGGTGACCCTGGGCGGTCACCTCGTCGGTAGCACTCCACAGCACCGGCGGCTGTGTCCACTTCTGACCGAGGTCGTAGTGGACCGGCTTCTCACCGGCCAGTGGCTTACCGAGAAACGACAATCCGGCGATCGCGCCGTAGATCACCAGCGGAATGCCGACGAAGATCAACACTGTCTCGAGAATGCTCACGGACCAACGGTAGACGATCGCGTGTAGTAGATCGCCTTCTGGTCGACACCGCCCGCCGTTCGTGTCGAAGTCAAACCAGCCAGGCCGCCGCGTTGGGGGCCAGCTGCCGGTTGTGCGGCGGCGCGCTCGCGAGCAGTACCTCGCCGGGCGGCAACGAGATCGGGACGGCCGAGGCGTTCAGCACGCAGACCAGCCCACCAGGTCGCCGGAAGGCCAGGCAACCCGCGGGGCTGCCGTACCACTCGATCCGCTGGCCCGCGAATTCCGGTCGCACGCCACGCAATTCGATCGCCATCCGGTAGAGCGACAGGGTAGAACCCAGTTCTTCCAGTTGCGCCTCCACCGTCAGCCCCGCCCACTCGGGCGGGATCGGCAGCCAGGATCTCGCGGCGGTGGTGAACCCGAACGGCGGTGCACTCCCCTCCCACGGCAGCGGCACCCGGCAGCCGTCGCGACCGCGTTCGGTGTGCCCGGAGCGTTCCCAGACCGGGTCCTGCAGCACCGCTTCGGGCAGATCGTCCACGTTGGGCAGGCCGAGCTCGGAGCCGTTGTAGATGAACACCGCGCCGGGCAGCGCCAGTTCCACCATGAACATCGCCCTGGCCCGCGCCACGCCTTCGAAACCACCGCCATAGCGGGTGACCTCGCGGGCGATGTCGTGGTTGGACAGGGTCCAGGTGGGCACTGCGCCGACCGGCGCGACCGCGGCAAGGGAATTGTCGATCGCCACCCGCACGGCATCGGCCGTGAACAGGGTCTGAGCGAGCCGGAAGTTGAAGGCCAGATGTAGTTCGTCCGCACGCACATATTCGCCGAAGCGGATGTTGTCGTCCACCCACACCTCGCCGATGGAGACCGCGTCCGGATATTCGTCGAGCACCTTGCGGATGCGGCGGTGAATATCGTGCACAGACGGATTGTTGAAACGCGGGTCGCTGTCGTCGTTGACCAGCAGTTTGGTCTGGACGAGCGCCATGTCGGGCAGTCCGTCCGGCTTGGCCATCCCGTGCGCGACATCGAGCCGGAACCCGTCGACGCCCCGATCGAGCCAGAACCGCAGCGTCTCCTCGAAATCGGCGACCACCTCCGGGTTTTCCCAGTTCAGGTCCGGTTGCTCGGCGGCGAAGATGTGCAGATACCACTCGCCTGGCGTGCCGTCGGCCTCGATGACCCGAGTCCAGGCCGGTCCACCGAAGATGCTCGGCCAATTGTTCGGCGGCTGCGCGCCATCGGGACCTCGACCAGGACGGAAGATGTAGCGGGCCCGCTCCCGGCTGCCCGGCGCGGCGGCGAGTGCCGCGAGGAACCAGGGATGTTGACTGCTGGTGTGGTTGGGCACCAGATCCATCGTGACCTTGAGGTGGCGGCCGTGCGCCTCGGCGATCAGCGCGTCCATCGCCGCGATGCCGCCGAACAACGCGTCGATATCGCGCGGATCGGCCACGTCGTAGCCGCCGTCGGCCATCGGCGAGCGCATCACCGGACATATCCACAGCGCGTCGACGCCGAGTAGTTCCAGATAGCCCAGCCGCTCGCGGACACCCCCGAGATCACCGATGCCGTCACCGTCGGAGTCCGCGAAGGATCTGGGATAAACCTGGTAGAACACGGCCGATCGCCACCATGGTTGCGTGGTGCGATCCACCGGCGCCGCAACGGCTGGTGTATCAGTCACACCTGCCATAGTGCCAAAACCATGCGGCGAAATCGCTCAGGCGGAGCAGTGTCCTCGACATCGGGCAAATCATCAGCATTCGCCGACGCGGGCCGAAAACCCTGCCGCCATCCCCATACTCGAGAGGAAGCGCCTCAGAAGGTGGCGTTCATCAGCGAATTCGCCGCCATCTCCAAGTAATCGAGCAGCGCCTTGCGATGCTCGTCGTCGAGCGTCGCCGGCTCGATCTCCGCCACCCCGATGCGCATGCAGCGCAGCCACGCGTCGCGCTCCATCGGACCGATGGTGAAGGGCATGTGCCGCATCCGCAGCCGCGGGTGCCCGCGCTCGTCGGAGTAGGTGCGCGGACCGCCCCAGTACTGCTCGAGGAACATCCGCAGTCGCCGCTCGGCCGGACCGAGGTCCTCCTCCGGGTACAGCGGGCGCAGCACCTCATCGGTCGCCACCTCGCGGTAGAACGCGGCGAGGATCCGCTGGAACGTCTCCGCACCACCGACCGCCTCGTAGAACGACTGTTGTGCCGTTTTCTGACCCGCCGCTTGCTCGCCGGAAGTCATCAGGTCCTCTCGATCGGTCCGAATCCACCGCAGTCCATTGTGCCCGCGTCACGAACACGCGGCCCTTCAACCACAGTTCATCCGACATTGTGCGAAATCACCGTGCAATAGCCGTCGTTCCATGGTCAACTGGGTGGCAGTGTCTGCCGAGATACCACATGATCTTGAAAACGACGAAATCGGGGTCCCCATGAAGCAGCGGCACGGCCGATCACACGAGGCCAGGACGCACCGACAACTCCAGCCCGCCGACGTCCACAATCGTGGGTCGGGGGCTACTCCGCTGCACATTTTGTCCGATCACTATCCGGGTGCACATCGCACCGATGAGATTCCTCATCACGGTGACTCCTCCCATCACGGTGAGCACGGTCACTATCTCGCGTCCGTCCCGAGCGACGGCACCAATTGGTTGAAGCGCCGGGTGCTGCTTCTGAACGCCACCTACGAGCCGCTCACCGCCCTGTCCGCGCGCCGCGCCGTCGTCCTGCTCATCTGCGCCAAGGCAGACACCGTCCACCACGATCCCGAGGGCTCTGTAGTCCACTCGGCCGAAGCCGCCGTCAGCATTCCGTCGGTGATCCGGCTGCGCAGCTACGTGCACGTGCCCTATCGAGCCCGAGTTCCGATGACCCGCGCCGCCCTCATGCACCGCGACCGCTACCGATGCGGCTATTGCGGCGGCAAAGCGGAGACCATCGACCACGTCATCCCGCGCAGTCGCGGCGGCGAGCATTCCTGGGAGAACTGCGTCGCCAGCTGCGCACCGTGCAATCACCGCAAGGCCGACAAGCTGCTCAGCGAGCTGGGTTGGACGCTGCGCTCACCGCTGGTCTCACCGAAGGGTCCGCACTGGCGGCTGCTGTCGACCACCGCCGATCTCGACCCGGTGTGGTTGCAGTATCTCGGCGAAGGCGCCGCCTGAGCGGCGGCCGCCCGGCTCAGGTGTACTCGATCACCAGAGTTGCCCAGGTGCCCGGTTCGAGTGCCGCGAAAACGTGCGGGACATCGCCCGGGTAGGAGATGTAGTCGCCGGGATGCAGTTCCACCGGCGCGTCGACGATCCCGACGAGCGCCCGGCCGGTGGCGAGCAACACGTGTTCGACGACACCGGGAATGTGCGGGTCGGATCGACGCGCATGCCCCGGCTCGGCCGTGATCCGGAACAGGTCGCGGCGGGAACTGATCGGCGCCGCCGCGAGCAGGGTGGCGCGGTAGTCGGACTGTTCGGCGACCACCACCGGCCCCTCCCCCGCACGAATCACCTGGACGTTGGGGCGAGGCGGGTCGAGCAGGCGCGAGAAGGGCATATCCAGTGCCACGCACAGCGCCCAGAGCGTCTCCAGACTCGGATTGCCGGTGCCCGATTCCAGTTGGGACAGTGTCGATTTCGCGATGCCCGCCCGGCTCGCCACCTCGGTGAGCGACAGGCCGGCCCGCGTGCGTTCCCGGCGCAACGAGGCGGCGATCACCGCCTGCGGCGTCGCCACCGTCGATTCTTCCGGCACCATGCCCGCTCCCGTCGAGTAGAAGACCGCCCAACAGAAAACCATATTGACGAACCGCTCGACTATGTTCAGTATAAGAAACATGCGTTCGATATGGCGAACACTCGATCGGGGCACGCTCTCTGGCATCGCGGCGGTGTGCGTCGCGGTCGCGCTGATCGGCGTTTCCTACGGCGCAACGGCCGTGAGCTCAGGTTTTCCACTCTGGCTTCCCATTGTCCTCGGCGTGCTGATTCTCGCGGGCGGCTCGGAGTTCTTGTTCATCGGCATCGTCGCCGCGGGCGGCAGCCCGATCGCGGCGGCGTTGGCGGGGCTACTCGTCAATGCCAGGCATGTGCCCTACGGCTTGTCGATTCCAGACGTGGTCGGCACCGGCTGGCGGCGGCCGATCGGCGTGCATGTGATGAACGACGAATCCGTCGCGCTGGCCATGGCACAGCCCGACATCGCGCGCAGGCGGGCCGCGTATTGGATCAGCGGGCTCGGTGTGCTCTTGGCCTGGCCCGGTGGCGCCGCGATCGGCGCGGTGATCGGGACCGTGGTTCCCGACACCTCGGTGATCGGACTGGATGCGGTATTCCCCGCGGTGCTGCTCGCCCTGGTCGTTCCCGCGCTGCGGGCCAGGGCGGCGACCACGCGCGCGGCATTGTTCGGTGCGGCCGCCGCCGTACTCAGTTCGCTGTTTCTGCCCGCGGGCGTGCCGGTACTCGTCGCACTGATCGGCGTGGGGGGGGGGGGGGGGGGGGGGGTGTGGCGGGGGGGAGCTGGGGAAGGCCGAGAGCCAGAAGAGAGGGAGGGTCACCTGCGCGGGCGGCCCCGCGAGCCGCGCGA